>JANOWJ010000169.1:0-15243 GCA_031417835.1 Saprospiraceae bacterium | reverse complement strand
TACAATCTGAAGTTTAAAGGCTAGGCTATAATCCTTTTGTGTCCGTTTTGTGAAATCTCTTCTACCTGTTTTCATTTAAATAAGTCGATTTTTGTGTCAACTTATTTCAGGACTCTTCAGACAATAAAAAATCGAAGCCTTCCCGGGAGATGGGAAGGCTTTTTTTAAGCTCATATCTTTACCCGTGAATTATGTAACTTATAGCTGAAATGGTGTAACCGTACACATAGTTACATTCTTAATTTTGCGAATTACCTATTTGTGTAGAAGGAATAGCAATCAGTCTGTAATGTTGTCTTAAGGTTAAGGTTTTTTAAACAGAGGCTATGACGAAACTCATTCTTGGCAACAACTACCAGAAAAATAAATTTAAAAAAGTTCCTTTGCAATTAATTAATGGAAAAGGACTTATGGTAAAAATTAAAGAGTTTTGGGAAATATTAAAAGAGGCCAGTATAGGATTTAACAGGCACAAAGTACTTAAGCTCAGTGCTTCATTGGCCTACTATACTGTTTTTTCGCTGGGGCCTATGATGCTTGTGATCATATTTTTCTCTGATATATTTTGGGGCCGCCAAGCTATTGAAGGAACAATTTATAATCACATCAGTGGATTTGTAGGCAATGCAGCAGCTATACAAATTCAGGAAATTATAAAAAACGCATCGATTACAGGCAATAATGTAATGGCGGTAATCAGCTTCGTTATTTTGCTGATAGCTGCCACTACTGTTTTCACCGAAATGCAAGATTCTATCAATATGATATGGAATTTGGAAGTAAAACACGATAAGGGCTGGCATCAATTAATAAAAAGTAGGCTTTTGTCATTTTCTATTGTCACAGGATTGGGGTTTTTATTGCTCGTATCACTTATTATCACTGGAATAATGGAAGGGTTCATGGGTAATCTTCAGAAAATGTTTCCATTTATGGCGATCATAGTGGTATATGTGATCAATATGGTGCTCACTTTATTAGTAGTTGCACTATTATTTGCTATTATTTACAAATTGTTGCCCGATGCCATTATTCAATGGAAGGATGTGTTCGCCGGTGCTGTGTTTGCTTCAGGATTATTTATGATAGGAAAATTTTGTCTTAGTTTTTACATAAATAATAGCAACATTGGGAGCGCGTATGGTTCTGCTGGATCGTTGGTGATTCTTTTGTTGTGGGTATATTATTCCGCGGCAATTTTATATTTCGGGGCTGAATTCACAAAAGCCTTTGCATTAAAATACGGTTCTGAAATAAAACCCAAAAGCTATGCATTAACGGTACAAATTATTCGCATAGAAAGTGATGAACCGAGTATACAACAAAATGAAAAAGATGTAGAGGCCACCGAATTAGTTGTCAAAAAAATACATGACGAATTGAAAAGTGATGAAGAAAACTTAATTAACCCGAATTAAGATCTTTATATCATGCTGCCTAGTGACCTAGATTTAGTTTACTTATTTTTTAGATTTAGATTTGACAAGCTCCGAAGTCCGGTCAATTGCAATACGTTCAGCTGGAACGATAGACAATGGTGTAAGAAGAAAAGTTCTGATGCCAATGACCAAATAAACTAATATCAGTACTCCAAAAATATTGCCAGAGTAGTATGAAATATTTTGATTTGCAATAATCTCTTTAGGTGCAAATTTAAATTCTATAATGTGCTCACCTTCAGGAATAGCCATTCCTCTCAAAATATAATTTACCCTTACGTAATCAGCGGGATGGCCATCGATCATCGCAGTCCATCCTTTGTCAGGACCGTACCACACTTCAGAGAATACTGCAAACCGGGGTCCTGATGTTGAAGATTTATAAATCAGATGATCAGGAGTATATTGAGTAAGTTGAATCGAGCCGCTTTTTTCATAAGATGGTTGGATAATTTGGTCTTTAAATTCCGATTGAAGGAAGACAACTTCTTCTTCAGGATTTATATTTTTTAGTGCTTCGATTTCTTTGTTAGGTGAGTTTACTTGTATGATTTTAGCAACAAACCATGCATTGCCTAATGCATTTGGGATTGATTTTAGGACACCCTGCTTATCTATCATATATTTGGTATTCATCATCCGCAAAGCGGTCATATCATTCTTACTAAAATAATAGTCTATCATATCCTGATACCGCCTCAGTTTAGTCGCACAATCGCCACCAATCGATTTATGGTAGTAGGATGGAATTGCTGAATTGAAAGTATTGACACTAAGGTCCAGGACCCGATAGGACAGATCGTGGTCTTTAAGTATCTCCAGATCAACACGCCTGGGTAGCAATGTGGATTCTTCAATTTTTTTAATTTGATAATTGTCAGCATTCATGTACCGTTTAGCCACTACCCAGAGATCAATGCCGACCAGTACTGCAAATGCCATGAGAAAATCAGTTAGTTTTATTTTTTTTATTGCAAAAAAATAAATTAGGCTTGCGCCAGCCGTTAAGATCATCAGGGATCTTAGAGCGTCTGACCGCAAATAAGTCGCTCTGGCATCTAATAAGGCTAAATAAAGTGATTTGTTGTTTTTCCAATCCGGATCTCCCAATTCGGATTTCATATCAAAAAAAGATGAACCAGCTAGGATCAATACAATCAACACCCCCATCAATGGGAATACCGTTTTCTTAAATAAACTGAGTAAGGATGATTTTGTCCAGGATCGTTGCATAAAATGATATAAACCATACATTGCGAAGATCGGTACGACAGTTGAGAATATATTTAAGATCGAATTGGGAGCTCTGAATTTATTATAATAAGGTATGAAGTCAAAAAATAATTTGTTTATTAAAGTAAAATTATTACCCATGGATTGCAAGATCAGCAACAACGCACTAAGGAGTGCAAACCATTTGAAAGGGCCTCTAATCAGCACTAACCCCATTATAAATGTCAATGCAATTAAAATACCTATATAATCCGGTCCATTAGTAAATGGTAAGTCCCCCCAATATAAGGGCAACGTAAAATCTTGGGCAATCGGGATTCCATTTTGTCTGAAAGCAGTTGCCATCCTAGAGTTCTGAGACCATATTTCATTACTCGATCCACCCGCTGCACCAGGTACTATTATTGAAAGTAAATCGACAATTCCTTCACTCCATTGCATGGCATAATCCCAGCCTAGGCCACTTTTGGAGCTGATAGAAGAGGTATTTGCATTTTGAACCATAGGCTGGTCCAAAATAGAACCCCCTCTCATTGTGTCTTTTGCATAGGATTGTAAACCCATCAGGGTAGCATAATTAACAAAAAAGGAAATAGCTACTCCTGTCATTAAAGCCAGGCCGGGTCGAAAAATGGTCTTTAGCTTGTTTTCTTTGAATCGCGCAATGATTTCAGCCAATATGTAGATACCGATCATCCAAGCGACAAAGTAAGTCATCTGAATATGATTGTTTCTGATATTAGCCGCTAAGCCAAAAGTGAAAACCAAGAAACCGGTCTTCCAGTTTTTATTAAAAAGCAAGTATGTACCGGCGACAATCATGGGCACAAATCCAAGAGTGGCAATTTTGGTGAGGTGACCTGCAGCTACCAGACTGATATGATTTGTGGCGAAAGCTATTGAGTAAGCCCCTATTAGAGCGAGCCAAGGACCTATGCCAAAACAGCACAAACCAATAAAAGCAGCCAAGGATAAAATCAAATAATAGCGCAATGAGCCGCTAAAAAACAGACCAAACACACTGTCCATATAATCAAAGAGGCTGGTCTTAGTGAGAGGATTAAAAAAATGATAGGTAGGCATGCCGCCAAATAAGGAATTGGTCCAATAAGTGGGTGTCCCTGTACTATCATAATAGGCATGAGCCTCATGAGATCTGGCCATATCTTGGATCATATCTCTTTGTTGCAATACCTTCCCACTTAACTCTGGGGAAAAAAAGACGAGGTTTGTTAAAATTAAAATGAAAGCAGCAATAAAATAAGGGCTAAGCTTTTTAATGAGATGATACATCATTATGCTGGTTATTTTGCTTTAGCTGGCGAAGGTAAAATTTAGCTCAACGAAGATAAATCTATTTCTGAAGCTTAGCTAGTTGGATTGAGTTATGACCTTTTGTAATAGTTGAAGACTTATTTAGCTCAACCAACCAATTACAAAATTTAACCCGTATTGTTCATAGAAAATTCTAACAAACAATATGGGTTTAATCCACTGCGGATATGAATTGGTACCTTAAAAATCAAACGGTGTACAAGGATCGCTCTTTATTGTACAACTAATTTTTTAATCGTCTGAGTCCCATTAGCAGAAAGCCGAACAGTATATAACCCAGGATTCAATTGAGAAGTATTGATCGTAGTAAGGGGAGAAAGTTTTGTAATTTTGATTTCTGAAACTATACGCCCATTTATATCAATGATCTGAATCAAACCGCTTTCCACTGATCTGTCTAGTAATTGTATGTTTGTTCGTACTGTTGCAGGATTAGGGAATAGGTCAAAAGAAATATTTTTCACCTTGGTGCCAATAGCTGGATGATCTTCTCTAGATTCAAGTCGGGGCTCGGACTGCAATGCATTACCTGGCATGACAAATACAAAAGGTAAAGACGCTGTGCTGTTAGAAAAATTGCATGCAGCACTTACTTTAAATTGATATGTACCTCCAGGCAGCAGATTCGTCACTATGTGTGATCCTGATAATACATTTTGGATTTGGGTAAATGTAGGTGTAGTACCTGTAGCTATAGTTTCTACTTTATAGGTCTTTACTCCAAATACGGAGGCCCAAGATAATTGAACGCTGGTACTGGATATATAACTTAAGGTAAGACCAGTAGGTGTATCACAATTGAATTTAGAGACGCCGGGACTATAGGGCAGAGGAGCCGGTGTGATCGTATGGGTCGTGTTGACGGATGAAGAGTAGCCTGAACCACAGTTGACCTTAATAAGAATTTTATATTTTGTACTAGCTAAAAGTCCAGATATCGTCAGCGTATTAGCAGCAAAGCCATCTACAACATACCTCATCGTACCGGGTGCATTTTCTGAAATTACTTCAATAAGGTAAGTGGCAGTTGCATTTGCTTTGATCCAGGTTAAGGTGATTGAGGTACTACTAGCATGAGTGAGTTTGACGATCACTGGATTATCACAACTCGCACTGATCGGAGCATATGATCCGTGAGCTGTCTCCGCACCGCTCCCTATCACAAAATAACCCCACGCAGACCATTCACTCTGATTGCCACTACAGACAGCTTTTACTCTAAATTTATAAGTCCCATTGACCAAAGTGCCATTAAATGGCATACCGGTTTGTTGAGCTGGTATACTCTGCACATTGGTCACAATGTCAAGTACTTCGATTAAGTATAGCGTCGTAGCACCTTGCCAGGACAACTTAATCTGTTGTCCAATTGCTGTTGAAGACAATTGATTGGGTATAGCGCACACAGCAGGTGCTGGAGGCGGAGGTGGTGGATTATTTGGATCTGAGGATCCTGATCCAGGACTTGCACCAGCAGGTATAGTGAAAGTCGTCCAAGAAGTCCAATCGCTATAATCACTGCCACACTGGCTGCGTACTCTAAATCGATAATTGCCGCTAGATAAATTGAGTAAAAATGATGCAGTATTCAATCCAGCTGAGGCCACGGTCTCAGTCGTGGTGACATTTTCGACAATAATTTGATATTGCAGACTTGTGCCTGTCCACTTGAGATTGGCCTGCGTGCCTGAGATCATAGTGATTAATTGTGTCGGCGTGGTACAAGAATTATCTGGTCCATAATGAGGATCTTCAGGATAATAAGGATGATCACCTTGAACGGTAAAAGTCGACCACACGCTCCAGGCGCTCACATCGTAACCACATACACCTCGGACTTTGAATCGGTAGGTGCCTGGTGGTAAACTGGCTTGAAAATATTTGGTATTGACTCCCGCAGAAATAATACTCTGACCGGTCGATACACTTTCTACATAAATCTGGAACTGTGCTGCTGTGCCTTGCCAAGACATCGTCACATAACGATCTACCACTGTGCTCGTCAGATGGGTAGGAACTGCACAAGTATCAGGATGATATGGAGGTGGTGGAGGCGGAACATAACTTCCTACGGTAAACCATACCCAACTGCTCCAACTGCTGTACACGCCGCTACAGACACTTCGCACTTTGAACATATATTTACCATCTGGCAATGTCACCTGTTTGGGTGACGATGGCACCAACATCGTAAGAATAGTACTGCCACCATATGCTGAATCGATTTGAATCTCATATTGATAAGCGGATCCTGACCAACTTAAGGTAACTTGATTCCCACTGATCCATGATGAAAGATTTGTCGGAGCATGACAGGCAGGTGGATAATAATGATACGTATCGACAATAAAAGGAACAAAACCACTCCAATCACTAAAAGTATACCCACAAGCACTCCGCACTCTAAATTTGTAATTGCCATCTACGATATTGATTCGATATGGCGATGTGACATAATGTGCAGATACCACGACTTCATGGGTAGTTGTATTTATGATTTCAACTTGATAGTTTGTTGCGGTACCAGCCCAGGTCATCGTCACTTGAGAGCCGTAGACAGATGCAACCAAATTGGTCGGTACCGAACATAAAACAGGACAAGCCGGACAACCTCCAGTACCGCTGCCACAATCTACTCCGGTCTCAAATCCGTTTTTGATACCATCGCTACAATTTGGAAACAAGGTCGTGATGATGATATATTCAGAAGTATCCTTATCACCACAATTATCATATACTATCGCCCAATAGTGATTTTCACTTGCATAAGTAGATCCGAATGTAACTACAGTCGAGTAAGGAGCTGTAAAGTCAGTACCAATTAATGTATTGTATTTATAAAACTCAACTTTAGAAATTGAAACGTTATCCGTAGCCGTCACAGACAGCGTATCACTTCCTCCAGCTAGATAAGGACCTGCAGTGGCTGTAAAAGAATTGATCACCGGCGGTGTCTTTATAAAGCAGGGATTACAATGATTTACTTTTAGATTTCCCCAACAATACGTAGGAGTGATAGCTGCACTATCATAGATCCTGTAGATCATCGTATAGCCGGAATGGCTCAGATTGAGCGAAGTAGCTGGTGAAAGTTGACTGGTGCCGTATGGATAATCTAAGATTAATTTATAAGTGCATCCGGGTGTAGGATTGGACAATAAATTGAGCGCAGTCAATGATAATGTACATCCATTAGGGACCAATGAGACATTGAGATTGGGTGGGCAATTCAGATTGCAACTTTGAGAAACGGAATGCTGTAGGAAGCTCAATAAAATAACGACGACGAGTAGATTTTTTTTCATAGCGATGGTATTATACTATTTCAAGTTGGAGGGGGATCGTAAATATCGAAAGAATATATATGAAATTATAACGGATGATTGTTAAACTCCGTAATATCGATCAGTAATTTAATCCGTAATGTTTAATCTATTACCCATCAAGCTTTAATAGATTAGTTTGATTTGCCGTATTTGTTAAAATTACTAAAAGTTTGATGCTGATGGAGAAGCCTTTGATACTAGTTATATATTAGCCTTTTAACTGATATGCTTTAGGGCGTGAAAAAGTTCTTAACCCTTGGTGGGATAGTGTGGATCCTATCCCGGAATGTTTTCTACCGCTCCAGGGTACTGCAGCACTGACTCGATCACAACAATTCCAATACACTGTGCCAGTGTCCACCTTGTTAAAAATGGCTTGGGCACGTTGTAAGGATTTGGAATATACGGCCGAAGTCAAGCCATAATCAGAGTCATTCATTAAGGCAATGGCTTCGTCATCATCTTTGACTTTCATAATGCCTATCACCGGACCAAAGCTTTCATCCTTCATGATGCTCATGGAGTGGTTGACCTCAGATAGTATTGTTGGTTCAAAGGCATAGCCTTTGCTTGAAGATCGGCTACCGCCAGTCAAGACTATAGCACCTTTGATGATAGCATCTTTGATCTGATCATCTAGATAGTCCAATTGTGATGCTCGGCTCAATACAGAGATATAAGTACCGGTATCTTCGGGCGATCCTGTTTTCCATGATTTGACTTCTTGTACAAATGCTTGTAAGAAATCATTGTATATAGATTGATGTACGTAGATACGCTCAACGGCACAACAACTTTGACCATTGTTATAAAAAGCACCATCCGCTATACCTGCTGCTGCTGAAACAATATTTTCTATGTCATCTGCTACATATACAGCATCTTTACCACCTAATTCGAGTTGACAAGGGACCATTTTCAAGGCGACTTGTTCATAAATATATTTGCCAGTTTTATAAGAGCCAGTAAAATAATAGCCGTCACAAGGTAGACCCAAGACGATCTTACCTACCTCGGCACCACCGATAGCTGTCTGAAACACTTCATCAGGTACACCAGCTTGCTTCAACAGTTTTTCGATTTCCAAACCTGTCAATGTCGTATATTCCGATGGCTTGTATAATACGGCATTGCCGGCGAGCAAAGCGGGAACAAAAACATTCACTCCGACATTATAAGGATAATTCCAGGCTGAAATATTGCAAACCACACCGAGAGGTTCGTAAACGATTTTTTCTACCAAGTGATCATCGAGGGTCATCACTTCTTCTGATAGATATTTTACGGCATGATCACATAACCAACTGACTCGACCGGCAGCCCCATTGATTTCGTTTCTGCTTTGCTGTAGGGGTTTGCCCATTTCTTCAGTAAGGATTTTAGCCAATGGTTCTACATGTTGCCTAAGAAGGTCCGCAAATAAATTAAGGATGATAACCCGCTCTGAAAGGACGATAGAGTTCCAATGAGGTTGATGCGTTTTTAACAAGTTGAATTTTGCAGTGAGTACATCTGAACTATCTTCAGTTAGAGAGAGTATCAGTTCTTCTGTAGCGGGATTAATAATATTCATAAGTTGATTTAAGGATAATCGATAGTTAAATAACTTTTAATTGTACAGCTTCTAAAAAAGCTTCGCGGATATTTTTTGAAAATTGTATATCACCGCCTACGACATGTAACCGTTCTGGATGCCACTGCACCCCTAGTAAAAATGGTTGATTGGATCGATCCTTGTATTCTATTGCTTCAATAATGTGATCTTCAGAATGTGCACTGTAGATTAACTCAGGTGCAAGTACTCCTAATCCCTGATGGTGGGCAGAATTTACAACACCAGACTGGCAATCGGTGATCGCATATAGTAAACTGTATTGTTCTAATTCGATCTGATGACGCCCATCTATCCCTTTAGAGTGTCGGTGATTATGTTTACCATGCTCTTCCAGATCTTGTATCAGGTCACCTCCCAAAGCAATATTGACGACTTGCATCCCGCGACATATAGCCAATACGGGCAGTTTTTGCCTTTGGGCATAATCAAATACTTGAAACTCCCATTCATCCCGGACTTCATTAAAAGGTTGTACCAATGGGTAATCGATACGATCGTGATTGTAAAACCTGGGATGTACATCCACGCCACCGCTTAATACAATACCATGACAACTTTCAAGGTCAGCTGTATTTGGAGTCTTATAGGATAATATTATGACTTCGATAGATGGATCATCCCCTTGAATAAAGGGAGCATAATATTGAAAATTAGTGTCAGACTCTGTAATACCTATTTTCATCTTAGTGGTTCTCAAAAATGATACATAAAGTTATAAAGCTTCTGCATACAATGACTTGAAGTCATTCCGATAGACCGGTTTTGGATTATTGGGATGAGCAAAATCAGCCAATGCCAAATCGGCCAGCGTATCTAGGTGTTCTTCTTTTACATGAATATCGCGTAAGCGATGTGGTATGCCGATCCTTGTATTTAAATCAAATAAATATTGAACCACAGCTTCGCCAGATGTAGTATTAAGTTTTAAGGTTTGAGCTATACGTTCAAATTTTTCTTCAGACCCTTCAATGTTGAATCGCATCCCGTAAGGTATATTCACAGCGTTTGCAAGACCATGGTGGGTATCCAGAAGCGATGACAATGGATGTGCCAAAGAATGGACTACGCCTAACCCTTTTTGAAAAGCAATCGCTCCCATCATCGATGCTAACAACATGTGTGCTCTCGATGCAACATCAGGATTTTTATACGCTTGCTCGAGGGATATGGAGATCAATCGCATACCCTCCAATGCAATCCCATCACAGATCGGATGATAATTTTTAGCCAAAAAAGCTTCCATATTATGAGTCAATGCATCCATGCCTGTAGCTGCTGTAATAAAGGGTGGGAGATCCATCGTTAACAAGGGGTCAGCGAAAACTATTTTAGCCAATAGTTTAGGGGAAAATAAGATTTTCTTTTGGTGAGTAAGATCATCTGCTATGATCGCTGATCGACCTACTTCACTACCTGTACCCGCAGTAGTAGGCACTGTAATAAAATGCGGAACTTCATTCGTCACATACACATCACCGCCGATCAGATCATCGTACATAAAAAGATCTTCCCGATGATTGACTTGCAATACAATGGCTCTGGCTACATCCAAAGCAGCTCCACCACCGATGCCAATGATACAATCTCGATCAGTACCATCCCATTGTGCCGTGCCGGCATACACATCTGATTTGACCGGGTTTTTATGAATTGCAGAAAACACTTCGACTGAAATTCCGGAAGCTCCTAAATCGATTATTATTTTTTTAAAAAAATCAAGTCCAGCAATATTAGGGTCTGTGACGATCAATGGCTTCTTAAAACCATGTTGCTTTAAATAGGGTATTAACTCTTGAATAGCTCCTGCACCAAATCGAATAGGTGTTGGGAAATTGAATTGTCGTATTTGGGTAAAATCCACAGGGTTATTTTTTGTTGAAGTAAGAATAATTTTAATGATTTAGATACACGGTCAGTTTTATATCACTTGGGCATTGATTTTTTTTACGGATTAAATCTTCATATAATTTCAAAATACCTTTTCTTTTCCCAATCCGTGACGACCTTACTAAATTGACGCCACTCCCAGTCTCGCGTATTCGTAAAATGATCCACAAAAGCAGCACCGAATAACTCTTTTGCGGTAACAGAATTTTTCATAGCTTGATTAGCTAACATTAAATTTGATGGCAACACCCCGTGAGAAATATCTTTGTAACCGTTGCCTTTGGTCGGTGGTTGCAATTTTAACTTATGTTTGATGCCATACAATCCACTAGCCAGACAAGCGGCCATAGCTAAATATGGATTGACATCGGAGCCCACCACACGGGTTTCTAACCGGGATGATTTGGTACTGCCTGGCAAGGCTCGTAAGGCTACGGTGCGGTTATCGATCGCCCAAGTCAGGGTGGTGGGAGCCCAAGCCCCTTCCACCAATCGTTTGAATGAGTTCACTGTAGGAGCATACATGGGCAAGATATGAGGCAAACAATACAATTGGCCGGCAATGTACTGTCTGCATGTTTCGCTCATATTAAGTTTATCTTTTTCGCTATGAAACAAATTAGCAGTAGCATTTTTATTCCATAAGCTCTGGTGAATGTGGCCACTGCAACCAGGCAGGTTTTCATCCCACTTTGCCATAAATGTAGCCATGATACCTAATCGATACGCTAATTCTTTCACCGAAGATTTAAACAAGACTGCCCTGTCAGCTGCTTCTAAAATGCCGGAATAAGTGATGGCAGCCTCATAGACACCGGGTCCGGTTTCGGTATGTAGACCTTCCAATGGGATATCAAATCGTTTTAATTGATCAAACAATATCGAGAAAAAATCATTTCTCAACGAGGTACGCAATATTGAATAACCAAACATGCCCGGTGTCAATGAATTTAATCCGGTAAACTTTTTTTCCTGCACGGATTGCGGTGTTTCTTCAAAATTATACCATTCAAATTCTTGGCTAAAAAATGGAGTAAAATTGGCCTGATCCGCTTCCTGTAAGATTTTCTTTAAAAGATTTCTTGGGCATACTTGAATCGGCTGACCTTTTTCAGAACTCAATTCACAAAGAAAAAAAGGGAGATCATTTTCCCAGGGTATTTTTCTAAAGGTATTCAAGTCTATTTTGGCTGGCGCATCAGGATAGCCCGTATGCCAACCGGTATATGTCGTATTGTCATAAGCTACATCGCCTGCGTCCCAACCGAAAACAACATTACAAAATCCTAAAATGGTATTGATTGCGGTTAAAAATTTTTCAGTACTGATGTATTTCCCCCGTAGTATGCCATCGATATCCGTGATCGCCAATTTTACTTTCTGATCAGGATGCTGTCGCACATAGTCTAAGATTTCATTCTGATTCATGATGCCAATTTATTTTTATACCAAAATTTGAATACGAGCGATGAGGAGCATAAAATAAGAAGATAGATCGACATCAATTTAAGATTAAAATAACCGATCAACACAATTGAGCAACACGCAATGATCAATGCCACTATAGGCACATATGGGTATCCTGGCACTTTATATGGTCTTACACCCAAAGGTTCTTTTTTACGCAGCTGGATAAGGGATAAGATTGCCAAAATGTAAATGGTCAATGCTCCCATAACAGAAATGGTAATAATATCTCCGGTCTTATTTGTACACAAGGCAATAATCCCGAGTGCCATATTCATCAGTAAGGCGATGGCAGGTGTCTGATATTTTGGGTGAATTTTACCCAGTATGGTAGGCGCAAATCCCGCTTTGCCAAATTCATATGTGGACCGGCCAGCCGCAAGGATCAAGCCATGAAAGGATGCTACTAAACCAAAAATACCGATAGTCAATAACATATGGAACAACACACTATTTTCCCCGACGACTTTACCTATGGCTAAGGGAAGAGGTGAATCTGAAGTCTCACCATCTACTCCATTTTTAAACACGATACTTTCCCACCCACTCACCCCCACAGAGGCTACAAACACAAGAATACACAAGATCACAAGGGTGAATATGGCTGAGCCAAATCCCCTGGAAATAGCTTTTTGTGGATTTTTGGTCTCCTCAGCTACATTTGCAAGACCTTCTATACCTAGGAAAAACCAGATGGCAAATGGTAAGGCGGCGAATACCCCGCTCCAGCCGTTTGGAAAAGCATTCTGCTGCACATTAGCGAGCTCGAAGTGAGGCAAGGTGACGGCGGCAAAAATTAATAATTCGATCACAGCAATTGTGGTGATGACCAACTCAAAGGTTGCGGCGGCCTTGATGCCGGATATGTTTAATGCGGTAAACAAAATGTATGCTGTGAAAGCGATATACAATATAGGTATGTCCGGGAAAAATAAATTAAAATAGGCACCGATGCCAAATGCAATCGCAGGTGGTGCAAATACAAACTCGATGATCTGAGCAATCCCGGCTATAAAACCTACTTGTGGTCCAAATGCCCGCATGGTATAATCAAAGACTCCTCCGGCTTTAGGTATATAGCAGGCCAATTCTGCATAGGAAAAACTAAAACTAGTGTACATAATGATGATAAAAAAAGTAGCTATGGCCAGTCCGAGCGTGCCTCCTTCTTTCAGGCCCAGATTCCATCCAAAATACATGCCTGAGATGACATAGCCTACGCCCAATCCCCATAACATCAGTGGGGTTAAGGCTTTTTTAAAACCGGATGCATCGGTTGATTCCATTGGTCAATGATATGAAAAATTAGTCGATTTTGGTCTCAGATCAAAGGGTTTAAGGAATCTTAGGACTCTATATTCTAAATCCGAATCCCATAGCTATCGGGTCCAAAATCTTTTAGTATTATCTTCGCCTGATGCACCCTCCAGAAGAGGCTCCCAAATTGTATACGCCTCCGTTTTTATTGCTCTGCCTTTCACACGCACTCTTTGCAGGTAGTTTCAACATGATGATTCCGGAGCTCCCTAATTATCTCAGATCTATCGGGGGCGCACAATACATCGGATTGATCATTGCTTTATTCACCGTGACTGCAGGGATCTCCCGACCTTTCAGTGGTAAACTGACAGACAGTATTGGTAGGCTTCCGGTCATGTATATTGGAGTGATAGCCTGCATACTTTGCGGTTTTTTATACCCCATCATTCATACCGTATCCGGTTTTTTATGGATTCGATTTTTACATGGATTTTCTACCGGATTCAAGCCTACCGCATCTACCGCATACGTAGCCGATATCGTGCCTTGGA
This sequence comes from Saprospiraceae bacterium, assembly GCA_031417835.1. GTDB lineage: Bacteria > Bacteroidota > Bacteroidia > Chitinophagales > Saprospiraceae > JADJLQ01. Next base: position 1,130 of record JANOWJ010000169.1, on the reverse strand, counting down.
ATCGACGCGGAGAAGCCTTGGGTATTTTGGGTATATGCTCAAGTGTGGGGTCCTCAGCCACGCCTCCCCTAGGCAGCTGGATCGTGATGGACTATGGGATAAACGCTATGTTTTATCTTTCCTCATTTTTATCTTTTCTTTCCCTGTTGATTTTGATCAAACTTCCTGAGACACTAGTAGATAGACAAAAGTTTAAGCTTCGGTTATTAAAAGTGAATCGGCAAGATATATTTGACCCTTTGGTTTTGCCGGCAGCTATAGTGATGGTCTGCTGTTACTTTTCTTATGGTGTACTATTGACATTGGGTCCTGATCTCAGTGATCGGTTGGAACTTGGCAATCGCGGCGTCTATTTTACAGTATTTACGTTGGCCAGTATCGCTACCCGGTTTTTTGCAGGAAGTTTATCAGATCGTATAGGCAGAGTGCCGGTGATCAAGATCTCTATCTTCATTATTATCGCAGCGATGTTGGTTTTTGCCTTATGTCATACACCAGCTTTGTTTTATTGGGGATCTGTTTTATTTGGTTTTGGGGTTGGCATATTTTTTCCTGCGATCTCTGCCTGGACCATAGACTTGGGTGAAAGTGAAAAGCGGGGACGAGCTCTAGCTACGATGTACATTTCCCTTGAATTAGCTATTGGTAGCGGAGCATTTATTTCGGGTTCATATATTGGCAATCATATCGACCGAGTACCACATATGTTTTATTTTTCTGCTGGGATGAGTATCATAGGTCTATTATACCTCTATCGCCACGACAAGGCAAAACTTTATCCATTAATAAAAAAATATGCTCAAAAAAAGTAAATTTTAGTAGTTGGACTTTGTGATACCTTGGCTTCCTCCCTTGATACTTGCTTTATTATGGAAGGCTCAGAAAACACAATCAGTACTCAAGATGGCTGACCTGTTGGCATTTTTACAAGGAAAATCAAATAGATAGTTATTAGTTCAATAGTCTTCCGGATTTTACGTGTTTCTAAAGTGTGTAAGACAAAATGCAGGAAATCATTATATTTGGATAACCAAAAAAGAAAAGTATGGACAAAGAATCAAGAATTCAGTCCATCCTAAAAGCAGTAGAACAAGAAGTAACCCAATGGGTGAATGAGGAAGGAAAGGTCA
>JANOWJ010000168.1:0-11871 GCA_031417835.1 Saprospiraceae bacterium | reverse complement strand
AGCACGTTTACCGTGGTGGTTTATTTTTTCTTCATTTTCCTTTATATCATTTGAAATCGCAACAGCATCATCAATTTTTCCAGCATTTAATTCCTGTTGTAACTCATCAATCAACTCGGCATTTAATTCTGAAAAATTATTGACGAAGTTTAATGGATTCTGTATCTCGTGTGCAATACCTGCAGTGAGTTCACCGAGGGAGGCCATTTTTTCGGATTGCACCAGTTGGCTTTGCGTGGATTTTAAATTGGTAAGGGTGATTTCCAAAACTTTGTTCGCTTTTTGCTTTTGACGATTGTTGCGGTAAAGTAATAGCCCGATCGTGCTAAATACCGCAATCAATGCTATGATGGCAATCGTTTTTAGTTTGCCCTCTTTTTCAATTCTATTTTGCTCTGTTTGCTGCAACGCTAATTGTTGATTGAATGCTGCAACCTGGAATTCCTGGAGCCTGGTCTTTTCCATCTTGTCAAGTCTATCCTTTAATAATGTTGCCGACCTTAAATAAGCAAAAGAACTGTCTGTATTTTTTTGGTCATTATAATAATCTGAAATTATCCGGTAAGCAATTGCTAATTCTTTTTTGTACCCACCCAACGTGAAAGCTTCAAGGGCTTTTTTGGCATAAAGAAAACTTGAATCTGCTTTGTTTAACGATTGATATAGATTCGCTAATTGAAGACATGCATTTCCTGTCTGCCGGGTATTATCACGCAGCTCACTAACCTCGATTGCTTTCTGATAATTTTCCTTGGCGAGATCGATGCTTCCCATTTTCTCGTAAATAGTGCCTATAGATGTATACGTACTGCCTTCAAATTTTCTGGCGTTAAAAGGCAACTTTGAATAATAATACAGTGACTTCTGTTGATAGAAAAGGGCCGAATCGTACTTATTCAGTTTTAGATAACCATCACCAATGTCAGGGTATACTCCAGCAAGGTTTACAGCATCCCCTGCGGATTCCAAAAGTGGAATTGCTTGATGGGCAATTGCAATTTGCTTTTCATAGTTACCGACAAAGAGATACAGGTATTCAAGGAATGCATAGAGTAAACCGATTACGCTGCGCTGGTACATTTCTGGTGCTTGTCCCTTCTTCAGGGTTCCGATTTTTTTTATGTTCGAAGGATCTTCGGCAATTTTTAATCCCTGGCTTATTACCCTGAGTGCCTCAGGATAATTTCCCGTTTTGATGAGGTGTATACCCATAAGTGCCATCATCTCAGCCTTAGTCAATTGTAAGTCGAGTTTTTCTGCGATAGCTATCCCCTTGTTACAATAATACAAACCGCTATCGGCATTTATATCATCGTAAGAGCCCGCCAACATTGAATACGCATCCATACGGACAGTGTCATTCGCCGCATGCTGAAGCACAAGATAGACGCTGTCCATTTGCTGCCGTGTCTGTGCTCTAACAAATGCTGGCAATAATAAAAGCAGCAATATTTTTAGTAATAATTTCATCTGATCAATTTAAGCATTGGTTAATTTGATTATGAATTCAGATCCTTCGCCTACCTTCGACTCTACCTTTATTTCACCCCCAGGAGGACAATAGTGGGTCTTTACTTCAATGGTTCCGCCGTGTGCTTTTACAATATCATAGGCTAATGATAATCCAAGGCCTGTCCCTTGTCCTGTCGGTTTGGTAGTAAAAAATGGCTGGAAGATTTTGTCTTTGATGTGTGAGGGGATGCCGGGGCCGTTATCGGAAATACAAATCTCGCAAAGATGCAACGACGCAACGAAATGAGTACTAAGCATTACTAGTGGTTTATAATCTTCCTGACTTTCTAACTTCAAACTTCCTGACTTCTCAGCACATGCTTGAAAAGCATTATTCACTATATTCAACAATACTCTCCCAATATCCTGTGATACTACAGATACCAATGGCAGACTCGGATCAAGATCCAATTTATAATCACAATTAAAATCCTTATCCTTTGCTTTTAAACCGTGATACGACAATCGTACAAATTCATCACACTGTTTATTTATATCTGTTGGTTCTTTTACTCCTGATGATTTGCGACTATGCTCGAGCATACCTTTTACTATGCTTTCTGCACGTTTGCCATAGTGGTTTATTTTTTCGGAGTTTTCTTTGATAGATAATAATAGCTCTGCTTCATTCTTTGTGTCTCGCGTCACGTTGCTGGCTTCTTCTACAAGTTCCTTTATCAATTCACCATTTAACTCAGAAAAATTATTGACGAAGTTTAATGGATTCTGTATCTCGTGTGCAATACCTGCAGTGAGTTCTCCGAGGGAGGCCATTTTTTCTGATTGGATTAATTGGGCTTGGGTGGATTTGAGTTCGGTTAAAGTGCTTTCAACTTTTTCCTTTTGTAGTTGAAGGGTCACATTTGCTTTCTTTCTATGTTGATTATTTCTGTAAAGTATGAATGCTATTAAAAACAGGATAGCCATGCCAGCGATAAATCCATATTGCTTAAGGCGGTTTTCCTTTTTAATTTGGTCCTCCTGGATTTTCTGTTGCCGGTGTTGTTCTTCAGCTAATGTTTTTTGAAGATCCTGTACTTTTTGTGCACCATACATTTTTTCATTTACACTGTTGTATACTTTCCAAAAATGAAGCGCTTCTTTCACATTCAATTGATCATATTCCTCTGCCAGCAATTTACTGTTCTTGTATATTCCCAATAGATATGCAATTGAATTGGCCGCACTCAGACCATTATTTGCATAATAAATGGCAGAATCTGGTTTTTGTATTATTTTAAAAAAACCAGCTATCGTAGCGCAGGCTTCTGCTTCTGTAAGATGATCCCCAGTTTCAATTACACTCGCAATACTTTCTCTAACATACTTAAATGATGTCTCATGGTCACCTTGCCTAAACAAACAGTCGCCTAGGCTATATAAAGCAACAGGATGCCAAAACTTATTATGCATAGTAGCTTCATAATGCTTTGACAAGTAAGTATGTGACGAATCTAAATCGTATTCAAGATAAGACTGACCGATGACCAGGATGTTAAAAAGCATCCATTCGCTGACTCCATGTTTATTGATTATACCTTTAAATAAATCTTGAGATTTTTTTGTAAAATATACTCCCTTTGAATAATCACCTAAAAACCAATACGCATTTCCGATGAATGAATAACAAACTGCGGTTTCGAAAATATAATTCTTTTCTTCAGCTATTTTGAGAGCCCGATATAGGTGTTCAAGTGATTTGGGATAATCTCCCTGCAATTGGAAACCACCTCCCAAAGCATTTAATGCGCTTGCTTCTCCTCTGAAAAAAGCTATTTGCTGTGCTAATTCCAGCGCCTTATTTCCGTACATGTTAATGGAATCAGAAAAGAAACCATTATATGCCGAGGCCAACTCTGCCATGATCAGCACACGGCTCGTATCATTTTTGGCAATTGCCAGTTCATGTTTCAAACTATCCCTTAGCTGGCCTGTACCGCCCACTTGTGAAAAGGTAGTGCCGCAAATAAATAAGAGCAGAATTGTTGTGGTAAAATATTTTATCATTTGGCTTATTCATTTGGTAATTGAAATATAAAATCTGTGCCCTCATTTTCATTACTCACTACTTTAATCTCTCCTCCGTGCGCTTTTACTATATCATATGCCAAACTCAATCCCAATCCCGTCCCTTGTCCTGTTGGTTTGGTAGTAAAGAAAGGCTGGAAGATTTTGTCTTTGATGTGGGGTGGGATGCCGGGGCCGTTATCGGAGATGATGATCTCGCAAAGACGCGAAGACGCAACGAATTTAGAGGAGACTGTCACTAGCGGTTTATAAACTTCTTGACTTTCTACCTTTAAACTTTCTGACTGCTGCAAGCATGCACTTCGATGGCGCTCAGCACATGCTTGAAAAGCATTATTAATTATATTCAACAGCACCCTTCCAATATCCTGTGATACCATATTTACCATTGGCAGATTAGGATCAAGTTCTAATTTATAATCGCAATTAAACTTGGGATCCTTTGCTCGCAACCCATGGTATGATAATCGTACAAATTCATCACACAGTTTATTGATGTCTGTCGGTTCTTTTATTCCTGATGATTTGCGACTGTGCTCGAGCATGCCTTTTACTATGCTTTCTGCACGTTTACCATGATGGTTTATTTTTTCGGAGTTTGATTCTATATCATTAATTATTTCACCGGCCTGTTGCCAACTGCTTATTGCCGATTGTGTATTGCCCTTTGCCAATTGCTCCTTGCCTATTGCCAATTCTTGTTTTATTTCTTTTACAAGTTCACCATTTAACTCAGAAAAATTATTTACAAAGTTTAACGGATTTTGAATTTCATGGGCAATGCCTGCGGTGAGTTCGCCAAGGCTTGCCATTTTTTCGGATTGGATTAACTGCGCCTGCGTTGATTTAAGTTCGTTTAAGGTGGCTTCTATTTTTTCTTTTTGCTGTTGTAATAACACATTTGCTTTTTGTTTATGCCGGTTATTGCGGTAAAGTATAAATGTAATAACCACCAGGACTACTAATCCGGCTATAAGTCCATATAGTTTTAACTTGTTTCGATAAGATACCTGTGCGTCTTCCAGTTCCTTTTGCCTAGCTTCTTCTCTTGCTACAAGATCCTGTATGGTTTGAATATTATTGACGCCGAATAAACTGTCCTTTGTTGTGGCAGCAATTTTATAATAGGTAAGTGCTTCTTTGGGTTGAAGGGAACCATACAATTCTGAGAGTAAATTCCCCGCAAGTATTATACCTTTTTTATAGGAAACCTTTTTCCCATATTCAAATGCCTTGAGAGCATAAAAAATCGCCGAATCCCTTTTATTGGTTTTTGAAAATACAACAGAGATGCCAGCGTAGATTTTAGAAGAAACAACTAAATCATTATTCTTTTGGGCAAGGTTAATTCCTTCTTCATAAAGAGACAAAGCCTGCATATAGTTTTTTTTCTTAGCCTGGATATTTCCACGTATGTTGTATATATCCGGAGCTAACAAATCGAAAGCATCTTTTTCTTTAAACGCAATATCAATATGAAGAGCCGCTGAGTCCAATTTATTCATTCTATCGTACGCTTCGCCGAGGAATACATGATCTATGGCAGCAGTTCTGTTATTTGAACTTTTTTTATCAATGTCTGCTGCCTCCAGCAAATAGGCCACTGCTTTTGGAAAATTTTCTAAATCGGAATATATAACTCCTAACCTTCTGTAAGCCCTCGCTATGTCATAAGTAAAATTATTTTCCTGTGCAATTTTTAATGATTTAAAAAGTAGGTCCATCGCTTCTGCAAACTTTCCCTGCTGGCGCAATGCAAAGCTTAAACTTGCCATGACGCGTGCTTCAGCCAGTACGTAACCGTGTTTCCTTGCATAAGCCAAAGCAGCCAGCGTGTATTTCATCGAAGAATCAATATTTAAAGCTTCGTAATTAAAGCCAATACGTTCCATTATAAACAACCTGCCTGAATCATTTTTTGCAAGGATAAGTTGTTGTTTAAGGCTATCAATTTCTTTAGTTTCGACTGGATCAATCGATTGCTTCTCTTGTGATATGCAAAATGCCGGCAAGAAAATGAAAAAGGCAATATGTAAATATCTTTTCAACAATAAAACAGTCATTAAGGTTTTCAAATAATGTTTCATCATGCTGACTGATTTGGTAATTGTATAATAAATGTTGATCCTTCACCTTCTTTCGTTTCCACCTTCAATTCTCCACCGTGCGCTTTTACTATATCATATGCCAAACTCAATCCAAGTCCCGTTCCTTGGCCAGTGGGTTTTGTAGTAAAGAAAGGCTGGAAGATCTTGTCTTTGATGTGAGGTGGGATTCCGGGGCCGTTGTCGGTGATTCGGATTTCGATATTGTCAGATCGAAGCATTGTAGATACGTTTACCTTGGGGTGATATTCGATTCCGAGAGAAGTACAGCGAATAAATTCGCTGCTACAGGCTTGAAACGCATTATTAATTATATTCAACAACACCCTTCCAATATCCTGTGATACTACATTTGCCAAGGGAAGTTTTGGATCGAGATCCAATTTATATTCAGCATTAAAAGTTTTATCTTTTGCACGAAGCCCGTGGTAACTCAATCTTACAAACTCATCACACAATGCATTGATATCGGTAGGCTCTTTGACCCCGGTACTCTTGCGACTATGTTGTAGCATACCTTTGACTATACTTTCGGCGCGTTTGCCGTGATGCATAATCTTTTGTTCATTATGAAGGATATCATTGGCTAATACTTTTACTTCCGCGGTATTGCCTTTATCTATTTCGATTTTCATTTCATCGATTAGCTCAGCATTTATCGAGGCAAAATTATTGACAAAGTTTAGCGGATTTTGAATTTCATGAGCTATACCAGCAGTAAGCTCACCAAGGCTGGCCATTTTTTCTGATTGCACCAATTGCGATTGAGCCTGCTTAAGGTCCACCAATGTTTTTTCAATTTTATTATTGGCAGCTTCCAGTTTATTAAAATCTTCGTAGCGGGCATAAGCTGTGGAGAAGGCATCGGCGAGGTTTTGAGCCAACTGCACTTCATCATCACTTAAGGGTACTTCACTACCTACATATAACATACCTTGTAAAAATGGAAGGAAATGCAAATGAAGATTAGTAGGGCGGTGCGCAGTAGTATATTGTTCTTGCGAGCTTTCTGTGATAACCCCTCGTTGCATCAGGATTTTTGTGGATTCTATAAAGGCGGCTTCATCCCAATGTTGGGTATAGATTTCTTTTCGCTGCCAGTGCGGCAATAATAGAGGTAAAGGTTCTGTGTCGTCATAAGGTAATTGGAAGGATGCAATGGATTTTCCTTCGGGAGTAGATAATAAAGTCTGTATTTGTTTTTGTACTTCATCCATAATAAAGACACCGCACCGGATGAAAGGAACACCGAGGGTGATTAATTCATTCCAGATTAATGGAATGATCCTTTCTAAATCAAGGGTGGTGCGCATGGAAGCGATCTCTGCACGGACCCGATCTACCGATGCACGTTTAATAACTTCTCTTGCTTGTGTTTCTGCTTTTTGAAGATCAAGGAATCTTGTATAGGTTTGCTGGAATACTTTTCCAAACCGCATAAGTGTATTATTCTCTTTATCTGTATACGGAATAGCGGAGAAATTTTCAATGTATAAGCAAACATTATCTAACAATACAGTGGATGCAGCAAGGCCAGGGCAACTAAAATAAAACTCCTTTGATTGCTCTGGTAATCCGGGAACATACTCAAAAAGCTTTTTATAAAACCTGTTTTTTTCTTCAAAACTCAGATTGGTGGCAAAGAAATCCTCTCCTTTTACCTTTGCTTCATTAAAACGATTGTAATACACAGAATCAAAATAAGGAACTGTTACTTGCGAGGGAACCCCGAGCGGATCAGCTACCCAGATATTGTAATCATCCCTTACCTTATAATCTATAACAAAGCCAGTATGTTCAACTTTGATCTTTAAGTGAACGAATTGATCATATATCACCTGGATCACCTCTTTAAGCTCTTCGCTTTTTTGCATGCCCATAGATCGACTGCGTACACGCTCCAATCCAGTTTCTATCTGTGCCTCTCTTGCCTGTGCCTCTGCTTTTTGCAAATCATTGAAACGGGTGTAGGTTGAATCAAAAACTTTTGCGAAACGCAACAATAAATCAGCATTTGCTTCATCAAGCGGTTCAGTTGTAGATACAGTTAAACTACCAAAATTATTAAATGATACATTTAAAAAAATACTTTCAAATGATTTCATTCCTGCAATAACAAATTCCGGTAAAAATGAAAGCTCTGTCTCTTTAAATATGAAGCTATCCCATTCTTTTTTATTAACTCCTTCTAACAGATATTCCCATTTTAAAATCCGTTCTTTCCAGGCATTTAAAAAATCAAGGTATGGCTTGTACTCATGATATTTCACAAATAACCCAACCGGAACAGCCCCAGGCTCAGGATTAGCAAGCCACCAGGTAGATGCGTAAGTATTTGGATCATAGATCATGATTATACAGCGATCAAGGCGAACATCAAGCTTGGTAAGTTCTTTAAAAACAGTGTCGAGAAGATCAGCTAATTCGTTTGAACTATGCATGGCCATTCCCCTTGCTCTTACCCTTTCCAGTGATAGTTGAATCTGTGCTTCTCTCGCTTGTGCTTCTGCTTTTTGCAGATCGAGGAAGCGGATATAGGTTTGTTCGAAGACTATTGCAAACCGTTCTAATAGTTGAAGTGATTCTGCCGGTCGGGGTTCATTGGTTGACAACGCCAGCATGCCTTTGGAAAAATAGGCGATATGAATTATCCATCGATCACCCGGAAGCAGTTTTACCGGAAATGTTTCTTTGCCTACTAATTCATTCCGGTATTGATTGTACTTCTGCAATTCTTCTTCTTTGATTTCTAATACCAATGTTTTTTGCTGATCTTTCCAATTTTTGAACATTTTAGTCATAACGAAAGGCTCATCTAATTTATGCCTAAAAGTTTGCTGCATTTTATTTCCATGAAACGTTGCAGATATCTCAACCACACCTTCTAATTCCTTTATAATACCTATGGTACATTGCTCTGCAGGTTCTCCTAATTCTTTGAGTTGCTCAAAGAGTATTAGGGAAGTATCTTGTAATTCCACGCTCTGTTGCATAGCCATCGTTCTTGCACGAACTCTTTCCAATGCTAGTTCTATCTGTGCCTCTCTTGCCTGTGCTTCTGCTTTTTGGAGGTCGAGGAAACGGGTATAGGCCAGATCAAAAACCAGGGCAGCTCGTCTTTGCAGTTCGCGAGATTCTGCGGATGGTTCCTGATTGGAAATCATCAGCAATGTGCCTCCGGAAAACTTTGAAAAATGATAGTAGAGAATTTCAGGAACCACGAGCCGACCCTTTGAATCATAGTCCAGCACTGCAGGAGCCATTTTCTCTATTTCTTTATACCACTCAAAAAGCTTTTTACCGCGTGATACTATGGTGTATTCGGTGCGGGACGATTTATAGTTTTCCATCACCTCGCGAGCCCATTCAGTGGAATATTTTGAAAAAAGCGCCACATCTGTAATAATTTCATCAGCATTATGGTTCAATGGATGATAGGCGTACCATGCTTCAAAAGTTTCGGCATCGCCATTATAAAGATGAATAATGGATGACTCTAAATCAGGCTGTCCTAGATGGCCCATTTGTTCGCGTAATACATTGCATACACCCAATAAATCATTGGAGGTATGCATAGCTAATGCCCTAGCACGAATTCGTTCGAGAGCTATTTCTATTTTTGCATCTCGTGCCTGTGCTTCTGCTTTTTCTAAATCCTTGAAACGGGTATAGGTTTGCTGGAATACCTTTCCAAAGCGCATGAGGGTATTATTCTCTTCTTCTGTATAAGGAAAACCCGAAAAATTTTCGATGTACAAGCCAATATTATCTAACAATACGGTCGATATGGCAAGCCCGGGGCAATTAAAATAGTATTCCTTTGTTGCTTCAGGTACAGGGAACAAATTAAAAAGGTTCTGATAAAATTTATTCTTTTCTGCAAAACTTAGATGATTGGCAAAGAAGTTCGATCCTTTTGCTTTTGCTTCTATAAAACTATTCCAATGGGGAGAATCAAAATATGGAATAGTTATTTGAGAGGGCACCTCGTGTCGGTCAGCTAACCAGATATGCATATCCTCCCTTTCTTTATAATCTATAATAAACCCAGTATGTTCAATATGGATCTTTAAGTGAACGAATTGATCATATACCACCTTGATCACCTCTTTAAGCTCTTCGCTTTTTTGCATGCCCATCGATCGACTGCGTACACGCTCCAGTGCTGCTTCAATCTGCGCCTCTCTTGCCTGTGCCTCTGCTTTTTGCAAATCCAGAAAACGGGTATAAGTAAGGTTGAATACCGAAGAAAAACGTTGTAACATATCTTGCGCTTCCACTCCCAATGGTTCAGATGTAGTAAGATTGAGCCAACCTTGAGAAAAATGAGCAACGTTATGAAACCTTCTCCCTTGTATGTGATCTGTTAGTATGGGCATGCCCAATTCCGTCTGAAGGTATTTAATCCAGTCTTTCAAGTTATCGTCCTGCAGATCCACGATCGTTGATTTTTTTCCTGCTTTCCAGTCAGTGTATATATGTCGGATTGTAGTTTTTTCGTCAAGTTTTGCCACAAAATTTACCTTCAATTGTGAACCGGCCTGATCCGTGGCCCAAACCTGGTAGGTCTGATTGGTTTCATCTATAATACCTATGCTGATCCGGTCAGGCAGTTCGCCCAATTGACTTACTTGTGTAAATAATACTTCAGCTACATCGGAGAGTTCCTCACTTTTAAACATGGCCATCGTACGGCTTCTTACTTTTTCCAATGCTGTTTCTAACTGTGCTTCCTTTGCCTGTGCTTCTGCTTTTTGCAGGTCTAGGAAGCGCACATATGCCTGTTCAAATACACGGGATGCTCTTCTCAAAACATCAATATCCTCGTCAGAATATTTTGTTCCATCCCAACTTTCGGCATACAATCCTGAATATTTTTCGGGGAAAAAACAAACCGTAAGGATTTCGAGTTGAAGTAGAAATTTCCGAGAATGATCTGCAATTACTGTGTAATCATTGTGTGCAAAAATATATTCAAACCATTGGTCTTTTTGCTCCTTCGTATAGACTTTATTGATAATAGATTTACCGGTGACCATTGCCTCCCACAAAGCACGGTGGCAGACATTTTCTTTCATGATTAATTCATCATAAGGGAATACCACTTTAGGTGCTATTTCCTGTAGAGTATTCCTTGGCCATAAGACTGAACTTTTGGCGTCGAAATCAAACACCTGAATAGCAATGGTGTCGTGTTTAACCTTTAACTCACTGAGCATTGTATAAACCTTTGCAACGACTTGCCGGAGTTCATCGGAATGATGCATAGCCAAAGACCGACTCCTGATTTTTTCTAATGCAGCTTCTATTTGCGATTCTCTTGCCTGCGCCTCAGCTTTTTGCAGATCCTTATAGCGACGGAAGGTGAGTGAAAAGACAGAAGCAAATTTTTTCATTATCTCTTTCTGTTCCTCTGTGTGCGGTTGCAATGAGTTTGTCCATATCGCCCCTTCACCAAAATAGTACGATTGAATATGCACATCAGGAAACTCCTTTATGGGTTGGGCTAGGTATCCAGTAGTTGCATTTAATATGGCTATGTAATTCTGTTTGTCTTGGCCGGAAAGCCAATAATAGTCATAGTTAGCTTTTCTTTTATGTGTTTCATAAATTTGGAGCCAGAAAGGATGTAAGCGCATATCAAAAACACCAATGGCTCTTAAGGTAGTACCATCTGGCAAATTGTTTACTGACCATACTTCCTGAGTTTGATCCGGACTTATAATGGCGATACCTCCGCGAAGGTTATGAACCCCCAGTTTCTCTAGTTCCGTAAACATAGTAGAGGTAGCAGCGCTAACATCTTCACTGTTATGCATCGCCATTGTTTTTGCACGAACTCTTTCAAGGGCCACTTCTACCTGTGCTTCTCGTGCCTGTGCTTCTGCTTTTTGCAGATCGAGGAAGCGGGTATAGGTTTGTTCAAAAACTTTTGCGAAGCGTTTGAAGATGTCGTGAGCTTCTGTCACAGGTTTATAAGTAATGAACAACAAAAAACCTTGTGAAAAATAAGTAGAATGAAAAATTTGAAAAGTGGGTAACGGATGACCTTCTTCAATAATGGAATCTAAAACTTCTCCTACTACCGGCAGGGTTCGCATGTATTTATAATGTGCAACCAATGCTTTGCCTCCCACTTCCTCCACATGAAAAGGTTCACCTTTTTCATAAGCTTCTCTCATGTGAATAAAGGATGGATCTTTTGTAAGTGGTGCATGAAAGGAAG
>JANOWJ010000167.1:0-20224 GCA_031417835.1 Saprospiraceae bacterium | reverse complement strand
ATTTTCAATATCAGGGTTAACCTCCTATGAGTCTGATACGACTATAGGAGTCATCAGACCTGACAAGTAATTGCTTTACAATTACTTCGTCAATCCGGAGGATAAACCATTCATTTCTAATGAATGGTTTGGGTTTTATATCAAACACCAAGTTTTACTTTTTCTTTTCAAAAGGAAAATAATCAAGCACATCATATTTCCAAATATTGGTAGGAAATATCACGACAAGGTTTGCAGTTTTTTTTCCAATATTTTTGAACGCATGGGGCACTCCAGCCGGTATGTTGACTACATAAGGTGCTGTTATAGTGAACATCGTATCGCCCAAAGCATAAAGGATTTCTCCATCCAGCAATACGTGCGACTCTTCTCCCTCATGAGAATGCATCGGAGGAGCACCGCCGGGGAAAGTTTCAGTGACTCCAATGGTGAGTCCATTATATCCGTATGCTTGACCGGCTAATACATGCACATATTCGCCAGGACCAGGATTAATAACTGGTAGTTTATCTAGGGTCACTGCATGCTCCGAATAGTACTTTAATTTGGAGATCACAGCCGTGTTCGGGAGTGTGCGCCTTTCGAGTACATTGAAATTATGGTGTTGGGCATTTAATGCTGCGATAATGGAGTCCGGCACTTGTTTGAATTCTTCGACTAAACCGTTCAATGAAAATGTTTCTTTTGTTGAATCTTTAAGGGTGGTGCCTAATTTGTTTTCGGCCTTGTTTTTAGAGCAAGAGTTCAAAATGAGTCCACCAGCAAGGACTGCAATGAATAATATAAATGCTTTCATTTTACTTTATTTTTAGAATTAGTTTGGAGTTTCTATTGTCAAATGCTTTAGTTCAATGAGCTAATGTACAAAAGGTTATTAAAACTTTGAAAGTATGGGGGTGGTACTTCAGCTTAGCCCAGCTGAATACGAATGTTTTTCAGTGAGTTCTACTCCTTTTGACTAGCTATTGCTCAGAATTCTTCTTGTACATATTGATTTATGAAGTGCTACTTGGTGATAATGTTCTATTAATCATTTTCTATTGAATTCGGAAGCATCAATAAAAACGGAAGAGCTTTAGCGTAGTCCAATTCGGGATATTCTAAACCTAAGGCCCGAATATTTTTGTAATAGGTTTGGTGCTGCTCATAATAGTTTCTTTCGCTCGGAACAAACCAGGCGTTGTTGCCTAATTTTTGTGCTAAAAACCACTTTTCCATTAATCTTGCACAACGACCATTCCCATCATTCCAAGGATGAATTTTTACAAAAACCAAATGAATCATTGCTGCAAAAAAGAAAACTTCCGGTATGCTTAGTTCTTGTGTTAAAAGCAATTCAATATCAAAGTAAAGCTTTTCCATTTCGGCTTCCAATTCAAAAGGGGTGGCTGCCACATATTCTATTTTGCCATCGGGCGTGCTTACATACATCTGGTGTATTCGCAACTTGCCTGATTGGTGTGTAGCCACTAGATGCTTACTCAATAATTTATGCACTTCACTTATATTGGCCTTGTTAAATACATTGGTTTTGGCGAAGATGTAGGCACTATACAAGTCATCAATCTTTTTGGTATAGTCGGGCAAAAACTCTATGCCAAATTTTTTATGCTTGATGTAACTGTCAAGCTCAATTTGTTCTCCTTCTATTTTGCTTGAAAAGACTGATGCTACCGAAGCATAAAAACTAAAACTGTCGGTTGATATTTCAGCATCTTTCAAATTATTGAAATTATGGGTTAATGCTAAATTGTTAACAGCTGACAAGTAGCTTTCCAGAAGCTCAATAGGGATTATTTTTAGTTTTTCCTTCATTTTAGTTACACTTCCAACTAAAGAGAGAAAGCATATTACATCATTTTGAGGATATTCATACAATTTGATGAGGTTTCAATCCTAAAATTAGATTTTTCACATGATGTTGCCTCTTAATATCTCCGGTGTGTTTTTACTTTTGGTTATACCTGTTCCCATGTTACCTACATTTAGATAGACCGCGCTAAGCATAGAACTAGAATGATTGGAACACAGAACCAACTAATTATTATTCTTCATTAATGAATTTATTTTTAAAAATTACTGGCCTCTTTCAATCGATCCTTTAGTGATTTTTCTTTTTTTAAAGCCCCAACTCCTCATTTGGTTTTATTTTTCCATTATCACGTAAAGATTGAACTGTTGGTTTGCTTTTAATCTAAAAGAGATAAGCCTAACATTCAATCCAAATGAAGTGGTATCCTTATTTATAAAAAAAATCACACACACCATAAGTTAAAGCCATAAAATATTGACTTACATTTGGTTATATTTAGATACTCAATAGAGTCTTTTATACTTAATTTGAAAGTAACAAAGATCTTTTGATGCATAAGATTAAGTATGATTTATTCACCTAATTTGCGAACCGAATGGAACTTGAAAAACCGGGAATAGAGGATCCGGGTAGTTCTGAAACCTCCAATACTCAACAAACATTGCAATTCACGCAGCACCATGCTTTTATAGTCGGCATTGACCAGTACGAAAAAGTGTCGCAGCTGTCAACTGCCGTGAATGATGCCAAGAAGATAGCAGAAGTACTGCAAGAGAAACATCATTTTCGGGTATACCCACCTTTACTGGATGCTAAACATAGCTCCCTGCACACCCTGCTGCATCAAACAATGCCAGACTTGGTGAGTAGTGATGATCGGGTAATCTTTTATTTCGCCGGTCACGGCATTGCCTCAGATGGGGAAGATGGTCCTGCTGGTTATCTGGCTCCCGCAGATGCTGATCCCACAGATCTCAAAACTTTCTTGGCTATGACGGAACTGCGGGAAGCTCTGAACTCATTGCCCTGTCGACATCTTTTGATCATACTGGACTGCTGTTTTTCAGGTGCTTTCAAATGGACCAGCGGTACACGACATATAGGTACTTTTATGCCCAAGCAGATCTATAAGGAGCGTTTCGATCGTTTCGTTCATGACCCGGCTTGGCAAGTAATTACTTCCGCCGGATATGATCAGAAGGCTATGGATATCATTCAAGACCGACCAACCGGAGACAGAGGTCTGGTAACTTCTGAGTTAGGGGAAGCTCACTCCCCATTTGCACTAGCACTTTTCGAAGCACTCGCCGGAGAGGCAGATACTCGTGTGGGACGAGAAGGTGATGGACTGATCACCGCTACCGAACTCTATTCATACATACGGGACAGGGTAGAACCTGCCACAATAGAACTTGGTCAACGCTCACGACAGACACCAGGCTTTTTCCCGTTGAGCAAACATGATAAAGGTGAATTCATCTTTCTCCATCCCAAGCATCGACTTAATTTACCATCGAGGCCATCTCGAAGCCCTTACAAGGGTTTGTTATCCTATGAGGAGTCAGATGCTGATTTGTTTTATGGACGGAACCATGTAATTAATGAATTGAAATATCGATTAATGGCTACTCGTCTGCTGGTGGTTACAGGTGCTTCAGGAACAGGAAAGTCATCTGTCGTAAAAGCAGGATTGTTACCACGGCTACGCGAAGCAGGTCATTTCATTACTGAAATGAAACCGGGTAGCCATCCTCTTTCTGTCCTGGAACAATCGCTGACAGTCCTTGATAAAACCAATCCCCATGGAAATGTATTGCTTGTAGAGCAGTTCGAGGAGGTCATCACTTGCTGTCAAGATAACGTTGAGCGAGAATCCTTCCTTGTCAGATTGCGTCAGATTATGGATGGCCAGGTAGGTATTCTTTATGTGATTATTATTGTCCGCTCTGATTTTGAGCTGCGGTTTAGAGACAGTTCTTTACGTGATATTTGGCAAGGCGGGCTTTATACCGTACCGCCTTTTAGCTTAGAGGACCTGAAGGAAGCCGCATTGATGCCCACCATGCAGGAAGTCATGATCTTTGATCCACCCGAGCTATTAGACACTATCGTAGGCGAAGTAATGCAAGCACCTGGTGCATTACCTCTGATGTCTTACACTCTGGATGAACTTTATCTTGCCTATAATGCCAGCGGCCGTCAGGACAGAGCCTTGACCCAAAACGACTATCAAAAGCTAGGTGGTGCTCTGGGTATACTACGCAAAAAAGCAGATCTTCTTTATCTCTCCCTTGATCCGGACCAGCAAGCTATTATGCGAAAAATATTCCTTCGCATGGTCTCAGTACAAGGCGAATTGGAAGGGCGGCGAGTGGAGCTTGTGGACTTGAATTATTCTGCAACTGAAAATCATATTGTGGATGAGGTCATCAATAAGTTGGTAAATGGCCGACTCATCGTGCATGATATGAACTACATTGAGACTGCACATCCTGCACTGCTCAGTACATGGAAGACTTTGCAAGAATGGATTCAAATGGTGGGTCGAGATACACTTATGTTAATAGATCGACTCGGCCCTCAAACTGACCAATTTGCTAAGTCAGGAAATACACAACTCCTTTGGAATAAAAATCCAAACCTCGCCATTGCAGCTCGCCTATTACAGCAACCAGATCATGGTTTGAATGCCCAGGAAGTAATGTTTGTACGTAAAAGCATTGGTCGTAATCAACGCAGAATTCAAATCTTATGGACAGTAACCATAGCGACGATTCTGGCACTCTCAGGGTTGTCCATATGGGCGACTGTGAAGGTGCACCTACTGGCGATGGGGAGGCAATGTGGCAATCTCTGGGGAGGCTGCCAACAGATGCACTCACCTACAACGAAGAGGTAGAATCCATTCTTTTTGTCGCAGCGCGGCAGTACGGAAATGGACATGTACTAGCCTATGCACACGATGGTTTGACTCAGGATTTTGAAATGACTGATGGGGGTGACAATTTGTTGTTTGCACAGAATGCATTTGCCTGGCTTACTCCTCGGGACTTGAAGGAAAATTGCTCTTCAGAAACCGTGATTTTAGTATGGCAAGGCACCTATGCCAAAATTTCAGAAATGACAGAGGTACAAGACTTTATTCATCGCCGTGGGTGGAAGCTCCAAGTTACTTCCCCAGAAACACTGGAAGATGATCTGAAGTGCGGCTCAGTGTTATGGTATCTGAGTGACTGGAATCCCCCATCGGATTTTGCCACTAAGCATGTTCCACTCATTCTTAATTTTGTTAAGGAGGGTGGTGGATTATTGATCGGCGGTTTGGGATGGTCTTATGACCAACTATATGAAGGTACGGACTCCATATATAGTGGTGATTTGCTTGGTAAACCATTAGGGTTGTCGTTTACGAAGGATGCATTTCAACTAAATACAAATGCACCAATCAGACTGCTACCAGGTTATTAATAAATCACAACAAGACAACAATAAAATCAATAAATTTCAAAGTGGGTAACACGAGTTCCGATTTACAGAATTGGATGAATATGAATTGATTTTCTTCCATATCCATTCCAAATAATTTATTTTTATTGAGTGGTGTACTAATTATAGCAAAGCTATCAAATCAGAATTGGTTGATAAGGTATATCATCTCTTTGAGATAAAGGCATCAAATTGGATTAGCCCCTGGTGGAGCAATAACCCGAAAATCCACATCTTCAGAAAATCTCTTTTGCACGCACCGATCTTCCATTTTGCTGCTCTTTCGGATTTTCTATCATAAAGAATTACTTTTTTACTCGGATGGGAATATCTTATTTTCTCCTTATCCCTAAATTTTTGTAGGGAAGTTTTGGACTTGATGTTCAATAAATCAATTGCTTCTTAATCATCAATCCATTTATTCAGTGATCAGTTATTATTGCCGTATAGGTGTGGCAAATTAAGCGAGAGTTTCTTTTTCAGGCCATGAGCTCATATGTGATTTCAACTCCCTTGTAGCTTATTTTACGGGAGAACCTTCCACTGATAGCAATTCTGCGTCCAGTCGATACCTGGGTTGTTTTTCCTTCATTATAGCCTCTTTCCAACCATGAAGGGGAGTTTCTGATACCCAGCCTAGTTGGGCGCGGATTGACATCTTTTCAAATCAATGAATTATTAGGGTCATGATTGGGCAAGTAGGATAATAGGAGGCAAATGATTTTGGTGTTATTTAAAAATATAACCTACTGGTTATATAGCTTTAATGCTATATTTGTAGGATGAAATGGCAAGTTGAGTTCCATGACGATTTTATGGAGGAATTCCTAGCCTGTGATGAAGATCTGCAAGACAATATAATAGCCAAGGCTAAATTGTTAGAAACATTTGGTCCAATGTTAGGTCGACCTCATGTAGATACCTTGATAGGTTCATCATTTGCCAATATGAAGGAGTTAAGGGTGGAAGCTCACAATGCTGTATGGAGAATTGCATTTGCTTTTGATCCAAATCGTAAAGCAATTTTACTTGTAGGGAGTAATAAAAAAGGTAAAAATCAGACCAGGTTTTACAAAGAATTGATAAGGATTGCATCTTCAAGATTAGAGAAATATATACTTAATTTAAAAAGGAAAAAGTCATGACGGTCACATTACAGAAAGTTTTTAAAAGCCTACCCAAAGACAGGCAAATTAAAATCAAACAAAAAGCCGATGAGTTGATCGACGAATATAAAACACTTCAATTGTTGAGAAAAGAGCTAGGATTGACCCAAACGGATATTGCCACAAAGCAGGGAGTGAAGCAAGTGAATATCTCAAACCTGGAGAAAAGAAACGATATGCATATTTCTACGTTAAAGAAATATGTGGAGGCGATGGGCTGTCAATTGGAGATTCGGATAAGAATGCCCAATGATCGGACGGTGAAGATTGAGAAATTGGCTACTTAAGGCTATTTAGAGGAGATACGTTTGGTTTAAATGTCATTCTATACTTCACACCAATACTGTAAAAATTTCATAGACAGTGGCTGAAGTGGGTAGTTTTTGCCTTTTCGAGTCAGATTTTTTTATATTTGCACCTCTTTAGTGGGGCCCATAGCTCAGTTGGTTAGAGCAAATGACTCATAATCATTAGGTCCTAGGTTCAAGTCCTAGTGGGCCCACAAATTTTTTTATAAAGCCTTGTAAATGAATAATTTATGAGGCTTTTATATTGTTGGGGTACGGACAGGGGAACGAAAGTTGAGCATTGTAACACATTTTGCCAGTAAATTGTACAAACTTTCCAATTCCTATATACTATGGCTATAACATTTAATTTAAAGCGTCTAAATGGACCAAATCCTTCTTCAATTTATGCTCGATATCTCTATTCAGGTCATGAAGTTAAATACTATCTTAATGAGTCGATACCTCCTAAGTTTTGGGATTCAAAAAATCACCGGGTAAAAAAAAGTAGACAATTTCCGCAGTATGTTGAGATCAATGCTCTTTTAAATAACTTAATGGCTCAAATGGAAACAATCTTCCGGAATTTGAGGAATGAGCTCAATGGGCGAATCCCGACCCCCTCGGAATTAAAAAAAGCATTGGATCAAAAACTAGGTAGTGGGCCAAAAACAAACCTAAAAGATCCATGTAATACCCTTTGTGGTTACCTGGAACATTTTATAAAATTGTCAAAGAATGGTATGCGCTATGAAACCATTTCGGATAAAACAGTTTTCGTTTACAATAGGTGCTTGGCCCATTTAAAGCAATTCGAAAAGAAAATAAATAGGACATTAACATTTGATGAAATCGACCAGGACTTCTACTCCCTGTTCATTGGCTATCTCCGAAACGATATGCATCTATCGGCCAATACTATTGGTAAACAGATTAAGGTCATTAAAACCGTAATGCGGCATGCCTTTGAGTCCAAAAAACACACCAGTACCGATTTCCAAGCCAGGGGCTTCAGGGTTTTGAAAGAAGATGGTGATGCTATCCATTTGAATGAGGTAGAATTAAAATTGATTGAAGATCTTGATCTCAGACTGTGTCCAACCTTAGACCGGGTGCGTGATGCTTTCATCATAGGCTGCCGGACTGGATTAAGATATTCTGACTATTCTGAATTTAAAACACATAATATCAAGAACGGCTTCATTGAAATAGATCAAAAGAAAACCGGAGATAAGGTGATTATACCTATCCACAACAGTGTGAAACGTATTTTGGCTAAATATGCCTGGGCACCCCCGCCAGTGATAAGTAATCAAAGATCAAACACCTATCTAAAACAACTCTGTAAAATGATACCAGAACTCAATGAAGAGGTCGAGATCAAACAACAAGTAGATGGTACACCTACCATTATAAACTCACCTAAATACAAGCTAATAACTACTCATACTGCCAGAAGGAGCTTTGCCACCAATGAGTTTAAAGCGGGAACCCCTTCCATTACGATTATGGCTATAACAGGTCATAAAACTGAAAAAGTCTTCTTAAATTATATAAAAATAAAGCCAGATGAGCATGCTAAAATCATGAAAGATCTGTGGATCCAGAGAGGAAATTGACTATCATAAAAAACGAATTTACCGAATCAAATTGAAATATGAAAGAAAAGTCTACCATGTTCTACGAAGATCTATTAAAATTAATTCAGCTTCAGTTGAAAGAAAAAAATCTTTCATTAACCAGTCCATTACAGGATCTTTCTGTTTATTATAAAAAGAATGAAAAGTTTCGAGAGGAATTGAAAAGACGATTAGGGAATAGAACCAATCTTACCACCATCGTTTCGCTTTATAAAAATGAGTTATTCGATAATTTAATATTACACCGTTCAAGAATTGATCCTATGATGGGAATTATCCATGAACAAGCACATGAAACCAATTTGGGAATCAAAATGTATAATAACATTAATAATGGGAATTATCAAGTTATTGGTGATTCTCTTAAAGATTTTTTTTTCTTCTACTTTGAGCCTTCAAGTATCAAAAAGGAAAATATTAATAGGGTTAATGTTTTATTAGAGAAGCTAGCAGAGTTGTACTCTCAAGTTATATACATAATTGAACTAGAAGCATTAAAGATTGAATTTAATAAAAATCAAAGTAAGATTAACAGTTTATTAGATAAGCATTTAAATCTAGCACCAAAGCAGTCATCAAAAATGGAAAACGAAATAGATAAAATCAAATGGGCTGGATCTATTGCTGATTTAGCGAAACTATTCATTATTCTAGCTCGCAATGGCTGGATACCAGATTTTCAAAAAATGGAAAATGGTCCCAATACTGCGAGAGCTATTTTATCCTCTTTTTCGGTGAAGGAAGTTGAGCCTAATACTGAGGCAAATTTTAATACCTTGCAACAGGCATTAAAGGCTGACAATACCACTAGCATTTCGAATGAAAATATTAGTCACTATTTCGGCACCATAAAAAGAAATCCTAAAGGTAAGGGCTAAATTCAAAAGAGAAAATCACCAAGAACACAATTGGATCAGTTAGTCGTTTACGGATAAACTTTTGACAATTTCTATCTGTTTCTTTGGATAACGTTCCTAGGTTGAAATCGTGTTCTATTTCTAAACTCCTAATTCAGCTTTGGGAGCAAATAAACTCTGCGTAGTTTCTTGTTGACCTGTAAAAAAGCGAGGAATATTAAATTGAATCAAAGCACTTTACTCAAATGTTCTTTTGAGAGTGTTATGCTAAGACCATTGAGAGAAACACCATATTATTAATCAGTTTCATTAACGGGGAGAATTTTCCCGTGAATACTTCTCGCCATTCTGAACAAAGTGATTATTCCGGGTTCTCGACTTTTGAGTAGTTTGTTCAGCCCAACTTAATCTTCAAGTATCTAAATATTTTATGGATAATGCTATTTCCCTACGGGGTAGGATCTTAATACTACCCGGTAGTGTTATTCAAATTCATTAGCAATCAACTTTGCACAATAACTGAAAAGTATGAAAACTTTACAAATTGAAGGTGTGACCTTGGACGACTTTTTACAAGCTATTAGCTCAGAATTTTCGAAATGTTTATTAGAGCATGCAAGAAGTTTTGATAGCAGTGAGCTTCTTACTAGAAAACAAGTCAGAGACAAATTCGGCCTAAGTTACTCTACCATACATCGCCATGTGGTTAACGGAATATTGACTCCAAGCCGGATTGGTAGCAAGGTCTATTTTGATTCCCAATCCTTAACGAAGTCCATCCGTCCAAAGGTAAACAAAGGTAAAATCTAAAGTTTAAGGTCATACAATGATTTGCGAAGTCCAAAGTATACCTGTGGAGCTATCAAGGATTGTAATGACAAACAAACTGGTCAATTCTTTCAAATTGTACCTGTTCCTAAAATTTAATTCTGCTGGCATCATTAGTAAAAATTCAGGAGTATTTCTGGCCCTTCTAAGAGTTTCAGGATTTAAGTCTCCTAAATCTATAAACAAGCATCTAAAAGCTCTTCTGAAACTGGACTGGATCGGTTATAACACTGAAACTGGCAACTATTTTATTCGAAGTTTTGCACATATAGGAATGCGGCTAGGATTTAACTCATTTCGATCTACGAAATTAAAATTCGAACACTTGCACAGTTTAAGAATATTCCTGGCAGCTTCAGTTATGAATGATATGGTTCGTGGACAAAAAACCTATTTTGAAATTATACTTCCGAGGCAGGAAGCGGACGCGGTGAAGAACTCTGGCACCACAATACAATCCAATTCCGCCTCGGAATCTTTAAAATTAAATGAATCAAGAAATAAACAGAATAGTTCAATTGATGGGCCTAATTACTATGGTTTTGGAAACCAAAAACTTGCAAAAACACTAAATATTTGCAAATCTTATGCATCAAAATTAAAAACCAAAGCGCGGAACAAAGGTTTCATCAAGCGGAAACACAAAAGTCAATTAATCGCCAAGCTGCCCAGACGCGATTTTAAAATCAGATCAAATTATTACAAAGCCTACCCCGAAATGAGAGGCAGATTGTTTTTTAAAATCCTAAAAAACAATAAATCTTCAACATGGCATCTACCTAGTGGATTTACCAAATTTAAACCCAAGAAATATATTGAATTGAGGTGTCAACTGCATGACGAAATCATTCCGCAAATGAAATTTATAAGTCGAAGGAATCGCTTTAAGAAAAAAAGATGGATAAACAGAAATTTAAAACGCTGATATTTAGTTAGTTATTCGGTAAAAAAGTCAACCTTAGTCTTCTGGTATTAACCAGGAGTGACTTCCGAACCCCAGACTTCCAGATTTCCGATACTTTAGGCGTGGTTTTGTTATTTGTTCAACTTTCTTTCGTAAGAATATCCTTTAAAAAAAAATTTGCGGTTAGCTAATATTTAAGTTTGACAGTAAGGATGCACAAAGGATACGTAACTCTGCATCAGAAACTTTATCTGAAAGCAAATCTCAGGAATAGTGCCCCCTACGGTAAAGCTCTATAGTTGATAATTTGTGTCTTCTATAATTGTTTTTTAAGTGATAGCTCAAGACATACTCTGGGTTAATTTTAGAAAATTGAGTTGCCATAAATTTTTGAAAATTTACAATTGAATAGGACGGGAGGTTTTATATGCAAATTATTGATTCCATTAATCAATGTTGTTTTATGGCATCAAACAATTCGTTTACAAGCTATATCTCATTTTAGACTATTTAAAGACTTTGCAGGGTTTTCAATTGAATTGACAGAGAATATATCAAAAAACTGAAAATTATCGTAATGACCAAAAAATGGATTAAGCTTGCAAGGGGTAGGCTTAAACGGGCTTTCAAGTATTTTTCGGACAAATCCAGAATGACATAAATGTTAAAATTTGTTCTCAGGCGTTTCGCACATTGTGAAGATTATGTTTTGTCAATGAGCCCATGTTGCAAAATAGGGCACATTTACTTGCAATGTCTTGATATACAATAAACTAATCTTTGTCTCCAGCTTGTAAGCTGCATTTTAAAATTTAGGGCATTTTAAAATTTAGGCTACCACTTTGAGTCAGATTTGAAGAATGGTAGGAGGTCAAGCAGTATATGACAATCTGCTATTCAATGTTACTACTGTGAATATTTATTAATTTAAAGTTATCAAATATATGGAAATCACTTCATTTAGTTCAATATCAGGCTTTTAGGAAAATGAAACTAGAAGATCTCCAGCCAGACACTACAATTAAAGGTATCCTTCCTGACGCCTCTGTTACAGTAGTTAGTGTTACATGGCATGGCACAAACGCACTTACCTTAGTTTACCGAAGTCATGATGGCCGAGTGTCTGATGAAATCCTATATCGATCGGACGAGTCTCGAATTGAGATTCTTCAAATAGGCAAACCCTGGAGTTTTGATGGTGATGGAGCACAATTTCGACTGGTTGCTGAGGCCAATAGGATACGTTTAGCGCACTTATTTGATCCCTTATTAGCTGTCCATACTTCAATGGTTGATCCACTGCCACATCAAATTACAGCGGTTTATGAAGCTATGCTCCCTCGCCAACCATTGCGTTTTCTTCTGGCTGATGACCCCGGAGCTGGGAAAACCATTATGGCCGGACTATTGATTAAAGAATTGATTGCCAGAGGCGATTTGAAGCGGTGTCTCATCGTTTGCCCTGGAAGTCTAGTCGAGCAATGGCAGGATGAATTATTTCGGCGATTCCATCTTCCTTTCGAGATTTTGACCAACGACAAACTGGAAGCGGCCCGTACTGGTAATTGGTTCATTGAAAATGACCTCGCAATTGCACGGCTTGACAAACTTTCCCGCAATGAAGATGTCCAACAAAAGCTTCTTTCTCCGGATTGCGGTTATGATATTATTATCTGTGATGAAGCTCATAAACTTTCTGCTTCATTCTTTGGTAATGAAGTGAAATACACCAAACGCTACCGACTTGGACAATTGCTTTCCGGCATTACGCGACACTTCCTTTTGATGACTGCAACACCGCATAACGGAAAAGAGGAAGATTTTCAACTTTTCCTTCAGCTTCTCGATAGCGATCGCTTCGAGGGCAAATTTCGAGATGGTGTCCATAAAGTGGATGTTTCGGACTTGATGCGGCGAATGGTCAAAGAAAATCTATTAAAATTTGACGGCAAACCGTTATTTCCAGAAAGAATAGCTTACACAGTTCCATTTAAATTATCCGAACTTGAGGGTCGTCTTTATAAAGAAGTCACAGATTATGTGCGTCAGGAATTTAATCGTGCAGATGCTCTGCAAAATGACAAAAGGGCTGGAACGGTAGGCTTTGCACTTACCATACTTCAAAGACGATTAGCCTCATCTCCAGAAGCGATTTTTCATTCCATTCGTCGTAGACGAGAAAGATTGGAGAAGAGAATGAAAGAATTGGAAGTATTGCAACAAAATACTGGAACAAATCAAATACTTATGCAAGGCCGGATACTTAATGCAGATGATATTGAGGATCTAGAGGAGGCTCCTGAAAATGAAGTGGAGGATACAGAAGAGGAGATTCTTGATCAGGCCACGGCCGCAAGTACTATTGCAGAGTTATTGAATGAAATAGGGACGCTTTCTCGTTTGGAGAAACTTGCTAACGAAGTCAGACGATCAGGGCAGGATACTAAATGGCGCGAACTTGCTCTTGTGTTTGATTGGATTTTCAACCTTTCCCCGTCCGGAAATATGGTAGGAGTACCAAATGTCCACTATGGAAAAAATCCAGTACCGGAACCAATGCGATCATCGAAACAAAAAATAGTCGTATTTACTGAACATCGCGATACCTTATTTTATCTAGAAAGACAGATAAGTTCTCTACTCGGTCAACCAAATGCCATTGCTATCATCCATGGAAATCTTGGTCGTGAGGATAGAAGAAAGCAACAGGAACGATTTCTTCATGATCCTAAGGTACAGGTACTATTAGCAACAGATGCCGCAGGTGAAGGTATTAATCTTCAGCGTGCACACTTAATGGTTAACTATGATCTTCCCTGGAATCCTAACCGACTTGAACAGCGGTTTGGACGCATTCATCGTATTGGACAAACGGAAATATGTCATCTTTGGAATCTAGTAGCTGGAGAGACAAGAGAAGGTGATGTATATAGAAAACTTCTTGAGAAACTTGAAGAGGCACGAGAAGCCCTGGGTGGTCAGGTATTTGATGTTTTGGGTCGGCTCCAATTTGATGGTAAACCATTGCGTGAATTATTAATAGAAGCAATTCGTTATGGCGATCTGCCCGAAGTACGCGCCCGTCTTACACAATCAATAGAAAATGGCGTTGATCGACCTCATCTGCAAGAATTAATAGATGAAAGAGCCTTGGCTCATGATGCAATGGACGCTAGTAAAGTGGCCCGAATCAGAGAGGACATGGAGAGGGCTGAAGCACGCCGACTACAACCACATTACGTAGAGTCTTTTTTTCTTGAAGCATTCAAGCAGTTAGGAGGTAACATAAAACAACGAGAACAACGCAGATTTGAAATTAGTCATGTACCGGCTCCAATAAGAAACAGAGACCGGCAAAGTGGAATTGGAGATCCGGTGCTTGCACGATATGAACGGGTTGCGTTTGAGAAAGATTTAATAGCTGTGCCTGGACAACCACTTGCGGCGTTCATTTGCCCTGGTCATCCATTGCTTGATGCCGTGCTTGATCTGACGCTTGAACATCATCGTGATCTATTGAAGAGAGGAACCATACTGGTTGATAATCGTGACCCGGGTACAAACCCGAGAGTATTATTTTTTCTTGAACATACAATTCAGGATGGAGGTCATACATCTTCTGGAGAACGGCGAAGTATTTCCCGAAGAATGCTATTTGTTGAAATCGATCGCGAGGGAAATACCAAAACCCCACAATATGCTCCATATCTTGATTACCGACCTCTTTCACCGGATGAATCAGAAGTGTCAGATATTCTTGAGCGTCCTGAATGCAGTTGGATTTTCAGTACTTTAGAACAAAAAGCTCAAAATCATGCCATCAGTCATGTTGTTCCGGAACATATTTCAGAAGTTAAAAATAGACGCCTCTCTTGGGTTGAAAAGACACGATCAGCAGTCAAAGAAAGACTTACAAAAGAGATTGCCTATTGGGATCATCGTGCAGAGGATCTTAAACTTCAGGAGCAAGCCGGCAGGGCTGGTGCAAGGCTTAATTCTTCAGAGGCTAGGAGGAGGGCTGATGACCTTCACTCCCGTTTGCAGAAACGGATTTCGGAATTAAATCGTGAATCTCAAATTTCAGCAGTACCCCCAGTAGTCCTCGGAGGAAATTTGGTGGTACCTATTGGTTTGGTTTTATCGATGAAGGGAAAGGTAGTGGGTAATTTAAAAGGACCTATTGACACTCAGCTAAGTGCTGCAAGAGCACGTGCTATTATTATGGATGTAGAAAGAAAATTAGGATTTGACCCTGTAGATCGCGAATTTGAAAAACTTGGGTATGATATTGAAAGTAAAATACCTGGAACAGGTTTGCTTAGATTCATTGAAGTAAAAGGTCGTGTTTCAATTGCAGAAACTGTTACTGTTACAAGGAATGAAATACTTACTAGTCTCAATACTCCGGAAAATTACATATTAGCATTGGTTGAATTTCTTGATAACAATGCTCACCGTGTACATTATTTGAGGCAACCTTTTCACCGAGAACCAGATTTTGGTGTGACAAGTGTAAATTATGATTTTGCAGAGCTCATTCTTCGTGCTGTCGATCCTTCATAAATTCAAAATACGATTTACCCAAAAATGACATCAGTAAAAAGTAAAAAGAAACTTATCGAAGTAGCGCTTCCTCTTGAAGCGATCAACATAGCATCAGCTAGAGAAAAATCAATCCGACATGGCCATCCCAGTACGTTGCATTTATGGTGGGCACGTCGCCCATTAGCAGCGGCAAGAGCGGTAATTTTTGCTCAAATGGTGGATGATCCATCTTCACTTCCTGATCTATTCCCAACTGAAAAGAAACAAGAAAAGGAACGGCAACGACTTTTCAAAATTATCAAAGATCTAGTGAAGTGGGAAAATACAAATAATGAAGAAGTCTTGAATAAGGCGCGAAACGAAATATGGCAAAGTTGGCGTCGTGCGTGTGCAGAGAATGTTGATCACCCACAAGCAAAGGAATTATTCAATCGCACAAAATTACCCTCATTCCATGATCCCTTTGCAGGTGGCGGAGCATTACCGTTAGAAGCCCAGCGGCTTGGAATGGAAAGCTTCGCCAGTGATCTTAATCCAGTTGCAGTATTGATTAACAAATCTATGATTGAAATACCTTCAAAGTTTCAAGGAAGATTTCCAGTCAATCCGAATGTTATCCGTAATATGGATCTTTTTCAGAAGAAGTGGACTGGTGCTCATGGAATTGCTGAAGATGTTCGCTATTATGGAAAATGGCTAAGGGATGAAGCAGAACGAAGAATAGGCAGTTTATATCCAAAAGTTGAGGTTACAAAGGAAATGACAAAGGAACGATCTGACTTGGAACCTTTTGTTGGTAAAAAACTTACTGTTATTGCATGGCTATGGGCACGTACAGTGAAAAGTCCCGACCCTGCTTTTAATAATGTTCATGTGCCATTAGTTTCCACTTTTATTCTATCTTCTAAGCCGGATAAAGTTGTTTTTATCGAGCCAGTTGTAAAAGGGGATAGTTATAGCTTTTCAATCAAAATTGGTAAGCCGATAGAAGCATTACCTGCCAAGAACGGCACTAAACTTGCAAGAGGAGCTAACTTTCGATGCTTGGTTTCCAATTCACCAATATCTGGAGATTACCTTAAAGAAGAAGGTAAGTCCGGAAGAATGCAATCACGACTCATGGCGATAGTGGTTGATAGTGACAAAGGACGCATATTCTTGCCACCTTCTGACGAGCATGAATATAGTGCTCATCAGCCTGAACCAAAATGGAAACCTGATCAAGAACTTGAAGGAAAGAGTGCAGTTCAGCTTCCCTTATATGGAATGAAAGAGTATTGGCAATTGTATACTCCCCGTCAGCTTGTAGCGTTAGTGACCTTTTCAGACTTGGTCCAAGAGATGTTGGAGCGGATAAAGCTCGATGCAATTAATTCTGGCTTGGCAGACGATAATAAGTCTCTCCGCGATGACGGCATATCTGCGATGGCATATGCAGAAACTATAGCAATCTATTTAGGCTTTGGAGTTGATAAAATGGCTGATAGACATTCTACCTTAGGAAGATGGGATCCAACACCAACTGCAAGTGGCATCATTAACACATTTAGCCGGCAAGCACTGCCCATGACTTGGGATTATGCTGAAGGAAATCCATTCAGTGAGGCGTCTGGAAATTTTGATGGTGGTATTGGATGGATAGCTAAGGTTATCGATTTCTCGATTTCAGCATTTACCCCCGGTATGTCAATCCAATCTGATGCTGCAACTCAAAATTTGTCCATGAATAAAGTAGTATCTACTGATCCACCATACTATGACAACATAGGCTATGCGGACTTATCAGACTATTTCTATGTTTGGTTACGACATTCTCTAAGAAATGTTTATCCTACACTATTCTCAACTATGACTGTGCCTAAGACCGAAGAACTTGTAGCTACAGCAAGCCGGCACGGAGGTAAGGAGAAAGCAGAAAATTTTTTCCTCAAGGGGATGACACAGGCAATGCATCGGATTGCTGAGCAAGCCCATTTTGCATTTCCCGTAACAATTTATTATGCTTTCAAGCAGTCTGAAACTGAAAGTGAAGAAGGTACATCAAGTACAGGTTGGCAAACTTTCTTAGAGGCTGTAATTAATTCTGGTTTTTCAATAACAGGAACTTGGCCTATGCGCACAGAATTAAGTAATAGAATGATTGGGTCTGGGACAAATGCACTCGCTTCAAGTATAATTCTAGTTTGTCGTCAACGCGATTTGGATGCCTCATCAGTAACACGCCGGGAGTTCGTTAATGCACTCAAGACCGAGTTGCCAGAAGCTCTAGCACATCTCCAAAGAGGCAACATTGCCCCTGTGGATCTTGCGCAAGCAGCTATTGGCCCAGGCATGGCAGTTTATACCCGATACATTAAGGTTCTTGATGCTGAAGGCAAACCACTCCTAGTGCGTGAGGCCTTAACACTTATCAACCAAATACTTGACGAGGCGCTTGCAGAGCAGGAGGGTGATTTCGACAATGATAGCCGCTGGGCGCTTACTTGGTTCGAACAATCGGGCTTCGCAGAAGGTGAATATGGTACCGCTGAGCAGTTGTCTAAGTCCAAGAACACTAGTGTTTCAGGAATGGTAGAGGCTGGTATCCTTGAATCAAAACGTGGTAAAGTCCACTTATTGAGACCGGAGGAATTAAAAGAAAATTGGGATCCATCTTCAGATAACCGAGTCACACACTGGGAAACTGTTCATCATTTGATTCGTGCCTTAGATAATGGTGGAGAAAGTGCTGCAGCTAAACTTGTATCTAAACTAGGGACCAAAGCTGAAACTGCGAGAGAGCTTTGTTATAGACTTTACACAATTTGTGAAAGGAAGAAACGAACTACAGAGGCACTTGCTTATAATGGGCTTGTTCAGAGTTGGCCTGAGATTGTTCGGCTATCTGGAGAAGAACATAGAAACTCAACCGAACAGGCCTCACTTTTTAACGAATAATAGTAGGTTAATTCAAAAACACTAATTTGACTTTATGGCAATCACCAATAAAGATAGAGTAGGTAAGGCAATGGATCTCCTTCGTCAAGGTCTTGCCCCGTTTGTTGACAGGGAGTTCACAAACGTTTACGGTATAAAATCAGACGATAAGGCGCGGTCATACTTGCAGGATGACCGCACAATGGCAAGGAAACCAATTGCTGATTGGGATGTTGCTGCACTTTTCAAACTGATGGGGGAGTCATGGAATGATGTTTTCCGTAATCCCTTGGGTCATGCTGAACGAAGTCTCGTCAATGAACTTCGCGATTGGCGGAATAAATGGGCCCATCAAGCCCCTTTCTCAAGCGATGATACTGACCGTGCACTGGATTCTGCAGCCCGACTACTTACTGCTATTTCAGCACCTGAAGCTGATGAAATTGGAAAGATGAAATTAGAACTTCGAAGGGTAATTTATGATGAACAAATACGAAATGAAAAGAGGAAGGTTGGAGGCTCCCTTATTGAAACTATATCAGCCAACTCTTTAAAACCGTGGCGTGAGGTTGTTACCCCACATCCCGATGTAGCAAGCGGAAAATATCAGCAAGCTGAGTTCGCTGCTGATCTTTGGCAAGTACATATTGGTGAGGGTTCCGATGAATACAGAAAGCCATCTGAATTTTATAAACGAACTTTCCTTACAGAGAGCCTGAAAAAGATACTTGTCGGGGGTGTACTACGTATTTCAGGTACAGGTGGAGACCCGGTTGTACAGCTTCAAACCAATTTTGGCGGAGGTAAAACACATTCTATGCTTGCGCTGTATCATTTATTCTCAGGGGTGAAAGCAAATGAACTTGTAGGTGTCGATTCGGTATTAGCCGATGCCAAGGTACAATCTTTACCCTCTGCAAAACGAGTCGTCCTAGTTGGTAATAAAATCTCCCCTGGAAATCCTGTCACAAAACCAGATGGAACAGTGGTACGTACTCTATGGGGAGAGTTGGCATATCAACTCGGAGGGAAAAAAGCATTTGATCGAGTAAAGGCAGATGATGAAAGGGCTACGAGTCCGGGTGATGTTTTGCGTGAACTATTTAAAGAGTATGGCCCATGTCTTATCTTGATAGATGAATGGGTGGCCTATGCTCGCCAACTACATGACCAGAGCGATCTACCTGCGGGAGGTTTTGAAACACAGTTTACTTTTGCACAAGTTCTAACAGAGTCCGCCAAACTGGCTGGCAACTGCTTATTGGTGATCTCGCTTCCTGCATCAGATACTCTGGGTCCATCGCACTTACAAGCTGATGATGTAGAAGTAGGAGGTATTAGAGGAAGAGAAGCAGTTGATCGTCTTCGAAATGTGGTTGGTCGTGTAGAGTCTTCATGGAGGCCTGCAACTTCAGAAGAAGGATTTGAGATAGTGAGAAGGCGACTCTTTGAGCCGCTTGTTGGTCAAGAATCTTTCAAGCAGCGTGATGTTACTGCCCGTGGGTTTGCAGATCTTTATAGAACACAGAGTGCTGAGTTTCCACCTGAAAGTAAGACTGGAGAATATGAAAGACGGATACAGGCAGCATACCCTATACACCCTGAAATATTTGATCAGTTATATGGCAGTTGGTCTACTCTTGTCAAGTTTCAACGGACACGGGGTGTACTTAGGCTAATGGCCTCTGTAATACACTCTCTATGGGAAAAGGGCGATAAAAATCCATTGATTATGCCATCAACCATTCCACTAGATGACTCTCGTGTTCAATTCGAATTAAC
>JANOWJ010000166.1:0-68216 GCA_031417835.1 Saprospiraceae bacterium | reverse complement strand
GCAGATCCCCTTTTTGGAGATACTATTTGTTTACATCCGTGATCTCATATTCTCCACGCGGACTAGGCTGAAGATTCCGCGCTACATCGATGACAGAATTATCATAAAAATATAACCCGGGCACCGCAAAATTGGATTTTGCATGAATGGGTTTCTCTTCAATCGATAAAGCTTTGAGTTGATCATCAAATTCGACAACACCATATCGCTCCGGATCAGCCACTTGATAGGCGAATATGATTCCACCATTTGGTTTTTGGCAGCTCGCCAGTATTTCACCTAAACCAGCTCCGTAAAATATATTATCTCCCAAGATCAAGGAGGCGTCATCCTGACCTATAAAATCAGCTCCTAATACAAATGCCTGAGCCAACCCATTGGGCTCAGGCTGCATTTTATATGAGATATTGCATCCGATTTCTGAACCGTCTTTAAGTAATTTTTCAAAATTAGGTAAGTCTTCTTTGGTCGATATCACCAAGATGTCTCGGATATTAGCCATCATCAGTATGGATAATGGATAATAAATCATCGGCTTGTCATAGACCGGCATTAACTGTTTACTTACTGCAAGAGTCAACGGATATAATCTGGTACCCAAACCACCTGCTAATATGATTCCTTTCATGCCCCTAAATATTTATTTTAGCTTTTATTTGTTCAATTCTTCCTGAGGCAAACACGAGTGCATATCTATTGTCACCTTCATACGTTGTCACTACAGGATGATGCTGGTCGCAAAATAACACTTTTATAGCCCAGGTGAAACTCTGGGTAAAAATATGAATTGAGCTCCCAATTCACTCAGTACAAAAAAACAGATGTAATCTTCAATTGGTTTATAAGACAGCTTAAATGGCTTAACCTTATGAGATGCTATTAGTTTTTTCTGCACAAATTCCTCTAACGATGAAACGTTAATATTCCAATTGCCTTTTACTTGATATCGATTGATGATCGGTATGCCGGCCTCAAATGTGTCTTGATGCGCTATAAAAATTGGGTATTCAGTCACGCCTTTGTCCAGGATAATCTTCAATGCTTCATTCATGGCATTGCGATAAAGTTTGAGCTCTTCCTGGAGGAATAAAAATTTTTCTGCACTCAGTTGCATAGTTGATTAAATAAGGTGAAGTAAAGTTACGTTTTCGATGTGAGCGGTATGAGGGAACATATCTACCGGTTGACTCATCACATGACGATAGGCTGAAGACAACAGTTTAAGGTCTCGGGCTTGGGTCGCTGGATTACAACTCACATATACGATCCGCCTGACCCCCGAAGTCAATAAAATAGGGATCGCATCCTGATGTAGACCAGCCCGTGGAGGATCCAGAATGATCAGGTCGTCGGGACCCGCATCAGATAATAATCCCTCTTGCAACATCTTTTTCACATCCCCGGTATGGAATACTGCATTAGAGATTAGATTTAATGACGCATTTATATTTGCATCTTCTACGGCTTCCCTGACTTCTTCCACTCCAATAATGCTTTTTGCCTTATGGGCTAAAAACAACCCGATAGTACCAGTACCTGAATAAAGATCAAAAACGGTTTCATGACCCTGGAGCTCTGCAAACTCTTCAATGAATCGATAAAGTCTACCTGCTTGTAGGGAATTGGTCTGAAAAAATGATTTAGGACCTACTTTACATTTTAAGTGACCCAAGGTCTCTATCAAATAACCTGCCCCCTGGATCAGATGTAGTGCCTGATCAAAGATCGTATCATTATGTTTAAGATTGATGATGTTATATAAAGTAATCGAAGGATACGCTTTGGTGATAGCATGATTCAGCATTAGTATTTGATCAGGTAGATCTTCACCAAATACGATCGTGACCATGGTACTCCCATCCAGCGCAGTGCGAATGATCAGGTTTCGTAAAAGGCCTGTGTGAAGTTTTACATCATAAAAAGTAAAATGTTGATCGAAAGCATAAGAGCGGATAAAATTTCTAATGGCATTGCTCGGATCAGCTTGTAAATAACAATGCTGGATATCGACGATTTTTTCGAATGAACCCGGGCGGTGAAATCCTAAGGCGTTTTTATTTATTTCTTCAGTTTGGTCCAATTCAGACGAGTCGAGCCATTTACGGTTTCCAAAACTAAAATCGAGCTTGTTTCGATAATAACGATCTTCCGTCACGCCCTGGATGGGTCTGATGACAGGCTGCACTATTCCTCCTATCCGGGTCAAAGCATCAAAAACATTCTTTTGCTTATATTCTAATTGTCCTTGATAAGCCATGTGCTGCCACTTACATCCACCGCAAACTCCAAAATGTTGACAAAATGGATCTTGGCGCCATGTGGAATCTTTCGTGCGAAGTATGGGTCGGGCATAAGAAACACGGCTACGACGCATTTTGACTTCGATGTCCATGATGTCACCAGGTACCGCGTCCAGAATAAGGTATACTTTGCCTTCAGCATCCTTGCCTATCCCCATGCCCTGATCTCCTATATCTACGATCTGTACCGATGGCACATTGATCAATTTTGTTTTACCCATATCTGTGGCGTAAAGGTATCACTTTGAAAGGTGGATTTCGACTCTTCGATTGACAGCTCGTAATGCCTCATTTTCATTCGCTACCAACGGCTTAGTGTCACCAAATCCGCGATAATTGAGCCGAACTGCAGCTACCTTATGTCCGATCAAATAATCGAAGACCGCTTTTGCACGATCGACCGATAATATCTGATTACGATCCGGACTTCCTACATTATCGGTATGTCCTTCTATAGATGCATGTAGGGTCGGATTGGCTGATAAAAACTGTTGCAGTACATTTAATTCATGCTCAGCCCCTTTGACAAAGATGGAGGTTCCAAATTCGAATAAGACATTCTTTAATACTATCGGTTGACCAATACGTATGTCCTCTTTGCTTATGACCCTAGTAAGATGTACATCATATTTATAAATACCCGCGGCATCGGGAGAGGTATAAATCCGATCAGAATAAAAGTCAAAACTATCGGCCTGACAGATCAATTGAACCGTCTGATCTCGCGGTAAGACCATTAAAAACTCACCTTCACGATCAGCGTATATCGTGTCAATACTCGCGGTCCCGGCAGCATTGTATACTGCTATCCTGGCATCTGGAATGGGCAGGCCAGACCCTGATACCATGACTTGACCCGATAGAAACATGCATGGTAGCGCTTGAACGTTCTCTGGCAATAGAAACGAAACCAGATCACTGGACAAGAGTTGATTTTGAAGGCTTATTTTTTGATCAGATAGTATGCCATACTTGCCATCCAATGTGACGACCATAGCTCCTTGATCCTGGTGGTCATTGATCGGATACCCCAGATTGACAGGTATACTCCATGTACCATCCGATTGTTTTGTGGCAACAAATAGATCCAAGGATCCATAGCCTGTCCACCCATCTGATCTCAGATATAAGTGTATTCCATCCGGATGCAGGGAAGGGGATAATTCATGAAAAGGAGTATTGATTGTGGTAGATGCTGGTCTTGGACGACTCCACCCTCGTGTGGATTTAGAGCTCCACCAGATGTCAAAGCCCCCGATACCACCCGGTCTATCAGATACAAAATAGAGCAGCCGACCATTAGCACTTAAGCTAGGTTGGCTTTCCCAATACCTGGTATTGATCACAGAGCCCATATTTAAAGGCTTAGACCAGACACCCTTTATGAGCGCTGAGCTATATAGATCACAACTCCCGTAGCCATCAGGTCCTTCACACCGGGTAAACACGATCGTCTTGCCGTCGGCGCTGATGACATGTGCACCCTC
Source organism: Saprospiraceae bacterium (assembly GCA_031417835.1). Taxonomy (GTDB): domain Bacteria; phylum Bacteroidota; class Bacteroidia; order Chitinophagales; family Saprospiraceae; genus JADJLQ01. The sequence continues at coordinate 64,429 of JANOWJ010000166.1, read as the reverse complement.
ATTGTTGACTGTATTTTGAGACCAGGGCTTAGTATGTATCCAACTAGAATCGACATGAGGTCGCGAAGCCACCCATAAGTCTTCCTGGTTGCGGAACCTTCTTGTAAACAGCATCGTGAGATTAGATGCATTTACTGACGGCAAATATTCTGAAGCATCGGTATTGATGGCTGATCCTAAAGGCTTAGGATCATAAATCACTGACCGAGTCATACCTTGCAAGGCATACTGTATCGTATGGATATACCGCCGGGCAATATTCCTCGTAATGCTATCCTTGCTCAGCTCAAGATATTGATCCAGGTAGGTCTGGGCTTTCTGATATTGACCAATTTGCAGAGCAAGTTTACCGGAATTGTATAAAAGATTTGGTTGGCCTTTTCCTATGAGTTTTGCAGCAGCACTGATGTGATGCAATGCCTTTTCGCCTCGATTATAAGTGAGGTGGATCTGATATAATGCCAGATGTGCTTCTTTATAATCCGGATCCGTAGTTAATGCCTTTTCCAGATATTGCACCGCTGATTCTGACTTTGATTCAGCCAGCTCTTTTTGGGCTTTTTGAAAGTTTTTTATTGCTTTAGGACTTACTTGTCCAGATCCTATTATAGGAAGGAAGATTAAAACGGTTATCAGAAATCTAATAACGATGACAACAATATTGAATTTATTAATACGATTCAAATGAATATCAGAATTGTGACCGCCGTTTATTTAGACTGGAGCATTTTTTGCGCTTCTTTATTTCCGAGCGTAGCTGCCTCCTTGACATCGGCCATAAAACCATTTTTTCCTGCGAGTTTTTTAGCTAACCCACGTTGTAGCAATATATCTGCTTTGGATATTTTAGAGCCTTTGACATCTTCATCCCATGCACTTATTGCAGCATTAAATCGGCCAGCAGCTTCTTCAAAATGTTCTTGTTCCATTAGAATTTTACCATACATATAGGCTGCTTCCCTTTTTTTAGTGAAATTGATATCTGAGGGATCAAAAACTCGTTCAGAAAAAAGCTTTAATTCAAAAGCTGCTTCTTTAAATTCTTTGAGGTTATAATGTATCTCCCCTTTTTGGTACCTAGCTTGCCAATGGACCATCTGCAAAGCCAATGACTTTTGAATGGTTAGACCAAGGTTTTCTATCGTCATACGGATATTATCCTGATGCAGATATACCTGCGCCCTGCCGAAATACGCCAAAGCATTATGCTCATCAAACTGAAGACTCTTGTTAAAGTCATCCATGGCATCTTTATAATTTTTAAGGGTATAGTTTATATAGCCTCTTCGCTCGTAAGCTTGACTGTGTCGCTCATATCGCTCGATCGCAAGGTTGAGTGCCTGAATGGCTTCTTTTTCTTTGCCTTTGGTCCCTATAAGTTTTTTGCCTCTGATATATTCCTGTACTGCAATCTTATCACTTTGAGGCTCTACCATCTTATGCCGCAGTACCTTGCCAGAGTCAATCAGCCATCCACCCATAGAACCAGCGGAGGCAAATTGAGCTATATAATCCAGTAAATTAAGGGTGTTGGTGAAGTACTTTTCAGAAGCCTGAATTACCAATCTTGGAATATCAATAGTACCCTGATCGATCATAAAAATCTGTTCCGGTTTAAACATCACTTCATTGCGATAGTACTGCTCAGCCCGGATTTGGTACATCTGAAGCGCTTTTTCGATGTTTTTTCCCACACCAAACTCCAACCGACCTTGGAAAATGGATTTGTGAAAAATAGGGCCGTTGATTGTAGCGTTCATACAGATATATCTTTTTTAAGGTTTATAGTCTTCGGAGGATAACATGATCTTTTATCGATCTTTTGATCGAAACATATGTCAACCAATTGACTATGAATTAATAAAATTCTTTATATGGGACCTGGTTTTAACTCAAACCGACTATAACCTATAAAGATAAGCAAATTTTTGAAATAAAGTGCTATATTTTTTATACCTAAATATTAATACTCAACAAAATGCTTACGATAAAAAACTGCCTATGCCCAGATTTGAGTGCCTTCCGTGCAATTTTGACAAATGTCGATTTCTTTGCGCCCTTTAAAAAGTTGAGTCCTAAATTTGTGATAAAGCTCCCCTTTCCAAATCTGATTAAATGACGAAGATTTGAGATCGCCTAATCGATGCGTCGCGTCTTTATCAAAACAACAAGGTACTACGATCCCATCCCACGTGATGACGCATGCATGCCAAAGCTTCCAACAATGATTGGCAAGTGCATTTTTTATCTTATAAGTGCCGTCTCGATCTTGTTTGTATCTGCTGTACTTTTCATTTTTAGGCATAAGTGTATTTCCGTCTTTAAAGTCATATAATTGGGCTGTTTTGAGTCGCACTTCATCTACCCCTATCTCCTTGGCAAGTGTATATATTTCAGGTATCTGATGTTCATTTGGTTGTACCACAAGATATTGGAATATAATGTATGGATGACTTACACCTGCTGCACGTTTGGCTTGTATGAGTCTTCGGGCACCATCCAATACGGTTTCTAACCTTCCCTCCTTTCGGTATTGTTCATATGTAGCTTGGCTAGTACCATCCACTGATATGATCAGCCTGCTCAATCCCGAATCCAGCGTCTTTTTTACATTGACAGCTGAAAGAAAATGACCATTGGTGGAGGTGATCGTATATATGCCTTTGGATTCCGCAAAGGCCACCATATCGAGAAACTCTGGATGGATATACGGTTCGCCCTGAAAATAAAACATCATTGATGACAGAGTGGAAGATAATTGCTCGATGGTGGATCTGAAAAAGTCCACTTTGAGATTACCAGTAGGCCTGCTAAAAGATCTTAACCCACTAGGGCACTCGGGACATCTCAGATTACATGCGGTAGTAGGCTCGAAAGATATACTGATAGGTCTACCCCATTGAACGGGTTTTGAGATCCATTTACTCCAAACATAGGACGATACAATGAGCACTATATTAAGCCCTTTAGTTATAGTAAAGTGCTTTAACATTCTACCCCAGTCTTGTATTTTAGCCATTCGAATCATCGATACTATCAAAGATAGTAACTTATCATAAAGCCCGCTGAATAGCTATTTTAGCGTCCGATTAATCATATTGCATGAAATTTCTTATCGTAGGTCTCGGCAATCCGGGTAGTGAATATCAAGATACCCGACACAATGTGGGGTTTCAACTTTTGGACTATCTTATCCATACGGTGAATGGCAATTGGTCTTCAGACCGCTTTGGATGGAGATGCGATATCAAAATAAAGGGTCGATCTCTGACCCTTATCAAACCAGATACTTATATGAATCTCAGTGGTAAAGCGGTAGCTTTCTGGATGCAAAAATTAAAGATAGAGCCACCTCAAGTGTTGGCGATATTGGATGATCTCAACATCCCGTTTGGGACCCTCAGGTTGAGAAAGGAAGGCAGTGATGGAGGTCATAATGGACTAAAGAGTATCCAGGAGTCTATTCAATCCAAAGCTTATGCTAGATTGCGGATCGGTATCGGCAATGATTTTCAAAAAGGGAAACAATCCAATTTTGTCTTGGGAAAATGGACGAATGAAGAAAAAAAAATCTTGGACCCCTTGTTTTTAAAAGGGTCAGAAGGCATCTTAGAGTTTGCATTAGGGGGTATCGAATTGGCAATGAACAAGTTGAATAAAAAATCATAAATATAACCAGGCTCAGTATATGAAACCTATCGTACAAATATCACTCGATCTCATCGATTTGCAAGAAGCAATGGATACGGCAGCGATGGCGATCCGTGCCGGGGTAGATTGGCTAGAAGCTGGTACCCCTTTTATACTTGCTCAAGGATTGCACGGTGTGAAACAATTGCGTGCGACTTTTCCCGGTATCCCTATCGTAGCCGACCTTAAAACCATGGATGGCGGTTATCTCGAAGCCGAGATGATGGCCAAAGCAGGCGCTACCCATGTCGTCGTGATGGCTCGTGCACATGAAGCGACGATACGTTGTGTCGTGAAAGCCGGTGAGGATTTTGGCATAAAGGTCATGGGGGATAATCTCGGATGTCCTGATATGATCGAAGCTGCAAAATGGTTAGAGGATTTAGGTTGTGATTACATCGTACATCATATCGGATACGACGAGCGTCGAGGTTACGCGGCAAAAGGTTTACGAATGCCTAGCCCACTCGACAAACTAAAAGAGATAGTACAAGCAGTCCAAATCCCAGTGCAGGCTGTAGGAGGCCTAAGTCTCGAACAAGCTATTCAATGCCCACTATATGGTGCTCCTCTTGTCGTGCTAGGAGCTCCTTTGACAATAGATGCAGATGCCTTCAAAACGGCAGGAGGGGACCTGGAATCAAGCTTACGAATGATCTGTGAAAAAATACATGCATATACCTTGTAGTCTCACCATAATGAATAAAAAAAATCAAATATGAAATCAGCCGCTGTTGTTAATTATTCTCCGGTAAAAGGATCGGTTGAAATACGAGAATTAGATCGACCCAGTATAGGAGAAGAGGATGTCTTGCTGGAAGTAGCCAATGTAGGTGTTTGTGGAAGTGATCTACATCAATGGACTTCTGATCACAGCTGGCCGGTCAATTATCCCATAGTATTGGGCCACGAATTTGGTGGACATATTGTAGAAACTGGTATCCGAGTAAAAGAATGGAAAGAAGGTGATCGGGTAGTCAGTGAAACAGCCGCTGTGATCAATACTGCCAACCCGATGTCTAAAGTCGGATTTTACAATTTAGACCCTACTCGCAAGGGTTTTGGATACGGGGTAGATGGAGCCATGACCAGATATGTGCGGGTACCGGCCAGATGCTTGCATAAGGTACCTGATCATCTTGGATTTGAGCAAGCTTGTTTGACCGAACCCTGTTGCGTCGCATTCAATGCAGTCGTAGAAAATTCCAGGATCAAACCAGGAGATAGAGTCCTCGTCATCGGTCCAGGCACCATAGGGATCTTATGTGCTGCTATGGCTAAACTCTGCGGAGCAGAGGTAGGCTTAGTAGGTCTTGCTAATGATCTTCATCGATTGACCATAGCTAAAGAAAATTATGGATGCGATATTATAGCCGGTGATGCTCATGGCTGGGCTACTCAACGAGATGGATTGGGAGTAGACTGCGTCATAGATGCAGCCGGGATCAGCGAGACTTTAAAACTCGCTATGGAGTGGGTCAGACCCAAGGGGCATATCACCAAAGTAGGCTGGGGTCGACAACCACAGAATTTTTCATTAGATCCAATCGTGCAGAAAAACGTGACGCTCCAAGGAAGTTTTAGCCACAACTGGCCAATATGGGAACGAGTCATCGCAATGATGGCAAGTGGTCAACTGGATGTGCGACCGATCATCGGGGGTATATGGCCAGTCACAGAGTGGCACGATGCGTTTGAAAAAATGCACAATCGCGAAGTTGTGAAAAGTGTATTGCGTCCTGGTTAAATAAATTTTCCCATAAACTAATGGACTCGAAAAATATTCAAAACCTGTACCCATGCGATTAAGGGATAAAGTCATTATAGTCACGGGCAGTACTACAGGGATAGGAAAAGCTATAGCTATCCGATGTGTCGAAGAAGGTGCTCAAGTGGTGCTGCATGGACTAGAGCAAGAAGCCGGTGAATCATTGCTCCAAGATTTACCCAAAAATTGCGTGGCTTTATTAATCGCTAATCTCCTGACTGAATCCACTATACCCCAACTGGTGAATCTAGCAATTTCCCGATTTGGAAAACTAGATGCGGTAGTAAACAATGCAGCACTTGTAGTTTCGTCAAACATTAATAATACTGATCTTGCATTATTCAGGCGAGTCCTGGAAATAAATACGCTAGCTCCATATGCATTGATACAAGCAGCCCTACCCTATCTCACTCAGGCTCGAGGCTGTGTATTAAATATAGGATCAGTAAATGCTTACAGTGGTGAACCCAATCTTTTGGCATATAGTGTGTCCAAAGGAGCAATGATGACGCTGACCCGCAATCTTGGAGATAGTCTGCATCGAGAGCATGGTATCCGAGTGAATCAAATCAATCCAGGATGGGTGCTCACTGAAAATGAAGTCAGTCGAAAAAGGGATCAAGGGTTAGCAGATGATTGGTATAGAGATATCCCCTCAGTATATGCACCATCCGGAAGGATTCTTATGCCGTCAGAGATTGCGGCAGCAGCAGTGTATTGGCTCGCGGATGAAAGTGGCCCCATCAGCGGTCAGGTTGTAGATCTTGAACAACACCCATTTATAGGTAGGAATCCTCCAAAAGATTCTACGACTATCCCTGCCTCCACAACCTCTTAAAATGTTTATTTATGCCTAGACTAGCTGTCTTTCCTAAAGCCTTTATGCGTGCACTCTGCATAGATGGCACTATGAAACTCTCCGACTGGATCAAGATGGCTACCTCATTGGATATCGAAGGATTGGAATGGTATGCAGGATTTTTAGAAATGAATGACAAGTCAAATTGGCTGCGGTTTCGCGATGAGGTCGAGTCATATGGGAAAGTAATCCCTATGATGTGTTGTTCACCAGATTTCACGCACCCAAATGCTGATTTCAGAGCCAATGAAATCGATAAACAAAAACGTTGGATTGACATGACCGAGGCGCTTGGTGGATCTTATTGCCGCGTGTTATCAGGTCAGCGACGACCGGGCCTGACTATTACCGAAGGCCTCGCCTTAGCTACTAAATGTATCGAGGCCTGCCTGCCATATGCTCAAGATCGTGGCATTACCCTTATACTCGAAAACCATTATAAAGATGACTTTTGGGAATACCCTGAGTTTGCTCAAAAGATGGAAATATTTTGTCAATTAGTCGCTAACATTCAACACTCACATTTTGGAGTAAATTATGATCCAAGCAATACGTATCTGGCTGGAGAAGATCCGATAGAGTTATTAAAAAGCGTATCACATCGCGTAGTAACCATGCACGCCAGTGACCGATATCTCAAAGAAGGAACAATTGAAGATCTCCGACGCGAAGAAGGTGGAGCTCAGGGTTATGCCCGACGGCTCAGCCATGGAGAGATTGGTAAAGGGCTCAATGATTATGATGCGATATTCATTGAACTTAAGCGTGTTGGATTTGATGGTTGGATCAGTATAGAAGATGGGGTGGACGGTATGGATCAACTAGAGCGGAGTGTGGCATTTTTGAGAAGAAAAATAGCACAATATTGGCCAACCTAGAACAACGAAATAACTGAGCAAGAATTAAAAATCAGTATTCGGCTTTTTTAAGTTCAGTTCTTTTATCCATATATTTCGGTATAAAACTTCATGCCCTTCCGCTTGCAACTTTAAGCCTTGAGGGGTATCTGTAATTCCTTTGCCACCATCATTGCCACCATCCACTCCTGATTTTGGTCCTCCCCACACCTGAGTGATGGTTTGATTGGTATGTACTTTTTTCCCATTAAAATACATCGTCACTACAGCTTTTTCTACACGTTTTCCATCTTTGAATCGCGCCGCTCTGAAAACGATATCGTAGGCATTCCATTTTCCTACCCCATTATAGGCATGATATGGTGATTCCGTTTCATTGATCACAGCACCCAGACCATGTTTAGTCGAATCTCCATCCAGCACCTGAATCTCATAACGATTTTGAAGATAGACTCCACTATTGCCTCCGGGATGGGCAATAAAAAATTCGATATGCAGTCGGAAGTCGCGAAACTTCTCTTTGGTGACCATATCGGCAGTTCCATATTTGCCACCTGCTGCGGTGGGATCATTGCTACTCACTACAGTACCTTGATCAGTTGGATCCTTAACGATGGCCCACTTTAGAGGTAGCGTTGTGGCCAATGCCGGGCCTTGCCAATACTGCCACTCTTCATCCAACATCTTACGAGTGCCATCAAAAAACATTTCTGCTCCCTTTATCGGTTTTGCTCCGACTCCAATTTGAGCATTTAATAGTCCGGTACTTCCAATGATGGTCAGAATGCTAATCAATAAAAAATTTGAGGATACTAATTTTTTCATTTTCAAAGTATTAAACAATTCAATTTAATCGTGATTCAATTTTTTCAATAAATTCTTTAGCCATTTGTAATCCAGCTTTGCTTATCCTTACATCAGTATTGCCATCATAGCCCAAACTCAAGTGTAACGTATCATAAAGGTTATTGAACTCCATCAACATTTTTTTGTCGTATTTTGTCAGAAACGTTCTGTAGAAATCGACCGATTTACGCATAGATTTTTTAGGAGGCGGTGCCAATTGATCCAACGCAAAAAGCACTCCACAATACGCCGTGTGTCCGGCCATTTTTACATACTTTTTATCTTGATACACTCCATTTGTTCGGTTGGCTTTTTCCGTCAATAAGGCTTTAGCGTTAGCCAGATATCGATTTGCTTCTTTGATGACCGCATTCATGCTTCAAAGTTACTCTATTTAATTTTTAATTCTCCTACTTCTGAAGTAACCTATAACCATGGGCAGTACAGAAATAAAGATGATCCCCAAGACTACCATCTCAAAATTTTCCTTGACCCAAGGTAGGCCACCAAAATAATAACCTGCGAGTGTAGCGAGTGTGACCCACAACACAGCACCTACGATACAGTATCGGATATATTTACTGTAGGTCATACTACCTACGCCCGCTACAAATGGAGCAAAGGTCCTCACGATAGGTACAAACCTCGCCATTATAATCGTTTTAGGGCCATGTTTTTCATAAAATGCATGCGTTTTATCAATGTACTCCTGCTTGATGGTAAATAGCCTAAAAAGTTTAGCTCCGGCACCTTTTTTAGCTAAATAGCGTCCAATAAAATAATTGGTATTGTCCCCTAGCAAAGCTGCAACAATCAATAATGGTATGATAATCCACACACTTAACCCATTCGCTGGATTAGCAGCCAACGCACCTGCAGCAAATAACAATGAATCCCCAGGTAATAATGGAGTCACCACCAGACCTGTTTCACAAAATACGATGAGGAACAATATAGCATAAACCAAGGTGCCATATTGGCTTACAAAATTCTGGAGATGTTGATCGATATGTAAGATGAAGTCGATAATATTCATAATGGGGTAAAGATAATCAACAGCTCCAATCAACGGAATTGAACAATACTTTAAGCATGCTCCTAATTTTTCAACTCTTTCATCAATTGTCCATTGGCTTCCAGTTTTCTGATCCCGTCTTGCATTTTCTTCACTTTTTCATGATGAGGTGCCATGATTGCTTCATATCGGGGTGTTCCGATCATATCTTTGAATAATGGGTCGACCCGGATTAACTTATAGGTATACTCACCAAACGGCATTTTTTCCAACCAATGATAAGCCAATTCTTTATCTCCTAAAAAATTATAAATGCCTGCTATATCATATTCTTGCCCACGGTGTCTGGTACCGTCTGCGACATCGGCAGTTAGCTTTTTTAAAGCTAGATCGAATTGTTTTTTAGCATCCACTTTTTGACCTTTTACCCAAAGAATGTGAGCATATCGATGTCTAAATGTATGAGTTTGCACATCTTCAGCAAATCCATTTTTAATCATTTCAAGCATCTTAGCATAGGCGGCCTCGGCTACTTTGTAATTCCCCCCAAGATCATTTGCAAAAGCCCAAAGATCAAGTACATCAAAGGTGGATGAATTTTTAATACCAGAACTGTCGTAATATTCCAAGGCTTCTTGAAAATGTCCTTGCAAAACTGCAATTTGGCCTAGATTGATTAAGATGCCACGTTTACCACCAGTTGCAATTTTGAGCGCTTTCTTGTGAAATACTAATGCCGCATCCAGCATATCTGCTCGCTCGTACACCCAGCCTAGATTGCGATACAATTGCATGTTTTCATCCACTCCATCGTTTCTGGGGTCACGAGACAATGCCTCTACAAACAAGGCAAGTGCTTTATCAACTTCATCCGTCTCCAGTAAAAAATAATTTGCTAAGTAGTTCATCGCATCGCTGTTATTGGGAGCGATCTCTAATGCCTGTTCAAAATATTGTTTAGCTTTTAAATAATCGATCCGATCCCAGGCAATCTGCCCCTTGAGCACCAGTGCGTCTGCATTATCTGGGTTTAGATTTAAGGCTATATCAGCATAATAAGTAGCTGAGTCTCTACAGGGCTCACTGCACCCAAATCGACGACGATTGTACCAACAGTTGGCAAGACTTACAAATGCAGGATCAAAATTAGGATCCAATCGTATAGATTGCTGAAACTTAGATAAGGCCAGATAATTCTTCAAGGTATCAAAACGCGCATACCTCTGAAATTCCAACCCACTTAAATACAGATCATATGCTGCCGGATCACCGGAATGCACTTTGGCTAGTTTATTAAATTCACTACCAGACAATTTTGTCTTCAATGCTGTCACTACAGATTGAGAGATGCTTGATTGTATAGCGAAGATATCGGTCAAGTCCTTTTCAAACGTTTGTGTCCATAATTGTTCGTTGGTCATGGTATTGATCAACTTTACAATGATCCTTACTTTGTTTTCATCTCTGAGTACCGAACCCTCCAGAATATTATTTACTTTAAGCTCTTGAGCTATTATTTTGATGGGCTTCCGGTGGTCCCGATAATCTCTAGTGGAGGTCATTGAGATAATTTTAAGGCTTTGCACTTCCGACAATTTACTTTGAATCATCTCGACCATGCCTTCTGCAAAAAAATCTTGCGAACGATCTGCACTCAAATTGCGAAAAGGTAAGACGGCGATAGATTGGATACCGTGTACATTTGAGTCACTTGCTTTCCGATAATTCTTTATTAATACCCCACAGAATATAACAAAAGCTATCAAACCCGCTCCTGCCAGGGCATACTTAATACGATTGGATTGAAAGCGAGTGGTATGCTGAGTTGATTTCAACTTGCCTTCCATTTGATCGCGCTTTGGAATCGTAAATCCGGCATTGGCCAAAGCATACAATTCTAAAGGTTCATCTACATTTTTAAATTCGAAATTACCTAATGAGGTAAATTTAAATTCAGCTTGATTCTTTATTTCATCTCTAATTTTCTTTGACAATAAGATAGCGCCAGGAGTGCCCATCGACTCTATACGGGAGGCAATATTAATGCTGTCTCCAAATACTTTATCGCCCTCTAGCACCACTGAGCCGCTGTGTAGCCCGATTCTAACCGGAATGGTCGGCGACACTTGAAAACTTTGTTGTAGCTCCATCGCAGCATGAACTGCTTTAATAGGGTTTTGAAATATACATAAAGCTCCATCGCCATAGAAATTGACTATTCGCCCATCATGGTTTTTTATTTTTGATTCGAGCTCTTCATGGAATCGTCTTAGCTGCGTTGAGGCCATTTGCTCATCCTTCTGCATGATGGAAGTGTACCCCTCTATATCTGCAAAAAGTATGATTGCAAGTTGGCGGTTTTCAGGCATTTAAAATCGATCAGTAAGGTGAATTTGAATTCAAGTAAAGATAAACAAAGTAATGCAAATTCAAAGGGACCTTACCACCCGGCTCCATCAGAAATACCAAAGCTCAAAAATATTTCCAATTCAACCATAAATGTCTATTTTTAAATCTTTATAACCAATATCCAACCTTATGATGTATCTCGGATTATTAGCTTTCTTTGTACTACTGGCAGTGATCGTAGTCCCGCAATTCAAGCAGCACCCAAAAGGACTAGCCATTTTATTCGGCACTGAGATGTGGGAGCGATTTAGTTATTATGGTGGACGAGCTTTACTGATTTTATACATGACGGCTTCCGTCGCCGGTCAAAATCCAGGACTAGAAATGAGTGTGGGCGAAGCTGGTGCATTGTACGCTTTATATGTGTCGGGAGTATATATCACAAATTTGCCTGGAGGTTGGGTAGCTGATAAGTTTTTAGGTGCTCGCAATTCTGTTTTTTGGGGTGGTGTGTTTATTGCGTTGGGCAATTTATTGATTGGACTGACAACCGGGAAATCAGGTTTTTATGTAGGGTTATTATTAAATTGTATTGGGACCGGATTATTAAAACCAAATGTGTCCACTATGGTAGGTTCATTATATAGCAAAGATGATCCAAGACGAGACAGTGCTTTCTCAATATATTATGTAGGCATAAACTTAGGAGCTTTTATTGCCCCATTATTGGCAGGATATGTCGGGCAAAAGATCGATTGGAATATGGGCTTTGTCATCGTAGGCGTGGGTATGATCCTGGGCCTTTTCCTATTCCGATGGGGATCAAAATTCCTAGGCGATGCCGGGCTTAAATCAAAAGAACTTCAAGGTGATGCGACTGTAAATAATAAAACACTTTCAAAAGCTGGCATTTGGACAGCCGGAGCTATCGGTGGTTTATTCTTATTGCATCTCACAGGTCTATATCCTATTACGATAACGGGCCTTTCTAATCTGATGGGGATCTTATTGTTGGTAGTGCCCTTTGTTTATTTTTTCTTTCTATTTACGACCGGTGGCTTCAATGGCGAGGAGAAAAAACGAATAGTGGCAATTATTGTATTCTATTTAGCTGCTGCTTTATTCTGGGGCGCTTTTGAGCAAGCCGGTAGCACTTTGACGCTATTTGCAGATCGAAATACGGTAAACAGTGTATTCGGCACTGAGTTTCCTTCCACCTGGTGGCAATCCATTAATTCCATGTGGATACTCTTGTTATCCGGTGTATTTGCATTGTTATGGTTGAGATTAAATAAAATAGGCAAGGAGCCTTCTACTCCACTAAAGTTCACATTCGGGTTGTTATTTGCTGGCTTAGGTTTCTTAGTGTTGGTACCTGCAGCTAATTTAATAGCAGGTGGTACTGAGCGAGTAGGTGCTCAATGGCTTTTGATGGTTTTTTTCCTTCATACGGTGGGCGAGTTATGCCTATCACCGGTGGGATTGAGTGCCATGACTAAACTAGCACCTCCCAGGATCGTAGGGCAGATGATGGGGATCTGGTTTTTAGGCACTTCACTTGGTAATTGGATCGGTGGTCGTGTCGGCGGACTTTTTGAATCCTTTCCACTGAGTCAAATCTTTTTTTATGTATTTGCATCAAGTGCGTTGGCGGCATTGATCATGTTTTTATTAATACCATGGACCAAACGATTGATGGGAGAAGTGAAGTGAAGACACCATCAATCTGTGTAACAAAATATAGAATGACTATAACATATCGTCTGTGTTTTATGGTTATCCATTCGAAAAATAATATGATGATTCAAGTAATTAGGTGATCACAAACTACTTATGGAAAAAAAACCGTTTACTCCTTATGTGCCTTCCACTACCATCATGCCCGAATTCACTTGGAAGGCTATATTGCTTGGTGCATTTTTTGGAATTGTATTTGGAGCAGCTACCGTCTATCTAGGCTTAAAGGCCGGACTGACAGTCTCAGCATCTATACCTATAGCGGTATTGGCCATATCTATTGGGCGTAAACTATTCAACACAACGATCCTTGAAAACAATATCATACAGACCACAGGTTCTGCAGGCGAATCTATAGCTGGAGGAGTAGCTTTTACGTTACCTGCATTTTTATTTTTATCAGCCAGCACCGATGGAGGTGTAGATTCTGCTTCCTACTTTAATTATCTCACTATACTTTCCCTAGCTATGCTCGGGGGAATATTGGGCACATTATTGATGATTCCGCTGCGCAAACCTTTGATCGTAAAAGAGCATGACACCCTGCCCTATCCTGAAGGAACAGCATGTGCGTCCGTGCTCATCGCGGGGGAAAAAGGTGGTGATTTTGCTAAGACGGCATACCTAGGACTTGCGATCGCTACTATATATGCGGTCCTGCAAAAAGTATTTCATTTTATAGCCGAGACCCCTACTTATGTCACATCGGTGAAAAATAAATTTTTTCCTTCGGCTACCATCAATGCAGACATCACGCCTGAATATCTTGGTGTCGGGTATATCATAGGACCTCGGATAGCCGGAGTGCTTGTAGCAGGTGGTGTTTTAGCTTGGCTTGCCCTTAATCCTCTGTTGGCTACATTGGTTTCTCCTGATACTATTGCCAATCAACTCATCAAGTTGGGCTATCTCGCTGATATCAAGACAGAAGGAGGTCCCGGGGGTTGGAATCCGCTGACTCACTCTTTTGAAAATACGGAGATTGCACTGTATCGTGCATTTATTCGACAGATTGGAGCTGGGGCAGTCACCGCAGGAGGTTTGATGACCTTGATCAAAACCATACCGACCATAGTCTCCTCCTTTAAAAACAGTTTTACTTCCTTTAATATCAATGCTGCTGATGCAGCAGCTGGAGATCGCACCGATCGGGACCTAAACATAAAGGTCGTTCTGATCGGTAGTTTAGCTTTGGTCATTATCCTTTCATTTCTACCTGGTATACCTGGGGATAATTGGTTCGCTAAATTATTCATTGGTTTCCTCATCTTGATATTCGGAACCTTATTCGTCACTGTATCGAGCAGAATAACTGGCCTGATCGGCACTAGCTCTAACCCAATCAGTGGTATGACTATCGCTACATTGATGGGCACATCATTGATCTTTATTAGTATGGGTTGGACAGGTCAAACGTATGAACCCATGGCCTTGGTCGTAGGATCTATGATTTGTATAGCAGCTGCAAATGCAGGCAATACCTCTCAAGATCTCAAAACCGGCTATATCCTCGGAGCTACACCCCGATATCAGCAAATAGCATTATTCATAGGGGCCATCGTGTCATCCATTGTGATTGGCATTACCATCAAATATCTGGATCAGGATGCTGAAGTGTTGCGCACTGGCGTAGCTCATGCTATAGGATCTGACAAGTATCCTGCACCTCAGGGTACCTTGTTAGCTACGTTGATCAAAGGCCTTTTATCATTTAATTTAGATTGGCAATTTGTGTTAGTGGGTGCCTTCATAGCGTTTACCGTCGAATTATGCGGAGCGAGTGCATTATCTTTTGCTGTAGGCTTATATCTTCCATTGAGCACTACTTTACCCATATTCATCGGTGGCATGATCAAAGGATGGGTAGACTGGCGAGCTAAAAAAGATACAATCATCACAGAGGACGATGAAGAGTTGAGCAAAGGCAAATTATTTGCAACCGGCCTGGTGGCAGGAGGAGCGTTAGCCGGTGTGATCATTGCTGTAGTTTCTGTCAAAAATCTCGATGTATTAGAAAAACTGAGTATCGCACCTAAAATGAAAACAATCATCGGCATGCATACCTATGATATCGTCGGGGCCATTTGTTTCGTCATATTGGGCGTCATCTTATACCGGATAGCCAGACATGGTAAACAATAAAGTATATTTTATCCTTACGCTAGCGTGACTTCAGCTTTACAGGAGAACTTGACTCCAGGTAAAATACTTTTAGCTGGAGAATATACCGTATTGAATGGTGGCGATGCATTTGCAATGCCGCTCGATCATTTTTATGGCCAATGGCAGTTTACGCCAAACCTGATTGATCAACGACTGAAGGAGCTGCAGGTTCATCTGGGTGACTTGACTTTTTTGGACCATGAAAAGTTCAACTATGATCTTTTAAAAGGATTACGATTTGAATCCAATATTCCTCAAGGGTATGGCTTAGGGAGTTCAGGAGCTTTGACAGCGGCGATTTTAAAGCAATATGCTATAGATAAAGTAACCGATTTAGTCATCATGCAAGAAAGGCTCGCGGCTATCGAACAATACTACCATGGTACAAGTTCAGGATTTGATCCGTTGATCTCATATACAAGACAAGCCACTATCCTGAGGCAAAGTCACATCGTACCTGTCGATCTTATGATCATGCCCGGACACTCATCCATCCTTCAACATTTCTATCTTATTAACTCCAATACGACGAGAGGTACTAGCTCACCCATCGAGTGGTATTATGCACAACAGGATAATTCAATGTTTCAGGCCGGAATTTTACAAATGGAGATCCTAAATCGGGACCTCATCCAAGCTATGGTCCTAGAAAAATTTACAGATTTTATACCTCTTATAAAAAAACTATCTCAACTCCAAAGTCGAATATTTAAGCCGCTTATCGTGCCTAAAATCTATGATCTTTGGATGGAGGGACTACGCTCCGACACTTATTATCTCAAATTATGCGGCAAGGGAGGTGGAGGCTATTACCTAGCTTGGTCCAGTATGCAACTGCCCCCAGCTATTACAGCATCATGGATACCGGTATTTTGACAACTGCTTTTTGCATAATTAATAAAAATGCAGGTGGGATATTGAAGGGTACAAATTTCACTTGCACATTGCCGAAGACTCTGTCGTATAACTTTTTGGCCAGGAGTGAATAATGCACTTGTACAAATTTACCACTTGGAGCTAAAAAATCAAATGCAGCCTGAATGATTTGTATAGCAGTTGCTTCCGGCAAAATGACAAAAGGAATAGCTGAGACTACGTGATCTATTTGCTCTATGTGTAATTTTTTTAGAATGGCTGGCAGTTGAGCAGCATCTTCGCTCACTATGATCAATCGATCATCGTTGATCTTTCTCATTTCATCACAAAAAACTTCGTTGATCTCAAGTGCTATGAGCTTAGAATTTTTGGATAATTTATCCAAAATATATTTGGTGATCACCCCATCTCCTGCACCGAGTTCTAATATGATCTGGTCACCCTCCCAATCAATCTGTCGGGTGATTTCTTTGCACAAAAAAGAGGAACTTCTGGTGAGTGTCCCTACGGTCTTAATGTTCTTTAAACTTTGTTCTAAAAATGATTCTTTTCTTCTCATGATATACTTTAGTTATTCACTGCGATAGATATACTTTAATACTTCTGGAAATATTTCAGCCCATTTAGTGAGAAAGGTATTTTGCAGCCGCTGATTTTCAAAATAAGCCAATACGATAGCATCCTCAAATCCATCGGCCATAGCTTGCTTTCGGGCAGCATGTCCAGCTTCGAAAGTTGCATAGCCGCGGGTCAACAATTCGTATCTACTGTTGATATTATTCTTTTCTATTAAATAAGATGTAGGAGTATCCTTGATGTATGGATCAAGGTTGGATGGATTAGAGGCAGACACTAATAAAACTTTGTAGTTAATTCCTTGTTCTGTCGCTCTAAAATTAGCTAACTTTTGATCTGTAAAAAGCGGATTGATCGCCTCGGTTCGAGTATGGATGCTTAATCGATTTTTAATGGTCGGATCAGCTATGAAATAGGTAAATTCTATCCTCCGATTCAAACTTTTTCCCGCTGGATTGGGCTCATCATTTAGAGACTCTTTAGCTAGAGGAAATCCGGAGCCATAACCTTTGACTGTAATGCGCGATGGCTTAACCCCTTGATTAGCAAGGTAGGTTTTGATAGATTCAGCTCGCTTGATGGAATAGATCAAATCCTGAGCTCCTGAATAATCAGAAAAAACTTCTACCAAGACATTCAACAATTGATTTTTCTGAAGATTACTGCCTATTTGATCTAAGGCCTGAGTCACTGCAGGTAATGTCAATTGATCATCTGATTCATAGTAAATCATAGGTTTTGGTAGTACGATATGCTCTGACTCTGGAGCATTGATTTTGGGCGGAGTACTAGAAGTAGACATGGACGGCACATCATAAGATCCAAAAAAAATAGGCCTGGACCTTTCCAATTGTGGCGACAAAGCTTGCCTGAAGTACGCTAAATAAATGTCAAATCCACCGATACCTATTTTCCTATTAGAAGAAAATAGACCACTTAGTCTACTTTTATTTAATCGAAAGTGTTTTTCATCTTCACTGCTATTGAGTGGTGTCCCCATATTGCTCGGCGTAGTCCATTTTTTGGATTTATCATCAAAGGAGGCATAGAATAAATCAAATCCACCCATACTCATCAGATTATTACTACTGAAGAAAAGTGTGCGTCCATCAAAAGCTAAATAAGGACTGATCTCATCATAAGGTGTATTGATATCTTTGCCTAGATTGACCGGATCTGACCAACCGCCGGCGATACGTTTTGAATAATAGAGATCGAAGCCTCCAAAGCCTTGTAAGTGTCTGCTCGAAAATATTAAAATGTCATTCGTAAAAAGATGGATATCGTCACCAGATTTTAAAAACGCGGCGTCAAATTTTCCCTTTTTAATTTTTTCATCCACCCGATTGAATGTATCCGTGACGAAGTCAAGGGCATTCATCTTCTCGCCTTTTCTAAAATATAGGATTTGGCCGTTTTCTTCAAAATCTGCTAACAATTCATGGTTTTTTGTACTCAGATTAGGATTCAAGGCATTGATATCCGACCATTCTCCACTTTGCAGTGTGCTGGAGTACATATCATATGCTAATTCAAAGCCCTCACTGTAATTGCTTTGTAGACCGCTGACTTCCCGATTAGAGTTAAAATAGAATTTTGAGTCCATATTGATACTTGGAATGGGATTTATTTCATCCCACTCGGTATTCACTTCCGTACCTGCAGCTTCGATCAAGATTGCATCCGAGGCTCTGGGTAAGCTCAAAGCTGCACCACAACGTTTGATATCATCTATGATTTTAGCTCTAAAGTCTGCCCGATTATGCGCAAAATTTAAGCTCTTTTTGAATTGTCTAATAGCTAGATCAAATTCTCCCTTGCTCATTAATATCTTGCCATAGATATAATGGATAAGATCGAGTTCCTCTCTTGAGGTAAATAATAATTTTTTAAGATAAAACTCTGCTGAATCTAAGTGATTCGTTTCAAAGTCACAGATAGCCCGCTTGATCAACAAATCGTGTCTCTGAGGTGAGGACATCAACAATTGCTGATAGATGAATAATGCTTTAGTAAACTGCTTATTATTAAAATAGCCATCTGCCTGCTTATTCAAAAAATCTGTTGTCTGGCCAGAAAGCCTCAGGCTGGCAAGCCATGACAAAGTAATGATCGCAAGCGTTTTATTTATCGTATTCATCCTCAAATTGTAGTATTAGGATCAAATGATTCCAACAAGTCCGCGATTTTTTTCAAAAATGAACCTCCCAAAAAACCGTCGATCACCCGATGATCATAAGATAATGACATATACATACAATGTCGTATGGCTATCACATCACCCTGTGGTGTCTCGAGTACTACTGGTTTTTTCTTAATCACTCCTACTGCCAAAATAGCGAGTTGGGGTTGGTTGATAATTGGTGTACCCATCAAACTGCCAAAAGAGCCAATATTAGTAATAGTAAATGTCCCCCCGGAAATCTCGTCAGGCTTCAACTGATGGTCTCTTGCTCTGGTAGCAAGATCATTGACTGAATGGACTAAACCTTGCAAACTCATGCGATCCGCATTTTTGATGACCGGCACGATCAGATTGCCTGATGGGAGCGCGGTTGCCATACCGATGTGAATATCTTTTTTCTTTATGATTTGATACCCATGGAGCGAGGCGTTGATCAATGGATATTCTTTAATTGCTTTTATGATAGATTGAATAAAGATCGGGGTAAATGTGATGTTTTGATTATACTTTTTTTGAAAAATAGCCTTATGCTTATTTCTCCAAAGGACGATCTCCGTCACATCCACCTCTATGAATGAAGTCACATGAGCAGAGGTGTTTTTACTTTGAATCATATGGTCTGAAATCAATCGCCTCATCCGATCCATTTCAATAATCTCATCGGTATCATCGGATGTAGACAGGTTGGATACGTGCGTCTGGTTAGCCGATTTATCTTCAGTTTTTAATTTTTTAGAGTCTACATAATTCAAAACATCTTGTTTAGTCACTCGGCCATCTGCGCCAGTGCCCATAAGTGCATCCAATTCATGAAGTTCAATCTGCTCTTGTTGGGCTATGGTACGAACCAATGGTGAATAAAAAATTTGCTTTGTTGAAGTGTCCGATTGATCCACCTGGACTTGTGGACTCTTTATGTAGGGTTGAAAAGGTACATTTATTACAGGGTCGATGATTGGTAGTATAGGGTCTACCTCAGTGAAGTCTAATAGGACAGCAGAATTTTCAACATTTTCATCATTTACCCCATCCGATATTTTAGCAATAAGGGCACCAACTGGGACAACATCATTGACTTTAAAAAATATTTGAACAAGTCGGCCATCCATAGGTGCAGGTATCTCAGAATC
Source organism: Saprospiraceae bacterium (assembly GCA_031417835.1). GTDB lineage: Bacteria > Bacteroidota > Bacteroidia > Chitinophagales > Saprospiraceae > JADJLQ01. The sequence continues at coordinate 44,378 of JANOWJ010000166.1, read as the reverse complement.
TACCTTGTCTGTTGCAATTTCCAAAATTGGTTCATCTTGCTTTACTGTGTCTCCTTCATTAAAAAACCAGCGAAGTATAGTAGCTTCAGTAATGCTTTCACCCATTTTGGGCATGATCAGATCATGTACCATCTGTGCCAAAGGTACTAATTATTCAGGCAAAAGGAACCGATGTAGCAAGATCAAAGCCATAACAGCAGCACCCCTTATGTTTATACTTCTATCTCGACTTCTATTGATTTTATGGGTTTTCAATCGACCATTTGTATCGGCCAGAGCCAACCACACCAGACCCACTGGTTTAGATGCTGTCCCACCGCCCGGACCGGCTATACCTGAGATAGACACAGCTACCTGGGTATCAAGGCTTTTAAGGGCTCCTTGAGCCATCGCAATCACGGTCTCTTCACTCACTGATCCATACTCGTCTAAGGTCGCCTTATCCACATACAATAAACCTTCTTTTATCGCATTATGGTAGGCTATTATACTGCCTTTGTAATGCATGGATGCACCTGAGATCGAGGTGATCAAGTGCGCCAGATAGCCGCCAGTGCAACTTTCGGCGGTTGCCAGCATCCAATTTCTTTTTTGAAGCAATTGGCCAATCGCCACCTCTAACGTGATTTCATTTTCGCCTACCAGATAGGTTTTTAGCGCTGTCCTGACTAATTCTAAAGTGGAAAGCCATGCTTGATAATCTGCCTCAGATTCACTATCCAGATCAACCCTGATTCGTACCCTATAGATATCCGGCAAAAAGGCAAACCCCACATTTGTAGGTAAAGCACTCGTGATCGGCCGCAACAATTCTTCCAGGACAGTTTCCCCCTCACCTACTGTATTGAACGTATGGCTAATGCGCCTTGGACCTGACTTTATCTCTCGCAGTAGGTCTATCACATGAGGATCAAAGATGGCTTTCATCTCAAATGGCACGCCAGGTAATGCTATGATATGAACATCATTCACTTTACAATACATGCCAGGTGCAGTGCCAGCAGAATTGGGTAGAATAGTGACCCCATCAGGCAATGTGCATTGCTCGCGATGCTGAAACCCGGGCTCGCGGTGGAATCCGGCAAATATCTTGCGAAGATTTTCAAAAGTAGCTTCATGAAATATCCTCTTTACGCCCATATATTGAGCTAAGGATTCACATGTAAGGTCATCAGCAGTTGGGCCAAGACCACCCGTAGTGATGATTAACTCACCTCTGCGAGCTGAATGGGCCAATCCGTCCCGGATAGCCTCGATGGTATCTGACACAGACCATTTTTCTTTGACCGGCACCCCTTGTGCCAGAAGTTGCTGAGCGATCCAAGCTGCATTGGTATCTACCACTTGACCATTCAAGACCTCATTACCTATTGTAAGCAAAATTGCTTTCATACTAAAATATTATTTTTATTTCATCAAGGTCAAAAATAGCTACACTCTGTAAGCCAAGGTCAATTTTTATTTTTCCATCAGGCATGACTTCAAGTATCCGTCCTGTGCGCAATTGCACTTCTCCTAAGCATTGCACCTGTACAGTTTTCTGCCAACCCCACAGATGATTATGATACGCTTGATATAGATGGTTATGCAATTGATTTGTCAAGCTTTGGTACCATTGATTCAAAGCAGTTATAAGGCTGGTCATGACCGACATACGATCTATATAATTTCCAGAGAGCGCTCTTAACGAACTGGCTTGGGGAAGGTCTTGGTTAAATTGAATTTGATTAAGATTTATGCCAATCCCGACTATGGAAGATTCCATTGTTTTGCCATGCCATTGATTTGTGATCAATATGCCTGCCAGTTTTTTATGGAGGCAAATGATGTCATTCGGCCATTTGATATAAACAGGTTCCTGTATAAAAGCCTGAACCGCCTGCCGTACCGATAGCGCGGCCAACATACTGATCATGGAAGGATGGAAAGTGTCACCTCCGGTCTCGAATCGAAGAAAAAAGCTACCTGTAAAATTTTCAGACGGTGCAGCGGTCCAAGCTTTGTCTAACCTGCCTTTGCCTTGAGTCTGGTGACGAGCCATGATGACCGTACCATGAGGTATGATATTGGATTTAATCAGATCCTGCGTGAAGGTCTGCGTGGAGGCCGTCTCGTCCAATAGGATTTTGAATCCACCAATTGGTTTAATAATGTGGCCCAATTTTCATATTTTTGTCAAACAAATAAACTATTTATTTTCTAAAGCAAATAATCACACCTTTTGGCAAAAGAAAAAAAAGCACCCGCAAAAGCTATAAAAGCACCCTCAAAAGCTACACAAAAACCGATAAAGGACCCTCTTAACGATCTGATCATCGAAACCATTTTGGACAAAAAAGGCTCCTCCATTACGCTTATGGACTTGAGAGGACTGGATGGCCCTACAGATTTTTTTATCGTCTGTGAAGCTGACAATATCACATTGACTAAAGCCATATCGGGCCATATTTATCGTGCGGTCAAGTTAAAATTTGGCGTGACGCCAAACCATACTGAAGGTGAATCGCAGGCTAAATGGATACTAATCGACTATTTTACCACCATTGTGCACATTTTTTATAAAGATACGCGCAGGTATTATGAGCTGGACCAATTATGGAGTGACGCCAAGACCGTAGAGTTTCATCAGGTTTAGTTATTATTTAACCATAGGTTTGGAACGAAGCAAAAGTTAAAATGTTTATGAAATAACAGTACTTTTGAATGTATAATCATGGAAGAAAACAACAAGAAGAATTTTAAGAAATTCAATTTTAATATTTACTGGATCTATGGCCTTATCGTGGCATTCATCCTGATCATGCAATTGATGCTTAATCAATCCACTCAATCTGAAATCGATTTTGGTAGATTTCAACAGATGGTACGAGCCGGTGATGTAGCCAAAGTAGTAGTGATCAATAAGGAAAAAGCATATGTCTATCTCAAAAAAGGAAGCGTAGCTAAGTACCCTAATGCCGCCCAAAATACAGTCACTTCAGATTATCCTCATTTTGAGTTTACCGTAGGATCAGTAGAATCTCTTGAGAATCAAGTGTTTGAGCTAAATAAGGAACTGCCAGAAAGCAATAAAATCTATATCAGTCACGAAAAACGGACCGACTATTTGGGTCCATTGTTGGGCTGGGTGATTCCTATTTTCCTCATTGTAGCGCTTTGGCTATTTATCATGCGACGGGTAGGTGGTGGTGCTGGAGGTGGTCCCGGCGGGCAAATATTTAATATCGGCAAATCAAAGGCAACATTATTTGATAAAGACAGTACTCCAAATGTAACTTTTGCAGATGTGGCAGGCCTCAATGAAGCTAAAGAAGAAGTCATGGAAGTCGTGGATTTTCTCAAAAATCCAAAAAAGTATACTGCCCTGGGTGGTAAAATCCCTAAAGGAGTTTTGTTGGTAGGTCCTCCCGGTACAGGCAAAACATTATTGGCCAAAGCGGTAGCTGGGGAAGCGGGAGTACCATTCTTTTCGATCAGTGGCTCGGATTTTGTGGAGATGTTTGTTGGAGTGGGTGCTTCCAGAGTGAGAGATCTTTTTAAACAAGCTCGGGAAAAAGCCCCTTGTATAATATTTATTGATGAGATCGATGCGATCGGCAGAGCCAGAGGAAAAAATACGTGGCAGGGTGGCAATGATGAGCGCGAAAGTACCCTCAACCAATTGCTGGTAGAGATGGATGGCTTCCCTACAGATAAAGCGGTCATACTCATGGCAGCAACAAACAGACCAGATGTATTAGACAATGCGCTGCTGCGACCTGGTAGATTCGACCGCCAGATAGGCATCGATGCTCCTGATCTTAAAGGCAGAGAAGCTATCTTTGCAGTGCACTTAAAAAACATCAAACTCAAACATGATGTCGACCCTGTGATCCTTGCGGAGATGACTCCGGGATTTGCCGGCGCAGACATCGCCAACATCTGCAACGAAGCTGCCCTGATAGCAGCTAGGAGAAATAAGGCTGCTGTAGACATGGATGACTTCAATTATGCATTGGATCGAGTGATAGGTGGACTGGAAAAGAAAAACAAAATCATATCCCCGGAAGAACGAGAAATAATAGCCTATCATGAGGCAGGTCATGCCGTATGTGGTTGGTTATTAGAACATGCTTCTCCACTCGTAAAAGTGACGATCGTACCTCGAGGTATAGGCACATTAGGCTATGCTCAATATTTACCCAAAGAAGAATATATCACGCGTACCGATGCGTTGCTCGATAGAATGTGTATGACATTTGGAGGCCGCGCATCAGAGACTATTGTATTCAATAAAATATCTACCGGGGCACAAAGTGATCTCGATCAGGCTACCAAAATGGCTTATTCTATGGTCACCGTGTTTGGGATGAATGATAAGGTAGGCAATGTATCTTTTTACGGTATGAGTCAGGACAATTTCCAAAAGCCTTATTCTGATGATACAGCACGTATGATTGATGACGAAGTACGTAAATTGGTGGAATCTCAATTCAATCGAGCAAAGACTGTCCTTAGCGAAAACCGGGACAAGCTGGATCTTATAGCCAGGACCTTGTTAGAAAAAGAAGTATTAGTCAAATCTGATGTTGAAAAATTAATTGGTCCTCGTCCTTTTCCTGAAAAACCTAGTCATACATCATCTGCGGTGGTAACTCCTCCCGTCGGTGTCACTGGTTGATATTACTCTTATTCAGTCGACGGCCAATGGATGTGACTGTCTTGACTATTATCGAAGAGGTTGGTTAGCGAATCACAATCATTGGTCAGAGCGATGGTTTCTCAATGCATTTATTGAATAAGTTGACTAAAAGTTTCCCGCTTCCATTTAATGGTGACACCAGATCCCGCAGCAAAAAGTACTGAATCAGGATTTTGATGATTTAAAAAGGCAAAATCAGGACCATACATATGATCAAAATCGCAATGGACATCATATTCAATGACCTTATTTGTTGTCCACCTGGGATGATCTACTCGGTATTCCTGCGAAGTACTTGCATTGATTCTGGTATAGCCATAATAATGCTCGAAGATAAACTCTTCCATACTACCCGCCATCATAGACTCCTCCCCTTTCACTATGGTAACACCTAGTCTATTCCATTTATTTTTTATGTACCATTGATACTCCATTTTTTTATGGGATCCGTCCTCTGTAAAATGATGCTTTGTCGGAATAGCGGTGTACCGTTCGTTGTATAATTTATTAGCCACCCAAGCTACTGCCTTATATGGGACTGTCTCATTGATGAAGACTACCCCTCGCTTTATTTCTGTAGGCAGTGACCTTTTGACATAAAACCTCAGGTTTACTTCTTCGAAAGTGCCCAAATAAGGAATAGGTATTTTAAAAAATTTTGTACCCTTAAAGATAAATCCAACCAAGCTCACCATAGCTTTGCCTTCGTATAGATCTAACTCAACCCCAGGAGGCACATAGGAAAATAATCTCGCAGGGTCGATTGAATAGTTAGCCATTACTAAATTCTCCCAACGAGTATGTATAAAATCTGTCATTGTAGTTTGGTTGAAAATACCCTACGGGGCTTGAAATTATATATTGTGGAAGTTGGACTATTCCAATCTCGTCCTCCTATTACTTTTTTTATCTGACTGATACTTCTTTGAGTTCAATCGAGCGACAATACTTGCCTTAGATCGCTTGGTTTTTATTCGCTTTTTAGGCGGGACAAAAGCTTTTTCAATTAAACTAAAAAGTTTAAAAATTGCGGTTTCTTTATTACTAGCCTGGGACCGGCTGGCAGAAGACTGTAAATACAACTCGCCTAAATAATTGATGCGATTAGGGTATAAATCAATTAATCTTTGTTTTTGACTATCGCTCAAAGTAGAACCTTCTATACTAAAGTAGATGGATACTTTGCTTTCTGTTTTATTGACATGTTGACCACCAGGCCCGCTGCTGCGACTTGTTTCAAACCTACAATATGTCAGGAGTGATGGTATATCCATGCAGTCGCAAAGATAGGATTAGATCAGTATTATTCTGGCACAAGATTAAGGATCTGGCGTTCACCCAGATTAACATCTATATATTCAGGTATTAATCCAAACCGCTTTTCATAGTCACCTTTCAATTTATCTTTAAATGCTTGTTCTACATTACAATCCATCAGACAAAGCACACAACCTCCAAATCCTCCACCCATGATTCTCGCGCCTGCTATTCCGGAAGATTTTGCTGCTGCTACTATAAAATCTGCTTCCTCGCAGGATACATTATAGTCTAGTCTTAGACTTTCATGAGTCGCATACATCAGATGGCCCGCTAGTTCAAGATCACCCATTTGGATGGCCTGTTCAAACTGGATGACCCGAACATGCTCAGTGATCGCATGCTTGGCCCGTTTATATTCCGTGTCATCAAATTTAGGCATGGCCTCCAGTTCATCCAATGAAAACTCCCTATAACCACCCGATTTGGAATAAAATGACTTTAATGACTCCAAAGCTGCTTCACCTTCGCGACGCCGACGAGCATAGCCTCCATCTGTGAGCTCATGATGCACTTTGGTATTGATCAATCTCAGGACATAATTTTTCAGATCCACCTTTACCTTTTTGATTTTCAAATTGCTAAAATCAATAAGTAGAAAACTATCCGACTGACCCATGAGGCTCGCATACTGATCCATAAGACCACAGGGTGTGCCCAATCTATGCTCGGTAGTCTGAGCTATTAATGCAATTTTTTCAGGGATAATCATCCAGTGATTATGCTCTGCAAGTGCGCTGATAAAGCCGCATAACAAAGCTGCAGATGAAGATAACCCAGCACCTGTAGGGATATTGCTTTCAATCGACATTTCAAATGGATTGCTTACAAAACCACTTTCTTTTAATATGCTTAATGCTACGAGGATATATTTTTTCCAATGATTATTTGATTCGACTGAAGTATAACCCGCCGGAATAATGATTTGCTCATCATAAGAGGCCGAGTAGACCCGACTGTCTGATTGGGTTGATGGCCCTAAGCATATGGTGATATATCGATCTATGGAAGCAGGCATCACATAACCCCCATAGTAATCAATATGTTCCCCTATCAGATTTATCCGGCCCGGTGATTTGACCAGAATGGTAGGCTTTTTATGGTAAAGCTCTTCGAAAAGTTGCAGGCTATTTATTTTCAATGGGGATGACAATTAGAAATGGTTTAGAAATGTACTAAAAGATGTATATACCTAAAGAATAAACTATTTACTTCATTTAAAATTTGTAATTGTGGGTCATGAATCGAAATACAGGCAAAGGATCACCCTTAAAATCAAAGAATGTATTATTATCCCAACTCGATCCTGTACCCCAACCGTCCTGAAGAGAAGATGTGATCCAACCTGGCTCCCAATACATGATACCGCTCCCACCACCTGTGATGATGGCTTGAGTCAAGTCTTGCATATAATTTAATTGAGCCATCGGGCTGACCCCATAATTAGAAAACCCTTTGTCGCCGGAAATAATATTGGGATACGAATCCGCATTATTAGTTGTCCATGGATAGGCGGTCTCTACGATCATCACTTTTTTCCCATACTTAGCTTTTAACGAAGATATTATTGAATTGATTTCCTCAAAAGATTGCACGGTGGACCAATTAAAATAGTGGGAAAGTCCTATGATATCTACATCGCGCACTCCTCCCAACTGCATGACCCCATTCGTCCACCATGCAGCATGTTGTAGTTGGGCCACATGGATCAATATCAAAGGTTTGATGGTAGAAGTTTTTGAAAAATCCCGAACTGCTCTTATCCCTTCTTTTAATAAATCCGCAAAAGGTTGAAAATTATTATCAACAACTTTACCAAGCGGAAACAGCATACCTTGATTGGTTTCGTTACCGATTTGTATGATCTCCGGCACGAGTGATAGCTGGTGCAAATAATGTAAGATGTGGGCCGTATAAGCGTACACTGAATCCTTTAGTTGGTTATAATTTAAATTCTTCCAGGCTTCCGGTGTCTCCTGATGAGCGGGGTCTGCCCAGCGATCAGAATAGTGCAAGTCCAGGTTGACCGCCATACCAGCTGCTTTTGATCGGCGGATGGCTAAAACTACATCTGCCAAATCGTTATAAATTTTACCATCGTTCAGCCCGGCCTGCCAAGCTGGAGAATGCCACAACCTTATGCGAACTAAATTGGTACCATGCGCTTTAAAGATTTGATAGGGGTCCCTGACCTGCCCTGAGTCTTGGTATCGGCCACCCCGGTCCAAAATCATATTTACATAGGAAAGGTCAGCCCCCATGACAAATTTGTCCCAATTATATATGATAGCAGGTGAGGTTGATAAGGGTATATGAGCTTGGCCTCTATTTGACGATATCGGGGCTTGAAAGCAAGAGAAAACAGCAAGCAAGGCCATACCTCGACGAAAGCTGCTGAGATTATATATCGACATGACTTTTTTTCTTTAAGGAAGAGTCTCTAAAAAAAGCAATTGGCTCCAATTTAATATTTTGCAGATTGTGGCTTTCCATAAACCTCGGATTACTGACCAGCGACAACAATAAATTAAAAGCGGCCTCACCCATCTTTACAGTCTGTTGGTCAATCGTAGAGAGGCTAGGCGTGATGTGCTGGCCAAATTGTTCATTTGCGAATCCTATGACTGCACATTCTTCAGGGATCCTGATGCGTCTATGTTTTAATTCTTTGATAACCCCTAAAGCCGTAAAATCTTCAACGGCAAATATGGCATCCGGTTTGTTTTTTTGATCAAATAAAACTTCTACTCCTGTACGACCCGCGTCTATGGATACGTTGCCAATAAATAAATTTGAATCGACCATTTTCACACCATATTCAAATAGTGCTTTTTTATAGCCCAAAAGTCGATCATGAAATATTTTTACGTGCAAAGGACCAGCGATATGAGCTATGTTTTTATATCCCTGGCTTATAAGATGAGCAGTAGCCATATAAGCTCCTTTGAGATCATCTATGGCCACACCGGGTATGCCCAATAAATCATGATGTCGATCAAAAAAAACAATAGGAATTCCTCTATTTTTTATAGAAACGAAGTGAGAATAGTCCTTCGTTTGTTTAGAGGGACTAACGAGGATGCCGTCGACTCCCGCAGATATAAAAGTCTCTAGTCCTTTGATCTCATATTCTATCAATTCATTTGTCTGGTAGATCAATATGGTATACCCTTCTAAATTGGCCAAACTCTCAATACCATGCACTACGGATCCAAAAAAATTGATTTCTACACTGGGTATCATTACCCCGATGACATGCGTCTTGCCTGACCGCAATGAAGAAGCTATTTTGTTTATTTTAAAATGGTGTCTTTCGGCGCATTCAAGCACTCTTTTTTTCATTTCCACACTGATGCGAGGATGATCTTGCAGTGCTCTTGACACCGTGGCAGGTGTAGTATTCAGCTCAGCAGCGATATCAGTCAATGTTACCCGTTTCTTCAAAAGCGCAATCGTTTGCACTAAGGTAGTCAATGATTAGCTCATCTCGACCTCTCTTAAAATAATAAATTCCTTAAATGAGTGGATAGATATTCGTTTGAGCTGAGGTTTTCTACGATTTTAACCTGAATAAAAAGACCTTCTGCAAAAAGACTAATCGACATCTATCAACCGCACGAAGGCAGCTCTTCTGGGTCCTGGGAATGGCAAAGAGCCTTTCAATCCATGCCACAAAACCTTATTGAATTCGATATCATTATTGGTATCTTCTTTGGCAAAATCAAACAACTCTGAGCGTCGCTGCCATTCATTCATCGCTGTATTTTTTTCGTCAAAGTCAATTTCAGGGATGATCGGCTTGAAGTTAAATGGTTTAGGGATGGAGTCAAAGCATCGCCACATCGGGGTAGCAGCGGCATCATATTGAGTCATAGGAGCCATACCTAAGATCAACTCTATCGTGCGTAAAACAGATGAAGTCGAATACATCGTATGATCTATAAACTTGCGCTTGACAAAGCCGCCTGCTACATATGCCGTACTCCGATGAGCATCGACATGATCAGCTCCGTTTTGTGCATCATCCTCCAATATAAAAACAACAGTTTCATTCCAAATGGGACTTTGAGCTAATGCTGCTACAAACATCCCTACGGCCAGATCATTGTCTGCTACATGCGCGTATGGGGATGGTCTGCCTTTGCGCATGCCCTCGGTATGATCATTTCCAAAACGAACCGTATTGAACTGAGGCAGTTGATTGATACTCAAGAGTGAATCGAAATCTTTTTTCCAAATTCCGAAACGAAAAGTATCGCGTATGCTAAGATTATAACCGGGAAAATCTTTGCAGAAGTGATCTTTGAGTATTGGAATATTAGGTTTTCCGTCATCCGCAAATTCACCATACGTTCGATAGCTTACTCCATGGCGATGACAATTATTCCAAATAAAACCGTTTTTATTATTTGCAATAGTGCGTTCTCCTTCGCCACCATATGTACCTCCTCGGCCGCCGTAGCTGGTAGGCCACGTTTTTTCAAGGTAGTCATTAGCCAATGCACCCATACTCCAATTGTGGCCGTCAGCACTTACTTCTGCATCCACATAAAAGTTATCCAATAAGACAAATGATTCTACTAGACTGTGTTGATTAGGTGTAATGCTTTTGCCAAATAATAAAAGTGAAGTATCCCCATTGCCTCCAGGCACATCAGCTAATACTTGATCATACGTTCGATTTTCTTTGATGACATAGAATACATATTTGATTGGTGATTTTTGAGTATTTTTCATTGGGATTGGAAACCCAGTAGCCAAGGTATCTGCCATTTCCATTTTCTGTAATGAATAAGGAGTATTTTGATATACAGCCTTTGTATAAGCTACCATGGCTTGAGGAGTAGGAGACGGGATGATGCTCATCGTACCTAAAAAAAGACCACCGATATATTGTACTTCGTTGCCATCTTTGGTGATGCCGCCATGATGGATGACATCTTCTCTTTTTCTGAGCGGTGAAGGGCCAAATGGATTGGCTCTTGAAGTCAAACCCTTACCATTGGCTACCCATATCTTATTTCCGATCACTCTCACGCTGGTTGGATACCACCCTACTGGTATAAAACCCTTAGAAAGGCTTTTTCCCTTGACTTTGACATCAAATACAGCCAAACAATTGTTATCCGCGTTAGCTATATAAAGTCGATTATTTTTTTCATCCAATGCCAAACTATTCGTAGTCGAGCCACTTGGAGAATTGGGATATAAAGCCGCATCTAGTGTTTCAATTACTTTTTTTGTTTTTAGATCCACGATAGACACGCTGTTGTCATTGGCATTGCATACATAAAGCAATTGTCTGGCGCGACTGATGATCATTTCATTTGGATTATCACCTACCGGTATGGATGGTTTCCAGAGATTTTTATTCAAATCATAGGTCAAAATCTGATCACAACCCCAGCAAGAGATAAATAATTCATTGCCATCAGGACTGAGTAAACAAGTATACCCTTCAGCATCCAATCCTAATTTTTGAATGATTGATTTTGTCTTAAGATCGAGTACGTACAGACTATTATTTTCCTTCGTGACTACATACATTCTTTGACGAACTTCATCGAGCACCAATCCTGCAGGACCTATCCGTTCAGGCCAAATTTTACCTAAAATAATACTATCGACTAGAACCAACCGATCGTTTTTAATTTCATAGTTAAAAATTCGATTATCATGGCCTCCGGCAGCATATAACATTCGTTCATCAGCAGAAAACTGAAGTCCAAACCAAGACTTTGCAATAACTATACTGTCGATCACTTTTTCTTTTTTGACATCAATTAACTGGATGCTCTGAATACTTTGACCATTATTAGTCACTGCCATATATTTTGAAGATTTGCTCAGGACCATGTTGAGTGGCAGATCACCCAATGGAAATGATGTACCTGCGGGGCTCAGGCTCCACCCATTAGGCAATTTAATTTGAGCACCCAAGAGTTGCGCGAAGCTATAGACCGTCCAAATAGCAAACGTAAAAACAAGTATTATTTTTTTCATACAAGAATAAATTTATAAATATAAAATCTAATATAACATGTCAATTCAATCGGGTACGGAGTTAAAGAAAACTATTGAAACTATCAAGCGGCATATAATTTTGTTTTAACGCGCCTAGGCTCCATACTGTTAAAAAAAATCCAAGCCCCTAAAGCTAATACCATCATAGCAAATCCGACTACGTACGATGTCGATTTAAAAAAATATAGCCAGCGAATTTCTGGTCGACCAAAGTTTTTGTACAACAAGATGGCAGTACCACCCAGATATCCCGCAGCGTCAGATAAATACATTAAGAATCCAATGTTGCTTTTGAACCTAAAATGAGCTATCCAGCGTTCATACAAGATGGTATGAAAAGCGATATAGGGTAAGTACATCATAAATCCTCCGATGATCATCCAGGACCATGGACCGATAGTTTGTGATACAAATAAAGTGGTGGTCAAGATGAGGAGTAATCCACAGCATACAAAAGTCCAGATTGTAGCATAAAATGCAATCTTATTGTTTTTAATCCATATCATACCTGCTATAATGATCAATACTGCTATAGCTATAGGCACCTCCGATAGGATCAGCACTTCCGGGGTCTGACCGTAGCCCAAATCTGTCCAAAACTCTACTGCAAAATTGTCTCTCAACTCTCTAAAGACAGTCAAGGCGACATATATGAGGATCAAGAGAAATATACCAAGGCCAAATTTTCGAATAAAAATTATACGATCTTCTCGATCCATTGGCTCCCGAATCGATCGCAGCTCAATATCTTGTTCATCCGGAGGGGGTACTCGTTTTAATAATTGAATACCTAAATACAAAATGGGTAAAAAAATCAATCCTGTGATAAATGGCATCCAAAGGTCGTCTACCTGTCTGATTTCAATCAAATATTTCCCAACAGCTTTCACTAATCCAGAGGATACAATAAAACTGGAAGCCATGACAGCGCCTAATAATTCTGTACATCTTCGACCTTCTAAAAAACTAAATACGACTCCCCATATTAATCCCAAGGGCAAACCATTAAGAAACATAAAAGGAAAATTATAAGGATAAGGCACTATGGCAAATAATAATAAAGACCCCCAGGCTATGCCCATCAAGAGGACCAGCGTCTTTATACGCTGATCTGCTTTTAATTCCGAAATTAATTTTATCCCTATATATTTTGATAAGGTATAGCCTATCAACTGGCTGATGATCAATACTATTTTATAATCTATGGCCCAGAGTTGTAATCCATCATATGTAGCCGCAGTGAATGGTTTTCTGAACGCATACATACTCATGTAGGTAATAAATGCAGCCATGGAGGCATGGAAAGCTACCATCGTGCCGGAGGTGGTTTTTTTCGTATTTGATGTACTTGGGAGACTGAGCGGCATATCTATAAAAATTCTTTAGTGATCAATTCTGGCAAGTCTGCGACACTGGATATAAGGTGGGTATGTGGGTATTGAAATAATACTTTTTGAGAGTTGGCACCACTCAACACACCAATATTTGCGATACAACCTGCATGATAGCCGGAGAGTAAATCCGCTGGAGTATCCCCGATCTTTATGACCTCGTGTACGCTCTGTATACCCAGCTCAGTCATGGCTTTAAATATCAGATAAGGCGATGGCCTACCGATTCCATTCGTATCATCTACATCCAGCGCCAGGTCTACCAGCCCACGTTCTTTCCACAATAATCCTTTCATGATAGACAAATGGACCGCCCGATGAAATCCCGTATCCGTAGCTACTTTGATGCCAAGTGACTTGCACCATACAAAGGTCTCCTCAGCTCCAGGCATTGCAATGACCTCTTGCTCATAATATGCTATCATCAATTCAGAATAGTAGTTGAACATCATCATCGCCTGATCTCTATACTGCGGATAGCGGTGTTTTTCCAATTGAGCGATATCAACTGTCTCCCCATGATCTCTTGCGATCATATGCTCATAGAGATGAATCTTATTGGTACCAATTGTTTTTTCAAAGTCTTCTAAAGAGGCGTTGACTCCAAAATGGTTAGCTCCTTGATACATACACTTGGCCACAGCATTGTCATCTGTGACCGCAGTACCGGAGAGATCAAAAACAACCAAACTTATTTTCCCCATCACCCTTAGTTTAATTTATTTTGATGCCCACTCTATAGGGATTATTGCACACAGCATATCTAAAGGCATCATTGACTTGGGCCAGTGGATATACACGCGCTATCAATCGATTAAAATCATAAGTCATATGATGTTGCTCTATAAACTCCACAGCATGGATGAGGTCCTGAGCATTGTAATTATGAAGCCCTTTGATCGTCAAGAGTCTTCTGACGATATATTCTGCATTGATGACAATATTATCCTGAGGAAATGTGGCGCCTACCCATACGGCTACCCCTCCTATGTCGAGTGTACTTAACGTGTTTTCAATAGCTTGAGGTATACCACTAAACTCTAATAGCACATTGATGCGATGCCTGCCGGATGGATCATCTTGTACACAATCAGCTATAGCCTTCGCAATGTCCTCGCCACCGGCGACATCATCGGCTCCAAAATTTTTAGCCATTTCAGCTCTAGCCACATCGGCATCTAATACAAGTATATTTTGAGCACCCATCACTTTCGCCATGGCACATGCGATCAGGCCTAACATACCTGCACCATTGATCAACACCTGTTGATTTTTGATATGTCCAGCAAGCCGCATCGCTCCTGATACAGTAGCTACTGCACAATTGATCATAGCCGCAATTGCATCCGGGAGATCGTCCTGTAGGCGGATGATCGGGGTGTTTTTACGCAATACGATATATTCACTGAGTCCACCATGGAAATTACTTTCTGAGGTGATGCGTTCATGACCGTATTTAAAAAGCCCTTCTGCTTTTTGAGGAATCCCTCTTTGCGCAGATCTAGAATGAGGGTCACTGGCATAAATAGCCCAGGTTATTTTCGAGCCAATGACCAGATTTTGGCCTCGAAGGTCTTGAGTCGAAGTATGAGGCCCAAAACTTTCTATATGACCCACGATCTCATGACCCAATATAGTGGGCACATGCTCATGTCGTACCCCGGTATAGGTGTACATATCACTTCTGCATAGCGTAGTAAAAGCAATTTTTACTAAAAGTTCACCTTCCTTCAATTCAGGTGTAAGACCATGATCTAAAATCAATTCCGATTCTGAAGACTCAAATATTGCGTATGTACTTAAAGGCATCTGCCGCTAATGTCTTGATCCCGTGTTTCTTCCAGATTGAGTTAATGTTATCTAATTAAGAAGCCGAGCTATGAAACCTGCATTTTATCATGCCCCCATTCAATTAAGCAGCGTTTTGTTGTTCCCGATAATTCCCTATCTTTGCACCACTTTATATGGTCGGGTGGCCGAGCGGTCAGGCAGAGGTCTGCAAAACCTTGTACAGCGGTTCGAATCCGCTTCCGACCTCCCCTTAAGACCCTTTTATCTTAGATAGAAGGGTCTTTTTTTTGTTCTTAGTCTTGATGGGGCTATGCATTTGGTCTTTTGGCGTTAATCTAGAGAAAATGCTCGATGGCATCGGCAATAAACTTTAACGTTAAACACGTAATTTTTTATCAACTGCTTACATTATTGAAATAGTAACCCATAAAAAAACAAATCATGGCAACTAAAAAATCCGCTTCAAAGGCAATCATTGTAGCACCTACCACTCCAAAATTCCAGTACGCTGCAAAATTTATATGTATGAGCAGTGTGCCCGGTACCAGTCTTGAAAATCGAGCCTTTCTGCCAGGTAATTACCAGACTATAGTCAACATTCACAACCCATGGACTAAACCTGTAAAGCTTAAAGTCAAAATAGCCTGGCCGATTGAAATCTCTAAATTTCTTCCTTTTGAGTTAAAACCCGATGGAGTGCTGAGCCTTTCGTGCGAACAAATCAGAGAATTTGGCATTCACTTGATCCATGGTTTTGAGGGATTTATGGTGGTGGAAAGTGCTGCGAGTCTTGATGTGACTGCTGTGTACATGGCCGGCCAAAAAGATGGTGTCCACAGTATAGATGTGGAAGATATCCGAGAGCGAAAAATCAGATAAGTAGAATAGCCAAGTCGAACTCCTTCTTTATATATTTTAAGGCTTCTAGATATTTATGATTTTCATTTTAGCCTGATGGTCTTATTTGAATGTAAATGAATAAAGGGTGATTTTATTATCAGCCATACCTATATTTATGCATGCTTATATTCAGATCGGTATCCGAAATTCAGACTTGGTTAAGTATTCAAAAGAATGATAGTAGATCCATAGGATTTGTACCTACTATGGGTGCATTGCACTCTGGGCATATATCCCTGATAGCGCAAAGTAATCTGGAAAGTGAAATCACAGTATGCAGCATATTTGTCAATCCTACTCAATTTAATGATGCTAGCGATTTGGAAAAATATCCCCGTACCCTTCAAGCTGATTCTTTTTTGCTGAGTAAAGCTCGTTGCGCAGTTTTATTCTACCCCTCTGTTGCCGAAATCTATCCTACTGATCTACCAGAAGTAATATTAGATCTGGACGGATTGGATCAAGTCATGGAAGGAGAGCATCGACCAGGCCATTTCAAAGGTGTAGTGCAGGTAGTGCACCGGCTGTTAGACATAGTGCAACCGCATCGATTGTATATGGGCCAAAAAGATTTCCAACAATTTACCATTATAGGACATATGATAAAAAAACTTAATATGTCCACGCAATTGGTTGTTTGTGCCACCAGTAGAGAGCCTCACGGTCTAGCGATGTCATCCCGCAATGTCCGTCTGAGCAGCGTAGGACGCATGCAAGCTGCTTTGATCTATACTACATTGATGCATGCTGTGGAAAGCCGACACCGCGAGCAACCAGAAGCGCTTAGTACATCTTGTTTTGAAGTGCTCAATCAGGATCCCTTCAAAGCGGAGTATGTACAGATTGTACACATCGAAAGCCTCAAATCTGTTACTTCTTGGAAGGAGCCTGGTCAAAAAGCAATATGCGCAGCAGTCTGGCTCGAAGGGGTACGACTTATTGATAATATTTTGATTCCATAAAACAATTCTATACTAATAAAAACCTGTGCAAAACTATTTTTATTAGAGACCATTAATAAAAAAAGGGCATAACCATTTGTATGATCACGCCCTTCTAAATAAATGAAGTATCGGGGTTTATCTTAAAACACTAAACTTTTGAGTGGTTATACCCTCTTTAGACTGTAGTGACAGGATATAAGCTCCTGGAAGGAATCTTTTAATATCTATCTTGTTTAATCCCGCGCCGGACAAATTATTTTGGTTCCAAATTTTTTGGCCCTTCACATCAAAAATTGAAACTTCGGCGGTCATGGATGGATCCTTTAGTTTCCAATCTACTTGGAGAAAGTCACTGGCCGGATTTGGAAATATTTTAAACGATACATTTGAATTTGCTGGACTTTCTCGGCTTTCTAGTGCAGCTGATGCAGCCACTACTGCTTTTTCAGGAGGCACTGTACCTATTAATAATCGATTTGTAAATAAGCTAGTGGCATACACTTTTCGGCCGTCAAAGATGGCGAGACCGGCTCCAGGACCATGTCCTTTGGCTATAGTATCTATGATATGACCTTTACGCAATCGGATGACTTGTCCTGATCCGAATATGAATCCCCTCGGTCCGAATTTTCCAAATTGATTGACAAATACAGTGCCATGGCGATCGATAGCAATATCCGTAAGTAGCGTCAAGCCCGTCGTATATGGAGAAATATTACCATTACGATCTACAAAATACACTGCTGCTCTGCCTTCTAAGAATGGGAATCCCGTCAAAGTAGTAACCAAAAATCCACCATACTTAGGTAGTGCCACAATACCTGTGGGTACTGCATCTATAAACGGCGGGCCGACCGGAGTGGGATTTGGGAAGCCACTGAAACGCGCAAAAACAGACTTTTCTTTGCCATTTTTACTGACTTTGATGATCGTATTGGCACCAGCATCGGTGATATACCAATGACCGTCTTCATCCTGTACTGCAGAAAATGGATCCGAGTCCATATTCACAGAGGTGCTAAAGGCAAAGGTGCTGATATCAAAGGTATGAGTAGTGTCCTTCAACGATTTCACCGGATCTACTCCAGGCTTGTAACCTGCCAGATCAAAAAAAGCAAGTTTGCCAAAATTGGTCCCTAGCGTGTAATTACCGCCTAATAAGACGGCGATTTTGCCATAAGTCATTGGAATAGCTTTCCAAGGGCCTACAACATCATCGGCTATTGGATTCACTTTAGAGGGTAAATTTGTAATGACGGGATATTTTTTACCTGACTTAGCTACATAAGAAATGACGCCGTCATTATTGCCTGAGCCTACCTCAGCCAACCATACACTACCCCACTGATCTACGGTGACCCCAATAGGACCGTTTAATGAATCTGTAAGAAGACCAAGCTGAGCCATGGCTTGCAGCTGGAGGAAAACTAAAACAAGAATTGTAATTTTACTTTTCATATAAAAAGATTTTAAGAAGTTTAAATCCAATGTGCACTTTATCCAACTAGTCTTGCCATCAGGATCTATTTCGTGCATAAATTCTAATTCGTTCTACAAAAATATTGATCTAAATTTAAAAACAAGCATAAATACTTCAAATTGATTAAATGGTAATAGGTATTGATTAAATGGTCGGATGAATAGGAGATATAACATTTAAAAATAAAGCGTCCAATTTTAAGGTGTGTCGAAGCTGGCCTAAATGTCGGCTCATAAGAGGACAATCTAGTGTTAATAAATTATGAGCTTTTTTGAGCACACATCTTGTATAGGACACCAACTGTGCAGAATTTTGGAGTACAACTGGCAGGGATCATTAACTAATTGCTTTATGATCAGACTCTTGCCTGGTTTTATGCAAGGTATGGTCGAAATATGGCGGACAAATAAATGCCTGTAGATTTTTGAAACCTGGCTACGTTGTGGTATGTAATACCTGGACAATGCGTAATTTTGCCCGTAATGTTTTTACATATTTTTAAATCCAAAATCCATAGGGCTACAGTGACTGAGGCAAACCTCAATTACGTAGGGAGTATCACCATCGACGAAGACCTGATGGTAGCTGCCAAAATATATCCGGGCGAAAAATTGCAAATCGTAAATGTAAATAATGGTGAGCGATTAGAGACTTATGCCATCAAAGGACTGAAAGGTTCGGGCAGTATCTGCCTCAATGGTGCTGCCGCTAGAAAGGCAGAGGTGGGGGACATTATAATTATTATTTCCTATGCTTTAATGACCCCAGAAGAGGCTAGTACCTTCACCCCAATTAATATATTTCCTGACGAACACAATCAGTTGAGTCAATAGTTATGGTAAAATCGCGGATCTATTCTTACCTCCGATTTTTAATCTTTTTATCCTTTGGAGTTGCCTTGTTTTACTATGTTTTCCATGGACAAGAAGAAGTGTATAGGGAGCAGTGTGAGCAGGATCCCAATCATGTAGGATCTTGTTCCTTATGGACAAAATTGATAGAGGATATCAAACAGCTGGACAAGATCCTGATACTACTAGTGATGATTGCTTTTGTGGTGAGCAATGTCATGAGAGCCAGACGATGGGTGATTATGCTTAAACCATTGAATATCAAGGCAGGCTTGTGGGAAACATTCTGGTCGGTCCATTTGGGTTATTTTGCCAATCTAGCCTTGCCCCGCATGGGTGAGTTGGCGAGGGCAGGATCATTAGCCAAACGACTCAATGCACCATTGGAAAAAGTATTAGGCACTATCATTTCCGACCGAATCCTGGATGTCATCGTACTTGCACTTTTTTCAGGAATTGCATTTTTAGTACAAAACAAGGTCCTCTATCGCTTTCTCAGCACCCAAGCCAGCGTATCGATCTGGCATTTGATGGTATTGGGAGCTATAGGCCTTTTCATAATCCTTGCCGTCTATTATTTATTTCAAACCGATCGATTCTATCATCCCATCATCGAAAAAATCAAAAACAAACTTCAAGGACTTCGCGAAGGTATAGTGAGTGCAGCCAAAAGTGATCACCCTATAGAAATCATATTCCTCTCATTGGGGATTTGGCTATTATATTATACCATGGCCGCTCTGGGCCTCCAGGCTTTTGCACCGACTTCCCAAATCACCTTGACTCAAAGTCTAGTGGTATTTATCATTGGCAGTTGGAGTGCAGTCATACCGACCCCGGGAGGCATAGGCCCTTTTCATTTTTTGACGATGAGTGCCTTGGGTATTTATGGGATTTCATCGTTGGATGGCTTCTCTTATGCCAACCTCAGCTTTATCATAGTACAAGTAGTGACTATCTCCATCTTTGGGCTTATAGGTATGATGGTCATGTCCAAAAAAGGAAACCAAAAAAATATAATATTAAGTGCAGAAGTCAAGTCTTGACAAAATTTTTGAACTTCATCACCTGCAGATCCAAATACATCAATGGAAGTCCTCGGGTGACACTATCGTATTTACCAATGGATGTTTTGATCTTTTACATCTGGGTCATATCGATTATCTGGAAAAGGCCAAGGCACTTGGAGATCGGCTGATCATCGGGGTCAACAGTGACGAATCCGTACAGAGTCTGAAGGGAGACTCTCGTCCCATCCAAAATATAAAAAGCCGCAGTAGACTTTTAGCTGCCATGACTTGCGTGGATGCTGTCATTGTATTTAATACTGCTACTCCTCTTGAATTGATCGAATCGATTCATCCAGATGTGCTCGTCAAGGGCGGTGATTGGCTCCCCGAGCAAATTATAGGTGCCTCTTTCGTATTAGCTTATAAAGGTGTGGTGACCACCATTCCTTTTCTACCAGGATATTCCACTACCTTGATAGAGCAAAAAATCAAAATGAGCAAATGAAAGTCCAAGCAATCATCCAAGCTTTGGAATCCTGGGCCCCACCCCAATATGCTGAAAGCTATGATAATGTAGGATTGATCGTGGGCGACTCAGATCAAGAAGTGACTGGCGTATTGGTAACGTTGGATAGTATCGAATCCGTCATCGATGAAGCCATTGAGATAGGGCTCAATATGATAATAGCTCATCACCCGATTTTATTCAAGGGATTAAAAAAAATAAATGGCGCTACCTATGTGGAGCGAGCCGTCATCAAAGCAATAAAGCACGATATCTCCATCTATGCCCTGCACACTAATCTGGATAATATCATTACCGGCGTCAACAGCAAAATAGCCGATATCCTCGGATTGCAAGATCAGAAGATATTAGCCAAAAAAGATTCAATAACGATGTCCATAGGCAGCGGCATTATAGGTCAGCTAGCCCAACCCGTCACAGCACTACAGTTTCTCCAAGAAGTAAAATCAAAGATGGGGCTAGGTGTAATAAAACATACTTCTCTACTCGAAAATCCAATTCATACCATTGCACTGTGTGGTGGGTCCGGTAGTTTTCTGATCCCAGAAGCTATAAAAGCTGGTGCAGATGTATTTATCACTTCCGATCTTAAATATCATGAATATTTTGACGCAGATGGCAAAATATTATTAATGGATATAGGTCATTATGAGAGTGAG
Organism: Saprospiraceae bacterium; assembly: GCA_031417835.1. GTDB lineage: Bacteria > Bacteroidota > Bacteroidia > Chitinophagales > Saprospiraceae > JADJLQ01. Next base: position 22,804 of record JANOWJ010000166.1, on the reverse strand, counting down.
CGATACACCAGCGAGCTAATACAACACTACTTACAAAAAAACCTAAATGGCCTCTTGGTGCGGCAGACTAGCCTGACTACCAATCCAGTACAATATTTTGTGTAACCGTAACGGAAAAAGTCGTACATTTGCGACGCTTTTTTAAACATTCACTTTTGCTTTTTTATCATAAAAATCTGATATCCAATGATTAAAGCCGATATACCCGTAGCTATCCAATTAAAAAAATTATATGAACTGCAACAAATTGATTCGCAGATCAATGAATTTGAGACGCTCAAAGGAGAGCTTCCTGTAGAAGTAAGTGATCTGGAAGATGAATTGGAAGGACTGGATACTCGGGCAAAAAAATTGGAAGAGAGCATTAAAAACGTTGAGAAAGAAGTAGCCAAATTTCAAACGGGCATCAAAGATTCTAAAACCTTGATTGCCAAATATGAAAAACAACTCGATACCGTAAAAAATAATCGAGAGTACGACGCGCTCATGAAAGAGATCGAACTTCAGAAATTGGAGATCGAACTGTTTAATAAAAAAATAAAAGACACCGAAGCTCAGTCTGTATCGAAAGAAGAACTTTCAAAATCAACGAAAGAGAAGATCAAACAAAAGAAAAAAGATCTCGATATTAAAAAGGTTGAGTTGGATGAGGTCGTAGCTAAGACTGAGGAAGATGTGGTCAAATTGACTAAAAAATCAGATAAGGCTAAAAAGGATATCGATGAGCGTCTCTTGATCGCTTACGAGAGGATCAAAAAAAATTATCGTAATTCACTAGCTGTCGTGACCGTGAGTCGAGACTCCTGTGGAGGTTGTTATAATAAGATCCCTCCTCAAACCCAACTAGAGATTAGCCAACACAAAAAAGTATTAGTTTGTGAACATTGCGGCCGAATCCTAGTCGATGAGAGCATTTCAAGCGTGGAAGCATAAGCTCAACGGCGCTCGACTCTGCCTTATCATTTTACTTTTTATTAAGGGTCCAGTATCGATATTTGCCCAGGGCCATTTTGCCTTTAATAGTGATATCCAATCGATATATCAGCGGGTGATTGATTTAAGACTCGATGAGGCACGACAATCCATCGCTAAGATCAAACCCTTTCAGCAAAACAATCTTGCACTAGATTTTATTGAAGATTATATCGATTTTCTTAAAGCCTATCTCAGCGAAGACCCCAAGCTAATAAAATCGTTGGCACCACAAGTGGAGGCGCGCATGGAAAAATTAGTGCGTGCCGGGCCTAAGGATTCGCCATATACGCGATACGTGATGGCCGAAATCCATCTGCACTGGGCGTTGGTACAAGTTAAAGCCGGACATTATCTTACATCGTTTGGCAAGATCAAAAAAGCCCACCAGCTATTACAAGATAACGTAAAACAATTCCCCCAATTTATACCTAATTTTAAAAGCCTTGGCATCATCCATGCTATGATGAGTGCCATACCCGACGAGCTAAAATGGATCGTCAAGACATTAAGTGGCTTACAAGGCACGATGGATCAAGCCAAGTTTGAATTGGAGCAAGTCATGTTATATGCCGATCGCAATGCATATATGTTTCACACAGAGACCATGGTGGTGTATGGTTTGATTATGGCCAATTTTGAAAATGATGTCACATCTGCCTGGACCCTCATCCGCAAATGCAATTTGGATCCTACGACCAGCCCTTTGGTTGCTTATATTTTTACTCATTTAGCCATAAAAAATGGGGAGAATGATCTTGCGATTAAGTACCTATCCCAAAAGCCCAATGGCGCAGCTTTTTACCCGTTTCCATTTCTTGATTTTTTGTTGGGAGTAGCCAAGCTCAGAAGATTAGATGCGGATGCAAATATCTTTTTGAGCAAGTTTGTAATCAATTTTAAAGGCAAACATTACATAAAGGAATGTTATCAAAAACTCGCCTGGTCAGAACTCATCCGTCATAATAAACAAGGCTATACAGACTACATGCTCAAAGTCAACCGCATGGGTGTGGCCGTCGTCGATGAAGACAAACAAGCTCAACATGAAGCTCAATCGAAACAGCTACCAAACGATATACTCCTAAAAGCCAGATTATTATCAGACGGAGGTTATCATCTTGCCGCCGAAAAATTACTTTTAGGCCATGAGGGGGTGATGCAACCAAGCCAACCATATCATACTGAAGCCCTGTACCGGATAGCCCGGATATATCATCTGCAGAATAAATACGATCAAGCTATTGTCAATTATATGAAAGTAGTCAATCAGGGTAAAAATAAATCTGGGCATTATATCTGTGCAGCTTATCTCTACACAGGTCAAATCTATGAAAGCCTACAAAATTCTAAATTGGCTAAATATTACTTTGAGAAGTGCCTCAATGAAAACCCATCTGATTATGGTACTAGTTTACATCAAAAGGCTAAAATCGGTTTGAATCGAATTCGAAATTAGATTGGCAGATAATTTGAAAGTCCAAACATTTTTTTTGATAACTTCATGTCACTTTTTATGCTGAAAAAAATTATTGTGACTGGGATAAGTATCCTGGCCCTGATTGGGCTACTGTTTATGGTAGGTCCACACCCTTCCAAACCTGTCTTTAAAAAAGAAGTACCTGCTATACCTCAAAATGCTGCTGCTTTGGAATCCTATATCGCTCAAAAAGAAAAAAAAGATGCTCCCATCAAGCCTGGCAATGAGGCAAAAATTATTTGGGTTAATGATTCAACAAAACAAAAAGCTCCATACGCCCTAGTATATCTGCATGGATTTTCTGCCTCCCATGAAGAAGGCAATCCTGTACATAGATGGATGGCATCCACGTATGGTATGAATCTGTACCTTGCTAGGTTAGCTGACCACGGTAGAGCTGTTGCAGACCCACTACTCAATTTTACAGCCGCATCAGCATGGGCTGATGCAGTAGAAGCTGTAGCCATCGGGAAACAAATAGGTGAAAAGGTGATCATCCTATCCACATCTACCGGTGGTACCTTATCTCTGATGTTAGCGGCTCATGATCCGACGATCCACGCTCAAGTCCTGCTATCGCCCAATATTGCGATCAATGACCCCAACGCTTGGTTATTGAATGATCCGTGGGGCTTCGAAATCGCAAAAAAGGTGATTGGTAGTCCTTATAAAACTGTCGAAGACACGACAGTGCTTTATGCCCGATTTTGGGATGCCAAATATCGAGTCGAAGCTCTCGTGCAGCTACAGGAGCTTATAGAAACAAGTATGACTAGTGCCACCTTCAAAGCAATACATCAACCTACTTTATTATTGTATTATTTTAAAGATAAAACGCATCAAGATCCCGTGGTGCGAGTTGATGCGATGTTGGACATGTTCCATACAATTCAAACTCCAGAAGATAAAAAAAAGCAAGTGGCCTTAGCTGATGCAGGCAGTCATGTGATAGGGTCATCCATAAAAAGTAAAGATTTAGTCGGGGTAAAACGCGAAATAGCTACCTTTCTTCAAGATGTACTGGGTATAGCTACCAAACAATAAATAACCATCCATGAAAATGTAAACTTAAACTAAAAGATAATGCATCATGACCCGAAGAGAAGTAATCAAACAAACTGCACTGATCACTGCGCTGATCCAATCCGGTCTTATCAGTCTAGCTGCATCAGATAAAAAATCTAATCTTAACATCGGAGCTTGCGATTGGTCTATAGGCAAATCTGCGGATGTCAGTGGATTAGAATTGGCTCGTCGCATCGGCTTGGCCGGTATCCAAGTCAATCTGGGTAGCGTGGCCAATAATCTGCACTTGCGTCAACCCACTATTCAAGAGGCTTATCTCCAAGCAGCAAAAAAAAATAAGGTAAAAATCTCGAGCCTGGCTATTGGCGAATTAAATCAGGTGCCGTACAAATCTGACCCTCGTACGGATCAGTGGGTGTCCGATAGCATTGAGGTAGCCCAAGTCTTTAAGGTGTCCACAGTTTTGCTTGCTTTTTTCTCAAAAAATGATCTCCGCAACGACGAAGCAGGTAAAAAAGAAGTCATCCGAAAACTGAAGCTGGTGGCTCCAAAAGCTGAACAAGCGGGAGTGACCCTTGGCATCGAGTCTTACCTCACTGCTGAGGAACATATGGATATTATCCAAAAAGTCGGCTCCCCGGCGGTCAAAGTATTCTATGATTTTCGCAATGCTGCCGACGCGGGCAATGATGTGATCAAAGAATTAAAATGGTTGGGTCGGGACAGCATTTGTGAATTGCATATGAAAGAGAATGGGGTGTTGCTTGGTCAAGGCACTATGGATTGGCCAAAGATCTGCGATACTTTAGCTCATATGGATTATAAAGGTGATGGTTGGATGCAGATCGAGTGGGCAATGCCTAAGGATGGTGATGTCGTAAAAAGTTATCAACATAATTTGAAATTTTTACAGGACCTGAATTAATAAGAAAATAACCCTTGCTTTAGCTACATTGATTAGTCTGATCCAAAGATTTTTTATAAACTATAAATTATTAATACATCGAATGAATTATAAACTTATACTTCTGTTTTTGTTGACTTTTTTGGTCATTCATTCCTGTATACAAAAACCAATCGTCCAGGATTCTATTTCACTCGTGGCACCTGATGATCTTGAAGTCAAACTTTGGGCAGCATCGCCATTGTTTTATAATCCTACCAACATAGATATAGATGCCAAAGGCAGAGTGTGGGTGACTGAAGCCGTAAATTATCGCAATTTTAATAACGACTCTACCAAAGGCTTACATCATAGTCAAGGCGATCGAGTGATGATCCTAGAGGATAAAGACGAAGATGGTAGCGCAGATCACTCTAAAATATTTGTTCAAGATACCGATCTAGTGGCTCCTGTAGGTCTTGCAGTCATCGGGAATAAGGTGTATGTATCGTGCTCGCCCCATTTAATCGTATACACGGATGAAAATGGAGATGACCAACCCGATAAAAAAGAAATCTTTCTGACCGGGTTTGGCGGGCATGATCACGATCACTCCCTGCATGCGATAGTCGGTGGCCCGGATGGTCATTTATATTTTAATACCGGTAATGCAGGACCGCATATGGTGACAGACCGAGCAGGGTGGACATTGAGATCAGGAAGTCAATATACCGGTGGCTCGCCATACAATACAATCAATCAAGGGAATCAAAAAAGTGATGATGGTAAAGTATGGGTAGGCGGACTGGCCTTGAAAATAAAACCGGACGGCACCGGACTTAAAGTAATCGGGCATAATTTTAGAAATTCGTATGAGCTGGTCATCGATAGCCGTGGCGATGTATGGCAAAATGATAATGACGATCAAGTCGTAGCCTGCCGCACCAGCTGGTTGCCCGAAGAAGGCAATGCAGGTTTTTTTAGCACGGACGGCACTAGATCGTGGCAAGCCGATCAACGACCAGGTCAGGATATATTTGACGCGCACTGGCACCAGGAGGATCCCGGGGTCATGCCGGTAGGTGATCGCACAGGTGCTGGATCCCCGACTGGTGTGACTTATTATGAAAGCGATGCATTGGGTGAGCAGTATAGAGGCATGTTATTAAGTGCTGAAGCCGGTCGGAATACCATTTTTGCATACCACCCTACCCGATATCAATCCGGCTATAACCTTGGACCCAGAATCAATTTTATAACTTCGCTTAACCTGGATAATGAACGCTATGTATGGAATGATACGGCTGCAAATAAAGATCAGAATAAATGGTTTCGCCCTAGTGATGTAGCAGTAGGTACAGAAGGAGCTATATACATCGCTGATTGGTATGATCCGGTAGTCGGGGGACATCAAATGAAAGATTCGACTGGATTTGGTAGAATATATCGGGTCACTTCCAAAGGCAAGCAACTTAAAAGACCAGTACTGGACTTAGGCTCTGCTCATGGTCAACTCCAAGCCCTTATGAATCCGGCCATCAATGTGCGGTATGCTGCATTGAATCAAATCTTGCAATCAAAGTCACAAGATATCCCATCGATAAAAAAAATCTTGAGTGATGCCAATCCGTATCACAGAGCTAGAGCCATTTGGGCACTCGCCATGATGGGGCCGGAGGGTATTCACGAAGTAGAGCTTTTATTAGCGGGAGATGATCTTGATACAAAGATTGTGGCGTATAGAGCATTGAGAAACGCAGGTGTAGATATGCTCCCACTCGCAAAAAAGTTGTTGGCAGATACCTCCATTTTTATACAGAGAGAGTTGATCAATAGTATAAGCCACCTGCCATATGATATCAAAAAACCACTGCTCTTAACTTCGTTACGACATTTTAATGGTGTCGACCAGTGGTATTTGGAGGCATTATGTAGATCCGTGACCGACCGCGAGTCTACTTTTCTAAAGGAGGCGATCGGGCTGTACTATGCAGATCAAGGCGATGTCATTCAATGGGATGATCGCTTAGAGGCATTAGTCTGGAGATTGCATCCGGTAGACCAGATAGATCATTTAGTGACCAGGATAACCTCCTCAGCACTGACTTTACCTCAGCGGACCAGAAGCTTGACTGCGCTTGCATTTATAAAAGATCGAGCTGCGGTGGCTGCCATGATGAAATTATCCAAACATGAATCAGACGATATCTCCTCGCTAGCGATTTACTGGCTGGCATTCCGTCAAAATAATGAATGGCATGATCTGTATGATTGGTCTAAATGGAATCGCAATCCTGCTTTTGAACGAAAACTGGCAGAGCAAAAAGTAAAGTTGAGTAAGATCATGGATGCTAAGTTGCCGTATGATGAAAAAAAATGGAATGCTCAGGATTTAGCATCGGATTCCATCGGAGGCAATATTGTATTGGCTAGTATAGCCAACAATAAATTTCCGAAAGAATTATATAAAGAAATTAGTCATAGATTGTTGACAAACAAAAATCTCAGCATCAGGGTCGAGGCATCACAATACTTCAAATCAGATTCAACTGAACTCAATTATAACATCCCTGTGATCGCTGCTCAAAAATATGATAGTGATCATGGGAAACAACTTTTCGCCACCAAATGCAGCATTTGTCATCGATTGGGCGGAGTCGGACTAGATATTGGCCCAAATCTGCAAGCAATACATAATAAATTTGATCGACCGGGTTTGTTGGATGCTTTAGTTAATCCATCCGCAGGCATTGTCTTTGGCTATGAAGCATGGTCTATAACGACCACTGACGGCCAGTCGCATGTAGGATTCTTGATAGCAGAAAACAAACAATCCATTACGATAAAAGATCTGGCTGGAAAAAACAAATCTTTGGCATTGAACAGTATTCTTACCCGAAAAAAATATGAAAAAAGCCTGATGCCTTCTGCCGGAGATTTACGCATGACCGCTCAAGAATTAGCAGATCTGAGTGGATATTTGCTGGGCAGTAATAAGTAATACTGAGGTGGATTTAAACTTATGATATAATAATTCTAAGTTTTTTTATCAAGGCTAGCATGGAGAATGAAGCTGTTTTTAGTTTTTGAGTCAAAGCGGCCGAATACATCAAACCCAATGCGGTTTTGTGCCTACGGCACAAGTGAACACTACAACTGTTTTTACCAAGACGCTATGCCTAGCGGCATAAATTGGACAAGGTCTGACGAGAACTTCACTTGCCTTGAGTTCAAACACATTGCCGCTTTGCTAGAAATTTAAAAACAAATCCATCGATTAAATCCGTTAGGATTTTGATGTCTGTAAAGGCTAGAGAAGTTCCTGTTCCTTTTGTGCCGCATGGAACAATATGAATGCAAACCACAAAAGAACTAAAAACCTCTGGCGTTAATCGCTACGTTTTAATCCGCTGCTGGGTAAAAACCTAGAAATCCTTGGGCATTTTGGCGGGAGTTTTTTGGAACACGCCAGAGTTTTTTTGAACCTCATTTGTTTTGAGATTTTCTATTAAGTAAGTCCACCTTAACTTTACGAATAAGATTATTTGACGGCAGCCATCAATTTTTTCCAAAGTTCATTATCAAAATTAGAAAGCACATAAGTCACAGGAGCATTAGATGGAGCTCCATGTCGGATCACGACAAGGTCTTCACTCTTGACGACATATATTTTTTTATCGCCATACCCCAAGGCTGCCCATAGATCTTTAAATTGTGAAAATATGTCAAAGAAAAGAAAGATCTGGAGCAGGTCAGAAAAACTCGAAATCCTTTTTTTTCAGTGAAATGAATAATGTACATGTTGATTTATTCCTTCCAAGTCTTCTGTGAATGATATAAATTTTAATATGAATTGTGTAAGAATTAAATCATATTTAACTCATATTTTTACAGTCTAATTAGTCGAGATTTCCAAGGGAATACCTTCGAAATATCCTTTTTGGAACAAATCGGAGTAGTCAAGTGCTCCGATTTTTTTTAGCCTCTTTTAATTAATCTGGTGCGAGCCACTAGTACTCGATTAAACTATCTTCACCAGAGTCCAAAAACACTATTTTGCTATATTATATTATTGATTGGCTTCGGCAATATATGGTACAAATGTGAGGAAGATATTGGCCCAAATCTGCAAGCAATACATAATAAATTTGATCGTCCGGGTTTGTTGGATGCTTTAGTTAATCAATCCGCAGGTATTGTCTTTGGCTATGAAGCATGGTCTATAACGACCACTGATGGCCAGTCGCATGTAGGATTCTTGATAGCAGAAAACAAACAATCCATTACCATAAAAGATTTGGCTGGAAAAAACAAATCTTTGGCATTAAGCAGTATTCTTACCCGAAAAAAATATGAAAAAACCTGATGCCTTCTGCTGGAGATTTACGCTTGACCGCCCAAGAATTAGTTGATCTAAGTGGATATTTGTTGAACAGTAATAAGTAATACTGAGGTGGATTTAAACTTATGATATAATAATTCTAAGTTTTTTTATCAAGGCTAGCATGAGAATGAAGCTGTGTTTAGTTTTTGAGTCAAAGCGGCCGAATACATCAAACCCTGCGGTTTTGTGCCTACGGCACAAGTGAACGCTCCAACTGTTTTTACCAAGATGTTATGCCTAGCGGCATAATTTGGACAATGTCTCCCGAGAACTTAAAAACATCGCCGCTGAAGTAGAAATTAAAAACAAATCCATCGATTAAATCCGTCAGGATTTTGATGTCGGTAAAGACCAGAAAAGATCATGGACCTTTTGTGCCGTATGGCACAAAATAAATGCAAACCACTAAAGAACTAAAAATCCTTGGCGTTAATCGCTACGTTTTAATTCGCTGCCGGGTAAAAACCTAGAAATGCTTCGGCATTTTGGCGGGATTTTTTTTTGGAACACGCCAGAGTTTTTTTTGAACCTCATTTGTTTTGAGATTTTCTATTAAGTAAGTCCACCTTAACTTTACGAATAAGATTACTTGACGGCAGCCATCAGTTTTTTCCAAAGTTCATTATCAAAATTAGAAAGCGCATAAGTCACGGGCGCATTAGATGGAGCTCCATTTCGGATCACGACAAGGTCTTCACTCTTGACGACATATATTTTTTTATCACCATAACCCAATGCTGCCCATAAATCAGTCGGCGCTTGGGCCACGAGTACACCTTTGTATTGAGTACCTGATGTACCCGGTAGCATAAAATTGGACTTACCATTTAACCACCACAAATATCCATACGCTGCATTGTAAGCTTGTGATGAGTTCACCATCGATTTAAAATAACCGGCATCTTTCATTAAAGTGGATCCATTCCATTTGCCTCCGGCCAGCATCATTAATCCAAATCGAGCCATATCTCTACCGGAACACGACATGGAAGGACCCCCGCCGGGTTCCTCATCCCAAAAAGAATGTTGCATGCCAATTTTACTCCATAATTGATCATTGGTGTATGTTGTATTATCCTGATCATATGCAGAAGCCAGGACTTCGTAGATTTTGTGATAGGCTATAGTATTATAATACCACTTCGTACCCGGTACCGTATCATAGGTCAAGTTTTCATTCAAGCCACTGGTCATGGTGATTAAATGTTTTACAGTGATCAAATTTTCCCGAAATACGGGAGCCCTGGACCAGCCTGTACCTATATAATCACTTACTTTTTTTGAGATATCGAGTTGGCCTTGTTCTTGAGCAAGTCCGGTCAAAAATCCTGCAATACTTTTAGTAGCTGAAAAGATACGATTAGAAGAGGTAGCAGTAAATCCTCTAAAATACTTTTCTGTCACAATTCTACCTTTATATAAGATGATGAACGCAGTAGAATTGTTGGCATCCACATATTGGATCAAGTCATTGAGTGCGGTGACATCCCACCCAAGGTCTGCAGGGCTTATTGTCTCCCATGCACTACCTGTCAACGGTGGATAATAATAGTCGGTCGGAACTACAGGAACAGGGACGAACTTATCGCATGATACTGTCAACAGTATTGTAAAAAATACTCCGAAGCATAAATGGGTGAATCGCATATGAAGACTTTTTACTTGGACTGATGAAGAGGTGATTCGTTTAATTGGGGGGAGAAAAATTTTCAGATTGCAGGCTCTGTATTCTTCTGGGTGGCTGAAATTGGTTCAAGGCTAAAGCGATGTGAACATAATACTTGCTTAACCCTAGCCTTAAAGCTTAGGTTAAGCAGCCGGAATGGTGTATGGAAGCATACATTTAGCTCCATTCAGAGAAGCTTTGGCTTCCCTACATGGAACAAAAAAGATTCTGCTTTTGATACCTTTAAAGGTTTCCCAGGATTATTAGCAGATGTATTGCTAGAACGATATGCAATGAAATAATTAATATCTGGTTGGCGCAGCAAGGTCGCTCATCGAATAGTATGAATCCATGGGAAATGTTATGTTTCGTCGGCACAAAGAATATTGGTGCCGTTGAATTTGAACCAACTATTTTAAAGGGAAGCTAAAGGACACTTGCTATCGAAATCGACAATCTGGTAAACATCACCCAAAAGATGCCATAATAAATGTTATACACAACTTGTACTAGTATTCCCAAATTTTAATCGGGTCCCTCTTTTGCTCGTGCATGTCACTCCCACTGATGCGATCCCAAAACCGACCTCCTACAAGTTGTTCCATATCATATGTATTTACAAGATAATCTTCAATTTTGCCACTTAATTCTTTGTTCTCCATTGCAAATGTCCAAAGCGATAAGTTACCCCTTATATCTTCAGCTAGTACACTTTTTACAAATGCATGAGGAACAGGTATGTCAATGCCTAATTCATCGTTAGGGTCCCCAATTGTTTCAATTGTTTTTTGAAAATAGAAAACAGGACAAGATAGAACGTAAGTCTCTAAAATTTCTTTTTTATCATTTAGCACCCTTATAGAGTCTTCCAACTTCTTCCACATACCTCTATTAAAATTTGCAAGTTGTGGCGACATATTTGACAAAAGAAAAGTCTCACTGTTTTGAATCTCTAGAATATCATTATTTGCACTTGCTACTAAATGACCTCTGTCGAAGCCACTTCCTTTATAAGCATTTAATCCTGCTCGAAATCTCTTAGGAATTCTTATGTCCGCTCGAAAGTTGTTCATTCGTTCTGATTCATTTAGTATATAGTCGTTTCGATTGATAATCTCAAGAGTCCACTTGGCTTGTCTAAAGTACCAAGAGTATCCAATTGAAAATTATCTTCATGTAAGTATTTCGTCACAAACAGGAGCTCCATAACGGAGTTCAGGTTGAATGTAAAATGGGTTGTCCATATAATTGATTAAGTTGATTACAAATTTTAATTATTTCTCCTATTCCCCGCCTTTAAAGGCGTCACCAAATCTTGCGAAATCAAATGATTTTGTAATAAAAAGATTAAAAAATGGATTTCTAATTCCATATGAGCCTTTAAATTCTCCACCGATTCTTATTCCAAATTTTCTTTCTGTAACTCCAAAGTAAAAACTGTAAGCAGGAATTATTTTTGATCGATGATTTGAATTCGAAGAGCGTTCTTCTAAGTTATTATTAATTGAATTTGTCCAAAACAAACTAATTGGAGATGCTTTAATAAAGACATTGTAATCTTTCCCATGCATGTTATATGACAAGGTAACTAAACCTACAAATTTGTCAACAAATTGCTGTTCAGTGCTATTATCAGCAATACTATCATTTAAAAAAGAAATCGGCTTTTTTACAAGGGAAGAGTCTTGATAACTAAATGTGAAAGTATTTAATGTATTTCTTAATATAATTTCAAAATCAATTGGAGTTATAGAAAAGTATACACTGTGATTTGGTTTTGAATAGGTGCTTATATATATTGGTAAAGATAGTAACAACCCATAGTTATTTGACTTTATCGTTTGGGATTTCGATGCATAGGCTCTTGTGACTGATACAGAATCAAAGTTACCTATTGAATTTACTTTATAATACGGAGAAAATTCGGGCCGACCTTTAATTGTTACATACCTGTTTTGGTAGATTCCACCAAATAGACCAATAGTCTTTATAAATTTACCAAAACCTTTAGGCTCATTTTTTATTTTAAAAAGCTCTTTTTCCAATACACTAATTCTTCCATAAAATGAATTCACTTTTAAGCCATCTGCAATATCAAAATTTGTTCCTATTGCTAGAGACACTCCATCATGATTTTGAGAGAAAGATGACTTTACAAATTTTACAGTCGATAATGGGTTATTAATTTGTACATTTTTGGTAGATGTCGAAACTTGTATACGTAAAATTTTATTGACATTAGTTACAAATGCAGTATCATGATTAAAAGTGCCCACTATGGTTTTATAGACTTCTTTTGAAATCCCAGAAGAAGCTAAATTATTTTGGAATTCATATTTAGATATATAAATTGATTTTGTAAAAATCTCTAAACCAGAAAATTTTTCATCATCATCAATAGCTATTAGTAATAAAACATCTGTCGTTTTAGAAGTATCTTTTGGTCCCAATATTTTAATTTCAATTGAGAAATTTGATGAACCAATATTTGATACTTTTGCTGTAGTGCTTTTTGGAATATTTACAATTGTTATAGAGGAGTCTATGTTGAATGCCACAACAGAGTTGCTTAAAATAATGAATATCACAATTTGGCAGTATGCTGATTTCATAACTTTTTATTTTAGTTAAACTAAATAAGGAATACCCTTTTAATTGTTTTATTGCTCCATTTTTAATAATTAGTCCGATTAGATTTTCTTATAATAATTTTTGTGACACAATTATTCAACATATCATCTGTGTTTCGTCTTAATGTAATCGAGGTGCAATAGGTAACTTTCATAATTTAAAATTAACATATCATTAACTTATAAATATTTGTCGACTCCTCAGATGTCCATCTGAAGGGCGAATTCAAATATTAATATTTGCATGCTAATTAGAGGCCCAATACCAAGCCTCGTCGATTACGAATTTAGTATATAATAATGATCTATATGTAATTAAAAGTATATAATTATGTATTTTGGCATTCATTGCTGTATATTATTATGCATATATCTAAATGCAGCACAAAGAAAGTAAATGCCGGTTAAGAGGTTGTTTATGAACAACAACAAACTGTCATATCTTACATACTAAAGAATTTGAAGGCAAAATTTACATATTTTGGAAACTATAAATTGGAAAAATAAATAATACATGATCACAGGAGAACTCAAATCACAAATAGATAAAGTGTGGGAAGCCTTTTGGACTGGCGGCTTATCCAATCCCATAACCGTCATAGAACAAATGACATATTTGCTTTTTATCCGCCGTCTGGACGAATTACAGACGCAAAAAGAATCGAAGGCCAATTTGCTGAAAAAGCCCATTGAAGACCCCCTATATAAAATTGAAGAAAACGAACTGCGTTGGAGCTATTTTAAAAACATGGACCCAGAAGTCATGCACCGCATGTTTACCAAAGACCAGGGGGTGTTTGATTTCCTTCGAAATGTGGGGAACCGAAGTGCTGCGTTTAGCAAATTTATGAAAGGTGCCACCTTTATGATTCCTACCCCAAGGTTATTGGCCCAGGTGGTGGAAATGATTTCGAACATCGACATGAGCGATCGGGATACCAAAGGCGATGTGTATGAATATCTATTGAGTAAAATAGCCAGCGCAGGGCAAAACGGACAGTTTCGTACACCTCGCCATATCATTCGCATGATGGTCGATGTGGTCCAACCCACGTTGGTAGGATGTGATATGCGACCCAGCTTGTGGGACTGCAGGCTTCTTGACAGCTTCTGGCGAATATATACGGGAGCATTTCGAAAAGGAATTATACTCTAACAGTGTAAAAAAACATTTCCAAGAAAAGATGTTTATGGGCATGGAGTTTGACCCTACCATGATACGCATTGGTGGCATGAATCTGATGCTGCACGGTATTGAAAATCCACAATTGATCGATGTGGATGCTTTGAGTGAAGCCAACAGCAGCTTCACCGAAAAAGCCACGTTGGTATTGGCAAATCCTCCCTTTAAAGGCAGCCTGGACAGAGAAGCGGTAGATGGAAAAATACTGAGTGTAGTAGACAGCAAAAAAACAGAATTGTTGTTTTTGGCTTTGATTTTAAAAGGCTTAAAACTGGGTGGTAGAGCTGCTGTGATAGTGCCTGATGGCGTATTATTTGGCAGTAGCAATGCACATCAACAAATACGTAAAGAACTTATAGACCGCCAAAAACTGCAAGCCGTGATCTCTATGCCGAGTGGGGTATTTAAGCCCTATGCCGGAGTAAGCACTGCCGTATTGATATTTACTAAAACCAACAGCGGGGGTACAGATCAAGTCTGGTTTTACGATATGCAAGCCGATGGTTTGAGTTTGGACGACAAACGCCAACCCATTGAAGCCAACGACCTGCCGGACATTGTAAACCGCTACCACCACCTGCAAGCTGAAAGCAAAAGAAGTCGCACCGACAAAAGTTTTATGGTGCCTGTAAAAGAAATCCAGGCCAATAAATACGACCTAAGTATAAACCGTTACAAAGAAGTGGTGTATGAAGAAAAAACTTATGAGCAACCAATGGTAATTATTAGTCAAATTGAAGCCCTGGATAAAGAACGTGCCGATTTATTGAAACAATTGAAAGAGATGTTGGCATGAAATTCGAAACCTTAATCGATGCTATCAATCAAACTCATAGCCACTTTCAACAGCAGGCTTCTAAGACAATAAATGTTTCATTGACTTTAAGAAATTGGCTGATTGGTTTTTATATTGTCGAGTTTGAGCAAAAAGGCGAAGATCGTGCAGTTTATGGCGTAGGACTAATCAACAGATTGGCTCTCCAATTGAATATTAAAGGATTAGTGTCTGCTGAACTGTCAAGGTGCAGGCAGTTCTATCATTCTTATCCGCAAATCCTTGGGTCGATGAACCAAAAATTCAAAAATTTAATCCCAATCCACATTCTTGGGGCAGCGACCCAAGAATCTGAAGAGGGATATGACAGAGTGCTTCCAATTTGGGGGTCACTGACCTCCGAATTTCAAATAGCTGATTTTCAATTAAAATATGCTCCAAGCTTTTATTCAAAACGAAATTAAAAAATGGATAAGTTAAATAAACGAAAAGTGATCCAGATAGAAATCGGGAGCGATAAACGAAAAGCAGCTTTCATGGACAAAGAACTTGCATATTTATTGAAATATCTAAAAGAATTACTGGCATGAGTTGGGAAAGTATAAAAATTCAGGATTTTGCAGAAGTAACGACTGGTGGTACTCCATCAACAACATTAAAAGAATATTGGGAAAATGGCAATATACCTTGGCTTAATTCAGGTGAGTTAAATCAAGATGTAATTACCAATTGTGAAAACTACATCACTTCTAAAGGATTAGAAAATAGTTCGGCTAGATTAATGCCTAAAGACACGGTGCTTATTGCACTTACAGGCGCAACTACAGGTGTTGTAGGCTATTTGACATTCGAAGCTTGTGCTAATCAATCAGTAACTGGTATTTTACCATCTAAAAACCATCATCCGAAATTCATTTACTATTATTTAAAATCAATTAGGAACAAAGTTCTGGCAGATGCTTATGGTGGAGCGCAAAAACATATCAGTCAAGGATATGTAAAGAATTTAGAAATACCTCTACCGCCTTTACCTATTCAAAAGCGCATCGCCGAAATATTGGATGTCGCTGATGCCTTAAAACGTAAAGACCAAGCCCTGCTTAAAAAATACGATGAACTGGCGCAAGCTATTTTTATTGATATGTTTGGAGATCCGGTGAAGAATGAGAAAGGATGGGAGGTTGGGACAATAAGAGACTTAGCAAGAGAAGTAAAGTATGGCACAAGCAAACCTGCCGAAGATCGTGGTTTAATTCCTTATTTGAGGATGAATAATATAACCTATTCTGGAGATTGGGATTTTGCAAGTCTAAAATATATTAATTTAGAAGCTACTGAATATGAAAAATACATTGTAAAAGATGGCGATCTAGTATTCAATCGTACAAATAGTAAAGAGTTAGTTGGTAAAACTGCTGTATTTAATTTAAATAAAGAAATGGCAATTGCCGGTTATTTGATTAGAATAAGAACAAATGAAAATGGCAATCCGTATTATATTTCATATTATTTAAATTCCAAACATGGCAAAGAAACACTAATTGGAATGTGCAAAAGTATTATTGGAATGGCAAATATAAACGCACAAGAATTACAAGAAATAAACATTATGATACCTCCAATATTTTTGCAAAATCAATTTGAATGGAAGATTAAACAACTCAAAAAAGTTATCTCAAAAACTGAAGATCAAATTATTTCTTCGTCAGCACTATTCAACTCTCTCATCCAAAAAGCCTTCAAAGGCGAACTGGTAGCAGAATGAATAACTTCTCTTTCATACCCGACCAGTGGGCTAACTTAGCCCAGGCACCCCAAGAAGCGGAGCAGAACGTATATGGTGCGCCTTTGTATGCTGCCATGCTGTGTCGTAAAAGCCTGGAAGAATGGGTGCGTTGGATGTACGAGCACGATGCCGATCTGGTTTTGCCTTATGATACTACCCTCAGTTCTATAATGCACGAGCAAGGGTTTAAAAACATTATCGCACCCAATCAGTTCAATCAAATAAACCTCATCCGCAAACTCGGCAATACTGCCGTGCATACCTCTGCTAAAATAAAACCTCAGGAAGTCTTGTATGCCCTGCAATTATTACATGGGTTTATAGGCTGGGTAGTGCAGGTGTATAGTCAAGAAAAAATAAGCGTGGCTAGGTTTGATGAAAGCCTGATTTTAAAAGGCAAGGCAAAAGACCTATACAAATATGACCTTCAAGTATTAGAGCGCAACTATCACGAAGCACAAACTAAACTTCAAAAATTAGAAGCCGAACTGGCCGGCATCAAAGCCATCAAAGAACAGAACATTGCCTTTGTTCCGCCGCCCATTGATCCCAACGAAGACCTTACCCGCAAAATATACATCGATACTCTATTGCGGGAAGCAGGCTGGGACCCTTATGGGGCCAATGTACCCGAATATCCAGTTAAAGGAATGCCTCAAGGCCATGGTGATGCAAATGGAAACGGTTATATAGACTATGTACTATGGTGCGATGATGGCAAACCCGTCGCAGTGGTAGAAGCCAAACGCACCAAAAGAGACCCTCGGGTAGGACAACATCAGGCAAAACTCTATGCAGATTGTTTAGAAAAAGAATTCAGGCAACGGCCTGTTATCTTCTATTCCAATGGTTTCCGCACCTGGCTCTGGGATGATGTAAACTATGCACCCCGTGAAGTATTTGGTTTTTATACCAAAGATGAATTGCAGATGCTAATACAAAGACGCAGTTCGCAAAAGACTTTGGCCAAACAAACCATCAACAACGACATTACTGACCGACCATATCAGTACGAGGCCATACGCTGCGTGACCGAAGCATTGGATAAAAAACACCGTGAGGCTTTACTCATCATGGCTACGGGCACCGGTAAAACCAGGGTTGCGGCATCCATTATCGATTTATTGAGCAAAGCCAACTGGGTCAAACGGGTCTTATTTTTAGCCGACAGAAATGCCTTGATCCACCAGGCAAAAATTAACTTGAACGATTATTTACCCAACTTACCAGCTGTAGATTTAACGAAAGAAAGAGAAGACGAAAGCAGTCGTATTGTTTTTTCAACCTACCAGACCATCATCAACTTGATAGATGGTGAAAGCGATGGAAATAATCGACATTACGGTATAGGACATTTCGATTTAATCGTCTTTGATGAAATACATCGCAGTGTATACAATAGGTACAAACATGTTTTTAAATACTTCGATGGTTTCCGCCTTGGTTTGACTGCGACTCCAAAATCGGAAGCCGATAGGGATACGTATGCTTTGTTTGGAATGGAACCTAACAATCCAACGTTTGCATATGAACTAGAACAGGCTGTAAATGATAATTGGTTGGTCCCACCAAAAGCTATTTCTGTTCCTATTAAGTTTCAGCGCAGTGGTATAAAATATGCCGAGCTCAGTGATGCGGAGAAACTTAAATACGAAGAGCAATTTACTGATCCGATAACAGGTCAATTTCCAGATGAGATAGATGCAGCCGCATTAAACAAATGGTTGTTCAATACCGATACGGTAGATAAAGTAATTGGTCATTTGATGGAGCACGGTATTAAAGTAGAAGGAGGAGATAAATTAGCCAAAACCATTGTGTTTGCACGGTCGCATGTACACGCCAAGTTTATTGAAGAACGTTTTAATAAACAATGTCCGGCTTTCAAAGGCGAATTTCTTAAAGTAATAGACAATTACGAAGAGTATCGCTACGATTTGCTCAATAAGTTTAAAGAGAAAACAAAAATGCCTCAGATTGCTGTTTCTGTAGATATGCTTGACACCGGAATAGATATACCCGAGGTTTGTAACCTGGTATTTTTTAAACCTGTGCGTAGCAGAGTAAAATTTTGGCAAATGATAGGTAGAGGAACTCGATTATGCAAAGACTTATTTGCCATAAACGAAGACAAAAAAGAATTTGTCATTTTCGACTTTTGCGAAAACTTTGAATTTTTTAATGCCCACCCCAATGGCATAGATGGCACTAGCAGCAAATCATTGAGTCAACGATTGTTTGAATTGCGTTTGCGTTTGGCATTTGTATTATTAGCTCAGGAAGAAGCGGAATTAAAAGACTACGGTCAATCCATCATCGACCAATTGGTTAAACAAACGCAAGCCTTAAATGGCGAAAGTTTTATAGTCCGGCAGCATTGGGAAGCAGTAGAAAAATACCGAGATGCTCACGCCTGGAATGCACTCAGTGATTTAGACATAAAAGAACTGCACGGCCACATTGCACCTTTAATGCTGGAAGTCGACCAAGATGAATTGGCAAAACGATTTGATGCTTTGATGCTGGATTTACAGTTGAGTGTGTTGAATGGCGAGAAAAAACAAGCGGCACTTGTTCAAAAAGTAGTTGCCACAGCAGGTAAGTTAAGTAAGAAAGGATCTATTCCAGCAGTTGCCCAAAAGATGGAAACGATAAAGGAGGTACAACAAAATATATTCTGGCAAGGTGCAACTATTCCAGGAATTGAAAGAGTTCGTCTTGAATTGAGGGATATCATTAAGTTTTTAGATCAAGAAAACACACCTATCTACTTTACAATTTTTGAAGATGAGTTTACGGGTAAACCAGTATTACATGATATCTTATTTAATTTCAATAATCTGGATGCCTACAAACGCAAAGTGGAGCAATATTTAAGAGACCAAAGCAATCACATCATCATCCATAAACTACGAAACAACCTGTCTATAACCAAGGGCGAATTAGACTCCTTAGATCTTATGTTATTTGAGCAAGGCACCATCGGCACCAAAGCTGAATTTATACATGCTTATGGATCACAACCATTAGGGAAATTTATCAGAAGCATTCTTGGCCTGGAGGTGCAAGCTGCCAAGTTGGCTTTTGCAGAGATATTAAATAATCAAACCCTGAATGCTCAGCAGATTCGGTTTATGGACATGATTATAAATTATTTAAATATAAAAGGAATTATAGAGCCGTCTATGTTATTTGAAGCACCTTTTACTGATATTAATTTGAATGGAGTTGCTGGTTTATTTGAAGTACAAATTGCACAAAAAATAATTTCATTAATAGAAAAAATGAACCACAATGCTGAGGCGGCATAAAAGCTTGAGAACCATGTGTAAAGACTGAAAAGGGAACCTCGAATGAAGTTCCCTTTTATACCATTACAATTTAACTACCACTCGCCAGTCATATTGATGATCCACTATCTTGATCAAATTTAGTAATTCCAGTAAATTTCAATATTAGGCAGCTTCACTGGTTTCTAAAAGATCTAAGCCATTGATTGGTCCTAATACATTACCCGAGATGCCATCTATAGACCCGACAATATCGCTTACTAATAATCCCATTTGATCTATATTTTTTTCACGTTTCTTCCAGGATGCAAACATAAATCGTCGTTCTTTATCTATGTTTTCACGCATTTCAGAAGCAGCTTCTAGTATGGCTTCTACGCTTCGTTTAAATTCATTGCTCATTAAATAATTATAAAGGGCATGAATTTTCTCCGTTCGATTTACCTCAGAGGATTTAATATTTGTCTCCATGATACAAATCTCACGGATTGCAGAAGCCAGGCCGGTAATTTCTTTGAATGTGCATACCCATACACCATTGCGCAACCCAAATGTCGGCATGTCCTTGGGCATGACTTCGGTGACCAGTATGCCATGATTGGCATGATGCTCGCGCATATCCTCTTTAAGCTTATTGATCCAGCCTTCACTGAAATTTTTAGTACGCTTGCTTTCATAAGCGATAATCCCGCATTCTTTGCCATATGGAGTCCTTACCATCTGTATAATATCTGCTCCATTTTGTCCGTTGGAGATTTCCTGGATAGAGTCAAATTTGAAGAGATCCTTAAGTAGTTCTTCCATGGCAAGTTCCTGCACCTCACCTTGCGTTTTCATCGAGCCTTGTTCGGCCTTGCGTCTTGCTTCTTCTAGTTGTTTTCGTAAATCGTTTAATTGTTTATCCCGTTCAGCCAGTTTCAGATCATTACGATTTGCTTCACGCTCTACAATAGCCGATTCAATTTTTGAGCGTTCGGTACTTAACTCTTTTTCGAAATCTAAACGAATGGCATCTTCTCGTTCTTTGGTTTCTCGTTTGAACCGTTCCAATTCAATCTCGACCTTTTTAGATCTGTCAATCTTTAATTGCTTTTCTTCCAATTCTTTTCGAAGGCCTGCCAGCTCAGCAGCATTTTCATCATGTACTATTTTCTCAAGATCGCTTTTCAATTTTGCCTTCTTGGCATTGAGCTTTTCATTAACGAGTTGTTCGATAGAAATTTCCTTTTTATTCAGCTCCTGCTCGCGTTGTTTGACCACTTTTTCCATTTCAGCAAAGTTTGCTGCTAATACAGACCGTTCTTCCTGCATTAAATGATCTACCTGGTGTTTCAATGATTGATCGGCTGAAAATTCATGTGTACAATTTGGACATGTGATAGTTAAGTTTTTCATAGCATTATGTTTTTTGTTTATGATGCAAACTTAATGGGATCCAGTTCACTGGCGGTGAACTGGCTAAAAAAGTACTATATTTAGGCATGTCAAAAGTTTTGATTCGATACTGGGCATATGACAAATGCCTTAAAAATCAAGGCGTTAGGTATACTTGGAATAATTTGCAAAGGATTGCCAATCAAGATTTGCACGACCAAGGGTTCCTGCCTATAGCAAAAACTCAATTCTTTAAAGATATGCATGCTCTAAAGGCCCCACCCTATAATGCACCTATTGAAACATATAAGTCAGGAGGACAATCCTACTATCGGTATAGTGACCCCTCTTACAGCATTAGAAAACAAGCGTTAACCGAAAATGAAGCTCAACAACTCAAATCTGCACTACTAGTGTTGAGTCGATTTAAAGGAATGCCACAATTTGATTGGGTCCAAGAGATCATTCCAAAGATTGAGCAAAGCTTCAATTTGGGCAAAAGAAAGACTGATATAATTGGATTCGATCAAAACATCGATTTGAAAGGCATTGGTTTTATAGGTGAGCTTTTTAATTTCATTCTTTATAAAAAAGTTTTACAAATTAAATACAAATCCTTTAAAACGGATCAATTTGAAAATCAGATTATCCATCCGTACTATCTCAAACAATACAACAATAGGTGGTTTCTCTTTGGCCAGAATCCCAAATACACAATATTAACAAATTTGGCTTTAGATCGCATAGAGGAAGTAAGTGAGTTTGCGCAACCCTACATCGAGAATACAGAATACAACTTTGATGAATATTTTGAAGATATCATTGGTGTCACCAAACCTCTGGATTCGGAGCTTGCAACTGTAAAGCTTTGGTTTTCCAACAAGCAAGCACCATATATTCTTACCAAACCACTGCACGGAACTCAAAAAATGAAATCGCATGACGAGAGTGGACTAATAGTCACCATCGAGGTGATTCCAAATGTTGAGCTTGACCAAATGATACTTCGATACGGTGATAATTGTAAGGTTTTGGAACCTAAAGAATTAGTTATAAAAATAAAAGGTATAGTAAAAAGTACTTTGGAGCATTATCAAAATTAAGGTAAAAAGCAAGAAGGTCCTAAACCTATAACTGAAAAAGTAGATACCAGAGGATTCTTACACTTATGTAAAATATAATTTACTGAGTCGGAATGGCGTGAATTCCAAGTACCTAAGCGGGTCAGTATAATCAGAATGGGAGGTTACGCAAACCGATTCGAGTTCCATTTTGAATATTCAAGGTGTACTCAGTATTTCCAGAGTACCGGAGTAAGATTAAATGGAAATTGTAGAAGAAAAATTTAATAAAAC
>JANOWJ010000165.1:0-147018 GCA_031417835.1 Saprospiraceae bacterium | reverse complement strand
TTGTATTTAGCGTCTTGTTTTGAATGATAAGACCTTAGTATTTCACCTTCTACCATAAAATAAATCAATTGGCCAATTGGCATACCTGCATATATTCTTACCGGTTGGACACAGGACAATTCGAGTGTCCAATAATTACAGAAGCCTACATCTCCTTTGCCGGCAGTGGCATGGATGTCGATACCCAGTCTACCTATACTTGACTTTCCTTCAAGAAATGGGACCGTGTGATGTGTCTCAGTATATTCTTCCGTCACGCCCAAATACAACATACCCGGATGCATCAAAAAGCCCTCAGGACCAATCTCGGATTCAATAACCTTATTGTGTTTGCGAGCATCAAGGACAGCGTCTTCGTACACGGCGATATATTTACCCAAATGCACATCGTAGCTATTAGTACCCAAGCACTCAAATCGAAAAGGATCAATCACAATGAGTCCTTCTTCGATGGCTTGAAGAATTTTTTTGTCAGTAAGTATCATGTTATAGAAAAAAGAGTGCAAAAATAGAACAAACTTTATTTTTACAGGACAATGGCTGAGATTTTTCGATTAATTGATGAAGAGAGTACTGTCGTGGTATGGAAAATCGAAGAAACAATTGAATTTTTTCTAACGCGATTACCGTATGAATTAAAAGACCTTCCAGCTCAAAATGAATCTCGCAATCTTCAATGGCTGGCTGCTCGATATTTATTGTATATAATTACAGATCAGGGGCTTATCACCAAAGACGAGTTTCAGAAACCTTTTCTTTTAAACGATAATCGTTATATCTCGATCAGTCATTCTTATGATGTCGCAGCCGTGATATTATCCCGACGGTCTTGTGGTATAGACATAGAAAAAGATTTGCCTCGAATACAACGGATAGCTTCAAAATACATGTCATCGGTGGATATCGAGCGAATATCTGGGTCGCAATACCAAGAGCATCTCTACAAGGTCTGGTGCTCTAAAGAAGCCATGTATAAAGCATATGGACTAGGCCTGCTCGATTTCAAACAAAACCTTTTTTTGGATATCTCTGCTATACAATCTAACGTTAATCATTTTACAGGGAGTCTTCGTAAAAATGAGGATGTCCTTGATTTTCAACTTAGATATCATAAATTACAATCCTCTTATCATTTAGTATATGGCATTAAAAATTAGCGCACTGGTGGTCGCAATCTTTATATTGACACATTGCAAAACCAAATCAATCGAATCGGATCTCTCGAAATCCAGCGCCCAAGTACCTGCCATAGCTGGTTTTGATTCTTTTTTCAATCATTTTCACGAGGACTCTGTATACCAATTATCACACATCGTTTTCCCATTGGAGGGACTGCCGGAACAAGACGATACAATTTCCAATTTAAACAACTTTAGGTGGTCACCAGATCAATGGATCCTGCATAGAGCATATGATATGGGGGATTCTTTGTTTGCGAGGGAGTTCAAAATTATGGATTCGACTATGATCATTGAGCGGATATATCATAGGCTTAGTGCGATGCATATGGAGCGTCGCTTTTCAAAAACCGGTACTGAATGGTCCCTGATCTATTATGCACCATTGAGAGCCCGGATCAATATCGAAATCAACTAACTTGCATTAACTCGATCTACCATCGACACATAGAGATCACCAAATCGAAAAGGAAGCTGATCGTGTTCTATTATTTTTATCATTTCATACATAGACTTCCATTTGGGCCAATACCAGCGTTGACTTTCGCCTGGAGAAAAATTACATGAATAGGTAGTCAACTGTTGTAATTTACGTAAACAAGCTATAATCCGAGCTCGGTCAAATGCCAAATATTCAAAAGACACATGAGGCAAAGGCGAACTCAATCCACTGATGACCTCCCACTCAAATCCTTCTGTGTCAATTTTGCAAAACACAGGAATACCATACGTTTGAATCATAAGATCTAATGTAATCACTGGTGCTAGGATCTTTCGGTCCCAAATAGCTGAGATCGTATTGTATGAATTAATATTATTTCGCCATTCCGCATCACGAGCTGTCGATATAGTCGGACTTTGGGTACAAATATGAAACGGAATCTGTCCAACAGAAGCCCCGACTACCGCCTGAAGCAATGTAAAATCCCTGTGCTGTGCAAATGCTTTTTGGAGAAAGTCTGCACACAAAGGCTGTGGCTCCACTGCTATGACCTTTGCACCAAGATCCAAGTATGCTCGACTCCGATTACCCAGATGGGCCCCTATGTCAAAAACAAGGTCATTTTCCTTGATAAATAGCGCATAAAAAGACTTCAATTTATATCGATTGAATGGCTTAGCGTAATACATGAGCCACGACCGAACCATACCATATCGTTCTCTTAGGGTCATGGCACCAACTCTTTAAAAAGCAAAGTCCACGGCATGCCATTTAAAGCAGGTGGCAAAACATATTGGGCCAATAAGTTTAAAAATGCCTGGCGCTTTATCGTACCTGCACCAAGGCTTTTAAGGTGATCCGTATACACTTGGCAATCTATCATTTTAAATCCATTTAGCGACAAAAATCGGACTGCTTGAATAAAAACAGCTTTGGATGCATTGGGCTGTAATGAAAACATAGATTCGCCAAAAAATACCTCGCCGATAGCCACGCCATACAAGCCGCCTACCAAGTGAGATTCATGCCAACATTCGAACGAGTGTGCATAGCCGTGCTTGTGCAAAACATTATATGCTTGAATAAAATGACTATCTATCCACGTAGTACGGTCCCCTTTACGGACAACTGTCGCACATTGTTGTATCACCTGATTAAAGGCGGTATCAGACGAAAACGAAAATTTTTTCTTATTAAACACCGCCCGCATACTGCTTGAAATCTTCAAGTCAGCCGGGAACAGTACCATCCTTGGATCAGGGCAATACCAAAATGGGCAACCTTCGGATATATACCAAGGGAATAATCCACTACTATAGGCATTCAGCAATGTCTGTGGATGAAAATTGGCCCCTATGGCTGCTAATCCATCTTCATCAGGTTGGATAACCTCTTGTTGACTAAAATCGATCGGCCCGCCTTCATTAGGGATAAAAATGGGCGGCATACCAGAGAGTGAGATTAATTGGTCTGCTTTACGCCTTCGATGACTGCGGACAGCCCACGATCGACGAGGGCTTCTTTGAGTGGTTTAAGGGCTTCAAAAGGCGCTGTTTTGACAATAGCCTTTCCTTTAAAATGAATAAGTATCGATAACTGTTCAGATTGTTCAAACGGATGGCCACAGATTTCCATAAGACATTGGATAACCCATTCGAATGTATTGACATCGTCATTATATATGACTAATTGAGAGGGATCGTCATATCCTGTCTCCAGATCATCTATGAGTACATCTTCGTCCTCCACATAATTAAAATAAGTATTCATGAGATTAGGTATAATGGATTATTGTATGGTTTCTAATGCACGTTTAGCAGCTGCAAAATCAGGTAATTCACTGGGATTTTCTAACACTTCTTTGTATTGAATAGTTCCATCACTTCCTATGATATAGATAGATCGATCCGCTACGCCGTGCATATCCAAGATAAAGTCTTCTCGGTAAACACCATATGCTCTGATTACAGTTTTATTGAAATCACTCAGCAAAACAAATGGAAGATTCTGATCCAGTTTAAATTTTTTTAAGGCGAAAGGTGTATCAACTGATATACCAATGACAATAGCCTTTAAATCATGGTAATAGGACATGTCGTCTCTTACAGTGCACATCTCTTTGATACACATTCCAGTCCAAGCAGCCGGGAAAAAAAACAACACGATTTTTTGATTTGCGAAATCGCTCAATTTGACTTTTTGTCTCTCGGTATCATAGAGCTCAATGTGCGGAGCAATCTGCCCAATATTCATAGGTCAATAATTTATAAAGGCAAAATTATGAAAATATTGCCCATTTGTAGTCATTTCCCACTCAGAATCATGTATTTTAAATTAACTGATATTTAGCGTATAAATGATTTAGATGGGTAATGATCTACTAGCACTTAAAGTATATCTTTTATCTGATGCCATTATGAATTGATCATCAGTCATATATAATTTTTTAATAAATAACCAACCAACCTCAGTAAATATAGGCAGATTACATATATTTAGTCCGATTGTCCTGATGAAAAAAGAATTATCTTCTTACATATTGATCCATATTGCAGTTGTATTGTTTGGGTTTACGGCGATACTGGGTTCAATAATAGAGGTACACCCATTATCAATAGTATGGTGGCGCGTATTGATAGCCAGCATTTCCTTGAGCTTTTTGGTTGGAGGATTTCGTTTTTTACGGGTTATGCCTAAAAACTTGGTTTTGAAGCTTTGTTTGATCGGTGGCATCATAGCCATTCATTGGGTTACATTTTTTGCTTCCATCAAACTTGCGGGAGCTTCTTTTTGTCTAATCTGTATGGCTACCACTTGTTTATTTCTTACCATCATTGAACCCTTAGTGAGCAATAAATCCTTCGATCGATTGGACTTTGGCATAGCTATATTCATAGTCCCCGGTATGTTTTTTGTGGTTCAAGGACTTAATCACACAAATCTTTGGGGAGTATTGTTAGGATTAATTTCAGCTTGTCTCGCTGCACTTTATTCTATTCTCAATAAAAGATATGTACATGTCGTACAGGTATGGCAGCTATCCTGGATAGAAATGGTGAGTGCTTTTTTAACATTAAGTGTTATTATGGGCATTTATCGTTGGTATTATGGTATATTCAAATGGTGGCCAAATCAAAACGATTGGATTTATCTATTAATATTGGGAGTGATCTGTACGACTATTGCCCATGCTATGTCTCTGATTGCACTTCGGCATCTCTCCGCTTTCGCATTAAATCTGGTGGTCAATTTAGAACCAGTGTATGGAATATTTTTAGCAGCTGTAATGTTGGGTGAACATAAAAGACTTACGCTTACTTTTTATATTGGAGCAAGTTTGATTTTATTGGCCGTGTTATTTTATCCTTCATTAAAGAAAAAAATTTCCCATGTTGTTTACTGAGCGGTTATATGAGTATAGCGATCAAAATAGTTACCCAATGCCACCCTATCTTGAGCAATTGGAACGGGAAACTGCACTATCGACAGTCAATCCTTATATGTCTTGCGGTCCGGTGATGGGTAGGTTTTTAATGTCAATGGGTGCATGGCTGCGTCCACGCGCTATTTTAGAAATAGGTTCTTTTACCGGATACTCTGCACTATGCCTGGCTCATCACCTTCCGGTAGATGGAATCATCACTTGTATCGAAATCAACGAAGAATATGAAAAAATAATAAAGAAATATTTTGTGCTTGCAGGAAAAATTGAACAATTACAAATAATCGTAGGAGATGCTCTCCACCGTTTGTCTGCTTTAGCTCCAATATATGATTTAGCTTTCATCGACGCCAATAAGCAAAACAATTCTTCATTGTATGAATTGATCTTGCCTCTTATGATTCCGGGCGGGACTATCCTAGTGGATAATGTATTATGGTATGGTAATGTCGTATTGGATAAAATGGACAAAGAATCCAAATCAATACATGACTTTAATATCATGATAGCACAAGATAAAAGAGTGAAAGCGTTTATACTTCCGATCAGAGATGGTGTACAAGTAATCCAAAAGTTATGAGGTCATACTAGAAATAATTGATATATCCCACATGCAGTTTGACCGCTTTAAAATCAAAGCCCTCTGGAAATCGCCTCCCAATACTAGAGGATACGGATAACAACCCAAGTGATGTATCAAACACTAAACCTGCACCAATACTCCAGAAAGATGCTGGTTTAAAAATACCGACTTTGTATTCATTTAATCTAGCCAAATCAGAATGTACGAATAAATAAGACAATGGACCTGTGATCAGTCTCCATTCTGTATTCCAAAGAAGATATTGGCTTGCAAATATTGATTCTTCATCAAATCCTCTCAATAAATTAAAACCACCTAAGCGATACAATTCATTTAATTGAAGTGAAGTTGAAGCTTTTTTATTGAACCACCGGATAGAATTATACCAAGTATTATATCTCATTGTAGGTATAAAAAACAATACTTCTAACCCCCAATCTACGGCATACCCTTTTTTCTCATATGCACGATAGAGGCTTGAAAATGAGAAAGTATCATCCAAAGGATCTTTTAAAGCCACTATAGAAGCATTAGGCTTGATCTGTCGAGTGGAGCCTCGGATTGAGCCTGTTAATGAGTAGCCCTTTTGTGGATTTCTCTTAGCATCGAGGTGACTGATCACCAAGGCACTCCCCAGATAGCGTTGATTAATATCTAACGCTGCCGGTAGGCGTCGCAATGACCTGATCATCAATAGATCTGGTCGCAACAAATTTGAATTAAAAGCACCAAGCGTAATGCTAAAGGTCGCTGTCCGATTTAGCTGCCATTTGGCACCGGCTTCCCATTTCAAATCCAAAAAAAGTGAGTCTCGTTTGTATAAATTAAAGTGTGCAAAAGGACTAAATGGCAGGCTAAACACAAATGGGATTGCCAATTCGATTTTTAGATTCTGACTGTTGCTTTGTAAACTTTGAAAGTTAATATCGATGGATTCTCCTACTCTAAATTGATTTATAAAATAGCCTGTAAAATTGCCATTTATTTTTAATCGCGAGTCCGTACCCGTGCCAGGTAGAAATCCTAGTAATGCATCTAAGTGGCTCGACTTTTTATCCCTTAAGAATAATTTGACCACTGCCTTATTTTTATAAAAAATAATTTGAGGATCGGCATAAGATTCCAGAAAGGGAAATAATTCCAGAGACTGATTAAGCGAAAGGATAGATCGCTTTTTAAATGGACTACCGGATTGTAAACCAGTGATTTTGTAAACCAAGTGGTGCGATATTCCTATGGGTTCATTGAGCTGAACCGTATCGATCAAAATGCGAGGCCCTTCCACTACATTTAATCTAGAAGTCATGCTATTACCTGTTATCGTGCTGCTATCCAGATATACTTGGGCAAATGGGTAGCCACGTTCATCTAACCGCTCAAGAATTTTTTTCAAGATGACTTTCGATTCACTTACATCCAACTCCCGACTTCCCAGCTTAGGCAGTTCTAAGCCCCTGCTGAGCCATAATTCTAAATCATGCTCTTGCACATACCATCGGGTCCATCGATATAACGGGCCTACATGGATATGAGCAATACTCATGGTATCAATGGATACCAAAGATTGAAGATGACATTCTAAGTGGCCCCGATCTTGTAATGAATCAATCCAGGATATGACGCGTTGAGTAATACCTTCTTCTGTCTGGCGTATCTGAACTAATGATGCAGGTATTTGAATATATTGATCGGTCGTATCAAGTTGTATAGTCAGTGATTTGAGAACCTGACCATCACAAGACATAGCTATTAAAATAAATAAAATGATTTTCCAGACCGATTTTTCATCCATTTAAAAGCAAAGTTAACGGGAACCTGTTATTTTGACGGCTTATTCGTAATGGCAGGAATATATATACACATACCTTTTTGTAGACGAGCTTGCACTTATTGCAATTTTCATTTTTCAACCCAATTATCCGGTCTACAAGATTTACTTGGCGCATTACACCGTGAGCTAGAGCTTAAAAAACACTATTTAAAGGGTATCCCCATTCATACGATATATTTTGGCGGTGGGACTCCTTCCCTATTGACAGCATCAGAAATTCAAACTCTTTTAACACATATCACTGATTGTTTCGCTGTAGATCCAAATGCTGAAGTCACACTAGAGGCCAATCCCGATGATCTTACTAGCTTATTTATTTCACAATTAAAATCTACGTTAGTGAATCGATTAAGTATTGGTATCCAATCTTTTTTTGAGCAAGACATGTCATATATGCATCGGATACATACCCCAAAACAATCCATCGAAGCAGTGCAAAACAGTCAGCGAGCGGGATTTAATAATATTACGATAGATCTGATCTACGGGGTGCCAGGATCAGACTTGAATCATTGGATTAAAAATCTGGACCAAGCATTTGAATTACAGGTGCAACACCTTTCCTGCTATGCACTCACTGTAGAACCCAAAACTGTGTTGGCTCGACAGATTGAGATGAACAAGACCCAAGCTCCTGATGACCGAGCCACCATTAGTCAGTTTGACTATCTACTGAACACTGCACCCGCACACGGCTTTGAGCCATATGAAATTTCCAATTATGCCAAACCAGGATTTCGTTCCCGCCACAATAGTAGTTATTGGCAAGGGATTCCTTATATTGGTTTAGGTCCTTCTGCACATTCCTACAACCGAGATACTCGACAATGGAATATCGCTAATAACAGAGCATACATCCATGCGATAGATCAAGGATTACCCTATTATGAGACGGAGGTTTTGGATGATAACATACGATACAATGAATTCATATTAACCCGCATTCGGACTTCGGAAGGCATCCGACATTTAGAAATCCCTACACCCTATTTAGAACATTTTAATCGACAAATTGTCCCATGGCTTGCCCAAAAATATTTGGTGCATAAAGAAGGTGCGTATATTCTAACCAAGGAAGGGAAATTTATAGCTGACCGGATCAGTGCGGATCTATTTACTTAAATTATACCATCAATTTTAAAATCTTAGTCGCAGCCTCCGCTAAATTTGTACCAGGGCCGAATATTGCGAGTACCCCGGAATCAAACAATGATTTGAAATCGTGAGCCGGAATAATACCGCCAGCCAATACATGGATGTCTGCTCGACTTGCTGATCGAAGTTGACGGATCAATTCAGGTATCAGGGTGAGATGAGCTCCGGCTAATGTGGAGACACCAATGAAATGAACATCATTTTCAATAGCATGCTTTGCAGCTTCGCTTGGTGTTTGAAAAAGCGGTCCCATGTCCACATCAAATCCAATATCTGCAAATCCGGCAGCAATGATTTTAGCCCCTCTGTCATGACCATCCTGACCTAGTTTAGCAATCAAGATCCTAGGCCTTCGACCATATTTTGAATCAAAAACAGCTGCAAGTTGAGTGGCTGTCTTAAAATATTTATTTTTCATACTGTGCACTGCATATACTTTGGAAAGACCCGATATAGGTGCTTGATATCGACCAAAAGCCTTTTCTATTGCACTTGATATCTCACCGAGTGTAGCCCGATGTCTGGCTGCGCTGATAGCCGCCTCTAGGATATTATACTTTTCCGAACGACAGGTTTTGGTGATGTGACGCAGACTTTTAATCACTTTAGATTGGTCTCTATTTTTTTTAATCTCAGACAATCTTTTCGATTGTGCTGTAAATACCTTATGATGATTAATGCGCAAGCTTTCTACAGATTGAGATTCTTCCTCTCTGAATAAATTCAATCCTATGATAAATTCTTCACTACCATCGATTTTTGCTTGTTTTGTAGCAGCTGCTTCTTCAATTATTTTTTTAGGATAACCCGACAAAATAGCTTGGGTCATACCTCCCAGTGTAAATACTTCATCGATAATCGATTGAGCTTGCTGTACAATTTCATTTACTTTGACATCCAATATTTTACTTCCGCCCATCACATCGATCCACTGGCAAATCCCTGTAGATTGTTGAAGAAAAAGTTGTGTATTTCTCGCGATAGCGGCAGTAGTAGGTGTGGGCAATGAAACCGCTTCATCCATCGAGTTAGTATGCAACGATTGAGTACCGCCCCATACTGCAGCAAGGGCTTCTAGGGCTGTACGAGTAATGTTATTGGCAATATCCTGTTGGGTAAGCGACCAACCGGAAGTCTGGCAGTGCGTACGCATTAATTTAGCTCGATCTTTGGTTGCTCCTGCTTTGATGACTAATTCAGACCACAGTATCCTTGCGGCTCTTAATTTTGCAATCTCTAGAAACACATCCATACCGATACCAAAGAAAAAAGAAAAACGAGGTACAAAATCGTTTAAAGACAATCCTGCTTTTTTGCCATACTCCAAATATTCATAGCCATCTGCCAATGTAAATGCTAACTCCACATGAGGAGGTGCGCCTGCTTCGAGCATGTGGTAGCCACTTATACTGATAGGATTGAATCGAGGCATGTGTGCCGCGGTATACTTAAGAATATCTGTGACCAACCGCATGGATGGTGTCGGAGGATAGATATAGGTATTGCGAACTAAAAATTCTTTGAGAATATCATTTTGTATAGTCCCGGTCAATCTTTCGACTGAAACGCCTTGTTCCTCAGCAGCTACTATATAATACGCTAGGATTGGGATCACTGCACCATTCATAGTCATCGACACAGAAATTTGATCTAATGGGATATTATCAAATAATATCTTCATATCCTCAACACTATCGATTGCAACACCAGCTTTGCCAACATCTCCTACCACTCTAGGGTGATCGGAGTCATATCCTCGATGTGTGGCTAAGTCAAATGCGACGCTCAATCCTTTTTGGCCAGCAGCAAGATTGTGTCGATAAAATTGATTGCTATCTTCTGCTGTTGAAAATCCAGCGTATTGCCGAATTGTCCATGGTTGAGCGACATACATAGTTGCATATGGCCCACCTGCATAAGTCCCCATACCTGTATTGTGGTGTACGATATCCAGCTCACGCGAAGACCATGAACCTAGCGATTCATCGTATTGTACTTTATTGAAGGTGATTTTACTTTTCATTCGGGTATCGGGACAACTAATTCTTCCTCATGATTGATATAAAGGTACCAAATCGTAATAGACACCCATACCGAAGTAAAAATCAGATATTGATACGGTATGATCATCAGATTATAAAATACAATCAAAGTTAATTTCAGAAAAGAAAGGTAATAAAACCTGTGATCATACTTTTTAAGTGCTCCGATCATCGCTATTGCAATAAAGATCAATAGGCATACCATACCCGGGTATATCATAGTAATGTATTCTATAGGGATCATAGGTACTAATCCCAACCCATCATTCATCACATCCTGATACTTTGCTTTGAAATTTACCATATTATTTATATACTCTCCAGGCAGGCCAATGAAGATATGGAGATTAGCCCAAGCGCCTGTGATCGTCATCAAGGCAAGTCCCGTGATACCGACACTTAAGATTAATTTTTTCCAATAGATCGAAGGTTCATGTAAATAGTAACAGATCACTAGACTAATACTAAAAAACAAAATTCCATACCGACTCAATAGACATAATCCTAAAGCTGTACCTGCCAAGACAGCCTTTCGGGAGTACAAGGCAATGACTAATAAAATGTAATACACATACACGACTCCTTCTTGAGTTAATAAAAATGTCTCCTGACGATTGTGTCTTAGATAATTAAACCACAGGCCAATAGGTATAAATACAGCATATGCCCAAGGTGTTGATTTTTTTCGAATCAAAAGATATAATAGAACTAAAAAGATTCCGATCAAATTGACCAGCCTCATATCAAAAGAAAATACAATAGCCGGTACATAAGGCAACCACATCGCAGGTAGGTAGACCGGCATTACACCATTCCAAAATTGTGGAATCATATCATACACAGGCAATCCGTCCAACCATCTGTGGACCATGACTTCGATCACTGGCAACATATCTGCGTGTGTAAAATCTAATGGATGCTCTTTAAATAATTTATAGAATCCTGGAGTTAACCATAATACAAGAATCGCCCACAACATAATAGGTAGCCATCGTTGATTAGATTTATGCAAAACATCGCGGCCTTGAAGTGGTCTCAAAAAAAGTAAGCCTACAAAGCCCAGTCCTGCGGCTATGTGCC
Organism: Saprospiraceae bacterium; assembly: GCA_031417835.1. Taxonomy (GTDB): domain Bacteria; phylum Bacteroidota; class Bacteroidia; order Chitinophagales; family Saprospiraceae; genus JADJLQ01. Next base: position 135,265 of record JANOWJ010000165.1, on the reverse strand, counting down.
ACCATCTGCACCACTGCATGGACATGCTGAGTTGCCAATGTGTAGCTGATAATACTTCTATTAACAGCAAGACAAATAAAATGATGGAGCGAATCTGATGCTTTTTGTTCATTGTCATTAGGATCCAAATATAAGCACCGATCTGCTTTAAAAGATTGATTTTGATGTCATTGCGGTTAAAAACGTTCAAAATCTTAGGATCCATTAGCTTATCATTAGGCTTTTTTAAGGTTTATTTAAAGCCTTCCAAGAAACGATTGGGTACCTTTGCCAAGCTTAATCCCACCAAATGCATTAAAATAATTATATGTTATTGTTGGGTGAAAAGCAAATAAGTTCGGAAATTTTTTAGTTTCTTAGCATTCTTTAACTCGACAAATTAAGTTCCAAATGCGCAATATCCAGCCAAGAATTATCTTGTTTTTTCTCTTTATAGCTTATTCCGTTTTCTCTGCACAGGACTTAAAAGCCAATTCAAACTCATCTCACGCACTTGCCGACCAAATCTATAAAGAATTATTTGTTGATCTTACGGATAAAGAATTGGAAACAAGAATCAATGCTGTTACCAATTTATTTGAGCCAAAGTTTACTTCAGAAGTAAAATCCTACTTAAGGGTATATCTTACATCGCGACCTCAGTGGACACAAACTTTATTAGGTCGTACTGCGATCTATTTTCCCATCTTCGAACGGAAGATAGAAGAAAGAGGATTACCTAATGATGTGAAGTTTATCAGTATTATTGAATCAGCCTTGCGTACGGGTGCAAGAAGCAGAGTGGGCGCTCAAGGTCTATGGCAATTTATGCCTGGTACTGCCAAAATGAATGATCTTGTGATAGATAGTTATGTAGATGAGCGCGAAGATCCTTATCGTGCTACTGATGCTGCCTTGGAATATCTAAGCGATTTATATGCAAGATATCATGATTGGGCTTTGGCTATCGCAGCTTACAACAGTGGTCCTGGTCGGGTGAATCAAGCTATCGCAATATCCGGAGCAAGAAATTTTTGGAAGTTAAGGGATTATTTACCTAAAGAGACTCGCAATTATGTACCGGCTTTTCTTGCAGCAGCCTACATGATGAAATATTATACCGAACACTACTTGACCCCTGAGTCTCCAAGACTTGATTTTCAATTAACTCGAGCTATCAAGATTTATGATGAACTTACATTCAGCAAAATTTCATCAGTGACAGGCATGTCTATGGAGGATATCCGCTTTTTAAACACCTCATATCGTAAGGACCTCATACCTTCCAACAAAGTTGGCTTTACATTACTTATACCTGCACGGGTTGCTCATCTAGTAGAAAGTATGTTAAACAATGTAGAGCGTAAAGAGGAAGGTAAGTCTGATGAACAAAAACATGCAAATATAGATAGCAGCTTGATCGATCATTTATTTTATGAACATGTATTGTATGATGCACAGCCTGGTGAAAAACTGAGTGACATTGCGGAATTGTTTAATGTAGATAAATATAATATTCGACATTGGAACATGATGGGATCGGACGAGATTATAGCCAATAAGCCTTTATTAGTTCATTATATAAAAAATGAAAACAAAATTGCTGTATCCAGCACAATCCGAAAATTTGTTAAGCGGAATAAAATCAGCGTCCATAAAATAGGAGCTGCGATAAAGAATGTTCAAGGCACGAAGCCTAAGATGTTACCCGCTTTTTATAATAAAATAAAACCGATTGAAAACCCTTTTTCTAATCTTGATTTATTTAGCAATTATAGATTGCGCCGGGGTGAAAGTCTGCAAGATGTATTACGTAAAAATCCAGATCTTTCTTTGGAGGATATTATACCGGTAGTCACTAACCAATCCAATAAGGGAGCAGGTCTAGTGATCCCTATTTATCCCTAGGTCCATTTATCTTTCATTGTAACATTCACTTATGTACACCTTTGAATCCATGGTGGCAGTGAAATAGGTTTCCTTTTATTCAGTTTAAGTTTACTCAACTCACTTAAATAGTGCTATGGGACTATGGCACCATTACAGTATGTTCATTCTGTAGATCTCTCTATTAGTCGTAGCTATAGTTTAAAAAATGGCGCTACTCTTTAAGCCATTTACAACATATTAACAATTAATTTAATATGATTCACACTTCCTTAGAGAGGATTGTAAATCAATGACTTAGATAATTATTGGCATTTCATTATCATTGGATTAACAGACATTGGCATAGGATTGGTCTATTTCTACTAAATAATTAATTCATATGAAATCCTATCGTAAAACCTGAAAAAAAAATTTGAGATGAATCTGAGAATGACAACAATCGTAATGATCCTCCTTATGTACCTGAATGCATCGCATGCATCCTCTGTAGAAAATGGTCGCATGATATCTTATATCGAACTATATAAGCATATCGCCATACAGGAAATGCATCGCACACATATACCAGCAAGTATCAAGCTGGCCCAAGCTATCCTCGAATCTCAAGCGGGCTCCAGTACGCTCGCCGTAAAAGCCAACAACCATTTTGGTATTAAATGCGGAGATAAGTGGAATGGCAAGACTTATTACATCAAGGATGATGACTATGACAAACATGGTAATCATATCCAGTCCTGTTTTAGGGTTTATTCGGATGCGACAGAAAGCTTTATGGCTCATAGCAATTTTATCAGCGGCGAAGGTCGGACGACCAATAGGTATGCATCTTTGTTTGCCTTGGCTCAGGACGATTACAAAGGTTGGGCTGTTGGCTTGCAAAAAGCCGGCTATGCTACTCATCCGATGTATTCCAGAAGGCTAGTCAGTATCATCGATGACTATAGACTACATGCTTATGATGTCAAAGCATTCGTGCCTACCCCAAACGCTCCTCCCGGTTTTTTTATGGACAAAGAGAAATCACCTTTTACAAAAGTAAATGGTCTTAAAAGTGTATTTGTTGATCACATGGCCAGTCCTGCTGAACTAGCCATAGACTTTAACATCCCTGTAGATCTCATCATGCGATATAATGAGATTCTAGCGGATGAAAATGCTCCGATAAACGTACCGATGTATGTGTTTCTCGAAAAAAAGAAAAAGAAAAGTGTTACCAAACAATCCTACCACATCGTCGAAGGAAATGAAACCCTAGAATACATCTCACAGAAATATGGTATTCAGGTAAAATACCTATACCGCAGGAATCGATTAAAAGAAGGGAGCCAGCCAGCAGCTGGCTCCAAAATCCTGTTATCCAGAAAATCAAAATATGCACCAAACCTTGCACTGCCTGCTCCAGAAATGGATATTACTGCCATACCGACGCCTCAACCGATACCCGTGACCCCAGTAGAACCCACCGAAAATGCAATTAAAACGAATCAATCTGTCCGAAAGCCCCTTGAGCAGACTATGACCTCTGTACAAGAAGAGCAGACCTTACACACTGTAAAGGAAAAAGACACCTTATATAGTATAGCCCGAAAATACAGTACCACTGTAGCAAACCTTAAAGCAATCAACCAACTTGAACAAGATGCCATCAAAATAGGACAACAACTAAAAGTCAATTAATATAGATAAAGATATACTTTCTGCAAGACGAAAGTATTCAAAACCAACCTGATGCCCTCACCCCCAGTGAGGGCTTTTTTGTTTTTAAATCCTGTCAATTTGGAGTAAACTTATTCCAAAAACAGCCATATTGTCATTGATTTTTAACAATTACTGACATACTGGCGTAATTTTAGCATTGGTATATGCTTTGATTTAAGGTAAGTACACATAAAAAAAACTAAATATGAATAAACATTTTAAACTTCCTTTCTGGAATCCAGAAATTGAACAAGTGGTTGATGAGTTCATCAAAGCTGTTCAGGTAGATAATACAAAGGATTTTGGCTGGGCTTGGTCCCGACCTTTGGCAAACATCGATGAAAGTCAAGATCAATATCAAATTCATTTGGCTGCTCCAGGGCTCACCAAATCTGATTTTGCATTGTCCGTAGATCAGCAGTTGCTCACCGTAGCGGTGGCCAAGTCCAAAACAGAATCCGAAGTAAAAAAAGTAAAAACTGAATTTTCGTATCACAAATTCAGCAGATCGTTTAAAATCAGCGAAGATGTCAATAAAGAGGGCATAAAAGCTTCCTATGAAAACGGGGTGTTACTCATCACCCTACCCAAAAAAGTAGGCACTACTCAAGGACCGAAGACTATTAATATTATTTAATTACCTAAAATTAAAACTTTAATTATGAAAACAATCGCTTATAATCCGTTTTTTGCCACCAGATGGCCAAAGTGGTCTAACGACAATGACCTTAATCCACCTGTGTCTGTGAATGTTGTAGAAAAAGAAAATGGTTTCTATCTCGACCTGATCAGCCCCGGACTTGACAAATCCGATTTCAAGATGGAACTGAATAACAATACACTCACGATCTCAGCTGAAAAGAAAAAAGAAACGACAAGTACACAGCCTGAAAAAGTATTGCGTAAAGAATTTGAATATCATACTTTTAGCCGTAGCTTTTACTTACCCCAATCCGTGGAGGGTGATGCAATCGAAGCTACCTATGAGCAAGGGATTTTAAAGATTTTTATTCCAAAAAAGGCAACAGCTGTTTCTACAGTGAAACAAATAGAGATTTCTTAAATTTTCAAATTTTAAGGTAATAAAAAGGCCTCCGGACAACCACGTGAGGCCTTTTTTTAACATGTACATGCATATGTTAAAAGATTAATATTATAAAAAAATATGTGAAGATTTAACATGAATGCTGCTCAGAATTAACTTTACCGTTATATTTTTGTATAATATGTAATCGACGAATATCCAGTGAAACAAATTTTTGTTGCTATATTATTCTTTGTCTCTATAAGTGCGGTTTGCGCACAAGACATCCTCACGTTGTCGCCCAACCCTATTAGCATAACTGTAAAGACCTCGGATCTAAGTGCAGTAGCAAAGTCAGTTCTTAAAAATAACTCTAAAGATTCGTTGATCGTCAAGTGGACACGTAAGATTGAAAATATCACACAAGGATGGTCGAGTGCTGTTTGCGATAAGAATTTTTGTTATATACCGACTGTAGATACGATGAAATTACTCTTAGCTCCAGGTGAGAGCAGCAATATGGATATTTATATTTATCCTATGGGTATTTCTGGATCAGCAAAAGTATCGCTGAAAGTAGAAGTGATCGGCAAAGAAGCTCCTGTGATCAATGGTTCATATTTATTCAATCAGTCCACCCCGCTAAAATCTAATTCCGAAAAAGAAAATATCCAAGTATATCCTAATCCAACGCAGGATTATTTTATGGTGTCTTCACCTATCGTTCTTGGCAAAATCGAACTTTATAATATCACTGGTGACAAGGCAAAAGTATATTATGCTTATAAAAACAAGCGCTACTACATCGATGATATTCCATCCGGCATTTACTTGGCACGGATGTTTAATCTTCAAGAAGAAATCGTCAAGACGGTGGTGTTAAAGAAGAAATAATACTCCTTAGATTGAATGTGCTTTATGCCGGAAACTCAACAAAGTTTCTTGGTGTTTCGTATAATCTCACTGTTACATCATACTTGACATCCAACTTATCTTTGATGATGGTCCATATGATATAGCATACGTTTTCAGCTGATGGCAAAAGGTCTTTAAATTCAGGACAATCTAAATTGAGATTTTTATGATCAAATTTTCGCTCAACATACGTTTCAATTATCGTTTTTAAATCAAATAGATTGATAACGAATCCAGTTTCCGGATCCACCTCCCCTACTACCTTTACCTCAAGTTCATAATTATGACCATGGAAATTGGGATTGGCGCAAATTCCAAACACCTGGTCATTTTTGGCCTCATCCCACGATCGATTATAGAGTCGATGCGCTGCGTTAAAATGTCCTTTTCTAAAAACGGCTACTTTCATATTTGGGTAGCAAAGTTCTTAAACTTTTAGCAGAATGCCTCAATTTATACGTAATTTAATAGTGAGTTGCCCTACTACCACAGTTTGGTTTTTAACTTGATATCTTTGTCTGGACAAATAGCACGTTTTTTTCTTTTCTAATTATCATGCGATTTTCAGATATCCCCGGACTACCTGATGCCAAACAAAAACTGCTGGCACTGGTCACTCAAAACCGATTACCCCATGCTCTACTGATCAATGGTCCAGAAGGCAGTGGCAAGTTAGCCTTAGGCTTGGCGTTTGCTGCATTTGTACAGTGCGAACAGTCTGACCTAGATGCCTGTGGCGTGTGCAATGCCTGCGTCAAAACCTTTAAACTTATTCATCCGGATATTCATTATTTTTTTCCAATATCGGGCACTGATGCCACCACTGATGAATCATTAAATGATTGGAGGAAAATCGTACTTCATAACCCTTATCTCAACGCCAATCAATGGCAAGCAGCCATTGAAAAAGAAAATAAACTGCTTAATATCTCTGCCAAAGAATGTAAAAACATGGTCAAAAAGCTAACCATGACCATTTACGAAGGAAAACGAAGGATACTTTTAATTTGGTTGCCAGAGTTCCTAGGAGTCCAAGCCAACATATTACTAAAACTCATAGAAGAGCCGCCGGCCAATAGCCTGATCATATTAGTCACAGAAAGTGTCCAGTCTATATTGCCAACCATCGTGTCAAGATGTCAAACTTTGAATATTACCGGTTTTGATGATCAGGAGATCATGACTGCATTGCAACAGACCGGAATAAAAGATGCAACTCTACTGCGGGGCATCACCCGCGTGGTCGAAGGCAATATGATGGAAGCCCTGAACTTGGCTATAGATCAAGCCAACCCCCATAGTGAAAAAATGATTTCATGGCTGCGGCTTTGTTTTACCCGCAAAGCAGAGGACTTATTGGTGTGGATTGAACAGTTTGCTTCCGAAGGCCGAGACATCCATAGACAATTCTTAAAATTTGGATTAAAGTATTTAGAACAAATTTTAACGTATAAAATAACCCAGAAGGAAGAGGACAATTATAATCTAGATGAATGGAAGGGCATCAAAGGTCTTGCTAAACAAATGACTCTAAGTGACATAACACACTTAGAGACCTTGTTCTCGAATCTTATCTATTTCGTAGAGCGCAATGCGCACCCCAAAATATTATTTACCGCTCTTTCGATCAATGTGGGGCAGGTGCTCAATCATCGAAGTCCCCAAATTTTCAAATTGATCTGAACCTTATAATCTTCAAGAATTCTACTTTCGACTTCAAAAACCTAAGATCGAGATTGGGTCAAACCGGGTCGCAGAGCTTAGTGCCAGATAATCAGCTCAATAGCTCTTTTTCTTACGGTGGATTTGTGGATTATAATCAACTATATTCCAACGTTTAAAGTCCCTGATTTTGCACTATTAAAATTGTACATTTGTGATTATGGCATGTATAGGATGTTCGACAGGTACAGATGGTAAAGCAGCTGGCTGTAAAAGCAATGGAGGTTGCTCGACAGGAGGTTGCAATAGGATGAATACCTATGACTGGATTTCAGTATTAGAAATCGATGACCCTGCCCCTTATCCATGGGTAGAAGCAAGTTTTAAAAACGGTGCCCGGAAAGAATTTTTCAGGACGGACTCCTATCTCGATATCAGTACCGGCGATTGGGTAGTAGTAGAGACTTCGGCTGGTCAGGATGTGGGCAAAGTCACCTTGAGTGGGGAACTGGTTCGCCTACAAATGAAAAAGAAAAATGTTTCAGAGGACCGCGTACTGTTTAAAGTCGTCAGGATCGCTACCGACAGGGATTTAGATCATATGCAGCAAGCCCGAGCGATGGAAAAAATGGCATTGGTCAAAGGTCGGGCTATCTCCAGATCTCTAGGACTCGATATGAAGCTCGGAGATATAGAATATCAAGCTGATTTGCGAAAAGCAACTTTTTTTTATACTGCTGATCGCCGTATTGATTTTAGAGAACTGGTGCGACTGTACGCTAAGGAATTTCATATAAAGATCGAAATGCGACAGATCGGTGCTCGTCAGGAGTCAGCTCGATTAGGCGGGATAGGCTCTTGTGGTCGGGAATTGTGTTGTTCCACTTGGCTATCCGACTTTAAAACAGTGGTGACTTCTGCTGCCCGTTATCAAAATCTAGCCATCAATCAAGCCAAATTATCCGGCCAATGCGGTAGGTTAAAATGTTGTCTCAATTATGAGTTGGATGTCTATATGGAATCTTTGGATCGATTCCCGATGGAGATAGAAACCATTGTATCCAAAATCGGTAGAGCCAATTTATTAAAGACAGATATCTTCAGGGGTATCATGTTTTATGAAATTGAATCGAATAATAAATCATCTCGTGAAACTCATATTTTCGGCTTGACACCAGAACAAGTGAGGGCGCATAAAGAAAAAAACAACCTGGGAGAAATCCCAGCTGATTTTGGTCAGACTGTCTCTTTAGCCGCCCCAAGTGCGACACCGCAGGAAGAGGATGCAGGGTATGCAGATGTCACCGGTGAAATAGAACTACCGGAAGAAAAAAAGCGCAAAAATAGAAATCGTAATAATCCTAGGTCTCAGGGTGGAAACAACTCCCGATCAGAGAGTGATCCTAACAGGAGGAATAACAATCCCGAAAACCGATCGAGGCCCAACCAAAGACCCGATCAAAGACCCGATGATCGGACGCAACGGCCATCAGATTCAACCAATCGCAGTCAAAACAGGCCTCCGCAAAACAAATCTAATACCCCGAAGGATAGACCGGACTCTTCCAACAGAGGACCGCAGAACAGACCAAACCAGCGGCCAGATAGGCGAGATCAACCTAATAATCAAAATCAAAGACCAAGACCGGATAGAGAACGAAGAGACACTCGGCCTAATCAGAATAGAAATAGTTCACAAAACCCAGATAATACAGACCAACCACCTTCAACAGAATAAGCGATGACCACTCAAGTATTGATCATAGGATCAGGCCCCGGAGGATATGTATCTGCCATACGATGTGCCCAATTAGGGATGAAGGTGACTTTGATAGAAAAATACCCAACATTAGGTGGCACCTGCCTCAATGTCGGTTGTATCCCATCCAAGGCACTATTGGATAGTAGTGAACATTATGATAAAGCCATTCACCAGTTTGCAGCACATGGCTTACGCTTCAAAGACCTCCAAATCGACATGCCTCAGATGATAGCTCGTAAAAACGAGGTTGTGGATCAGACATGTAAAGGCGTGCTATATTTAATGAAAAAAAATAAAATTGATGTGCGCTATGGTACAGCTAGTTTTGTGCACGATCATGCTGTTGAATTAAAAAAACAAGATGGCTCTACGGAGATTATCGAGGCAGAATTCATAATTATTGCGACAGGGTCTAAACCAATCACTCCTGCTGCTTTTAATTATGATAAGAAAAGAATCATAACCAGTACAGAAGCGCTTCATATACAAAAGGTACCGAGGCATATGGTAATCATCGGGGCGGGAGTCATCGGCTTAGAAATGGGCTCCGTCTACTCAAGGTTGGGCACGACTGTAGAAGTCATTGAATACATGGATAGGATTTTGCCCGGTATGGATCTCGAGTGCTCAAAGGAAATGCAAAAAATATTGGAGAAGGCTGGCATTACCTTTCATTTAAATCATACTGTACAGTCAGCTCATGCATCAGATGATAAGGTGACAGTCAGCTTTAAATCCAATACGGAAGAAGTGATTAAAACTAAGTTGACAGATTATTGTCTAATTGCCATCGGCAGAAGGCCATATACAGATGGTCTACTACCTGAAAAAGCCGGTGTACAATTAGACGAAAAAGGACGAATTTTAGTCAATGAGCACCTTCAGACTAGTGTCAAACATATATATGCTATCGGTGATGTGATCAAAGGTGCGATGCTGGCCCATAAGGCATCAGAAGAAGGCATAGCCGTAGCCGAGATTATAGCAGGCCAAAGTCCGCATATCGATTATAATCTCATTCCGGGAGTCATCTATACCTGGCCGGAATTTGCAGCTGTCGGTCTCACAGAAGAACAAGTGAAAGAAAAGAAAATAGACTACAACGTAGGTAAATTTCCTTTTAAGGCATTGGGTCGAGCCAGGGCCAGTATGGATCTAGATGGTATGATCAAAATTATTACGAATAAAAGTACTGATCAGGTGATCGGAGTACACATCCTGGGCCCTAGAGCAGCAGATTTGATCATGGAGGCAGTTACGATCATGGAGTTTAAGGGCAGTGCAGAAGACATCGCTAGGATCTCACATCCACATCCCACCTTTTCAGAAGGCATCAAAGAGGCTGCTTTTGCAGCTTGGACGGGCAAAGCACTTCATATTTAAAACAACCATCCTACACGATCTATGCCTCGCTCTGGAACGTTATACCTTATTCCAAGTGCTTTGCATGAATCAAATGCCCAGATACTCCTACCTGTCTATGTTGACATTTTAAAAACATTGCGGCTTTTTATCGTAGAAAATGTAAGGACTACCAGAAGGTTTTTGAAAACAATTGTACCGGACTTGGATATTAATGCTTGTGAATTTATTGAAATTGATAAACATCAGCCTGACCAGGATTTTAAGGAAGTATTGGAGCGAATAGTAATGGGAGCGGATGCAGGACTGCTCTCAGAGGCGGGATGCCCGGCTATAGCAGATCCAGGAAGTAAAATAGTAGCTCTGGCACATGATCATCTTATCAAAGTAAGCCCTTGGATCGGTCCTTCATCGATCTTACTTGCTTTGATGGCGAGTGGTTTTAATGGTCAGGGCTTTACTTTCCATGGTTATCTCCCATCAAAATCTCAAGCCGAATTAATTAAAAGATTAAGATCAATAGAGTCCGAAGCTATAAGATCCAAGTACACGCAACTATTTATCGAAACTCCCTATAGGAATCTTTCATTGCTCAAAACAATGCTGGAGACTCTCCATGCGTCTACTCATGTAGGCCTTGCGATAGATCTTACAGGCCTTGATGAAAAAATAGTAGTCCATCCGGTAGCTGAATGGAAAAAAGTGCAAATACCTGATTTTCAAAAGCATCCTGCAATATTCCTGATTCACTCCAACTCGCTAGATTAAACCTCCTTATCTTTGTATTGGTTCTTAGGAGCTGATTAAAAAAAATAAATAGGTATGCCTACAAGCACTATTTCTACGGAGCAATTGAATCGGGATGGTTACCTCCATATCACGGTGGATCCCACTATGGATCTTGAAAGTGAGATCAATAGGCTTAAACAAGAAAAAAATGCAGTCATCCTGGCTCATTATTATCAAGAATCCGAGATCCAAGATATCGCAGATTATATAGGGGATAGTTTAGGTCTCTCCCAGCAAGCTGCGATTACCTCGGCTGATATTATAGTATTTGCAGGAGTGCACTTTATGGCGGAGACCGCCAAGATCTTATCCCCTAATAAAAAAGTATTGTTACCAGATTTAAAAGCAGGTTGCTCATTGGCCGACTCCTGCCCACCAGATTTATTTGCCAAATTCAAAGAAAAACATCCAGATCATCTTGTGGTAAGTTACATCAATTGCACTGCCGAGCTAAAAACAATGACTGATATTTGTTGCACCTCGACCAATGCTGAGCATGTCATCAATAGTATACCCAAGGACCAAAAGATCATCTTCGCCCCGGACATCAATCTAGGTAAATACCTCATCAAAAAAACCGGAAGAGAAATGGTATTATGGCATGGCGCCTGTATGGTCCATGAAATATTTTCTCATGAGAAAATAGTAAAACTTAAACAGCGCTATCCAAATGCCAAATTCATAGCTCATCCTGAATGTGAGCCGCACATCCTCGACATGGCTGATTTTATTGGCAGTACGACCGGCTTATTAAAATACACGATGTCCGATTCCAGTAGTGAATATATCGTGGCGACCGAAGCTGGCATCTTGCATCAGATGGAGTTAAAATCACCTCAGAAAACCTTTATCCCTGCCCCTCCAAATAATCACTGCGCCTGCAATGAATGTCCACATATGAAGCGCAACACCCTTGAAAAACTTTATGTGTGTCTGAAGTATGAATTACCTGAGATTATACTTCCGCAATGGGTGATAGACCAAGGGCGGGCCAGTATAGACAAGATGTTGGAGATTTCTAAGAAGGCGGGATTGGTAGCAGGTTAAAAGGTTCAAAATCGTTTAAATTTGCATTGACTAATCATGGGAACTACGGTAAAACAATCTAAAATAATTACCTCTTTGGACCAATTAGATCTCAATGGTACTTATACTTATGCAGATTATATCACCTGGCAATTTTCAGAACGAGTAGAGCTAATATTAGGAAAGATTTTTAAGATGTCTCCTGCCCCAAGTAGTTATCATCAGGAGATCTCTTCTAATTTGAATGGATTGTTTTACAACTTTTTAAAAAAGAAAAAATGCAAAGTATATCCTGCCCCTTTCGATGTCCGTTTACCAAATCCAAAATTAAAAAACGGTAAAATTATTAATGTCGTCCAACCTGATATTTGCGTTATTTGTGATTTAAATATAGTGGATGAAGCTGGATGTAAAGGTGCTCCAGATTTAATTATAGAAATACTATCAAGCTCCACTTCTAATAAAGATAAAAAAGACAAGTTTGAACTTTACGAACAAAATGGAGTAAAAGAATATTGGATGATAGAGCCTTTTGACAAGACTGCAATCATTTATGTATTGAATGAAAATAAAAAGTTTATAGCTTACAATAGACCTTATGTCATTACAGATAAAGTCCAAGTCCATATATTCCAGGACCTTATATTCGATTTAGCCGAAGTATTCAATTGATTAGGAATCTACCACCCTAATACCCAGGCAAAAATCAAAGGCGCAACGATCGTAGCATCACTTTCTACTATAAATTTGGGAGTCTTTATATCCAGCTTACCCCAGGTAATCTTTTCGTTAGGCACAGCTCCTGAGTACGATCCATACGAAGTGGTACTATCACTGATCTGACAGAAGTATGACCAAAATGGAACATCATGCCACTCCAGATCCTGATACATCATGGGCACCACACAGATCGGAAAGTCACCAGCTATACCTCCACCGATTTGAAAGAAACCCACACCTTTGCCGGATGAGTTTCTACGGTACCAGTCAGCCAAAAAAACCATGTAGTCTATACCGCTTTTTACTGTGGTCGTTTTTAATTCCCCTTTGATGACATAGCTGGCAAATATGTTGCCGGTAGTACTGTCCTCCCATCCGGGACATATGATCGGAATATTTTTTTTGGCAGCAGCTACGATCCAACTGTCTTTAGGATCGATTTCATAGTATTGCTCCAGATCTCCGCTTAATACTGTTTTGTATAAAAACTCATGCGGTAAAAAAGATTGTCCGGCTTGCTCTGCTTTGATCCATTGAGCATGAAGATGTTTTTGTAACCTCCTGAATGCCTCCTCTTCCGGAATACAGGTATCCGTCACTCTATTGTAATGATTCTCCAATAACTCCCATTCCTGTTCCGGTGTCAAATCTCGATAGTTGGGTATTCTTTTATATTTACTATGCGCTACCAGATTCATGACATCTTCTTCCAGATTGGCACCTGTACAACTGATGATATCTACTTTGTCCTGTCGGATCATCTCAGCCAGCGAAATGCCCAATTCACCTGTACTCATGGCACCAGCTAGTGTGATCATCATTTTACCACCCTCAGTCAGATGTTGCTCATAGCCCTTGGCTGCATCCATTAATGCGGCAGCATTAAAATGACGATAATGATGTTCAATAAATTTGGAAACAGGGCCTTTGTTCATTGATGTATTTATTTTGATGAATTCGTTTGATATTCCTTATTAATACCCTAATATTTTCAGCATATCTTCTGCCAGTTGTTCCTCCTGATATACCCAATCTACGATATTACCTTGCTCATCTCTATCGACCAGGATATGTTTAGGACTAGGGATCAAACAATGTTTTATTCCACCATAACCACTCAACGCATCCTGGTATGCACCGGTATGAAAAAATCCAAGGTATAATGGCTCTGGATCATTTTTGGGCGAAGCCGGTAGGTACACTTGATTTTCATGTACCTCGCTATTGTAAAAATCTGAATTATCGCAAGTGATGCCACCTATATTGACTCGCGTAAAGTCATTATACCACTTATTGATCGGGAGCAAGATAAACCGTTCTGCGATCCCCCAACTGTCAGGCAATGTATTCATCAAGGAATTATCTATCATGTACCAAAGCTCCGAGTCATTCTGTTGTTTCTGTCCGATCACTGAAAAAATCGTAGCCCCACTTTCCCCTACTGTATATTTTCCAAATTCTGAAAAGATATCCGGTTCTGGTATGCCTTCATCCTGGCAAGCTATTTTGATTTGTTTTACGATCTCATTGATCATGTAGCTGTAGTCGTATTCAAATCCCAGGCTATTTCGGATAGGCAGTCCACCACCTATATCGATAGCCCGGAGTTCGGGACATAATTTTTTGAGCTCACAATAAGTCTTCAATACTTTTTTAAACTCACCCCAGTAATAGATCGTGTCTTTAATACCGGTGTCAACGAAAAAATGCAACATCTCCAGTTTGAATTTTGGATTGTTGGCTAGTTTATCTTTATAAAATTGGATGACTTCACTGTTTCGTATACCTAATCTTGAGGTATAGAATTGAAAATTGGGTTCTTCTTCGGTGGCGACCCTAATCCCTATTTTACAACCATTTTCAATGCCTTCTTCATAAATGGCCAGCTCTTCTTTATTATCAAGGATGGGGACTACATTTTTAAAACCTTCGTTGATCAGCTTACATATTTTTTTACCATAATCTCCTGCCTTATAACCGTTGCACAAGATGATCTCATTTTTATCTAACTGATTTTTTAATTGCAATTTTCGAATCAAATCTATATCAAATGAGCTTGAAGTCTCCAGATGAGCCCCATTTTGCAAAACTTCTTCTATGATAAACCTAAAATGGCAGGACTTTGTACAATAACAATAGTAATATTGCCCATTGTACCCTACATTTTTCATGGATCTATTGAACAAGTTGCGAGCCCGTTTGATCTGAGCCCCGATCCTGGGCAGATACGTTAATTTAAGGGGCGTACCGTACTTCCTGATTAAGTGAATAAGTGGAATTCCATTAAAATCAAGGTATCCGTTTTCGATATCGAAACCTTCTTGTGGAAAATAAAAGGTCTGCTCGATAAGGTCAAAGTAACGGTTTTTCATCTATCCAAATTGGTTCAGTTGGTTGTTGATAATGCCGACAAAGGTAATTTTTTTCTTGTTTTATCAGTTGTATACTCCAAAAAATAACAGACTCATCGCGTCATTGATCTTTACCCAAAATTTTATGGACCAAAACTTGAGCCATTTTATATTTAGATTCATGCGTCCAGCCCGCTATATGAGGGGATAAGACGACTTGATGCATCTGATAAAGTCGAGTATACATAGCCTGCTCTGCTTCTGAAAAAGTGTTGGTCTTCTCATTTTCAAAGACATCAAGACAAGCTCCTCCAAGATGACCTCGCTCCAGTGCATCTATTAAGGCTATCGTATCTATGACCTGACCGCGAGAGGTATTTAAAATGATTGTACCTTTTTTACAGTGTTCAAAAAAACCTGCGTTAGCATAATGTACAGTCTCTGCGGCCCATGGCAGATGAAAACTAATGATATCTGCTTCTGACATGATTTGTTCTTTGCTAGCTTCTTTCACATAAGGATATTCTTCTAGAAAATTGGTTTTATACTTATCATGGACCAATATGACCATGTCCAGGCTTTGGAGTTTTTTAGTGAATTGACTACCTGTCTCTCCAAACCCGATGATTCCAATTGTTTTCCCGGATAACTCCCAACCCCTTCTTGCTTCCCTTGCCCACTTCTGCTGTCGCACATCACCATCTGCTGGTACCAATTGCCGAGCTAAAGCGAGCAACATACCTAGAGCGTGCTCAGCCACTGCATTTTTATTCCCTTCCGGCGAAAAATAGACTTTTATTCCACGGGATTCGGCATAAGCTATATCTACAACTTCACGGCCGGAGCCCAATCGGGCTATAAACCTCAATTGAGCGGCCTGATCTATGAAGGTCTGGTTGCAAATAATTTTGCTATTTATGATCAAACCCGTGTATTGATGGACTATTGCTTGAACTTCGGCATAGGTCATAGCTGGTTTAAAGTCGACTTGATAGCGTTTTTCAAGGGATTGTATGAGTATAGGGTGCACATCATCAGTGATCAGTACCTTCGGTTTGGTCATCGTACCGCCAAAGGTATAAATTTGTGATTTTCAGGTGGATCAAATTTGCAATAAACAGTAGATCAATCATAAGGCCATTTGGAGGTCAAAATCATATCTTTGACCGTTTTTTAAAAAAACCTTATCCAAAGATGCCACGAGATCATTCGATTCATTCTGTTTTAATCATAGGAAGTGGCCCGATCATCATCGGTCAAGCATGTGAATTTGATTATTCAGGTACTCAAGCTTCCAGATCCTTACGGGAAGAAGGCATAGAAGTATCTCTGATCAATTCCAATCCCGCCACCATTATGACTGACCCGGTGACTGCAGATCATATCTATCTATGGCCGCTCACGGTCGAAAGTATCATCAAAATCCTAGAAGAGCGAAAAATTGACGCCGTACTGCCCACCATGGGGGGACAGACAGCGCTCAACCTGGCTGTGGAGGCCTCTAGGCAAGGAGTCTGGGAAAAATACAATGTTCGTATGATCGGCGTCGACATCGATGCTATACAATTGGCGGAGAATCGGGAGCTCTTCAGAGACCATGTGAAGAAATTAGGCATGGCAGTCCCCCCGTCTCATATCGCCAATTCTTTTTTAGAGGGCAAAAATGGAGCTCAAAAAATTGGGTTCCCTTTAGTCATCAGACCTTCTTATACCCTTGGCGGGACCGGAGGCGGTATAGTCATGAAAGAAGAGGAATTTGACGAAGCGCTTCGAAGAGGCTTGGATGCAAGTCCGACACATGAAGTATTAGTAGAGAAAGCTGTGTTGGGTTGGAAAGAATTTGAATTGGAACTATTGAGGGACATGAACGATAGTGTTGCTATCATATGCACCGTCGAAAATATGGATCCGATGGGTATTCACACCGGTGACAGCATCACTGTGGCTCCTGCGATGACATTGTCAGATACCGCATTTCAGAGGATGCGTACGGACGCGATCACGCTTATGCGATCGATGGGCAATTTTGCAGGCGGTTGTAATGTGCAGTTTGCGCTCAATCCAGATACGGAAGATTTGATCGTAGTAGAAATAAATCCTAGAGTGTCCAGGTCATCCGCGTTGGCCAGCAAAGCCACAGGCTATCCAATAGCCAAGATTGCGGCCAAGCTCGCGATCGGCTATCACCTGGATGAATTAAAAAATCAAATTACAAAAACCACATCGGCTTACTTTGAGCCTACATTGGATTATGTTATAGTCAAAATGCCCCGTTGGGATTTCGAAAAATTCCCCGGAGCAGACCATAAGTTGGGCCTGCAAATGAAATCTGTAGGTGAGGTTATGGCTATCGGTCGTAGCTTTTTAGAAGCCCTGCAAAAAGCGTGTCAATCTCAGGAAAATCGAAGAATGGGCCTTGGCGCAGATAAAAAAGAATGGATCCAGACTCAAGATATCTTAAAACGACTCGAAGTAGCGTATGATGATCGGATCTATCGCATCAAAGATGCTATGCGATTGGGTGTCCCAGAAAAGACTATTCATAAATTGACCCAGATCGATCCTTGGTTTTTAAAACAAATCAAGCGGTTGATCCGTATCGAAGACGAGCTGATGCGATTTAATGTGGCAGAGGATATACCCGCCGATTTTCTTAGAGAAATGAAAGTGATGGGCTATACCGATGGCCAAATAGCCTGGTTACTCCGGATCAATGAGAAAGAAGTGACCCGACACCGCATGAAGCTTGGGATCACGCGTACCTATAAAATGGTGGACACCTGCGCAGCAGAATTTGAAGCCAAAACTCCTTACTTCTACTCCACATTTGATCACGAAAATGAGTCAGTCCCTTCTGATAAGAAAAAAATTGTCGTATTAGGTTCAGGGCCCAATCGTATTGGTCAAGGGATTGAATTTGATTATTGTTGTGTGCATGGGCTGCTAGCCATAAAAGAAGCTGGTTATGAATCTATTATGGTCAATTGTAATCCTGAGACCGTATCAACAGATTTTGATATCGCCGATAAACTTTATTTTGAACCTGTCTATTGGGAGCATCTCAAAGAAATCCTGGAACTGGAAAAACCTGAAGGAGTCATCGTGCAACTCGGAGGCCAGACCGCGCTCAAATTGGCAGAAAACATGCATCTCGATGGCATTAAGATCATAGGGACTTCCTTTAATAGTCTGGATATCGCCGAAGATCGAGGTCGGTTCTCCGATCTACTCAAAGAATTAGAAATTCCATATCCGGAATACGGGACTGCTCGGGATGCAGATGAAGCGATCGCAGTCGCACGGCGCACTGGATATCCTGTCCTTGTACGACCATCATATGTCTTAGGTGGTCAGAAAATGCGCATCGTCATCAATGACGATGAGCTTGAGACGCATGTGCTATCTATATTTAAACACATGCCTGAAAACAAGGTCTTGATAGATCAATTTCTAGAACGGGCCAAAGAGGCTGAGATAGACGGCATATTTGATGGCGATGAATTCCACATTATGGGGGTCATGGAGCACATCGAACCTGCCGGGGTGCATTCGGGCGATAGCAATGCCGTACTCCCTCCTTATAGTCTGTCCGCAGCAGAGATCGACACCATGTCATTCTATGCGGAGAAAATAGCTCGATCTTTAAATATCAAAGGTCTGATCAACATCCAATTTGCCATCAAGGATCATCATGTCTATGTCATAGAGGCCAATCCTCGAGCCTCCAGGACTACGCCATTTATCGCCAAAGCGTATCAAGTACCTTATCTCAATATCGCCACGCATGTCATGATGGGGACTAAAAAAATTAAAGATTTTACGATCGTCAAAAAGCTTGAAGGTTATGCCATCAAAGTACCCGTGTTCTCCTTTGATAAATTCCCACATGTAGATAAACAGTTGGGCCCGGAAATGAAGAGCACAGGCGAAGCGATACATTACATTAAAGATCTTAAAGATCCCTATTTTAGAAAACTGGTCAGTGAAGCCAGTATGTATCTGAGTCGATAATAATGCAGTTATATTTGGTTAAAAAAGAACAGATATAAATGAAAAGATTAATTTTGGCCACTTTTTAGCCAATTATATGAGGGGGCATTAGCTCAGCTGGCTAGAGCGCTTGCATGGCATGCAAGAGGTCGTCGGTTCGACTCCGATATGCTCCACTGAAAATGAAAAGAGCTACGAAATATTTTCGTAGCTCTTTTTTATTTGACATCCTTTCTCCTTAGATCTATGGAACTTCAAATCTTTCCATACTCCTTTTTAAGAATGTTTACGTTATAAATCATTTTGCTCCAAATCAAACTTAATCGCCTTGGCAGCGGCTTTGGTAAAACATTTGGTAAATTTTATAAAGGAGGCAAAGCAAAGGGAGGATTTGACTGTCCCGGGGGATCTAGTCGTATGCAATATTAGGCAAATAGGATGCAATCACAATTCACCAATGCAGCTCAGCAATCATTGTCTCAAAAGCAGCTAATCTTCTGAAGTAAGGTGTTTTAGGTATGAAGTATGGGCACACCTGGCCATCCTTGGTATACCGGGCAGAGACTGAAATTCCATCTACAGGATCCAAGTACTGGGTTTGTCTTTTTTCTTGGGTTATAATATCATTCATTTTTGAGATTTAATATTAAATTTCATTTGGACATATAGGACCATTGATAAAATGGGCTTCCAGGGTACATGTAATAATAAACTGTAATGCCTACAAATTTCTTGGAGTGAAACAATGCTACAGAACGATGATTGCCATCAATTACTGTAAAGGGCCCATCCAGACTAGTTCCAACTAACACTAATTTATGATCAAATGTATTTCCTGCTTTTATAGTATCGATCATCCCTTGAATTCTTTCTAATCGCTTTAAGGATGCATTATCGATATTTTCCTTTTTACTGTTTAAGTTTTTAGAAGCTGTGCTTACTTTGTAATCTTCATTCTCACAGAGTCGAACTTCATGTTCCCAGTCATGGGAAGAAATAATATTAATCTTTTCCAGATCTTTTTCTTCGATAGTAGCTGAATACCAGGTGCCTTTCAATTCCCAGCGTAGAGGGTTTAATATTAAAGCCATTCTCGAGGTTGGTTCGGTAACAAAAGGCTCCTCAGGATTAGCTTTCCTAAAGTTATTGTAAACTTCTGTTTCGGGCACTATGGAATTTAATTTCATAAATCATTCATTTTTTTGTAGGTTTTATAATCAGCGAGGTGAATATAATTTCAACCTCCCTTTTAATTTTATATCAAATTTGACCTATTATAATTTCACCGCTGGACAATCTTTATTTTTTTATGTTTGATTAAATCATCTACGTATTGAATTGGAATAATAACTGAATAACCAGAGTTGGACACAGCTTGACCCTCTACATCTGCTATTACTGCTTTATGTTGAGTAGGAATCGAAGCACAAACAATACCAATTAGATTATAGACATAGTCAAAATCAATAGTTTTATCATTAGGTGTTATTTTTATGTTTTTTGCCATGACGGCGCCTCCACTATTCCCTCCAAAAACAGGACCTGAAATAATTATATTTCCATAAGTTTTACTGATTCCAGAGATAATTCCCGATTGAATCAAAGGAAATTTGAAATCATAAACTTTTGCTCGAATTTTAGTATCTAAAGTGGATGGATAACCTATAAGAATTATATTGTCTCCTGGAGAAATGTTATTGATGTCCAATGAAAGTTTAGAATCGAATCCATTAATATTAATTGAACTACTTAAAGCTTTGACATTATAGAGAAGTGAAATAACAATCTCCGCATTCCTAACAGTCCTGTCAACTCCTATTGGTATTGCACAAATATCCTTTTTTAGATCCTTGAATATTACGGATGATTTATTCAATTTTATAGAAATCCGGGTTGAGTTATCATTTGATAGTTCTGTATTATAAGATAATAATTCAATACTAGTATCCCTCAACTTATCTTGAACGGTATCATTAATAGTAACATACAAAACATGTGCTGATGTAACCAAATAAGTCGCAGAGTCGAGGTGATAATAAAATCCGGATCCTCCACCTCCACCAGATCTAATAATCCTTACAGCTTTTGTCAAATAAGATGGAATGTCTTTCTGCCCTTGGACATCAATGAAACATAAGCAAAGAGAGATGAAGGACATGATGATTTTAAAGTAAATTCTTTGCATTGTGAGGGGGTTAAATTGGGTGAATAATATATTACAGATTCTATTTATGTATCATTTTGGTGTGTTCGGTATAAGAAATATTATTTTCCCTTAGAAAGTTTTTAATTGTTGTAAAATGAATCCCTCTTGTAACGTGCTTATATTGATTTTTTATTATACTATTTTCTGATGTATTTAGAAGATCTTGTCTTAGGTTGAGTGGATGATAGTCAATGCTATATTGCATGGCACAAATTTCTCCATTTATATCTATTATAGGCCCCCCACTTTGCCCTTGTAGTCCAGAAATTGACATTTCGATTGTATTATTTAATTTCATAGAATAGGTCCCTGAGATAGGATAAAGATGCATTGGCCATTGACCTTGTAAATCAAGTGTGTTGTCAGATTTAAGAACTGTTTTAAGCCTTGAAAATTCTTGAATTGGATAGCCTAAAATACATAGGTTCATCCCAAAATCTAAAGTATTCAATTCTGATCTAAAAAAGGGATAATGATTACAGTTTTCTTTAATGAATCCATTTATTTTTGCAATTGCCAAATCCTCAGTTGGATGGAATTTAACATTGGAATAACTCAATCCAGGAAAACCCATTAGGACTTGCAGATGTGTTATATCATTTATGTCTATTGATTTATTTCCAGCTATTTTATTTCTATACCTTGATAAATCATTGCTGTAGTTCTCTATTAATGCAAAAATATGTTTAGCAGTTATAAACCATCCTTCCTCATTTATAATTGTAATTGTTCCGTATTGAGAATCACAATTCTCATTATTCCTTCTATGAGAAATGATAACAGGATATGAAAATTCTTTGGCAAGTTTGTATGCATTCGAGAACATAATATTTTATTTAATTCTTAGGTTCATAAAAATTATCACTGGCCGCCTCATTCATACTTATCTTCTTACTGTATTTTGACCTTGCAGACATTTCACTTGCAAACATTTTATGGATGTCTCTTTCGGCCTTTGTAAAGATCATGGTGTTGGTGATGGATATGGAGGAGGCAAATTTTTCCACATCATGATCAGCTCCGATATAAGTAAAGGTCCACCGGTTCAATTTCAGCTCCTCAATCAATTTCTTGATATCGGTTCCTGAGTATTCCTTTGAAGCATTTTCTTCCCCATCAGTCAAAATTGTTACCAGGACATTATAGTCCGTCTGGTTCCCCAGGACCTGCCTGAGTTTGGAAATGCTGAATCCCATGGCATCATACAAAGGAGTGGATGCCCCCGGCTGGTACCGCTCAGAATCGATCTGCTCGAGTTTTCCGGCCGGATCTATGAAGTGTAGGATCTTATTTCCAAGGCCATTGAAAGTGACCAGGGAAATGAAGTGTTCCTGTTCTGGGAATTCTTTTTCGATGCCTTTTACGGTCTGGACGATTTCATTAAATCCCTGGATGATGGTTTTCTTGATGTTCTCCATGGATCCGCTTTCGTCTAATATAATTAAGTTGTGAACTTGATGCTTTTTGTTCATGATAGATAAAGCCTTAAAATGTTATATCTGAAAGAATCCTTTTAAAGGATTTGAAATTGCAAATTATAAAAGAGCTTGACCTGGGCGATTTGGGTAGATGGGGCATTTTAAACACTCCTTGGTTCAAATTTCCGTCCCGGTAGATGGACTTGTAAAGAGAAAATGCACAAATAAGCTGTCAGAAGTTCCCGGAAAGGGCGTATCACCCGAAATATATTTTTTCTTATTAAATATAAAAAGAGTCACCATCGGACGATTTGAAAACATGTATTGTTCAGTAAATCCAAAAACGACCACTCTAAAAGGATCCAAATCATCGTGCTAGGAGTGACTAGCTGCCCAACGTTCATCCTTTCAAGAATCAATCTTCATCAGGCTCAGGTGATGGAGATGCAGCTGGCTTTGCTAGTTCTAATTCTTCTTCATCAATTTCTGGCTCAGGAGATGGGGATGGGAAAGGTATTGTTTGATCTAATTCTTCTTCATCAATCTCTGGCTCCGGAGATGGGGATGGGAAAGGTTCTGCTTGATCTAATTCTTCTTCTTCATCAGGCTCGGGTGATGGGAAAGGTATTGCTTGATCTAATTCTTCTTCAGGAGATTGGATTGGATCAACAGATAAAGTTTGTTCTGAAAGTACTTTCATAGAATTTTTTCCTTAAAGTTATATCTTTAATTTCCTAAAAGCATAGACTTGCCAAAAAAAATTGCCAAAACGACTCGTTAAACGGTAATATCTCTAATAAAAACGAGAATCCTTTTTTTGATCATTTATAAATGTAGTGAGGAAAATAGATAAAATACATACAATCAATTGATAATCAATTACGCATGGCATGCAAGAGGTCGTCGGTTCGTCCCAATAGCTATCGAGACCGATATGCTCCACTGAAAATGAAAAGAGCTACGAAAATATTTTCGTAGCTCTTTTTTATTTGCCAAAAAAAAGGCAATCATCCGGTGTAAAATTTCTTTTAGGGATTACACGTTTTGGCTTAATGTAGAAAAACTCATTAAAGCTGATGATCGATAATGTTCAACTCTACATACTTATTCCCTATCTATTTTGTATAACCTTCCAGCATCTGTAATAGCATACAGTGCATTATCAGTTCCCTGGGTAATTTCGCGGAATCGTTGATTCTCGCCTGCGAGCAATCGTTCTTCACCAACAATCTTGTTGTTCACTATAACAAGTCGAGCGATATGCTGACCGCTCAGAGCACCTATAAAGAGATTATTTTCCCACTCCGGAATGCGGTTGCCTTTGTAAAATGTCATTCCACTAGGCGAGATGACTGGATCCCAGTAGTATGCAGGTTGCTCCATGCCCTCCTCTTGCTGTATTCCCGCCCCTAAGATCTGACCGCTGTATTCTATACCATATGTGATAATAGGCCATCCATAATTTGCACCAGCTTGCACGCGATTGATTTCATCACCGCCGCGCGGTCCGTGTTCACTTTGCCATAGCTCTCTTGTTAAAGGATGAATTGCTAAACCCTGTGAATTTCTATGACCCATGCTGTATAATTCTGGTATTGCCCCTGCTCTATTAAAATTCGGATTGCCTGGAGCGGGTTGGCCATCTTTAGTGATGCGAACAATCTTACCAAGTGCTCCTGTATAAGATTGAGCTAAAACTCGTGTTGATACCGATGATCGCTCTCCAGTGCTTACATAAAGGGCTCCGGATGCATCAAACAAAATGCGGCCACCATAATGTAAAGTGCTAGCGTCCGCCGGAGTAGCACGGTAGATGATCTTCGCGTTTTCAATGGAAGACTCATTATCTGAAAGTCTCCCTTTGGCGACGGCGGTTAAATTTCCGCCAGCAGTTTGTTCAGAAAAAACCCAATAGACCATTCTATTCGTGGTAAACTGCAGATCGAGGCATACGCCAAGCAGTCCTCCCTGTCCGGCTGGATTTACAGATGGAAGTCCTGTGATAGGACTACTTACTACACCAGATGTAGTAACTATCCGTAATTGTCCACCTTTTTGGGTGATCAGTAAACGACCATCCGGCAGGCTGGCGATACCCCATGGTGAACTTAATGCGGATGTGAGAATGGTTGATTTAATTACGGTAGTTGTTTTTACGCCGCCAATTCTTGTTTGTCCCGTAAATGCAGGTTTGTAATTTGTATTCGCTGCATTTGTTTCTACCGGTGGTAATACTGGATTGGGATTAGGATTAGGTACGGTATCTTCAACCCGGTCACACGAGATTAAGATAAATAAAAAACCAAATATGAAAATTATGTTCTGTTTCATTGAATGTTTATTAAAATATTTTAAAATAACTGATTAGTAATGTCTGCATAATGTAAATGTGGCTAGTTGTTTCTTTATTGTTCCTTGTACACTCAACCAATCTTCAAATTGGTCCATTTAGCCATTAATTGGCCTATTTCATTTTTCAATTGGCACTGAACTAAACAGGATTTCCAATGCTTTTTCACACGCCTTTTCGATCACATTGAGCCTTGCTTTTTCTTAAAGCAGCATTAGCTTTATATAGCCATCTTTTAACTTCAAAGAATAAATAACAGCATGTAATTGCTGGCGATGGCTCTGCTTAAATACCTTTTCAATCACATTAAATCTCGCTTTACGTGGATCGGGCTTCACGACTGATTTGCTATCTAACTCAGTATCTAAAATCTCCACTTTTTGAGTATCGTAAAGAGGCCAAAACGGAACAACCATACCATTAGGATTGCCTGCGTACGCGAAGAATCGATAATGGCAATGATTTTTACGTTCTTCCCTAATGTCCCTACAAAAGTGTTGGCATTTTAAGCAAGTATGTTATACGCATCAATGTATTACTTACCAAATTCACTGATGTAGAGGATACAAACTTCGTGAGCGGACGAATTTAACCTATCAGTAACTATTTTGGTGACCTGATAAACAGCCCAGGCGGCTATACAATCGAAAGTAATAGAGGTAGCGAAAGAAAAAATAATTGATACAAAAAAATCCATGAGTGAAATCGCTTATGAGCTGGGACTTAAATATCCACTACACTTTAGCCGTTTGTTTAAGCAGCTAGTGGGAAAATCTCCATATAAATATCGGAATTTGAATTAATAAATTTTACAAATTCACTATGCAAATAAAAAATAGTTATGACTCAGAAAGTCATACCACAAATGAATGTGGCTAGAGGTTCTCCATAAAATAAAAATCCCGACCTCTCAATGAAGTCGGGATATATTTTAAAACCGTCACCTTATTTAAGGACGATTCAGTTTTTATACTTTACCGGATTAATATCCAGAATTGACATTACCACTGTACTTAGATCCCACTCTGGATGAGCCTGGAGTGTTCTTCCCTGCATCTGGGCCAGTTGGTCTTTCCATGTTTTGATCTGTAGCACTAGCCACTTTAAACTCTACCCTTCTATTGATGTATTGATTCATCTCTACTTGTTTAGGGATACCGTGAGTATCCGGAAGATTATTGATCATTGGAATCTCCTCGCCACCGTACTGAATCAAGAATCTATCTCTGGATAATCCATATTTCGCAACAATAAAATTGACAGCTGCATCGGCTCTTTTATAGGCCAATACTTTATTGTAATCACTGGTTTGTCGTACATCAGTATGACCAGCTGCTACCACTTTAAGCTCAGGATGCGATTTCATCACTGTGGCTACATGGTGCAATTGACTAAAAAATTCCGGTTTGATGTAATATTTATCAAGATCAAAATGTATCATTGGTAGAAACCAATCTGTCTTAATGTTGCCCAATCGTTGATTGATCAAATTAACCACATCGTCTTCAGTAATCGTCTTTTCTTGTTCTATCTGAGCTACTCCTATACCATCCACAGTAAATCCCGGAGGCGAGTAAGGTTCTTTATCTAAATGATTGGGCACGCCATCTTTATCACTATCCAGACTCACTCCTTTGGTATCGACCATAGCGCCCGTAGGTGAATTTTTTTCTTGGTCTATCATGTCAATGACTCCATCACCATCTGTATCTGTCAAGTCGAGTACTGGTCTTTGTTTGAGATCAGCGACATCATTGAGCACACCATCTAATGGGTTTAACCAGTACAATGGCTCTGTCTTTTTATCAAAATTGCCTAAATTAATACCTAAACGTATAGAGGTATAATGTGAGTTGTCATTGTTGTTTGACTGGTCTTCTGTAGTACGATACACAAATCCATCTAAAAGGTCATTGTCCGAAGTAATCAATTGGTGCTCTATTCCTAAGTTGACACGTTTTGAGATTTTCCTGGATACTCCAGTTCCAGCTGAAAACAAAGCATGTACATTTGTTTTATCACCGAATCTGAAAATAGCAACTTTTTTTCTCGCCTCGGTCTCATAGACCCCATCCAATATACCTCTTACTTGTTTTTTTATTGATTTTCTTCCACTCTTGCTATTGGCATTACCCGTCACAGCAGAAAAGTCATACGCCGTGGTGCCCTTTAAGACATCAAGTTTGGTTCGGTTCATATCAAAGCCCAAGCCCATAAATACGTACCAATTCCATTTGTTACGCTCTTTATGAAACAATAGATTGCCGACATTGAGCACTCCATTAAAATTGAATATCAAATCATTCATTTTAAAATTGCGATAAATGCCACCGTGCTTTCCATTAGCAGTTGTCTCACTTAAATCTTTTGCAGCAGTAGGTTGATTGGTAAATTGCGGATCTAATCCCCTTGTCTTAGCGAAATAAACATCACCACGCAAGGAAAAAATGTAGTGAATTGCTTTTCTAATATGTAATCCTACACCATAACCACCCGGTTGTGTTGGATCCACATCACCATCCGTAAAAAAGTGACCCATGTGGATTCCTAATTCCCACATATTTTTGGGCTTTGCAGCGTATTTGCCTTCGCCCATACGCCATTTTTTATTTTCGGGTGGGTCGATGGTCATTTCATCTGTAATCTTGGGAGCAGTCCACGTATCATCCTGGGCGTTGGATAATGTGATACTCACCAGAATCAAACAAAAAAGGAAGTAAAAATTTCTCATAATAGGTAATAAGTAATTGGTTAGAAAAAAAACGGTCTTTTAAGGGTACATTGGTTTGGTTAAAAAACTTAAATCAAATTTAAAAGAAATATTTAAATTTATGGTAATTAGACTAATAAAAATATTAATATTTTGTCATATTAGAATAAACTCAAAATTAAGTTAAAAATGATCAAGAATTGGACCAACAAATCTATTGTGGAGTATCCTTTGGACAAGGAATGTTTTGGTAAATATATAATCCCCCTTCACTCAGTGAGTTATGATAAAAAAAATCCACAAATTGGCATCCTGGGGGCAGATGAAAGTGCAGATGGTGTAAGAAGAGAGCTTTTTACTCTTGCCTATCCATTCCAAAACACTACAGTTTTAGACCTTGGTAATGTTAAGAACATTAATGAGGCTGATAATATTGCGTTAATTTTATATTTATTTTCTTTAAATATTATCCCTATTGTCTTGGCAAATGGCGAAAGTCACGCCAAAGAGCACCTTGAAAGCGTAATTCAGACTGCATTGACTAGCTCCTGGATTATAGTCCATTCTAGTTTGGCTAATGATATGTTGATCAAACCACATTTGGATCAAGCTGTATCTGAAGGACTTATAAAAGTGAGGTACTTAGGCCACCAAAATCATGTCACTGAGGCTGCCGCACTACATAGGATCCAGAAATTGGGTGCCGAGGCCATGCGATTGGGTCACATCAGGCAACATATAGATCGAATTGAGCCATGGTGCAGATCGATAGACCATGCCATCTTCCACCTAGATGCGATGAGAAAATCTGATTTTAAGGCTCAAAACAGCTCTAATCCAGGTGGCTTTTTCTACGAAGAGGCATGTAAAGTCTGTCAGTTTATTGGAGCTTCTTCCCATCTAAAGTCGATGGCCTTTTATGGTTATGAGCCGGCATTAGACCACGACGGTCAGAGTGCCGCAGTCCTGGCTCAACTCATATGGTATATGGTCGATGGATTTCATCATTTTAGAGAAGAACAAAACATTCAAAAATCAAAACTTACTCAGTATGTGGTGCACGCGGCACATTCAGAGTTGGATATTAATTTTTGGAAAAACCCTGAAAGTGGCAGATGGTGGATGGAAGTGCCCGGACATCAAGATCATTGGGTTTCATGCACCTATGACGATTATCTCGAAGCCTCACAGGGAGAGTTTTCTTCCAGATTGATTAGTGTTTTAAATCGTGGCTAAGCTCCGGTACTAATCGCTCTAGCTCCATACTTCTGCTGCCTTTGACCAAAAAAGTGGTTCTGGTAAAGGATTGCAGATCAAACCATTTCTTTAAGTCCAGGACATCTTGAAAATATAAAAATTGCTCGTGCTCACCAGATTCTAAAAATGCTGACCCGACCAGACATACTTTATACCATTCATATCGTTGAATTAGAGCTACGATATCTTGATGCTCCTGTATTTTGGATAACCCTAGCTCTTTCATTTCACCCAAAATCAATACTTTTTGATTGATTTCAGTGGAAGCTGCAAAAGACTCGATGGCTGCTGACATACTGAGCGGATTGGCATTGTAAGCATCCATTATAAATAGATTGGTATCTACAGATATCAATTGGGATCGATTCATAGCACTTTGATAAGATTGCAGTGCTTTTTGGATATTAGACAAGGCTATATTAAAGTAGGTCCCTATAGCAGCGGCAGCTAAAAAATTGATTTGGTTATACTGTCCCGGCAGTTGAGTTTTGACATCAATAGATGCTCCGGTGGTCTTCATTTGAAGTTGTAGATATGGCTCAGCCTGTATCAAGCTGCTTTTGATTTGATCCTGATAATATACTTTTTGCATGTCAAATCCTCTACTTACATCCAGGAGTAATGGGTCCTCTTCATTAATAAATGCAACGCCTTTTGATTCTTGGATATGACGGTATAAATCTGATTTAGCTATTATTATTCCCTCCAGACTGCCAAAGCCTTCCAGATGGGCCTTTCCAATTTTAGTGATCAATCCATGAGTGGGTTGAGCGATATCACATAACAATTTGATTTCCCCGATATGATTTGCTCCCATTTCGATCACTGCTATTTCTGTGGAGGATGATATGGATAAGATCGAAAGTGGCACACCCAGATGATTGTTTAAATTTCCCAACGTTGCTGTTACATTATACTGGGTGCTCAGTACTGCATGGATAAGCTCTTTGGTGGTGGTTTTGGCGACCGAACCTGTAATCGCGATCACCGGAATATGAATTTGACTTCGATGCCATCGGGCCAGGTCCTGTAATACCGCCGTGACAGAAGGAACATAAATAATCTTTGTATCCTGGTCTTCCAAAGATGCATTCTCAACTATCGCTAACCTTGCACCTTGATCTATTGCCTTGCGCGCATATGTACTTCCATCTACTTTGGATCCTGAAAGTGCAAAAAATATTTGGCCTGCCTTGAGGATCCTGGTATCAATGCAGACACCAGTGCTGATTAAATATTCTGTATATAGGTCGGGGATATTCATAAAAAAAAATCCCCGCAAGATAATTCTTACAGGGATCATATTTTATATTTCCTTTCTGAGAAAATTATTTATATCGGCGCTTTACTGCTTTGGTTTTGATTCCAAAGTCATTGCCTTTTTGATCATCCATAGATTGAGCACCCATTCTAGACATAGCACATCTGAATCCAATCGTCCGATCGCCTTTGTCCTCATCTTTTGACCTACGTGCACCAGGAGATAACCAATAGGCTCTATCTGCCCAGGATCCCCCTTTGATGACTCTTGACTTATTGCTGATCAGGGTATGTACACCGTATTCATAATATGCTCCGGCAGTATCATCACCATCGCGATAGTCCGTCACATTACCTTTCTGATAATTTTCACGATCCTTAGTCTCATCCAGTGTGACAGCACGATACTTAATTCGACCTAAACTATCTTTCTGGATAATGCCAGTGCTGTCTAAGTCCAGAATTCTGAAATCATTGCCTCGATAAGGGTTGAGATCTTGTTGCTCTTCATCTCTAAGTGTAGTACTGGTCAATGGTCTAAACACATCTGCTACCCATTCATTGACATTGCCTGCCATATTATAGATTCCAAAATCATTAGGTACATACGATCGTACATTCGTAGGGATATTACCTTGGTCATTTAATTTACCTGCTGTACCCATATAATCACCGCGACCTCGTTTGAAGTTGGCCATGATTTTACCTTGATTTTTATTCCGTTTTTTATATCGCACGGTATTGCCATCCCATGGATAGATCCGTCGCTCGGATATTAGTTCGTCGTTTTTTGTGATTTGTTTACCATTGAGCGAAAGTGCAGCATATTCCCACTCTGCTTCTGTAGGCAATCGGTACGCCGGTAGTAATATACCGTCCTCAAATCTGACCGAACGCTCCCCTCCCGTCTGTAGATCTTTTAGGTTCTTCCTCACATTGCCAGCATATTGGCCAGACATATACGATTTAGAATTAAAATTTTCAGCATCTTTTTGTTCCGGATTTGGATTGAGGATACCTTTTTCGATCAAGAGCATTTCATTCACACGATCAGTACGCCATTCACAATATTCATTAGCTTGTTTCCAGCTTACCCCTACGACCGGATAATCATCATAGGATGGGTGTCTAAAATAACTTTCTACAAAGGGCTCATTGAATGACAATTCTTCTCGCCAAACCAGTGAATCTGGTAAAGCTTCTCTTGCTACTTTTGGATAACTGGTATATACCCTACTTAGCCAATACACATATTCCCGATAATCGGTATTAGAAACCTCGGTTTCATCGAGGTAAAAAGAAGATACGGTGACACGCCGTTGCTCATTATTCCATTGGAAAGGCACATCTTCTTCGGTCAATCCCATGACAAAAGTACCACCCTCTACCGGTACCAAATTAGGACCTACTACCTGACCTTTATAGTCAAGTTTTTCAAATCCGCCCCACTTCTGATCGTTGTACTTCCATCCAGTCGATGTCGATCGATCACCGCCTTTTTTGGAGCACGCCGCTAGTAAAGACAATGACAACAATAAGAATAGTATTCTTTTCATTTTAATATTAGCTTTTCTTTTAATAACAATACCCTACAAAAAGGGAGCCAAATATACGACAAAATCCTCTGACTCAGCATTAAATGAAAAAGCAATGTTAAAAATTGCTTAAGGAATAATAAATATTACCTAAAAAGCTGAAAACAGTCATTATAGTCTCGTCCTTTTCGCAGATTTTGGTCGTCTAAATTGAATACAAGACCAAGCTCATGTGCACCACCTGACTGGATAGACAATCGGGAAACCGTAGCATCAAAACTGTACGAAATCTTCATGTTACCTTGTCGAATCCCAACATTCATGATTGCTGCATCCGGATTATTTGGGGTCAGTCTCATCCAAAGGCCAGTAAATAGTGGGCCCAGACCTATATATGCTCCTCCTAGGAGTTCACTAAAATTATTTTGGCGGGTGTAGAGGATATTGGGGCTAATAAAAACTCCACTCCTACCTGGTTTTGCATCAGTGATCGCAAGTTGACTCCCTGCATGTAGTGTGAGTCGCATCGGCAGGCCGCTACTGGTGTTATCACTTACTTTGACAAATCGAATGTCGGGGTTGTTAATATGGCTGATACTTATACCTCCATAAAAATGGGGATTATAAAACATGGTACCCATCGCCAAATCCAAATAGAGTTTATTGGTTTTATCAGGTCTAATCTCCTGACTGGGCAAAGGACTACCACCAGGCCCTACCTCCCCGAATAATGGGTCTAATTGATCTGGAAAAATGAGTTTATCCCACCCTACTGAAGCCTGGACACCCGCTAGCTCCATCCCCGTTTTTATATAAGAGTTTCTACCTACTTTAAGCCGATAAGAGTACACGCCAGCCAGCTTGATGGTCTGATACAGACCCCGGCCAGCATCGTCAGCTAGGATGGATACCCCTACTCCACTATTATAATTGTCAAAGAATTGGTCATACGACACGGCATACGTGCGGTAAGCTTGTGATAAAGCTGGCCATTGGTTTCTATAATTAATAGCAAATCGCGGTGCAGTGGTATTGCCTGCAAAGGATGGATTAAGCAAAATAGGTGAGCTATAAAATTGGCTCAATACAGGATCTTGTGCTTGTACCCGCCAAACACTGTAAAAAATCA
This sequence comes from Saprospiraceae bacterium, assembly GCA_031417835.1. GTDB lineage: Bacteria > Bacteroidota > Bacteroidia > Chitinophagales > Saprospiraceae > JADJLQ01. The sequence continues at coordinate 102,232 of JANOWJ010000165.1, read as the reverse complement.
AAATAAAGAAATATTTTTTCAAATCAGGTTGATATAAACAGGTCTGCTATTTCGTTTGAATCATTTATAAATATACCGTTAACTTTGGATATCATTATGAATAGAGTCTTATTCTCATTATTCTTAACAGTTTTCCTTTGTAGTAGTTTTAAAAACTACCCCCAGGACCATAAAGACTCTGCACATCTTATGATGCCTCAGTCACCTTTGGCAGATGGAGACCTATACAAGATATCTGTCGACCTAGGTGGGATATACAAATTAGATTACAATTATATTAAGAACGAACTTGGGGTAACAAATATTGATAATAAAGATCCCAGAAACATTCAATTGTTTGGATTTGGCGGTGGGATGCTGGATGAGCATATTTTATCTACGACTCCTCAGACCATCAAGGAAATAAGCATTTATATCAGTGGCGAACAAGATGGAAAATTTGACCCCGGTGATTATATTCTTTTGTATGCTCAAGGTCCTGACCACAGAACCTGGAATACAACGGATGGAATGCTTTCTATTAAAAAAAATCTTTTCAGCAGGACAGCTCAATATGTAATTAAATTTTCCAATGCAATCGGTGCGCGGGTGAACACGATAGCAAATCAAACAATTGTAGCTCGAGATACAATAAATCAATATCTAGATGTCCAGCATGTCGAGGATGAAAAAATAAATCTATTATCGGGACGGCAAGTAACCTATGGATCTGGAAAACAATGGTATGGTGACCTTTTTAAAGTAACTCGAAAAAAAGATTACTCCAACCTTTTTAAATTCCAAAATCTCGTCCTGCCAAGTGTGGCTAAATTCAAAGTTGGTTTTGCAGCCCGATCGGATGAAACGACAGAGTTGATTATTCAAAATAATTCGGTTAAAAATAAACTCCAACTCCTGCGAACTAATACTGGCGATGTAGAAGATGATGTGGCTAGAGAGTCGCAAGGGGTATTTTCTATTCCGGTGGAGAGCGCCTCCTCGATAGTGCTTGACTATCCGAATACTTCAGGGGCCAGTGAAGGTTGGTTGAATTATATTACCTTGAATACCTGGCATAAACTATCTTGGGTCGGAGGCAGCCCCATCTATATCTACAACCCTAATAGTAGGAATATATCTGCTCGATATGTGGTAGGGCAGGCCAGTTCAAATCTTGAAGTTTGGGACATTATTAATCCTCTACAACCTAACCTTATTCAATTTAAATTAGAAAACGGCAATTTAACCTTCGATAGATTGGCTACGGATAAATCTGAAACATTTGTGCTTTTCGATAAAACCAGTACACTACCTTCCCCTCGGAAAGGCCCAAAATTAGCCAACCAAAACCTCGTCGGGATGACAGCTGTAGAAGCTATCATTTTATATCATTCTGAATTTGAATCTGCTGCAAAAAGATTAGCAACCCACCGAAATCAATATTCAAAAATAAAGACGGTCCCAATATTGATTGATCACGTATTTCTAGAATTTGGCGCCGGCCAAGCCGATCCTACTGCTATCAGGAATTTTGCACAAGCCATCTATACTCTACATCCGAACTTTAAATATCTTGTATTGCTCGGAGATGGCAGCTATGATTATTTAGGTCACAATCCTGAAATCAAAAAAGAGTCATTTATCCCTGTATATGAAACGGACGAGTCTCTGTCTCCAATCTATGCTTTTCCGTCAGATGATTATTTTGCTCTGCTGGAGCCTGGTGAGGGAGGGCAAGACCTCTTAGGCGATATGGATATTGCAGTAGGCAGAATCCCTGTCCGTACCAAAGAAGAATCAGATGCCATCATTCAGAAGATTATACAATATGATCTGGCTCCTGCAGTACAGAGTGATTGGAAATTGCGCGTCGCATTTTCAGCAGATGATGAGGATGGCAATGTACACTTGGATCAATCTGAAGAAATAGCAACCGGTGTTGAAAAAACATATCCAGAGCTCAATATCCAAAAAATCTATTTGGATGCATTCAAGCAGGAAGCAGGTGCCGCGGGTGAAATTATTCCAGGCGCTACTCAGAGTCTGTATAAAAATGTATTTCAAGGTTTACTCGTATTCAATTATTTAGGGCATGGTGGACCTAAGGGCCTTTCACAGGAAGGATTGTTGCGCAATTCGGATGTCGAAAGTTGGTCTAATAAAGCGCGTTTGCCACTTTGTATTACAGCTACGTGTTCATTTGCACCGTATGATGATCCGTTGATCAATTCTACCGGAGAGGAACTGTTTAGAAGTACATACGGTGGGGCTATTGCTCTATTTACGACAGTACGTAATGTTTACTCTTCCTCCAATAAAATATTGACTCAAGCAGTGTTCAATCATTTATTTACCAAAGATGCAGATGCCAAGTCACTTTCCTTAGGAGAGGTGATGCGACGAGCAAAAAACAATCTTTCATTCAGTGGCTCGGATCAATTGAATGCACGAAAATTTGCGCTACTTGGAGATCCTATCCAGCGCTTATCTGTACCCGATATTGACATCCAAACCACGCAAATCAATAATAAACCGGTGATCTCAGGTCAGAAAGACACCATCCGCTCTTTACAACTGCTATCAATACAAGGTCAGGTTGTGGATAAAAAAAATCAAAGCCTTATACCTTTTTTTGATGGCAATGTTACGGTTACCTTATTTGATAAAAAAACCCGCATAAAGACTTTGGGGCAAAACTCCGACAGTTACCCACGGGAATTTCAAGTACAGAATAGTGTTTTATTTAAGGGCAATGCCCAAGTAAAAAATGGAGTTTTTAAAATTGAGTTTGTAGTACCTAAAGACATTGATTATTCTTTTGGCATTGCCAAAATAAGTTATTACGCAACCAGTAAAGATAGTCTCGAAGCGGCCGGAGTCTACGAACAACTCATAGTAGGCGGATCACAGCAGCAACTTGTGGATAGTGATATTCCAAAAATCAACTTACATATAAACCACCTGTTATTCAAAGACGGCGATGAGACGCATGCAAATCCTTTTCTATTGGTCGACTTATTTGATGAAAATGGCATTAATGCTACGGGCAATAGTATTGGTCATGATTTAGTAGCAATACTGGATGATAAAAAACAATATGTATTAAATTCCTTTTACGAATCTGTCCAAGGCAATTACAAACAAGGGAAAGTTGCATTTCCGTTCTCCAACCTGGCACCAGGTCCACATCAGCTCAAAGTCAGAGCGTGGGATGTAGCTAATAATTCCGGAGAGGCAGTCATCAACTTTGTCGTGTTGGATCCGAAGATCAAATCGAAAATCTTAAGTCTTTCAGTACATCCCAATCCAATCAAAAATCAGGTTTTTGTACATCTGGTGCATAACTTAACTACATTCAATGGCGCCAAAATAAAATATAGTATTACGACGCTGTCAGGACAATTGATTGGCACCAAAGAAGATCAACTTTCACCAGCTCCTGTCACTACCTGGCTCTATCAGTTTCCTGAAAGCACTCCTGCGGGCACTTATATTATCATATCTGAGATTTGGAACAATGGAAAGATGTTGGATGCCCGAGGAATTAAAATATTAAGAATACCTTAAGGACAATTTTATAATATTTTGACTTTTAAAGCATTAAAGAGGTATTTGTATATTTGCACAACTTATCAATCATCTGACCTACATCATGAAGACTTTCTCGCGCAACCTCGTACTGTTGATTATTGCATTTTTAGGATTGAATAATTCTATTTTTAGCCAATGTGTTTACGACCCCGCTTCTAGGAAAATGATAGATCCCATCTCTGGTAATGATTGTGTCAATACCATCGTCACAGCAGTTCCTTTTTTGAGAATCACGCCGGATTCAAGAGCAGGAGGCATGGGTGATGCGGGGATAGCAGTGCCTGGAGATGCTGGATCCATGTATAACAATGCATCCCTGCTTGCATTTGCCAAACAGCCTAAATCCATATCCACCACCTACTCTCCCTGGTTGCGAGCATTAGGGCTCACCGATGTATATATGGCCTACATAGCAGGATATAGTAAAATAGGAGACCTCCAAGCCATTGGTGGTAGTTTACGCTATTTTTCCTTGGGCAACATAGACTATACCGATGAAAATGGTGCTCCACTTGGATCAGGTAAGCCTAGTGAAATAGAACTGACCGGATCATATGCCCGGAAGTTGAGTGAACAATTGTCTGCAGCGGTGAGTATCAAATTTATTTACTCTTTTTTAGCATCAGATCTCAATATTGGCGGCAATGATATCAAACCCGGGATAGCCGGTGCTACCGATATCAGTTTTTCCTACCGAAAACCTGTAGGAGATAATATGTTTACAGCAGGATTAGCCTTTTCAAATTTGGGTACTAAAATATCTTATACTAAAAACAACTCTGAATATATACCTGCCAATATGGGGCTGGGTGTAGCTTATACTTGGAATTTTGACGAATACAATTCCTTGACATTGACTGGCGATGTCAATAAACTGCTTGTGCCTACACCTTATGCACCGAGCCATCCTGAATATGATGTAAGCCCTAAAGATGATAACCCTGATTATAAACAATACAATGTGGTGTCTTCGTGGTTTAAATCTTTTGGTGATGCGCCTAATGGCATAAAAGAAGAATTGCAGGAATTGATGCTATCAGTAGGTACTGAATATTGGTACAATAATCAATTTGCATTGCGAGCAGGCTATTTTAGAGAAGACCCATTTAAAGGCAATCGTCAATATCTTACTTTAGGGATGGGTGTAAAGTATAATGTATTCGGAATGAATCTTTCGTACTTGGTGCCTACCTCACGATCTGTGACCAACCGAGATCCTTTGGCTAATACCTTGCGATTTTCCTTGATTTTCGATTTTGGAGAAACGGAGCCCAATCCATAAGTATTGGCGCAGGCAAATTTGAGTCTTGTGGAATCTTTGTACAAGATCATTAACACCCGATAGAGATATTAAAGATCTACTCTATGATACTCTTTAGCTAGATAATATCACACCATGACTAATGCTTAATATCAATGACTTTAAGGTCAAGGGGGAATTTGAATGCTCCAACAATTCAATCTAGAATGTAAATTATTTTTTAAGAGCGTCCATGGCTATACGCATAGTCTCGCCGATATCGGCAGGAGAGTTGACCACCGTAATCCCACACTCTTCCATTATTTTCATTTTGGCTTCCGCAGTGTCAGCCGCACCGCCGATAATAGCGCCAGCATGACCCATTTTTCGACCTTTGGGGGCAGTTTGACCAGCTATAAAACCGACTACCGGTTTTGTACCATGCTCTTTGATCCAATAGGCTGCTTCTGCTTCCATTCCGCCACCTATTTCACCGATCATGATGATCCCCTCCGTTTCAGGGTCTTCCATCAATAATTTGACAGCTTCTACGGTGGTGGTACCGACTATTGGATCTCCGCCTATACCTATACACGTAGATTGGCCCATACCAGCTTTGGTGACTTGATCTACGGCTTCATAAGTCAATGTACCGGATCGAGACACGATACCGATGTGTCCTTTTTTATGGATAAACCCTGGCATAATGCCGACTTTAGCTTCATCAGGGGTGATTATACCGGGACAGTTAGGGCCTATCAATCTGCATGGAAAGTCTTTTATGTATTCTTTGACTTTTATCATATCCTGTACTGGGATACCTTCTGTAATGCACACGATGACTCCGATGCCTGCAGATGCGCTCTCCATGATAGCATCAGCAGCAAAAGCAGGAGGTACAAATATGATCGAGACATTAGCTCCGGCCTGTTGGACTGCATCCAATACGTTATTGAACACCGGCCTATCGAGATGGGATTGACCACCTTTGCCTGGAGTGACACCTCCTACGACTTGAGTGCCATATTCTATCATTTGAGTGGCATGGAATGTACCTTCTTTGCCAGTAAAGCCTTGGACGACAATTTTGCTATTTTTATTGACTAATACACTCATTTTGCTTTTTTTAATGATTCCTCGAAAATGAAAATGTCTTCATTCTCTTTATGCATATAATACTTTTCTCTGGCGTATTTTTCTTTGTTAAGATCCAAATCCAGTTTGTCTTTTTTTGCTTCGATAATGAGACCTGCCAGGTTTTTCTTCTCTTTTTCTAATCGGTATATCGACTGAGATAGTTGCCATTGATTGATCCATTTATTTTTATCAAAAAAGATCATCCAGACGAAAAAGATCAATCCGGTGATGACAAATTTATTGACCATATTATCCGGCAAAATACTGGACAGATACGGTTTGATAAAAGACCAAATAGCCATAATACAGATTTAATATATTTGAAATAGAGGTATAAATATATTACAATATTATGTTATATTATCATAAAAGCTTTACCGGGATACACCGCAGACTCTCCAAGTTCTTCTTCGATACGCAGCAACTGATTATACTTGGCGACCCGATCAGATCGAGATGCAGATCCGGTTTTGATCTGCCCAGTATTTAGAGCTACGGCTAAATCGGCTATAAAGGTATCTTCTGTCTCTCCAGACCGATGGCTGATGATGCTGGTATAGGCATTTCGATTAGCTAATTGCACTGCATCGATGGTCTCGGACAGAGTGCCTATCTGATTTACTTTTATCAGGATAGAATTGGCAGCATCAGAATCAATGCCTTTTTGCAATCGATCGGTATTCGTAACAAAAAAATCATCGCCTACGATCTGGACTTTACTACCTAATTCTTTAGTCATCTGGCTCCAGCCGGCCCAATCATCTTCGTGTAACCCATCTTCGATCGATAAAATCGGATATTTATTGCACCAGTCTTTCCAAAAAGCAATCATACCATTGGAATCTAACTCTTTTTTATCTGACTTTTTGAAAACATATAAACCTTTACTTTCATCCCACATCTCAGATGTAGCAGCGTCCATCGCAATCGCAATATCTTCACCCGGCTTATAGCCAGCTTTCTGAATAGCTTCCAATACGAGTTCGATTGCTTCTTGATTCGAATTCAAATTAGGTGCAAATCCACCTTCATCACCCACATTGGTGCTATACCCTTTTGATTTTAAAACCGTTTTAAGCGCATGAAATACTTCTACTCCCATTCGCAAAGCTTCCGAGAAAAAGTCAGCACCGATCGGAATAATCATAAATTCCTGAAAATCAATTTTGTTATCTGCGTGAGCACCGCCATTCAGGATATTCATCAATGGTACAGGCATTACGTGGGCATTCACTCCACCCAGATATCTGTACAACGGCTGCTTACATTGCAGGGAAGCGGCTTTTGCTGCGGCCAGTGATACTCCCAACGTGGCATTAGCACCCAACTTTGACTTATTGAACGTGCCGTCGAGTTCAATCAAAAGTTGATCAATATATTTTTGATCAAATACATCGACTCCTATAAGCTCTTCACGGATCATCTCTTCGATGTTTTGACAGGCTTTGAGGACCCCTCTACCTAAGTATCGATCCTTGTTGCCATCTCTCAGCTCTACGGCCTCATGCTTGCCGGTAGAAGCGCCGGAAGGGACTGCAGCCCGGCCTATAATTCCTTTTTCTGTTTCTAATTCTACCTCGACAGTAGGATTGCCTCGGGAATCTAATATTTCCCTGGATCGGATATCAACGATTACGCTCATAATATTTATGCTTTTTTATATTGAGTAAGTTCTTCTAAAAATTGATCAAATAGATAATGTGCATCTAAAGGACCAGGAGCCGCTTCTGGATGATATTGTACAGAATACGCCGGTTGATTTTTGACTCGAATCCCCTCTATGGTATCATCATTAAGATTGATATGAGTCACTTCCACAAGGTCTGATTTTTGACCTAAAACTTCAGGATCTACGCAAAATCCATGATTCTGCGATGTTATTTCACATTTGCCAGTCACTAAGTTCTTTACCGGATGATTGATCCCTCTGTGACCATGATTCATTTTATACGTAGGAATACCCAGAGCTAAGGCCAAAATTTGATGACCAAGACAAATCCCAAATAATGGTTTTTTAGTAGCCAATAACCCTTTAGTTGTATCAATTGCATAATCCATTGCTGCAGGGTCGCCAGGTCCATTGGACAGAAAATAACCATCTGCGTCCCATTCTAACACTTTAGCGGCAGGAGTCTGGGCAGGGTAGATTCGTAAATAACAATCTCTGGCAACCAAATGATTCAGAATATTGCGTTTAGTCCCGTAGTCCATGACCGCCACTTTATATTTAGCGCTAGCTTCGCCTAGAAAATACTCTTCTTTGGTGGATACTTTGGTGGCCAACTCTAAACCATTCATATCCGGGGTGTTGGTCAATCGATCTTGGAGAACATTAAGATCAAAAATATCAGAAGATATGACTGCATTCATAGCTCCTTTGTTTCGGATATGGCGGACAAGTTCCCGAGTATCTATTTGAGCGATCCCCACTAACCTTTCTTTGATAAAATAGTCTTGAATGGAGAGATCGGCTTTTGCTCGTGAAAATTCGTTGGTAAGGTTTTTACAGATGAACCCTGAAATTTTTATAGATGAAGATTCGGTCTCTGTAGCTTTGGTACCATAGTTTCCTATATGCACGTTGGTAGCTATAAGTAATTGTCCAAAATACGAGGGATCAGTAAACACCTCTTGATAGCCTGTCATTCCGGTATTAAAACAAAGCTCACCTGAAGCAGTGCCTTTAAAGCCAATGGCCTCGCCCCGGAAAATAGTACCGTCTTCAAGCAACAAAACGGCAGGAGCTGCTTTGGTATAAAAATCAGTCATATGGGACCAGAATTGAAAATTTTGATTGCAAATATAAAATATTAAAAACAGCTACCCACGGTAGCGCAACAGTAAAATTAGATAAAAATGATCCTTTATTGTCGAGTCCAGTATAAATCAAAAAGGGAAACATGTGAATGTTTCCCTTATAATGGTATAATAACCTTTTAGTTCTATTTATTCGGTTGGTGCTTCAGCAGTTGGCGCCGAAGTGGCAGTGTCTTCTGTAGTCTTTAGTTTTTTGGCCGTTGATCTACGAGTTTTCTTTTTCTTTTCAGTAGTTGATTCTACAGGAGGCTTAGTACCTACACCATACACTTCATTAAAATCTACCAGTTCTATTAAGGCCATTTCAGCAGCATCGCCACTTCTCCAACCTGTTTTAATCACTCTGACATAGCCACCTGGTCGAGTCGCTACTTTGGGGCCGATGACTGCATACAACTCTTTAATCGCTTCTTTATTCTGAAGATAACTGAATACTACTCGTCTGGAGTGCGTCGTATTATCCTTAGATTTTGTAATCAAAGGCTCAATAAATTTTCTCAATTCTCTGGCTTTGGCCAAAGTTGTATTGATTTTTTTATGCTCAATCAGCGAGGCGGCAAGGTTTTTTAAGAGAGCCGTACGATGGCCTATTTTACGACCAAGATGATTGATTTTGTTACCATGTCTCATGATGATTGAATTTTATCTTCGCCACAGTGGAGCAATTTTAAGGTTGCTACATACACTAATTGGCTGGTTTTTAAAAAAAATATATTGACTAATCTTCTTCTAATTTAAATTTGGAGAGGTCCATACCAAAACTAAGCCCTTAGTAGCCAAGAGTTCTTCGATCTCGACCAAAGACTTTTTACCAAAATTTCTAAATTTCAATAATTCATGGGTGTCATATCTTACCATTTCACCTAGAGAGTTAATTTTGGCAGCTTTCAGGCAATTGTAGGCTCTGACAGAAAGATCGAGGTCTTCCAAGGAAGTCTTCAATAGTTTTCGCATGTGCAGAATGTGCTCATCTACGATGGCATCTTCCTTACGAGCAGAATCATTAAACGTGATATTTTCGTCAGTGATCAACATGAGGTGTTGAATCATAATTCTAGACGCCTCTTTGATCGCTTCTTCTGGGTGAATCGTACCGTCTGTTTTTAATTCGATCGTAAGTTTCTCATAATCCGTTCGTTGCCCAACTCGGGTGTTGGAAATAGAGTAAGCTACATTACGAATAGGAGTATAAATAGCATCTAACGGGATAAGTCCGATCGGTGCGTCTTTTGGATAGGTGTCGTCTGCAGGTACATACCCTCGACCTTTAGTGATTTTAAGTTCAATCTCAAGATTCACGAACGGTTCCATCCGACAAATAAGTAAATCAGGATTCATCACCTTATACACGTTGGTGAATTTCTCAATATCCCCTGCGCGAAACTCTTCTTTTCTATTGATCGTCAGATAGATGGTTTCCTCGGCACTATCTTCTAAGTTATTCACCTTTTTTAGACGAACCTGTTTGAGATTCAGGATAATGTCTACGATATCTTCTACTACACCTTTGATGGTTGAAAATTCGTGATCTACGCCCGCTATACGTACTCCGGAGATGGCATGACCTTCCAGAGATGAAAGTAAAATTCGTCTCAGTGAATTACCAATTGTCTGACCAAATCCGGGTTCGAGTGGTTTGAACTCAAACACACCTTCGAAATCATTTGCCTTTTGAAGGATGATTTTTTCAGGTTTTTGGAAATTTAATATGCTCATAATTTCGATTAACTCTTAATTTGAAAAAAATGAAAATCCAACTAACATTGATCAGCAGGCCACTATTTGGAATACAATTCCACGATCAGCTGTTCATTGATTCTTTCTGGGATCATGTCACGCTCTGGATAAATTAAAAATTTACCTTCCAATCGCGAAGGATTCCATTCTAACCATGGTGACTTACGAATATCTGATTTAACATGAACCTGACTTTGTATGTGTTCAAGATTTGCTGATTTTCCTCTGACAGCCACTACACTGCCTGGCTTTAATAATGCCGAAGGTATATTTACTATTTTGCCATCTAAAGCTATGTGTTTGTGAGACACTAATTGACGAGCTGCTCTGCGGGTGGGTGCTATACCCAATCTGTATACTGTATTATCCAATCTAGATTCCAACAATTGAAGCAATACTGTACCTGTGACTCCATGTTTGCGAGTAGCCAATTCAAACGTTTTTCTGAATTGTCGTTCGAGCAAGCCATACGTATGTTTGGCCTTTTGTTTTTCTTTTAATTGAACTGCATAGTCAGATTTTTGCTTTTTCTTCCGAGAAGGACCATGTTGTCCCGGAGGGTATTTCTTTTTGTCAAAAGCTTTGTCATGCCCAAAAATAGGCTCGCCAAATGTTCTTGCTATTTTGGTAACTGGACCTGTATATCTTGCCATAATGAATTTTAATCTCTGTGGTAATAAATAATTTCAATAATTATACTCTTCGCTTTTTAGGAGGACGACAACCGTTATGAGGAATTGGCGTAGTATCTGTGATCGTCAATACTTTAATGCCTACATCATTGATGCCTCTTATAGCTGCCTCGCGCCCATTACCAGGACCTTTGACAAATACATCCGCTGACCGCACTCCGGCCTCATGGGCTAAGGTGGCGGCATGAGAGGCTGTTTTTTGAGCAGCAAAGGGCGTATTTTTCTTAGATCCTCTAAATCCTTCTCGACCCGATGATGACCAGGAAACGACTTGTCCTTGTTTGTTTGTAATCGTAACAATCACATTATTGAAACTAGCAAGGATATAGGCTATGCCTTCTGATTCAACGGATACTTTTCTTTTTTTAGCTTTTTTTACCTGCGACATGATAATCTGGATTATCTATTATTTAGTTACTTTTTTCTTGTTTGCTACGGTCTTACGTTTTCCTTTTCTAGTCCGAGAGTTGGTCTGAGTATTTTGACCTCGTACAGGAAGTCCGCGTCTGTGGCGAATGCCTCTATAACAACCAATATCCATCAATCGTTTGATGTTCATCTGGACTTCAGAACGGAGCATACCTTCCACCTTATACTCATCCTGGATGATTTTAGTGATTCTATGCACATACTCATCGGTCCATTCATTTACCTTCACTTCAGGATCTATACCAGCCTTAGCAAGTATATCCATAGAAGAAGAAGTGCCGATGCCGAAAATATAAGTCAGGCCTATGTAGCCTTTTTTGTTTTTTGGGAGATCTATACCGGATATACGTGCCATATCAATCTTTTAATTTTATCCTTGTCTTTGTTTGAATTTTGGATTTTTCTTATTGATCACATAGAGCTTGCCTTTACGGCGTACTATCTTGCAATCAGCAGATCGTTTTTTTATTGAAGTTCTAACTTTCATAATCTCAGAGATTTTACTTGTATCTATAAATGATCCGGCCTCTAGAAAGATCATAAGGAGACATTTCGACAGCTACTTTATCCCCAGGCAAAAGTCGAATGTAGTGCATTCGCATTTTACCAGATATAGTAGCCAAAATCACGTGATCGTTTTCAAGATGGACCCGAAACATTGCGTTTGACATTGCTTCTTCAATTATACCATCCTGTTTGATCAAGTCCTCCTTAGGCATCCCATTAAAATTTCGGACTGCAAATATCTAAATATTTAATGAAATTTCGCTTAATTCTTTATTATTTTTAATAGATTCTTCTATTACCCCATGATCTGTGAGGATTTCCGCCTTCTGTTTTCCTACTGCCACTGTGTGTTCGTAATGTGCACTTGGCCTGCCATCCTTAGATACTATAGTCCAATGGTCTGACAGGGTTTTCACTTGCCTCGTGCCAAGATTGACCATCGGTTCTATTGCGAGGATCATACCCTCCTTCAAGACGATCCCATTGCCTCTTTTGCCGTAATTACTGACATCAGGAGCTTCATGCAAATTTTCACCAACTCCATGGCCCACTAATTCTCGTACTACGCCCATTTTTTGTTCTTTCTCAATATAATATTGCACCGCATGGCCTATATCGCCCATTCTGTTGCCATGTTTAGCTTGATCTATGGCCAAATAAAGTGATTTTTTAGTCGCAACACAGAGCTCAAGGACCCCTGGAGCTGGATCTCCTACGATGACGGTATAGGCTACATCTCCATGATAACCATTCAAATATGCTCCACAATCGAGGGAAATCACATCTCCTTTTTTAAATGGCTTATTCGTAGGGATCCCATGTACTACAGCTTCATTGAGGGAAATACAAAGTGATGCCGGAAAAGGAGGGCTCCCATATCCTTTGAACGATGGAGAACCACCTCTGGATCTTATATATTCTTCTGCAACTTGATCAGCCTCAATGCCCGTATATCCAGGTTTGATGAATTGGATCACCGCGGCTAGGGCTTCACATGCCAAAATGGAACTTTTACGAATCAGGTCTATTTCAGCGGCTGTCCGAATATTAACTTTACCTGAAGCCATTCATACTATCGTATTAACTATGTGCTCGTTTATTGACCAGCCCCTATAGGAGCCATACCGCTGCTGGTGCGTCCTTTGATATTGCCAGATTTTACGAGGCCATCATATTTTCGCATGAGTAAGTAACTTTCAATCTGCTGTAAAGTATCAAGTGCTACTCCAACCAAAATAAGAATGGTCGACCCACCAAAAAATGCTGCGAAGGCATTGTTGATTCCAAATGCACTGGCCAAGCCTGGCGTGATAGCTAGTAAACCGAGCATAATCGCACCCGGTAGTGTAATTTTTGAGGTGATGGTATCAATAAATTCTGCTGTCGGTGACCCAGGTTTTACTCCTGGAATAAAGGCATTTTGTCTTTTTAGATATTCAGAATATTGATTGCTGTTGATAATAAGGGCTACATATACATATGTAAACAATACCACCAAGACCAAATAAATCGCATTATAAGGAATAGATGTAAAATCATTGAGGGCACGCACGAATCCACTTGAAGAAGCGGCATTGCCGGAGATCGATTGCAATGCAAATCCTGGTAAAAACATAATCGCCTGAGCAAAGATGATCGGCATTACGCCTGCTGCGTTGAGTTTTATTGGAAGGTAATCCCGATTGCCACTCACAGGAAGTCCTGTGCGACCAACCATTCGTTTGGCAAATTGAATTGGAATCTTTCGAACGCCTTGTACCAACAAAATAGCGCCTAATACGATCATAATCAAAGCAGCCAATTCAAGGATCAACATAAATGTGCCGCCGGTGCTAAATCTGGACTGCACTTCAAAGATCAATGCCTGAGGCAATCGAGCTATGATGCCTATCATAATCAGCAAGGATACGCCATTGCCTATTCCCTTATCTGTAATACGCTCACCTAACCACATCGCCACGACTGTACCGGTGGCCAACAAAATAGAGTTGACGAAATAAAATATTCCTTTAGGTACATTTGGATCAATTGCATTAGAAGCATTGAGATATGCTAAATAGGTTCCCCCCTGCAATAAAGTGATCACCACTGTAAGGATACGAGTGATTTGATTCAATTTTTTACGACCGGATTCCCCTTCATGTTGTTGTAATCGCTGGAAGTATGGCAATGCAAAGCCCAACAATTGTACGATAATGGATGAGGTGATGTACGGCATAATACCTAACGCAAAGATCGAAGCATTATTAAAAGCACCTCCTGTGTAGATATTGACCAAATTCAATAGGTCATTGGCACCTCTACTGCTGGCAGCGGCCTTCAACTGACTTGCAACCACACCAGGCATGACGATGTAGGAGCCAAATCTGAAGATGGCTAATACGGTCAAAGTGAAGAAAATACGCTTCCGCAATTCTTCAATCTTCCAAATGTTCTTTAAAGTCTGTATTAAACTATTCATTATGGAGGGGGAATTAAATAATAGTAATCGAACCACCTTTCTCTTCTATCAGCTTCTTAGCTGAGGCAGAGAAGGCGTGCGCAGTTACTTTTAACGAACCGCTTAACTCACCTCTACCGAGGATTTTTATTTTTTGACCTGGATTGATCACTCTTTCTTTGAGGAGCCATTCAATATCAATCTGACTAATATTTGCTTTGGTAGCAAAGAGTTGCAATTGATCCAGATTTAAGACTTCATATTCCTGACGGGCAGGGTTTTTAAATCCTATTTTGGGAAGCCTCATTTGCAAAGGCATCTGACCGCCTTCAAAATTTCTTTTTGCTTTATGACCTGACCTTGATTTATGTCCTTTATGACCTCTTCCAGCTGTGCCTCCAGAACCTGTAGCCGAACCTCTTCCTCTTCTGAAATTATTTTTGGTTGCGCCTTTTGCTGGTTTTAAATTACTTAATTCCATGACCTATTACTTTTTGAATAAATTAAACATGTTCCACCGTCACAAGATGCGGTACTTTTTTCAACATACCATCTATCTGTGGAGTGAGTTCCTGCACTACACTATCCCGCACGCCTCTTAAGCCTAATGCTTTGATCGTGAGTTTTTGGCGTTCCGATTTTTCGATAACGCTTTTGATCTGTGTTATTTTAACTTTTGCCATTGAGCTTAATAAATTAACCGTTAAACACTTTACTTAAACTTACTTTACGTTGGGCTGCAATCTCTTGTGGTGATCTCATCTTAGATAGTGCATCAATCGTCGCTTTGATTACGTTATGGGGATTAGAAGACCCCAAAGACTTACCCAATACATTATGCACACCTGCCATATCTAAAACAGCTCGCATGGCTCCACCGGCAATGACACCAGTACCTTCAGATGCAGGCTTGATCAACACCTTTCCCGCCCCATACTTACCGTGTTGAATATGAGGAATAGTTCCTTTATGTATATTCACTCGAATCAAATTCTTTTTGGCATCATCCACTGCTTTGGCTATCGACTCTTGTACATCACGAGCCTTGCCCAATCCGTGACCTACTACACCATTGCCATCCCCTACGACTACAATCGCAGCAAAACTAAATGTACGACCACCTTTGGTCACTTTAGCTACTCGATTGAGTGCTACCATTTTTTCTTTTAGTTCGGCTTCCGCAGGTTTTACCCGTTTAACGACTCTTTTTGCCATAATATACTATAATAAATAACTGAATATTAAAATTTTAATCCGCCTTCACGTGCACCGTCAGCCAATGATTTGATTCTTCCGTGATATAGATTGCCGCCTCGGTCGAACACCACAGATTCAATATTGAGCTCCTTGGCCAGCGCAGCGATAACCGTCCCAACTGATTTAGCTTGAGCCGTTTTATTGACTGTTTTATCTACACCTTCTTTGTGGGAAGAAGCTGACGCCAGGGTCACCCCGTTAGCATCATCAATCAATTGACAATAGATAGACTTATTACTTCTAAATACTGCCAGTCGCGGCCGAGTAGCTACACCAGAAACCTTTTTACGGATCCGGTATTGAATTTTCTGTTTACTAGTTGTCGATTTCATTTCTGAAATAAATTATCAAATGAATAATTTTATTTTGCTTTACCTGCAGCCTTACCTGCTTTTCTTCGAAGGATCTCAGTAGAATATTTGATACCTTTTCCTTTGTATGGTTCAGGTTTTCTAAATTTTCTAAGTTTAGCTCCTATCAATCCTACCAGCTGCTTATCTACTCCAGATAAATTGATTACCGGAGGTTTACCTTTTTCAGTAAGAGTTTCTACTTTAATTTCGTCGGGCACGTACATCATAATCGGATGCGAGTGTCCTACGCCAATCTCCAGCAGATTGCCAGTGTTGGTAGCTCTATAACCAACCCCAACGACTTCCATTTGTTTCTTAAACCCATCGCTAACTCCTTTAACCAGATTGGCTAAAAGCGCGCGGGTAGTACCATGCAATGCCTTATGTCTTTTCTGATCAGAAGGTCTGGCTACGATTAAAGAACCATTATCCAGGGTTACTTTCATATCGTAATCTATCACTTGTGTAATAGAACCTTTTGGGCCTTTTACAGTAACTCGATTTTTATCTATATTTACTTCTACCCCCTTTGGTAGTGTAATCGGCAATTTTCCAATGCGTGACATATCGCTGCGTTTTTTAAATAATTAGAATATATAACACAAAACTTCTCCACCGACTTTTTGCGCTCTGGCTTGTTTATCCGTCATAATTCCTTTATTGGTAGAGACTATAGCTATACCTAAGCCAGAACCTACTTTTGGAATATCCGCCGCAGCACTATACTTTCGAAGACCTGGCCTTGATGCTCGCTCTAGTTTTTGGATAATGGGTTGACGAGTCATAGCGTCGTACTTTAAGGCTATCAAAATCTTTTCAAATTCGCCTTCTTTTTTGTCGAATTTATATTTGAGGATATACCCGTTTTCATAGAGGATTTCCGTCATTCTTTTTTTCACATTTGAAGATGGGATCTCTACCATCCTGTGACCAGCTGACTGCGCATTCCTGATGCGGGTCAGATAATCTCCTATTGTGTCTGTAACTGCCATAGTATACTTTTGATTAGATCGCTTTCAATTAATTATTTTACCAACTTGCTTTTGTCACTCCCGGAATTTTGCCATTAAGCGCCATATCTCTCAAGGCCACTCTCGAAATACCAAATCTTCTGATATAGCCTCTTGGACGGCCGCTGAGTTGGCATCTGTTTTTTAATCTGACCGGAGAAGCATTTTTGGGTAATTTATCTAAGGCTTCATAGTCGCCGGCAGCTTTTAGTTTAGCTCTTATCTCTGCATATTTGGCTACTAAAACTTCACGTTTTTTCTGCCTTGCGATTACTGATTTCTTTGCCATAATATCAAGTAATTAATTTTTTTGATTTTTGAATGGTAATCCAAGACTTGACAACAAAGCATGTGCTTCGATATCGGTTTTGGCTGAAGTAATAATAGATATATCCATACCCGCTATTTTGCTGATTTTATCGAGATCAATCTCAGGGAAAATGATTTGTTCAGTGATGCCCATAGAGTAATTGCCCCTACCGTCAAAGCTTTTATCATTTACACCTCTAAAGTCACGAACCCGAGGTAAAGCAACAGAAATCAGTCGATCGAGGAATTCATACATAATGTCCCCACGAAGGGTAACTCTTGCTCCAATCGCCATATTTTCTCTCAATTTAAAGTTTGAGATTGCTTTTTTGGATTTAGTAGGGACCGCTTTTTGGCCAGTGATCGTCGAAATCTCCGCTAAGGCTATATCAACAGTCTTCCTATCCTGAGTCGCTTCACCTACGCCTTCATTGATACAAATCTTAAGCAGTTTAGGCACTTGCATAATAGTCGTATACTTAAACTGTTCTGTCAATTTCGGAACGACAGATTCGGCGTATTGTTTTTTTAATCTTGGTGTATATTTCATAATAAAAACTACTTAATCGTTTGACCAGATTTTTTTGCGTATCGAACCGATTTGCCGGCTTCGATCCTTCTACCTACTCTGGTAGGCTCACCTGTTTTAGGGTCTACCAATTTCAATTTTGATAATAAGATCGGTGCAGGTATTTCTTTGATTCCACCGGGATTGTTATTGGTAGGTTTGGTATGTCTCTTTACCAGATTAATATCCGTGACTACTGCTTTAAGTGATTCTTTGATCACTTTCTGAATTTCTCCCTTCTTGCCTTTTTCATCACCAGATATCACGATAACCTGATCTCCTTTTTTCAAATTCAATTTCGGCGTGAATCGTTTGATCGTATTTTTATATTTAGTTATCATTGGGCTTTACTTTCGAATGTAAATATTATTTCATTATAGTACTTCAGGTGCCAAAGACACGATTCTCATATAGTTTCTATCTCTCAATTCTCGGGCGACCGGGCCAAAGATGCGGGTTCCTCTAGGTTCATCAGAGGCAGTAAGCAATACCACTGCATTATCATCAAATCGAATGTAGGATCCATCTTTACGGTGGATCGGATGGCTAGTTCTTACAATCACAGCTTTTGACACCGTACCTTTTTTGATACCGCCGTTCGGCGTGGCATCCTTGACTGTCACGACAATGACATCACCAACCCCAGCATATCTACGCCGGGTACTCCCTAACACTCTGATGCATTGCACGATTTTAGCTCCACTGTTATCTGCAACGTTCAATTTTGATTCTGTCTGTATCATGGTATGCCTGACCTTTTAGATAATTTGAATTATTTAGCTACTTCTATTATTTCTACTAATCTCCAGCACTTGTTTTTGCTCAATGGCCGTGTTTCCATGATTTTCACCAAATCACCAACCTTGCACTCATTCTTTTCATCATGAGCCATGTACTTCGTGGTTTTATGGAGGAATTTACCATACTTTGGATGTTTCACTTTACGATCTATAGAGATCGTGATGGATTTTTCCATTTTATTGCTGGTCACTACACCGACCCGGGTCTTCCGGTTGGCTCTTTTGACTTCGTTGGTGGCTGTATCTTGCTCCATATACTTTATTATTAGATCGATTCTTATAAATCAGTTAATTCAAAAATCTATTTTTTTCTTCTAGCTCTTATTTTGGTCCTCTTCGCTAATTCTTGTTCGGTCATGACGGCGACTTCTCTTGCTCTAGCTTCGGTATTTAATCGAGCTATTTTCTTACGCATGGCTCTTAATTGAATTGGATTGTCCAGTCCTTTAACTGCTTGAGTGAACTTTGCTTTTTGCAACTCACTTTTGATTTCTATCAAGGTATTTTTAATATCAGTCTCTGATAATACTTTGATGTCTTGATTTTTCTTGGATGTCATGGTCTAAAAAATTTTATAGATCGTGTCTGATGACAATTTTAGTTTTGATTGGTAATTTTTGAGCCGCCAATAAAAGTGCTTTCGTCGCCGCTTCTGTAGTCATACCATCCATTTCAAATAATAATCTGCCCGGTTGAACAAGAGCTACATAGTATTCTACAGCCCCTTTTCCTTTACCCATACGCACCTCTGCTGGTTTGTGGGTAATTGGTTTATCAGGGAAAATGCGAATCCATACTTGGCCTTCACGCTTGGTCTCCCGAGTCATCGCGATACGAGCAGCTTCCAGTTGGCGATTGGTAATCCTACCTAACTCCAAGGATTTCAGGCCATAAGAGCCAAATGCCAAGGTGCTGCCTTTGGTAGCAATACCCCTATTTCTACCCTTCTGTTGCTTGCGATATTTCTGTCTTTTTGGCTGTAACATGACTTATTTTTGAAAAAAGTTTGGCAAAGGTACATTGTTTTTGTTAATCACTCTGGGTTATTTCGTCTTCCTCTTCCTCCTTGATTTGCGCCTCTATCGCCCCCGCGATCCCCTCCTCTAGGACGGCTATCACCACCCCGATTGTTTCCACCCGGGCGACGACCACCACCACCGCGTCGATCATCTCTACGATCGGATCCACCACCCATATTGTCTTTTTTGATGACACCAATATTTGGCGATAAATCTCGCTTGGTCAGTACTTCACCTTTGCAAATCCAGGTTTTGATCCCGATTTTACCGTAAACGGTCTGAGCTTCTGCTAGTGCATAGTCGATATCAGCTCTAAATGTATGCAATGGAGTACGACCTTCTTTATATTCTTCTGAACGAGACATTTCTGCGCCATTCAATCGACCAGATATTCTTACTTTGATACCTTCAGCTCCTGCACGCATCGTAGATTGGATGCTGGATTTGATGGCCCTTCTATAATTTATTCTAGACTCTATCTGTTTAGCTATGGATTCCCCTACTATCGTAGCTTCGAGTTCAGGCTTTCTGATTTCCATGATATTGATCTGGACATCACTTCCAGCCAACTGCTTTAATTCTTCACGAATTTTATCTACTTCTGTTCCGCCTTTTCCAATAATGATACCTGGCCTGGAAGTATGAATAGTTAAGGTAATTCTTTTAAGCGTTCGCTCAATTACGATCTTAGCGATGCCTCCTTTTTCTACGCGGGCGAAAAGGTATTTTCTGATTTGTTCATCTTCTACGACTTTTTTAGCCATATTTTTTCCGCCGAACCAATTAGAATCCCATCCGCGGATGATTCCCAGTCGATTTCCTATTGGATTTGCTTTCTGACCCATGCAATATTATTTGTAATGGTTAAATTGAATGTTTAGTTTGATTCTTCTTCTACTGGTTGGACTTCTGCTGGTAACGGAACAGAGTTGGACACAACCAATGTAAGATGATTTGATCTTTTTCTAATTCTATGTGCTCGGCCATGAGGAGCAGGTTGGAACCTTTTGAGTACCGGACCACCGCCGACAAATGCCTTAGATACTGTCAATCCAAAAGCATCTGTATTGCCTGATTGTTCACTTTTGACTTCCCAGTTAGCTACTGCTGATATAAGTGCTTTCTCAACCCAATATGCCGAATCTTTTTTAGTGAACTTGAGGATATTTAGGGCATCTACTACTTTTTTGCCTCTAATATTGTCGACTACCAGCCTGATTTTGCGAGCTGATCCATGTCCATTTCTCAAATGAGCTATTGCTTCCATGTTATCTTGAATTTTTGTAGATAGTATAAATTAGATTGATCATTTTTTAGCGTCATCTTTTCTGTTGCCAGAGTGACCTCTGAAGGTCCGAGTAGGTGAAAATTCACCCAACTTATGACCTACCATATTCTCTGTAACATAGACAGGTATAAAAGTTTTGCCATTGTGTACTGCTATAGTTTCACCAACCATATCCGGTACGATCATAGAAGCTCGGGACCACGTTTTGATCACAGTCTTCTTATTGTTCTGTTTATTCACCATTACTTTATGAAGTAATTTGTGAAACACATAAGGTCCTTTTTTTATAGATCTAGCCATTGGGAATCTAGGTTTAAGCTATTATTTTTTAGCGTTGCGATGAGAGATAATCTGCTTTTGAGATTGTTTATTCTTGTTTCTGGTCTTTGCACCTTTTGCTTTTACAGAGGTACGTGATCGTGGGTGACCTCCAGATGCTCGGCCTTCACCGCCACCCATTGGATGATCCACTGGATTCATTGCAACACCTCGGTTGCGGGGTCTGATCCCTCTCCATCTGCTGCGTCCTGCTTTACCCAGTATCTGTAAACCATGATCAGGATTGGAAGTAGTACCAATCGTAGCACGGCACTGTAGTAATATTCTTCGGACTTCACCTGAAGGCATTTTGACTACTGCATAGCGTTCTTCTTTGCCTGTGAGTTCGGCATAGGTACCAGCACTTCTGGCCAAAGCAGCACCTTGATGGGGATGTAGCTCGATGGCATGAATGCTCGTACCGAGTGGTACATCTCTGAGATACATTGTATTGCCCACTTCTGGCAATGCATCTTTACCTGACGAAATGCTTTGACCTACTTTGAGCCCATTGGGCGCAATCATATATCTCTTTTCTCCATCAGAGTAATGCAACAAAGCAATATATGCTGTGCGGTTTGGATCATATTCGATCGAGTGTACGACAGCAGGTACGCCATCTTTATCTCGTTTGAAATCGATGATCCGATATTGTCTTTTATGTCCCCCACCCCGGTAACGCATGGTCATACGACCTTGATTGTTCCTGCCGGCTACATCATGAAAAGAGCTGATCAAGCTTTTTTCTGGAGTATCTTTTGTGATCTCGGTAAAGGTATTTGCGATCCTGAATCGAGTACCGGGTGTGACTGGTTTAAATTTTCTTACTGGCATTGCGCTCTATTTAATTAGATTTCACCATATATATTGATACTATCACCTTCAGCCAGGGTAATGATTGCTTTTTTATAAGCAGGCTTGATACCCACGCTGACTTTTCTTTTAGTAGATCTTGATTTTTTCTTTGAAGGATTAATCAAGGTATTGACATCTTTTACATTGACGCCATAATGTTTTTCAACTGCCTTTTGGATCTCCACTTTATTGGCATCTTTATGCACCAAAAAAGTATACCTCGGCATATTGGCACTTAGCTTTTCAGCTTTCTCGGATATGACTGGTCTGAATAATATCTTTTTTTCCATGACTTTCCTTATTTAGTAGTTGATGAAAGAGTTTCTTCCAATTTAGCTACAGCGCTTTCGGCAAGGATCACGATATTGGAATTGATAATGGAATACGTGTTCACATTTTTTGCATGGACCAAATTTGCTTTAGGTAGATTTCTGCCTGAGAGCGTCAATGCTTTGTCATAATCAGAAGTGACGAACAATGCCTTTTTATCATTTACTTTAAGGTTTTTCAAAACCTCGGTAAAGCTTTTTGTCTTTGGCTGATCGAATGAAAAATCTTCGATGACCATGACTTTACCACTTGATGCTTTATCCGACAATGCAGATTTTCTGGCCAGTACTTTTACTTTCTTATTTATTTTTTCAGTGTAATCGCGAGGATTAGGTCCAAACACTGTTCCACCGCCTCTAAAGATCGGACTTTTGATATCCCCTTTCCGGGAGCCACCAGTACCTTTTTGTTTGTGCAATTTACGAGTAGAACCCGCTATCTTATTTCTTTCTTTAGTCTCTGCGGTCCCTTGTCTTTGATTGGCCAGGTACGACTTTACATCCAACCACACGGCATGCTCATTGGGCTTGATGCCAAATACGCTCTCCGGAAGTTCAATTTCCCTACCTGTTTCAGCTCCTTGAGTGTTTAATACAGCTACTTTCATGGCTTACTTTTTTTCTATGATTACAAAAGATCCATTGTGACCAGGTATAGCACCACGTACGACCAATAGATTTTTATCTCCAAATACTTTTACGACTTTGAGGTTTTTGACCTTCACACGAACTCCACCGGTACGGCCGGCCATGCGAATGCCTTTGAATACCTTACTTGGAAATGAAGATGAACCTACAGAACCCGGTGCTCTTTGTCGATCATGTTGCCCGTGGGTCATTTCACCGACACCTCCGAAACCATGTCTTTTTACGACACCCTGGAATCCTTTGCCTTTAGAAGTACCGACTGCATGGACTTCATCGCCAGGCTTGAATACTTCTTCGACTGTGATTTGTTCACCTGCTTTCTTTTGAAGCGTACAGTCTCTAAATTCAACTACTTTTTGTTTTGGCGTAGTAGCTGCTTTATCGAAGTGGCCTTTAAGTGGCTGAGTGGTGTTTTTGACTTTAGCTTCGCCAAAGCCAAGCTGAAGAGCAGAGTAGCCATCAGCATCACCATCTTTCACTTGAGTCACTACATTAGGACCAGCCTCGATGACTGTGCAGGCAATATATCTACCGGCATCATCATAGATGCTGGTCATGCCTATTTTTTTACCGATTAATCCGTTCACTTTTCAGTGTTTTAATTATTAAACAGTTAATATACTGACCTTCGTCAAACGGAGCCATACAGCTACGCTTGATTGCAGGGCAATTTTTTAAAAACAATTCGATTCTCCAGAAAAGGACCCCTATCAGGTAAGTTTTACCTGAATGTCTACACCAGACGGGAGCTCTAATTTGGAAAGCGCATCTACCGTCTTTTGTGTCGGCGTGTAGATTTCGATTAAACGCTTATGGGTCCGAAGTTGAAACTGCTCCCGAGCTTTCTTGTTTACGTGAGGTGACCTAAGCACCGTGTAAACTTCTCTCTCAGAGGGCAGCGGAATCGGACCTGTAACTACAGCACCACTATTGCGGACTGTCTTTACGATCTTCTCCGTAGACTTATCGACCAAGTTGTGATCGTAAGACCGGAGTTTGATTCTAATTTTTTGATTCATTTCCCTTTATAAAATTTATCTTAATACAAATATTATGCTAACTATGTTACGCTTTGACGGTGCCTTTGGCTTTTGCTATGACTTCTATAGCAATACCACTAGGTACTTGAGCAAAGTGTGAAAATTCCATTGTAGAACTAGCTCGCCCAGAGGTGATGGTACGCAACTGGGTCACATAACCAAACATCTCAGATAATGGCACATCAGCCTGAATAGCCACTGCTGCACCAGATCTCAGTTCCTGACCTTTAGGAAGACCTCTTCTTCTATTAAGGTCACCAATGACCGGACCTACAAATTCCTCAGGTGTCACTACTTCGAGTTTCATAATTGGTTCCAGGATCACAGGGCCTGCTTTTGGAGCGGCTGCTCTAAATCCTTCTTTGGCGCACAATTCGAATGCAACCGGTTTAGAATCGACGGTATGAATAGAACCATCAAAGATTCTCACTTTCATACTATCTATGTTATAACCTGCTAAGACGCCATTTTCCATCATGGCCAAAAATCCTTTTTGTGTCGGTGCAATCAATTCTCGAGGTATAGAACCACCCACGATATTATTCACGAATTGCATTTTAGTCTTGCCACTTTTAAAGTCTTCAGACTCTAAAAATTCAGGATCGGCTGGTCCAATTTCGAATTCTATATCTGCAAATAAACCAGAACCCCCGGTTTGTTTTTTCAATTTTTCACGATGTGATACTACACGGGTCAATGCTTCTTTGTAGTTAACCTGAGGAGCTCCCTGATTACACTCTACACCAAACTCCCGACGCATCCGATCTACGATGATCTCCAAATGCAACTCGCCCATGCCAGAGATGATCGTCTGGTTGGTATCTTCATCGTATTTTACTTTAAAGGTAGGATCTTCTTCTGCTAGTTTATTGAGTGCTATACCCATCTTATCCAAATCTTTCTGAGTCTTAGGCTCCACAGCTAGTCCAATCACGGGCTCAGGGAACTTCATACTTTCCAGAATGATCTGTTTATCAGGATCACATAATGTATCACCCGTACGGATATCTTTCATACCTACAGCAGCTGCTATATCACCAGCTTCGACAAATTCGATTGGGTTTTGCTTATTGGCATGCATCTGATATAATCGCGATATCCTTTCTTTTTTATCAGATCGGGTATTGTGCACATACGATCCATTCTCCAGTCGTCCGGAATAGACTCTCATATAAGACAGTCGACCTACAAAAGGATCATTTACAATCTTGAAGGCAAGTGCTGCGAATGGTTCGCTATTATTGGGTTTTCTTTTCTCAATTGCGTCCGTCTTAGGATTTATACCTTCTACTGCTTCGATATCAGCAGGTGACGGCAGATAGGTACATACTGCATCGAGCATGGCTTGCACTCCTTTGTTTTTAAAGGCCGAGCCACACATTGTCAATACGATCTTCATATCTATGACGGCTTGTCTCAAAGCTGCCTGAACTTCTTCGACACCAAGTGAATTGGGATCCTCGAAGTATTTTTCCATCAACTTATCATCATACTCAGCAGCCACTTCCATCAATCGGTCCCGCCACAATTTGACGGTATCAACCAGATCATCCGGGATAGGAATCTCCGTATAGGTCATCCCTTGATCCGCATCATTCCAGATGATGGCTTTATTGGTAATAAGATCTACGACCCCTCTAAAATTATGTTCTGCTCCTATGGGAACTTGTAAAGGGATTGGTTTGGAACCAAGTTTAATCCTAATTTCTTCTACAACATTGAAAAAATCGGCACCTGATCGATCCATTTTATTAACAAATGCTATACGAGGCACTTTATATCGATCGGCTTGACGCCATACGGTCTCAGACTGAGGCTCTACGCCAGATACGGCGCAAAATAATGCAACCGTGCCGTCTAATACTCTAAGTGACCGCTCTACTTCGACTGTAAAATCTACGTGACCAGGGGTGTCTATAATATTAATGACATATTCTTCATCTTTCCAAGTCCAAGTGGTCTTAGTCGCTGCTGCAGTGATGGTAATACCTCGCTCTTGCTCTTGCTCCATGTGATCCATGGTTGCAGCACCATCATGTACTTCACCAATCTTATGATTGATCCCAGTATAATAAAGTATACGCTCCGTGGTGGTAGTCTTGCCAGCATCAATGTGGGCAGCGATACCAATGTTTCGAGTATATCTAAGATCTTTTATAGCCATCAGAGCGTGTCGTTATAATATTTTATCTAAAACTTGCAAAAGCTCTATTTGCTTCTGCCATTTTATGAATGTCTTCTTTTTTCTTTACTGCGGCACCTTCCCCTTTTTGAGCAGCGAGGATTTCAGCCGCTAATTTTTCGGCCATTCCTTTTCCAGCGCGTTCGCGAGCATACCTTATCATCCACTTCATTCCGAAAAATATTTTTCGATTTGGTGGCAATTCAGTAGGGATCTGAAATGTAGCCCCACCTATCCTTTTACTTCTTACCTCTACATGAGGCATGATATTGTCCAAAGCTTTGCGCCATACTTCTAATTCGCTTTCTTCGCCAACTTTGGATTTTACGATGTCCATGGCATTGTAGAATATGAACTGGGCACCAGATTTTTTACCACTCCACTGGAGATTATTGATGAATCGACTGATCAGAGTATCTCCAAATCTGGGATCTCCCTGCATCGGTCTTGCTTTTGGTTTTCGCTTCCTCATCGCATTATTGCTTTAATACCTTAATTAAACTTATTTTTTAGGCCTTTTAGAGCCATATTTTGATCTTGATTTTTTACGATTGTTGACACCAGCGGTATCAATAGCCCCTCTCACAATGGTGTACCGTACACCTGGCAAGTCTTTGATTCTACCTCCACGTACTAATACCATAGAGTGCTCCTGAAGATTATGACCTTCACCTGGGATATAAGCTATGACCTCGATACCATTAGTCATACGTACTTTCGCTACCTTTCTAAGGGCTGAATTTGGTTTTTTAGGCGTGGTCGTATAGACACGGGTACATACCCCTCTTTTTTGCGGGCAAGCATCCAAAGCCCGAGATTTGCTCTTTGCTTTTATCTGCTGTCTACCTTTTCTGACCAGTTGATTGATGGTTGGCATATCAAATTTTCATTTATTACTTACTGATAATCAATGATTTTTAATCAAAAACCACATATTTTTTTCAAAAGTGTCTGCAAAGATATGATTATTTTTGATTTTGAGAAGAAAGTTATTACAATATAAATTTATTAACAATGGTGAGAAAAGCGAACTTGAATGATATGGAGCATATCCTTCGTTTGGTCCAGGAGCTGGCAGCATATGAGAAAGCCCCTGAAGAAGTGACAGCCACCGTCCAGGATTACGAGAAAAACTACCTGGAAGGCAAATTTGAAGCGTTGATCGCTGAAGATACGAGTGGCCGGGTCGTAGGTACTACTATATATTATGTCGGCTGGAGCACCTGGAAAGGCCGAATGCTTTATTTAGAAGATTTTATAGTGCAAGAATCTTCCCGTGGTCAAGGCACGGGGAAACTCCTATTTGACGCCCTGATCCAAGAAGCTATCGCCTTGGATTGTAAATTAATGAAGTGGCAAGTATTGGATTGGAATATACCTGCGATCAACTTCTATAATAAATATAATGCCGTCATAGAAAAACAATGGTGGAATGGTAAGATCTACTTTATGCCATGATCCACGGCAAGTTTGATCGGTGGACTACAGTAAAAAATACATATTCACCTGACCTTTGTTTTTAGCTGCTATTTTGCCTCTGTAGACGCATGGGAGCTGGTCCTTAATCAATTGGTAGGTTGATTCTGAGATGTTAATTTTGCCCGGAGATGATGAAGACTCCATTCTGGAGGCCGTATTGACTGTATCGCCCCAGATATCATAGACATACTTGCGCATCCCCACAATACCAGCGATCACAGGTCCGCTATTGATGCCAATTCGGATATTAAATTGGCAGGCATTGGCCGGATCTTCAACCCACAGGAGGATATCCTTTGCTGCGTGACAGGTCCTCATCGCATGATCACTATTTACGATAGGCAGACCGCTGACAGCCAAATAAGCATCTCCTATGGTTTTGATTTTTTCA
Organism: Saprospiraceae bacterium; assembly: GCA_031417835.1. Classification (GTDB taxonomy): domain Bacteria; phylum Bacteroidota; class Bacteroidia; order Chitinophagales; family Saprospiraceae; genus JADJLQ01. The sequence continues at coordinate 73,817 of JANOWJ010000165.1, read as the reverse complement.
AGTCCATAGTTATCGATGATATGATCGAATGCTGCAAAACACTTGTTGAGCTCAGCCACTAGTTCGGTAGGGGTCAGCGTCTCACAGATCGTCGTAAAATTTACAAAATCCGTAAATATGACCGTGACAGCCTTAAATTGTCTGGCAGGCGATTCTCCGTACATTTTCAACTCTTGAGCGATTTCGTCGGGCAGAATATTCAGCAACAAGGTGTCAGATTTACTTCTGGCTTCATCTGCGATCAATTTTTGTTGAATGGCTTCATTCGTCCGCGATTCTGCAATTTGTTTTTGTTGCTCCAAGTCATGTGTTCGTTCATTGACTTTGGATTCCAGATTTTCATAGAGCAGAGCATTATCAATAGAGATACCAATCTGTCCTGCGAGCATGTTGAGCACTTCTAATTTATTGAGCGTAAATACGCCTTCGAGCAATTGATTTTCAAGATAGATGAGGCCTACTCTATTGCCTTTATTGGTAAGCGGTAGGCTGATCATCGATTTAATCATATACTTTTGAACATACTTATCATTTCTATAACCTTCATCGAGTAGGGCATTGTTTGATGATTTTATTTCCAGCGTACGCCAGCAATAGTTAATCATGGCATGTGGCACCTTATCATACTGAGAAAGCGGTATAGAAATATTGGTTTGGATATTATCCGGTCCTGCAAATCCTTCGGCCACCAAATGGAGCTCATTTGACTTGGGAATGAGGAGCACTCCCCGTTGTGCGCCAGCATTTTCTAAAAGGACATTCATCAACCTTTTGACTAACTCGTCCAATTTAATTTTGCTGGAAATACTATGGGAAGCCTTTATTAAAGAACCGTAATCTAAAGCTGCAATTGACAGGTTGGTCCTGGTAGCTCCGGAGGTGTTGATCATTCGGTCATTAAACAAATCGGGCCTAGCCATCATCATCTGTTTGCATTTGCCATATGCTGCCCACTGATCATACAGGTCGAAAGCATCCTTTAAATAATAATTGCTTTGTTTGATGGCACCTGCTTTGGCCAAGAGTATAGACGCCCGCTCGTTGGCAATGGCTGCTATATGCGTGAAACCATGTAAGGTAGCTGCTGCGCTTGCTTTTTCGTATAATACTATAGCCTGGTCGATATGACCGTACATGATACTCTCCTCGGCTTGTAAAATATATAATTGTTGTTCAAAATTTTCAGAGCAACCTTTAATCCAATGTTTAAACCATTTTATATGTCTATATAATATTTTTTTATACTTTCTTTTTTGTGTCGCATTGAATGTATCGAACCTCGAAGAGATCAACAAGCTGTAATAAAAATACCAATCAGATAGAAAATAGTGACCGAGGATAAATACTTGATGCCCATCGCCTCGATCTGCCCACATCAAACCTTCTTCATGTTTACCAAAAAAATAATAATACGGTAATTTGTTGTTGTAATAAAACCCAATATTTGTTTTATTATTTATTTCTGTTATTTTTTTTAAAAATATTTCTTCTTTAAAATCATCGCTATCCCACTCTCCGACTACATTCGTTTTGCCGATCAATGAGGTGACAAATTGAACGGAAGGCGTGATAAAATTTATCCCGCCGTCTATTTTATTATTTTGTAAGTATTCGATGTATTCTGAAGCACTATCTAACGCGTCGGTGAGTCGATGCCCACCGCTTACTTTTTTCCAGAAATATAAAGAGATCGCATAACCGGCAAAATTAGGATCGCCATTCATCAAACAGGACCTTACATTCTCTAAAATTTGCCCAAGATTTTCAGTTAGTGGGTATTTCCACTGAGTATAAAATGCATTGACAGTATAATCTAATTTAGTTTTAATGACGGTCGACTTGGTACGTTGATGCAATTTACGAGTGATGTCCCACAAGTCAAATCCTCGTCTGGACAAACCAAGACCAGAATACGCTATCACAGAAAAGCCGGAGAATCCCCAGCCGCTTGCATCTGTGAATCCAAATTTTAAATAATGATCAATGATGCGAAGCACTACGATGACCATCAGATTTTGATTGACCTGGTATGCGCTCGTGGCGATATCGATCAAAAATTGGTTGATCGCGATGATCTCCGGGTCCGTACAATCCGGGAGGTTATATAATTTTTCTTTGTTTTTATATTTTGTAGAAAAAAGCAATAAATACTTTGCAATATCATATGTTGCTTTGGCCTGAATCGCGATTTCACTTTCGGGAAAGTGAATGTTGTACAACTTCATAGCATCTCGGCCCAGAGCCAGAGATTTTGAAGTGTTCCCCATTTTTAAATATAGGGCTGCGTGAACGTAATAAATTTTTAGTTTTTCTAGATTCGTTCTGGTATATTGCAAGATCTGCTCAAACAATTGCTCGGCTCTAGTATGATTGCCATTTAATGACTCACTTTCGCTCAGTGCAGCATGTAAGTTAAATGTCAGGGCATAATCCGTCTGCCAGGATAGGTGTGGAAGCAGATCGATAGCTGAAGCAAGATATTTGATCGCTACATCATAAGAAGTCGAGTCTTTGGCTTTTTCACCGGCTTTGAGAAACAGCTCAGCTACTAATTTTCGTTCATCCTGATCGACCACGCGGTCTAAACATTGGGCATAATGACTGGCAATTTCAAATAAATGATCATTAAATTTTTCAGGGGTGGTTTTTTCGTTTATAATCCTAGCTGTAACAAGATGAATTTTGCTGCGCTCGTGATCTGATATCAAAGCATAGGCTGCCTGCTGTACCCTATCGTGCAGGAATCTAAAACTAATAGCCAGGTTTTCAGATTCTGATTCAAAATTTTCATTGATCCCCTCATTGAACAAAGAAAACGTGCGATATTTTAAATCAATGGATAACAAATATCCTGTATTTAACGCGGGCTGCAAGGATTGGAATATCTCGTTTTGGGTTTTGCCGATGATCAACGCCATAGATCCCAGATTGAACGTATTGCCCAACACTGCCGCATACTTTAAAATCTCTGAAGTGATGGGTGGCAATGCTTTTAATTCTCTGGCCATCAAGTCGATGACATTATCACTATACGAAAGCCCTTCGATGATGGACTGTTCCCACTGCCACTGATCATCATCGTCTAAGTATACATGTTTGTTTTCATAAAGGGATTGTAAAAACCGGTTGATAAAAAATGGATTACCCTGTGTTTTTTTATACACATGCTCCCCTAGCTCTTTGGCTGTATCGATGGCCATACCAAACGAGTCTGCAACGATTTGAATCGTAGTGGTGCGATCCAATGGCAGAATCTCAATCTCTTGGACTTGTACGTTTTCTTTTTTAATTTGTTGAATAGATAATGAGAGCGGGTGTAGCTCATTTACTTCATTGTTTCTATAAGCCCCTACTATGAGTACTTCTCCGACTGTCCTGCGAAATGTAAGTATCCGCTCCAATAAATTTAAAGATGGAAGGTCAGTCCATTGTAAGTCGTCGAGGAATATGACCAGCGGATGCTCTACGCTGGTAAAACAATAAATAAAATCAAGAAGCACCAGTCTGAATCGATACTCTTGTTCGGCTGGAGAAAGTTTTTCGGAAGGTGGAAGCTTGCCCACTATAAATTCCAGACTCGGTATGACTTCATTGATCAATACCGCATTGGCACCTAAAGTGGCCAGTATTTTATCTTTCCATTCAATAATCTTTTCTTCGCTCTCAGCAAGAATGTTTTTGAGGATGGTATCGAAGGCTTCAATAAAAGCAAAATAGGGGATGTTTTTTTTAAACTGATCAAATTTGCCACTAATGAACAGTCCTGATTTTTCGGTTACAGGGCGCTGCAACTGCTTGACAACGGCTGACTTTCCTACTCCTGAATATCCAGCGACCAGTACGAGCATTGATTTTGAATGGTGCAGTTCATTATAACATTCCAGTAATTTATTTATCTCCGACTCTCTGCCATATAATCGTTGCGTTTTACGAAATTTGCCAGCCCGATCTTTAGACTTCGTTTTAAAATAATTTGCTTGTTTACCATCATTCACTTGAGATTCCAGTACTTTCAGATCATGCTTAACTCCTACGGCACTTTGGTACCGATCGTCAGGAATCTTTTCTAATAAATCAGAAATCACTTGATCCAATCCTGCAGGAATTGATGGCATTATTTTTTTGAGTGAGGCTGGCACTCGAGAAAGATGAAAATGAATAACCTCTAATGCGTCTGCCGAGTCAAAAGGCGGCTTGCCACTGAGCATCTCGTAAAATACAATACCCATTGAATAAAGGTCACTCGCTGGGGTGATCGTATAACTGGTGCGGCCTGTCTGCTCCGGGGAAACATAAGTAAGCGTGCCCTCTATTTTATCTGGCAACATGATCTCATGTTCCTCATTCATAAAGTTAGTGCTGATCCCAAAGTCAATCAATTTTATCTTATTGGTCGCAGAGATCAGGATATTATTGGTATTGATATCTTTATGCACATACCCATTGGCATGAATGTAGGTAAGGATATCGGTCAATTGTAACGCTATACTAAAAAATTCTCTGAGTGTCAACGGCTGCCTGAAAATCCTGGCTTTAAGAGGTTCGCCATCAAAAAACTCCTCAACAATACAAACTGATTTTAATTTAGAATACAAATTGATGACTTTGATGATACCATCGTGGTCTAGTTTTTTTAAGGTGTTGTATTCGTGGCTTAGTTTTGAGATTTTGAGGATATCATTATTGAGGGGTCGACTTATCTTTAAGACTACTGTCTGACCATCTGAGGCTCTCAATGCCTTGATAATTTCATGGCTTTCATCCTTATAGATATTAGCTAAGGGTGTGAATCCATCCGGAATATATAGATCAGACTGGATCATGAATGGGCAATGGGTTTGGTCGCTGTATAGATACAATAATACCAAAGTTTTTTCGTAAGTGCCTCATATTGACTCAATGATGCAAGCTGATTATTATGCTTGACATTGTTTCTTATTTTCGTAAAATTCAAAAATTTTCCAAGGTATAGGAGCGATTTTGATATTTTGAACAACCGATGTAAAGATGGAGCTATATGGTCCGTAATATCAGATGCATTGACATCCACAAAACCGATAGTATTCATATGATCTCTGTGCTCTGACCAGGTATCTAAATCGGGCATAGACCAACCGGAACACCAGTGGTTGAGTATGGCTTCATCTTCCGGAATCAGGTTTCGCTGATGGCGGATATATTCTGCTACTACGATTCTGCCGCCGGGTTTCAACAATCTAAAAGCTTCAGTATAAAACGAGTTTTTGGAAGGCGCATGGCAGAGACTCTCACAAGCCCAGATTACAGAAAAACTTTGATCTGGAAATTGAGTGGCACAATAATCGTTGACCAAAAAAATGGCTTTATCATCCAGGGCTCTTTTTTTAGCTTCCCGGACGGCGACGGCCATTTGATGGGGCACTAAGGTAATACCAGTCACGGAAGCGCCAATATGTTTAGCTAGCCATAAAGCACTACCTCCTTGGCCGCAACCGGCATCGAGCACAAGATCGTCAGCGGTGATTGCAGCTTTATGAGCCATGACCAGATTGAGCTTTTCCAGTGCAGCACTGTGAGATTCTTTGAAGGTTTCATAATAACCAAAATGCAATGCCCTGTCCTTATTATTGATCCACAAAACTCTATACTCCAGCCAGGTATTGTCGTAATACGATACAATACTTTTTTGCAACTCGGTCATATGGTCTAGACTCGGTCCCATGGGATGAATCTTTTAATATAGCAATTATAATGCCCAATGTTCTTTGAGGTCGGCTGGAATGCGGAAACCAGATTGTTTGCCAGCTCTAAAATACTTAGCTAATATGCCTACTACGACTCCACCCATGCTATTCATCGCCAATTTGATAAATTCGTCTTTGAGCCCTCTGGTATTAGGATTGTTTGGATCAAGCTTTTCAAGCACATCATTGAACACATCTAGCTGAAGATCTACGAGATTTTTGGTATGTTCACCTCTAGTCGTCGGCTCGGTCAATTTTTGGTTTTCTCGGTAGGCTTTGACATCCTCGACATGTTTTGACAATTCTTCATAAAATTCTACTTCCAATTGTTCATTAAGCTCCTGATCTGCCTCCGCATCACCTCTGGATTTCCTGAATAATCCCGGATATGTGGCGCCAAATGAGGGTCCTAAAACTTGGAAAAACAAATCCGGGTGGTCTTCGTCAAAGAGCATTTTTTTCATCAGCATTAGGGTGAACTTGGTACTGATTAAAAATGTAGATAGCGCTCCTACCAGGGCTTTGGCCAACGCTATTCCCGAGGCATGATCATCTGTATCGAACAAATGATTATAAATAGCTTTTTGCATATCCCAGGCTTCCTCAACTGTAGGTCGTAACAATTCTTCGTGCACGCCCATGACCCTGCCAATAGCTTTCCAGGTATGGAACCAGGCTTCTTGTTGTTCTGAATTCAATGGTTGTCCGAGCATGTCTAATCCTTTAAAAAATTCAAGGGAGAAACATTGATTGGTAGCTACGAGATCCTCCTGGCTGATTGGCATGCCCCAGGCCTCTTTGTTCCATGGTTCACCTTCAGGATTGTTTAATAAATTATAACGCATGGCTGAATGCATGATGCGTACTTTGAGAGCTGTCAAAATACCCCGATGTTCGGGATCCCACCAATTCTGATCCATGATATCAAAGATAAACTGAGCCGTTTCGAATACACGACGCATAGGTTGATCTTCTAATAGTTTAGTCAAGCGCAATACATTGGCAGGTTTCTCAGCCATATAGGTATAAGGCAAAGCCCGAAAGAAAAGAATGAATATAAACTGAACTCCGTTTTCTTTCCAGATCTCTCTGGTCAATTCAAACTTCCTGATATCTTCCGGCGTAAATTTTTTGAATAATTCATTTTCGACAAAACATTTAAGATCTTCTGGTAGATCAGCCGGTACGAAGGAATCATTTTGAGCCATAGCTTTCAGCTCGTTTCGGTCTGTCTTGCACCGGACTGAGGTGTATAATGATTTGACAGCTTCGTCTGCCAGAGGATCCATGATCTGGCGGAAGTCGTCGAGGTTGAGGGTATTCCAAAAATTGGTTTTTATTTTGTTTTCCATTGTTGGCTTTTGAGTTAGGATATAAATTTAAATGAGTTTTGCTGATTTTAGAAGTTTTGTTCATCTAATCAAAGCCAAGCCATCTCAGAAGTCTTAGCCATTTGGAACAAAGTGAATTATCTTCCTTGGTAGAGAAGGCATTGATGGACTTTAAATAGTTGTTGGCACCTTGTGGAGTGAGGTAATCGCGAAGCTCCTGATTTTATCGCCTCGCTTAAAGCACTCCGAATGCCATGCATTTCTACGAATAGATTACACACATAAGCTGCATTATCCACTTTAACATTGGCAAAGCAATAAAAATAACGGGCTTGAAACTCATTATATTATTTGGATCCCTTGATTGACCTGGAAATAAATTCAGGCTGAGATTTTAATCTTCTATACACTCCTGTCGGGGTCAGCCAGTGCCGGATGATGCCATCATCAGCCGCAGAATAAATGTGATTCATATCATTCGTCATATAAGCACAATTTATCTTGCCTGTATGTCCAGCATACGTGGTGATTTCCTTACCGTTTACATCCCATAGTCTTAGCGTCTTATCTTCTGAATAGGAATAGACCACTTGATCATTAGGAGCATAAAAAGCATCGATTATTTTATCCGTGTGGCCTACCAATTGGGTCTTAAAATTTCCCTCCAGATCCCAGAGCCTAATCGTACGATCAGAAGAAGTAGTCACTACCTCGGTACTGGAAGTATTAAAATTTGCCGATATCAGGGTACAATCGTTGTATGGGGCGCATATGATGCGATCCAATCGAGCTTTCAATTTCATGTTGACGATATCCCATATCATAGCGGTACCATCTTGAGAGGCAGATACCAAATATTTACCATCATCTGAGAAGTCAAGGTAGATCACTGCTCTCGTATGCTCTTGAATCCTGTTTAATTGTTGACCGTGAACATTATAAAAATAAATAATACCATCATTATCACCTACCGCGATCAGGCTGTCTACCGGGCTCACATCGAGGCTTAATAGTTCACTTTGGGAAGGTACAACAGAATGCAACTCCACGCCTGACTTATTCCAATACTTAATCGCTCCATCCCGAGCAGCTGTTATGATCACCTCGCCAATATTGCTAGCCCATTCGATCAATCCCTCATGGCCGACACAAAACATCAATTGCTTGCTGAGGATAGTATAAATAAAGGCTTGATTATTCCAAGTGATGCCTAAAATTTCACGTTCATTTAAAAATGTAGCATATCGCACCCCCATTCTATTTTTAGAAAAATCTACCTGATCCAGCTCTTTGCGAGTATCCAAGTCCCACAATCGCATCGTCTGATCCATGCCGCTGGATACCAGATATTTTCCGGTACTATCTACATCTATATAAGTGACAGCGCCTTGGTGTCCTATTAAACTATGATAAATCGATTCAGACAAGGTCCAATGTTTGACAGAGCCGTCCAAGGAGGTGGTGATGATCGTATTATGATCCGCAAAAAAACCAGCAGTGACATCATTGGTATGTCCTAAAAGTGTAAATTTTTTATTGCCTTTAAGATCCCATCCTATAGCGGTATTATCATCCGATCCAGCAAGTAGATAATGACCATCTATTGAAAATTGCAAAAAAGTGATTAGCTGATCGTGTTTGATCTCTAGGCTGATTTTTTTCCCATAAATATTACGCAATGTTATTCGACCTCGCTGATGTGTATAGGCCACAAGGCTATCATTGGGGTGTGTGGCAGCCAGTACATAGCCACCATCCTGAAATTCTGCACCAGCCTCATACTCCGTGGGCGGTTTAATTTTATCAAGCAACTTGCCAGCTTCATTCCAAATGACTAGAACATCATTTTTATGCTGGGCGATTAATATTTTACCCGAATTGGAGTAAAACATAAAATCGATATTAGCTTCATTTGCATCTAATAATTTAATTTGTTTGTGAGTCAAGTCTAAAAGTCCAATATTATCACACTGCTCGCAATCAAGCTGCACATTAGAACTTTCAGGCTGATCGATAGCAGAAGGCGCCACAATAAAAATAAGTCCCGTCCCATCAAAATTGTAGTGCATGTAATTGATATCGGGCGTGACCAGTATAGTATCTATCAATGTGCCGCTCAGCTCATAAAGATGAATCAGACCCCTTCTGACACCAACGATACTATCCACAGAGAAGGTGCAAAACTGATTGGAGCGAGGTGATACAGCATATTCCAGGATCAACTGCTCATTCGATACATTCCTTATGAATATCCCATTTTGATCATGGATTTGGACAACACCTGCAGTGTTTTTTGCCAGGATATATTTGCCATCCGTACTCCACTTGACTTCATCAAAAAACATAAACTCCTCAAGGTCTGAATAACCTGAATCTGCTTTAACCGTAAGGTTTCCTTTAATCTGCCCATCATAATCCAACACCTTAAGCGTAGATAATTCTGCAAAGGGGATTATTCTTTTGCTTTGCTCGTTGATGAGCAACGTGTGGAAATTGATGTCTGAAGTATATAATTGAGTATACCACGGAAAATTAGAGTCTTTGGATCTGTAATAGGCATGGGTCAATGCTTTTTTTATTTCAGCAATAGAATATTCTTCTTTAATATCCATGCCCATCAAAGCTAATTTGAGGCCTTGAGTGGGGTCTGTATTTAAGATATTAGCCGACGAAGCTGCCATATGATTTACAAAAAGATCTTTGGCATTGCGCATAGATTGGCGGAATAAGTAGGCTATGGTGATCACCCCTACCACTGAAATGGTTACAACTGCCCACTTAAAGATTGCTAATAATTTTTTTTCGTTCTCCTTTCGTTTAATTTCAAGGCGACTCGTTTCCATGAGTTTTTTTATCTCATCAGAATAAGCAGGCAAGTAATGTTGGACTTTATCCAGCAGCTTTAAATCCCATACATCCAGTGTGGCCATGTCTGACCCGGCACGGATAGCTTCTAATCTCGAGTGCAGTACCCTCTGGGCTTGTTGTAATGCGAGTGCAGATCGCTGGTGGGCTTTTAAAACCGATTTGGCAAGGGTATCGTGGGCCAGCATCGCCAATTTTTCGTTGGATCCCAAATCCGTGATGAGAAACAAATCCTTGCTGGCCGTCACTACTTCATCCGCTTCTTTTATCGCAAATGGAAACTGCGCATGGAGTTGTTTTTCTGATTTCGCAGCTGAGGTATTATTGGCTGTACAGTAAAATGCCAAAACATCCAATACAAATCCATTTTGATATAATGCCGGAAGCCTTTTTTTGATGTTCACGATTTGATTATGAAGAAACTCATCCATGGCGAGTCCCTCCTCCTTCAGTTCGTTATATAATTTATGCGTAAAAGCAGGGTCTGAAGGTGATGTAGAAATAGATTTATTCCAGATTTTAGTCAATAATATTTGAAGCATAGGTGCGATGGGAGCATCATCATCTGCAGCCAGATCGGCGGCGACGATCTCTGGTAATCCATCTTCGATATTGACATTGTACCGAGCTTGGAGCTTTGGGGTCTCTTTGAACCCCTTAAATACATCTAGTACATCTTTTTTTGTAATATGCTCTATAAAGACTTTTGCCCTAGGGAGTTCATACATCTTGCAATACTCTTCCAGTTCAGGGTGATATTCTTTTCTAAAGCTCAAAATTATTTTGCCTCTCGGGTGCGTCGATACTGAACCAAACATAGTCTTGAGATCGATGAACAATTGAGCTACTTCATTTTTCAAATTTTCATTGGGCCTGGTATAAGCCTCTTCGACTTGATCCAGTACCACGAGCAAGGGTTTTTTGGATGTCTGTTCCAATAATCTCCATGCTGAGGCTATATCTTGCGGAGCAATTTTATCATCTAGTGGGGTTTGTGATGGTTGCGATGATACTGATTCAGCAATTTTTTGAATGATCAATTCCAATTCTCTTTTAAGATTGGTTTCGAGCTTGACGGCCAGATGACCTAGCGTCTCAATAATGTTGGTCGTATCGTTTTTTTGCTTTCTGATCGGAACATCTGCTAGAGATTTGAATCCATTCATTTCAAGCAATGCATTATATAGAGTAGCACTTAAGCCAAGGATGCCATTTCTTCTCAAATAAATGATGAGGTGACTTGTTTCCAACCTGGGTAATAATCCTGCATCTAATAGACTGGATTTGCCGACCCCGGATTGACCATACATTAATATAATCGGTGGAGCTTCTTTATCGACTATCGTAGCGTATAAGGATCGAATATAAAATGATCGCCCAAAATACACCTCGGCGTGTTTACGTTCATACCGATTGAGATAAAGAAACGGTGATTCTGGCAAATTGTGCGTAGCTGGGATGTCTGGAAGACCATACAATGGATTACCAGATATATCCGGCAAATTCCACTCTTTGATGATGTCAGAGCCGGGCTTAAATTGCATGACCCACGGAAAACGATCTACAACATCCTTCTTGCCTTCCCAAAGCAATGCTCGGGTAGCACCAGCGCCTTTGATGATTTTGACTTCATCGGTGGCGTCAGTCCAAGCTTTTTCTATGCCAGCACCATCGCCCAGGCTACTATAAAATCGGATGGCCAAAGCGGTAGCGATTTCATCATTGATAGAGGCAGTAGTACCGATCACAGCGGGTATACCTGCTTTTAGCAAATCTGTGGCTTGCTCGTCGGAAGAGCAGCCGTTCAAAAATATAAGCTTAAGATTTGGTTGTCTGGCCATGAAAGGCACCAACCCATCTTTATGCGTTTGCACCTGAGTACCATCCATGGCTTCTAACAGGAGTGAAAATCCATTGGCATGTCCACCATAATGGAATATAGAAATTCGAGGCCCCAGATTAGGATTTTGAAAAACATCCAGGATATCTCCTACTGTAGCCGATGCTCTAACCTCGACATCGCATAATCCATTGCTAATGGCTTTATCCAATGCTTTTCGGATGCCATGCATTTCTGCAGATAAGTTGCGTAAATATTGCGTATTGTCTACTTTATCGTTTGCAAATGTTAGGAATATGACGGGTTTGAAATTCAAAGTTGGGGGTTGGGGGGTGCGGATTGAATTATTTCGGATTTCGGATTTGGGATTTCAGAATGAGGTTTATTTATTTCGGATTTCAGATTTGGGAATATTACTATTTCGGATTGGGGATTTCGGATTTCGGAATGATTCTGAGTAAGGATGGCAATTATCGCTCCAAATTAACTACAAAACGGTTTGTATACCATTCACCTTTGATTTTAGTCGTTCTATTGAGGCCGGGTATTGCCCGTTGATCGACTTTAATTTCGCCAAATTCCATTTCCTCCAGTGTAAAATTGAATTCATCGGTGTGTTCAGTACTGATGATGATTAGAAATGAATCTGAAGACGATGGTTGGCCGGGTAGTATCATAAATACATCGTCTGGCTTACCGCCCCAAAATAAAGTAGGAGAATCAGATTTTTCTAAAGGATCATTTTTTAACGGAGTGGCTCCATAATGATCGGAGAGATAGATCAAAGAAAAATGTAATGGTTGGGTAAACTTGTTTTGAATCCATAATTTATATGGGACTCTGGCGTCGCCACTTTTTAGCTTGATCTCGCCAGGAGGGTATTGGATGAGTTGGTCTTCCTTCATAATCTCGACGGTAATCGTACAGCTCTCCAAACTGAGCATTGTTTTATTATTCTGAAGTGTAAAAAATCTAGTCCAAATACCGATCTGGTCTATCTTTTTTAGCAAGTCCATGTTGGATTGTTCTATTTTGGAAGGATCGAGGCTAGTATTCGTCTTGAATAATATTTCGTTTGTGGTAGCGTTTGTAAATTCTATAAAATTTTTGGATTGATTTAATACAAATGGGTCATCTGATTCAGCAGGGTGATTAAGCTTTACGTTCAGAAAATTTTGAGCTTGTTTCAAAAAAAAGTCCAAAAACTGGTCTGAAACCTTTAACCCTACTTCGAAGGGTATAGCAGGCAAATTCAAAGGTACTGCCCAATATTTTGACTCTTTGTTCAATTGGTCGACTTCGGCTAGGATCGATCGATGGGCCGAGGACTTTAGCACCTTTGCTTTGGTCAGAATTTCGTTGGATTGATCTGGATATATTGCCAGGTTTACCTCTTCGTTGATACCGAGGATCTGACCTGCCTCCAAAGTCCAACCCTCCTCTGTAAAAGATACCGCAAATCTTGGGGCTTCATTGGTCACACTGCCATCAAGAAATCGGGTGTAACTATTGATGTCACCTACTAACTCCAACTGGGGGTCTTGATCCCATTTCATTTTAACTACCCCTTGCCTAAGTTTGACCATAAGCCTTGCGTAAGAAATGTCCTTGTTGCTTTTGTCCAATGTTTGAATTAAGTTTTCAGTGAAAAGGCCTCCTCCGGTGAACGATTCCTTAGCACTCTGAAATCTATTGCATGCAGCAAAAAGTATGTATTTTGACTTTGGGATATCATGCACACTTCTACTTTTATAAAACCCATTCAAGTAGGAGTCTATGGTCCTTTTATCCTCTCGATCTACTGATAATCGTTTGACAAATTCATCTGCGCTACGCGTACCCGATCCACTGTGGCAACAGTCCAATGTGACTATGATGTGAGGATTTTTTGCACTTAATTCGCTTAATAAAACAGCCATCTCTTTGTCAGCAAAATCATTTCCGGACGGCCTGCTGTCGTACAACACCAAGGTCTCGTCTCGCCCTCCTGAATTAACCTCTGCAAACTCTGGAGCAGAAAATTGACGCGAGCCATGACCGGAATAATGAAACCACACTACATCATGCTCCCCAGCCTGACCCAAATGATTTCTAAAATTTTCAACAAAATTGGCATAAGTGGCATCCTGATCTAAGAGTATTTTGAGGTGAACCGGCTGTTCTTTAAAGTTAGCTTCCAGATAGTTTTTTATCTTATTGACATCACTTTTAGCCCCACCTAGTTTAGGAGTAGGTGGTGGGTAATTGTCAATTCCCACAAGAAGGGCATATATGTTTTTCATTAAGTTTGAAATTTATAAAGTGAAGTTAGCAAATTCTATTGTTGGAATGAAGGTCAGTTGGATCATAGTAACTTAACGGATAGAGCTATAAAGAGGGGAATTGAAAATCTACAGTCCACATCGCCCAAAGTAGTCCTGTTTGAAAATAATTGATAGTATATACTTTTAATGTATACCTTTGCTAAAAATCAAGATGAAAACTTTATCTCTAAAACTGGACGACAATATTTTTAATGAAGCGGAAGAAATGACTTCAAAACTTAACCTTGCCAGAAATCGGTACATAAACGAAGCAGTGCATGTTTACAATTTATTCAATAAAAGAAAATTGTTAAAAAAACAACTTAAAAAAGAATCTGTATTGACGGCAGAAACCTCTTTGAAAGTGCTGCGGGAATTTGAAAACTTTTTAGATGAAAATTAAACAATATGATATTTGGCTAGCCGATTTAAATCCTCGAAAGGGAACTGAGCCCGGAAAAACAAGACCAGTAGTAATTATTCAGACCGATCTATTGAATGAATTTCATCCATCCACATTAATTTGTCCCATAACTTCAAGCGTGCAAAACGAAATAGAACACTTGAGGGTTCATTTAACAAAAGGCCAACTTGATAAATTAAGTGATATCATGGTAGACCAAGTTCGAGCTATCGACAACACACGCTTTCTTAAACGCTTATCAAGATTGACCAATTCACAACAACAGAAGCTAAAAACCAACTTAAGAACCATGCTTGACCTATGAGGGTGACGGATCTAAAGTGAAAATTTACATAATATAATTACTTTTAGCTGGATACTACAGCTCAGATATCCATGATCTATAAAATCTCCAACTTTCTACACTATCTAAGTCAGGACTTTCTAGGTGGACCCCGACTATTCAAACTGTCTGCCCTAATAAATTTTCAAAAAGGTGGCACTTTGCCATTTGTATTGTTCTTGATGTATTATTTTGAAAATTATTCGATCAATGCATGGGTTTATCTGGGCATGCATGGCTCCTATGGATTATGTTGGTTAATCAAACATGCTTACTTCCCGGATAAGCGATGGGATGTAGCGATTACGATTGGTGGCGCAGCTATGTCATTTGTTTTGCTTCTTGGTTTGTATTGGCTATTTCCCATAATCCTCATCGGGCCTTGGTTTCACACTGTCCCATCTGATTGGTCAGGCCCATTTTTGGGTGGCTGTATATTTCTGCACACACTCGGAGTAGCGATCATGATGGCCAGTGACGCTCAAAAATATTATACACTTAAATATAAACCAGGGTTGATCCGTGAAGGCCTATTCAGTAGAACCCGCAATCCAAATTACTTAGGTGAAATGATGATCTACGGCTCATATGCCTTGATGGCCAGACATTGGCTTGCATGGATGATATTAGCTTGGGTTTGGCTAGGATATTTTACTATTAATATGATTATAAAAGATCGCTCTTTGTCTACAAAAGCCGGTTGGGCTGAATACAAAAAAAAGAGTAGCATCCTTTTTCCAAAAATAAACTAGATAAGTGAGGATACAAGTTACCTTTATAGGATAATACAATCAATGATAAAATATTTTGCAGTCATTATGCTAGGCTTACTAGCCATCATACAGTGTAAAAAGAGCACTCCAATTAAAGCGCAAGCCACAAGCTTGATCAATGGTAAAGATTTGTCAGGTTGGCATATCGATATACCCGAGATGGATACTAATCCTAAGGCCAGAAATCCATTTATCATCAGAGATGGCATGCTAGTGAGTCTAGGCACACCAGGCGGACATCTTATAACGGATACCAGCTTTGAAAACTATCAGATAGAGTTGGAATACCGTTTTGCGGGGACTCCGGGCAATTGTGGCGCTTTGGTACATGCATCTACACCTCGGAGATTGTACAGTATGTTTCCGCAATCTATTGAGGTGCAACTCATGCATCAAAATGCAGGTGATTTTTGGTGTATCGGGGAAAATATAGCAGTCCGTGACATGGAGACTCGTCGCGGCCCTAAAGAAAACTGGGGTGTAGATGGCGATAAAAATCGTCGAATTCCTAACTTAACCGACGGTACCGAAAAACCTGTCGGAGAATGGAATCATATGATCATCGAATGCCGTGGCAAAGAAGTAAAAGTGTGGCTCAATGAGGTCTTAGTCAATCATGGCCACGATGCGACTGTCCAGAAAGGAAGTTTTGCGCTCCAATCTGAGGGCGCTGAAGTGGAATTCAGAAAAGTAATGGCTAAATCTATAGCCGCTTTTACCCATTGAATAGACTGCAAAGACTATCGGCGATCTTGATCCAATTGCAATCTGGGGGTTGGGTTAAATCTCAGAAGATCGCCGAGCGATTTGATATTAGCATTCGCACGGTGTATCGGGATATACAATCTCTGGAAGCCACCGGGGTACCTATCATAGGTGAGGCCGGACACGGGTATCGTCTGGTGGATGGTTATCGATTGCCGCCGGTACAATTTTCTTATCAGGAAGCTGCCGCTATGTTCACCGCAGAAAAACTAATGGAACGACATACAGACAAAGGTTTGGATCAACATTTCAAATCTGCACTGTTTAAGATCAAATCCATCTTGCGACAGACCGATAAAGATTTTGTCAATGCATTAGAAGATAATATCCAGGTCATGGCTAATCCGTATCTACCAGAAACTGACCAATCGGCCAGTTATATACAATCATTGATTGAAGCCATAGCTTCTAAAACAAAAATGCATTTGCAATATCAATCCCGGGAAACCGATAAAATTACGGCTCGGGATATAGATCCAGTAGGCATCTTCCACTCCATGAGTAAATGGCATTTGATCGCCTGGTGCCATGTGCGTCAGGATTATCGCGACTTTAGATTAGATCGAATAAAATCCCTGAATAAAACAGAAGATAAGTTTACGCAGACCCACCCTACTCTTAAAAAATATCTGAGTAAGTTCACCCAAAAAGAAAAACTCATTCGGATAGAATTAAAAATAAATAAGGAGCATAGCCAATACTTAGGGGATCAAAAATATTATAGCGGCTATATCTCAGAAAAAATCATCGGCGACAAAGTCATCATGACCTTTCTGACTGCTTCGATGAACGGCTTTGCCCACTGGTATATGATGATCGGCGAATATGCAGAGATCGTGCAACCGCAGGAGTTGAAGGATGAGGTGAGAAAAATGCTTGATTTGCTACTTACCAAAATATAAAACCCGCTTTTATAGTTTACTACTGACATACCGTTGACAAACACACCGATTTACTTTGTATAAATTCTAAAACTATGATAACATTTATCGAATCTTTCAAACGAGAACTAGCTGCTGAAGCGGAGCAGACTCGCCGCATGTTAAAAATCGTACCTGTTGACAAAATGTTATGGCAACCACACGCCAAAAGCATGACTTTAAAAGCATTGTCTAGCCATCTAGCTGAAATGCCCTTAATGCTGGTTATGGTTTTGAAATATCCTCGATGGGATTTTGCAAATAGTCCGTATCCCGCCAAGGACATGAATTCAGCAGAGGAATTCTTGACTCAATTTGATTATGCGATCAACGAGGCAAACAAAGCTTTTGACGAATCCTCAGATGACATTCTGGAGGAAGACTGGTCTCTCGGAGTCGGCGATGTCACCTATATGGCTATGGAACGATGGGAGGCTGTGCGCCATGCTTTTGGTCAAAACGCTCATCACCGTGCTCAATTACAAGTTTGTTTGAGGTTATTGGATATTCCGGTACCGGGACCTTATGGACCGAGTGCGGATGAAATGTAGAACGATTAACAATTTACAATTTGACGATGTAAAATTTCTTTGCGCCTGCTTGCCGGATAGGTAAGTCTTTGAGTCTTCGCTGCGTTGCACTTCGCTGGGAGCATAGTTCGAATGACCTTTAGCTACTTATTCAATTTCTTTTTCAAATATTGCAGATCGGTTTTCATAGCGGCAGTCACTTGAGCTGGAGGGATCGATAAGTTATGATCGCCTTCGTCGGCTCCACCCAAAGGATATTCAAGATGAAGACAAAGGGGCGCTTGAAGATTTAAATTCTCTAATTGTGAAAAGTAGGATTCAAAATCCACGATTCCTTTGCCAAGAGGGACATTTTCGACGACAGTTTTGTTTTCTATATTGGACCAAACAAAATCTTTGATATCTAACGAATTGATATAAGGACTCAATAATTTTAAACCTACCGCCCATGCACTCTGGCTTTCGACCATCGCATGGCGAATATCAAATTGTACGCCAAGGTATTTCGGGTCAAAGTCCTTTATCAGATACCAGATGTCCCACAGAGATGAGCCTACGTGAGTTCCGGCATGATTTTGATATGCCGCCTGGATGCCATAATATTTATTCATTTCAACGAGTTCGCCCAGTTGTTTTTTGAATACCTCCAGTTGATCGGGAATAGGTATGCCGGGTAGGTAATTCAACCAACCCATCCGATATATTTTGATCCCTTGTTTGCTAGCGGTCTTCAATATTGTCTCAGTTTCCGGTTCTTTTACAGAAGTGATAGCTGTGGTGATGAGCTGCGCTTTGAGGCCAGCTTTCCGGATAGCTTCAACAGCTTTTGGGAGGTCTTCCGACACCCTTTGCGGCAGTACGTGGCCTTTGGGGCGAACAGTAAGATCCACTCCATCGAATCCGATTTTGGCTACTGTCTTGGCCATGGATGAATAATCAAGCCAATGAAAATGTTTGGAAAAAATATGAATGTCTCGCGGTATTCTCGCCAGACCAGGAGTGTTTTGTTTGAATAATAAATGTGGTGCTATAGGTAGCATGGCACTCAGCGCGAGCATATCTTGCAGATGTCTTCGCCTAGACTGAATAGGATATTTTGTCATTCGAAAGTCCAGATAAAATTGAATGGAGTGAAATAAAGGATATGACTATTGATTTCCTCAGAAATTGATTTTTGAAGTTGTTCAGCCGTTAAAAAAAAGCATTTAAAAAAGTTTGACCTTTTTAGGTTTCTTTTTCAAAAGTTTAGGATTGTAGGTAGCCCCGGCAGCTACCTGGACCATGGTCATCCTGACTTTAGTCGGAAAAAAATGCTCGTGGTCGGCCCGCTTATGCGCGTGACCCTGACCCCCACTATCGTCTTTGATCACCAGATCCATTTGTTTGATGCCCTCAGACCAAATGATCGCATTGTTTTCCCAAAAAGAAGTCATAGCTATATCTTTTTCGTAGATGCCATTTTTAGTATAAATCCCCGTGCTGGTACAACCATAGCCATTGCCTTGTCCTTTATTGGGAATATAACATAGACTCCAGGTGGTCGGATAATCTCCCGGTGGCTTTTCCAGCACTTCCCATCGGATGTGTACCGTGCCATTGCGATAGTCGATCGGTGCGGTCCAGTCTTTCGGGCGATCTGGATTGATCAAATCCCCTGTAACATAAAAATGCGACTTACTGGGTTTGGAACTATCTGCATTCGCCTTGGTGTACGTAAACAGTACATCGAAGAGTACAAACTGACTCGGAGGTCCACTTTGGGTCCACGCCAAGTAGGGTATCGCCAATATCATAAATATCATAAATCTATACATGACCACTAAAATAAGGATACCTGGACTATTCACCGGAGAAGATTAAATATATGGCATCCTCTTTATGATTATTTGGTCAAAAAAGACAAAACACCTATCTTTGCGTCCGCTTCCAAAAGCTATTGACCTATGGTGTAACGGTAGCACACCAGATTTTGATTCTGTTTGCCTAGGTTCGAATCCTAGTAGGTCAACATTAAAACGGCTTGATATTCAATATGATATCAGGCCGTTTTTGGTTTAGCAACGTTCGGACTCTAGGGCTGCTTCTAAAAATGACTTGTGCTAAGGCACCCCCCTTACCAAGTACTGGTTGGCCGGTTTTGAGCTGGGCAAGGTCTTTGTTTTTGACTTTTTCGTAAACGAAGGAAATCACTTTTTCTGTTTTCTTCATTTTTAACTGTGTTTTTTAAAGTTCTTATTATTAAAAGACTTTGACATCGTTTAATTTACACCTATGTACGCTGATACAAGATCGCAGCAGGTTGTATTGTTGGACTAGTAAATGTGGTTTTATTGCGCCCATGCTACAATGCTACAACAAATCAAAATCTTTTGTTAGATCCCATTTTCTTTCACTTTGCCTACCCTATTTTGCGATTTGGTAGGATTTAAAAAGTAATGCGTTTAATAATATAGACTTCAGACTACAACGAATAGAGCTGCTCAATTAGAGCAATAAGTGTAGTAAAAAGAACATACTTTAAGAATGCAAGCTTTCTTTGCCAAAACACAGCTTTTGGCTCGGTCTTTTTTTATTAAAAATTCATATTGAGCCATCAACTCATATCCAACGCCGTTTTGGGGGAAATGTTTTATGATCTGATCATATAGCTTGAACGCATCATCATATTTTCGAAGTTGAAAATAAGAGGCTGCTAAGCCTGCATAACTTTGAAAGTTAGAAGAAGAATGACCATCTTGTTTTTTATTTTCAATGCTCACTTTATAGAGTTGAATGGCTTTAGAATAATCCTCATCGGCCTCTAAAGTATCTTTCATATTCAATTTAATATTACCACGGGCTAAATAATACTTGGCATGCTGGAAATAATCTATAGCCTTTGAAACATCCTCCAAAGCCTTTGTCTTTTCACTCAATAAAAAATTATACTTTGATCTTTGGGCATAAGATTCGGCTAAATTAAATGGTACATTATCATACTTTATTCCTGAAGTCAAATTTGAAATTACATTTTGAATCAAAGGTAACTTGTCAATTCGAGGCGAAAAATCAATTTCATGTTCAAAGATCTTCATATGTTCATAAGCCATACCATAATAAGCCTCTTTACAATTTGGATCAAATTCCAAAGCTACTTTATAGGTTCTAATATTAAATTGAACATCATACGAGTCTGAACGCAACGGTCTATTCAGATAATACTCCATATTGTCTGGCCTTGGACTTTTGGGTTTTAAGCTATTGAATTTTCTGTTAGCCACTGCCAAATCATAACCTCTCTCCAAAGCTTGCGTTCTGTTTACTTTTGATGGAAAATTGGATATCAATTCATCTTCATTTTCATCCAATAATGCCGTACAGGCCAATGCTTCTTTTCTGGTAGCGCCTAATTTTGCTAAGATAAAACCTGAAAACTCATCCGCTTCCAATTCATTTTCGCGAAACGACTCTTTTGTTGAATATCGCCTAATTGAATGATTGCGAATATGATGACCAACGGCATGGGCCAAGACCCCCCATTTCACCCAATTGGGGTAAACTGGTCGGATATCTTTAATCGAGTCCCAATTATAAAGAATATATCTTAGACCTTTTGGATTAGTCAATGCCATGGGGTTGATAAGGGAATTACAATGTTTCACGATAAAATTCTGATGCTGATCAACTTGATACAAAATCCTTTTTACTTCATGTTCAAACTCGACACTCGAATTGTCCTGACCGGTAAATACATTGACATCGCACAGATTCTTAGCGGGCAAATCGGTATTAAAACCACAAAAAAATATATTGCTTAAGCTTTGAGCTAATACCAAATTAGTCCCTACTATACAATTAGTAAAATACAAAAACAAGCATGGCAATACTTTGCTAATGACTTGAAATGAAATATTAAATTTTAAATAAATACTTTTCATAGTAGTGCGATTAGTCACAAAGATGGTTCAAAGTGTAGGAACTTTCTTAAAAATTTGAGGACAAAACCAGATAAAAGTCAATAAAAGCCCTGTCAATATCATTGTGGTAACTAAGGCAATCAGCTTGATTTTTGGTACGAGTCGACTGCATAGGATTTGATTTTATGTCTTGAAAAGAATAAATAATTAAAGGTTCATCATACCATATTTGCAAGACTCCTTGACAATAATTTTGTTTAAGTTTAATTTAGGTTTAATTTTGGGCTTGCGACCGTCTAAACACCACCTTTATTTATTTTATATTTTCATTTTGTTACTTATTGTAACCTGTACCTCCAAACCAGACGATTTTCTGGAAGGTCACTGGGATATGACGAATGGTGAGCAGGCGATGGTCTTTGAAGGGGACAGCATACTGCATTGGATCTTTCATGGCCCATTCTTGGACGATACCTTTACGGTCAAATATGATGTCGATACCACTACCCAACCTGATCGTATAAATTTATTTGACTTTGATCGGGGCATTCTCAAAGACAAAATACTGATAGGGATCATAGAGCCTCACGGCCAGGATAGCATCTTATTGGATTTTAAACCGGTAGACTCTTGGGCTGAGGCTGATAGTGCAAGGCCTAAATCATTTGACCCTTTACAGTTGAGATATCTCGTACGAAAGTAGCTTGAGGCTAACCCTTGATTTACGTTTTTTTAACCTTGTAGGCCGCATTGAATGACCTGGCCATGTGTAGTGCTATGACTCTGGAGAGCCTGATCACGTAGGTAAAACTGATCAATCCCGCCAATACTGAAAGGAAGATGGCTAGATTAATTCCTACATGCAAGACCAGGTAAAAGACCGCAATAAGGCCCAGCATGCCCCATGAAAATAAGCCGTAGGACACAAACATGGCTCCCATGTAAAAGCCAGGCTCTGGCATGAACTGTAGTCCGCACGTAATACATCGCTCAGGCATATCGAGAAAGTGTTTAAAATCAAAGGCCCGATGGGAAAACATCTTGCCCTGCTCACATCGGGGACATCTAAAGCCCAAGATGGCGGAGATTTTGGCTATAAATCTGGACATAACTATCACAAAGATAAAAAAATGAAAACAACCAGATCCATCCAAAGCAGGTCGACCCAATCGGATCAACCCCTAAAACTTTGTACGATCATTGTCCAATAAAACCTATTTATTTGCACCCACAAATATGAAAAGTAATTCAAGCTCTATTCCGATGATATTCAAAGCGTCAGATATCCATATTCCGTTTAAAAAATTTGTTTTGTCCAATGGATTGCGATTGATCGTCCACGAAGACTTTAAAGCACCGATTGTTGCAGTAAATATATGGTATCATGTAGGATCAAAAAATGAAAAGTCGGGCAAAAGTGGCTTTGCTCATCTTTTTGAGCATCTGATGTTTAATGGTAGTGAAAATTTTAACACCGATTATTTTCAAGCACTAGAGGCCATTGGAGCGACAGATCTTAATGGCACGACCAATAATGACCGTACTAATTATTTTCAAAATGTACCGGTAGGAGCCTTGAATCAAGTATTGTGGTTAGAATCTGACCGTATGGGCCATCTCATCGGCGCTATAGATCAAGGTAAGTTGGATGAGCAAAGGGGAGTCGTCATCAATGAAAAAAAACAGGGTGAAAATCAGCCTTATGCCAAAGAGGATGATTTATTTACGGAAGCCATGTTTCCAAAAGGGCACCCGTACTCGTGGACTGTGATCGGATCCATGGAAGATATTGAGGGCGCTACGCTGGCGGATGTCCATCTGTGGTTTAAAACATATTATGGGGCTGCCAATGCGATCCTGGTCATAGCCGGAGCCATCAAAGCTGAGGAAGCTTTGGAAAAAGTAAATCATTATTTCGGACATATCCCTAGTGGGCCGACTATAGCTCGTACCGAGGTAAATCTACCGATGAGGCATAGCCACACCAGACAAGAATATTCCGATCGGGTACCAGAGGCCAAAATATCCATAGCCTGGAATATTCCACAATGGGGAACAAAAGAGGCTGCCTTTTTTGATCTAATTGCAGCCATATTGAGCAGTGGCAAAAATTCACGATTATACAAATACCTTATTTATGACCACCAATTATCTACCTCCGTGTCAGCGGTCAACTATTCCAGGGAGATTTTGGGCAATTTTATCATCGAGTCAAGGGTAAAAAGTGGAATTGAGGTGGCAGAAGTAGAGCATGCTATCCTTTCGATTCTAAAGGAATTTATAGCTCATGGACCTACTGAAGAGGAACTGTTAAGAGTAAAATCGCAATATTTTTCAGGTTTTATCAAAGGTATTGAGCGAATAGGAGGCTTTGGCGGTAAGTCCGATGTCTTGGCAGAAAGTGAAATATTTGGAGACAGGCCTGATTTTTATAGTTCATATAATCAATTTATAGAAGGCGCCGGCCTAGCTGATCTCACTACATGTGCCCAAGATTGGTTGCAGGAAGGATCACACACGATCATCGCCACCCCATTCCCGGAATACGAGACCAGTACGACTTTTGCTGATCGGAGTCAGCTCCCCCCAGTTGGATACACACCTGCCTCTTCTTTTCCAAAGACAGTGTCAGCTCAGCTGGCCAATGGATTAAACATCATCTTAGCCAATCGTCCAGATTCGCCATCTATCGTAGTGACTTTAATGATGCACGGTGGATTGAGCAGCGATCAGGCCAGCGGATTAGCAGGTCTAGCTTCAATCTCCATGAATATGCTCGATGAGGGCACACAAGACCTTGATGCACTTCAGATCAGCGAAAGACTAAGTCTGCTTGGCGCATCTATTAAATCTGTGGCAGATCAAGATCAATGTTATCTCATCTTGGAATGTCTAAAACAAAGCCTGGATCAAAGTCTTGATCTGTTTACAGAGATATTACTGAGACCGTCTTTTCCTGCATCCGACTTTGAACGGATCAAGTCCCTGCAGATAGCTAGCATACAGCGCGAGAAAGTGCATCCGGTGCAAATGGCCATGCGTGTCCTGCCAAAGTTTTTATATGGCAACAGCCATCCATACAGTATACCAGGCTCTGGCTATGAAGAGACTGTGCAAGCGATCACTTTATCTGATGTCAAAAAATACTACACAGAGTGGATTACTCCGGTAGGAGCTACACTAAGTGTGGTAGGCGATATCAGTTTAGACTCCATCATAGAAAAGATAAAAAGTCGATTATATGGATGGAGCGGACCCGAGGCACCCATCGTAGCTATAGCACCTCCAGCTCCGACCTTCGGGCAGACGCTGTATTTGATGCATAGGCCTGAGGTTCAACAGTCTGTAATTATAGCGGGCTATACCATAGAGCCCTATGGTCAGATCTCAGAGATTGCCAAAGAGCCGCTGCTCAATGTGCTCGGAGGTGATTTTACCTCTCGAATCAATCTAAACCTACGCGAAGACAAACATTGGACCTATGGGGCTGGAGCTTTTATCAAAGAAGCCATCGGAGCCCGACCCTTTGTCACATATACCCAAGTACAGATTGATAAGACGAAAGAATCCATTTTAGAAATCATTAAAGAATTTGATTGGATTGTAAGTGAAAAACCCATCACGATCGAAGAGTTTGAAAAAACTAAAAACAATCAAGTGATGGCCCTCCCTGGCATCTGGGAGACCAATGCTGCTGTATCCAGTTCTCTTACCCAACAGATCAAGTACAATCTGGACGCTGCTTATTGGTCACAGTACACGGATCGAGTGCGAGCATTGAGCTTGCAAGAAGTCCATACATTGAGCAAATCACTCATTCGATCTGGTGATCTTCAATGGTTTGTAGTCAGCAATAAAGATATCGTTTTAGAAGAATTGAAGACTTTGGGATTCCAACATATCATCTTGGTCGATGGTGATGGCAATATAATAGAACAGTTGTTATAATAATGATAGTCGGGTATGATGCAAAACGACTCTTTCACAATCCCACAGGCCTAGGGTATTATAGCCGGACCTTGGTGAATAGTCTACATACGGAAGACCCTGCTTTTCATGCTGTACTCTTCGATCGGCGACCAATCAAAAATGAATTAACCAAACACTATTTTGAAGATCCTCGATTTCAGATTAGATCCTTGCCTAAACCTTCATGGTATCATCGGAGTATCAACCTGAATCGAGCAATCCGCGACAGCACTTGTCAACTTTATCATGGGCTGAGCAATGAGCTACCTCTCATACCTTTAAATTGTAATATTCCTACCGTAGTGACCATCCACGATGTGTTGTACAAGTCCTTCCCACAAGATTTTCCACTTCCTGATCGATGGATCTATGATCTCAAGACCCGCTCGGCACTGAATCGAGCCGATCTGATCATCGCTATCAGCGAAGCTACCAAGTCAGAATTGAACCATTATTTTTCAATAGATCCCTCCAAAATCAAAGTAGTATATCAATCCTATGATCCTTTATTTGACCAAAAGGTATCGGATGCAGAGCTAGGAGCTTTACGCGAACACTATCAATTGCCAGACCAGTATCTACTTTATGTTGGTTCTATCACTTATCGAAAAAATCTCATTGTGATTCTACAAGCTTTACAATTGATCCCAGAGTCTAGGAGAAATATACTGGTAGTCGCAGGCAAAGGAAATGGCTATCAACAAAAGATCTCGGCGCACATCGCAAAATTCAATTTAGGTAGATGGGTTAAATTTTTACCGAACCTCCTCAGGAAGGAAGTAAGGACATTGTATGCCGGAGCTGAGGCTTTGATCTATCCATCCCTTGGTGAAGGATTTGGCCTTCCGGTGCTAGAGGGTATAGCGGCTCACATACCGGTGATCACTTCTGATTGCTCTTCTTTGCCAGAGGCAGGGGGAGATCTTGCAATATATTTTGACCCCAAGCGCCCAGATGATCTGGCTGTGAAAATAGAAAGACTTGATAAAAAAGAATATCAGCAAGGCACGATTGCAAGACGCACTGCCCACTTAAAAAAGTTTAGTTCCTCAAAAATTTCCAAGGAATATCTCGAGGATGTATACAAACCTCTGATATCATCATGATAGGTCTCTCGACTGAATGTAACATAAGTTGTCTCGAATTAATTACGAATACCTGTCAGGAACGCACCATAAATTGACCTCATTGACTACCTTTGTCATTCAATTCCCAATTTAATGGTAGTTAAAATTTTCTCCGGTACGGGTTCCAGATATTTATCAGATAAAATAATGAAATCCTACGGCCAGGCACTTGGAGAAATGTCCCTGCAGCGATTTAGTGATGGCGAGATGCATCCGATCATCAATGAATCCGTCCGAGGTGCTTTCGTATTCTTCATACAATCGACTAATGCGCCGGTAGACAACCTTTTTGAAACCCTTTTATTCATAGATACGGCCAGGAGAGCAAGTGCAGATTATATCACCGCTGTAATCCCCTATTTTGGTTTTGCAAGACAAGATAGAAAAGATAAAAGTCGGGTGCCTATCACTGCTAAGCTCATAGCCAATCTACTGCATACTGCCGGAGCCAATCGGGTCATGACTATGGATCTTCATGCAGACCAGATCCAGGGGTTCTTTGATATTCCAGTTGATCATTTACGGAGCGAGGCCATATTCAAGCCTTATCTCAAAAGTATGATTGACGAAAACACCGTATTTTCTTGTCCTGATGTAGGCGGAGTGAAACGTGCGCGCAATTATGCCAAACATTTTAATACCGACTTGGTCATCTGTGACAAATCAAGGGCTCGGGCTAATGAAGTCAATTCGATGATGGTCATAGGAGAGGTAGCTGATAAAGATGTGATCCTGGTAGATGATATCGTCGATACGGCCGGTACATTGTGTGCCGCGGCTAAGGCATTAAAAGAAAAAGGAGCTAACTCAGTCAAAGTCATTTGTACCCACCCTGTATTATCCGGACAAGCTTATGAAAAAATCGAGGCGTCCAATATCTCCCAATTAATCGTCACCGATACCCTCCCATTGAAACAATCGAGTGATAAGATCGTCGTGCTGTCCTCGGCAGATCTATTTGCCAAAGCCATCCGCACGGTCCACGAATATCGCTCTATAGCTGCTTTATACGCAGACTAGCTTGAGAATGGGTCACAATTAACTGTTTATCAATATATTAAGCCATTTAAAAGTAAATTGGGAAAATTGTATATCCCAATGAAAATTTATTTATATCTTTGCCGCCCAATAATAAAAAGGGGCATTCCATATGCAAGTAGTTGAATTAAAAGCACATGATCGAGTCTTAAACGGTACTCGTGGTGCAACAGATGAACGGGCTAAATCACTGGTACCGTGTGTAGTCTATGGTGGAGCGACCAATCACCATGTATCTCTTGAACCTGCAGAATTAAAGGCATTGATTTATACACCTGAGTTTAAAGTGGCTCAGCTCAATACTTCTAAGGGTGCTTTAAAAGTATTTGTAAAATCCATACAATTTAACCCGGTCAATGACAGTGTAGCGCACATTGACTTTATGGAATTAATCCCCGGCAAATTAATTTTAGTCGAAGTCCCGGTAAAGCTCGAAGGTTATGCAGTAGGCGTAAAGTCCGGCGGAAAATTAGTACAGCGATTGCGTAAAATAAAAATAAAAAGCTCTCCTGAAAATCTCGTCAATGAAATCAAAGCAGATGTGACGAATATCGAACTTTCTGCTACGATGAGGATTAGGGATATCAAATTGCCAGAAGGGATCATCTGTGTGACCGATGGTGCTATTCCTGTAGCAAATGTGATCATACCTAGATCACTCAAAGAGGAAACTCCGACTCCAGCCGCAGCAGCTAAGGCTGCTCCTGCTGCCAAAGCGGCTCCTGCCGCCAAAGCCGCACCTGCAGCTGCTGCAGCCGCTCCTAAAAAAGAAGGCGGGAAAAAATAATCTGAAAGCGAATAGTTTTATAATAAAGAAGAAAAGAGGTCTCGCGACAGTGAGATCTCTTTTTTTTTGAGGCTATCCTGTAGTTAATGTCATTGGCGGTCGTCCGATTACCTGCTTTTACCACCGAGTAGATTGAGTTATTTACGATCGCGCTGTGTTTTATCCATATTTACAGATGATAAGATGGCTATACCTATAGCAAAATATACGATCAAGATCAATACACTGTTGCGCATGCCCCCGCTGATCAAATTGATATAGCCAAAACTAAACGTACCAATGACTATCGCTAGCTTTTCTAATACATCATAGAAGCTGAAATATGAAGTAATATCGACCTCGTTGGAGTCTAATAGCTTGCCATAAGTGGATCTGGAGAGTGCCTGAATGCCCCCCATGACTAATCCTACTCCGGCAGCAATGATATAAAACTGTGACTTAGTATACGTAAAGTAAGCACAGATGCACACGATAATCCATAAGAGGAGCATGGTCAAAAGTGAAAATTTATTCCCTTTCATCCGGGATACCAGGGCAAAGAAATTGGCCCCGACTAATCCAACTAATTGTAAGATGAGTATGATGACGATCAACTCAGAACCTCCAAATTTAAGTTCATCACTAGCAAAGGTTGCCGCCATATAAAGCACGGTCTGCACACCTGCGCTGTAAAAGAAAAAAGCGATCAGGAATCGGCGCAAATGGTTTTGATGTTTTAATTTTTCCCATACGATCATCAGCTCATGATACCCTTTTTTCCAAATGCCTTTGCCAAATTTTGCTGTAGAATCTGATGGCAACCGACGAAACGGGATTTGAGCGAATAAAAACCACCACAGTCCGACCATAATAAATGCGAGTCGCACAGCAAACCCTTCATCCTGGATACCGAACCATTCTTTCTTCTGTATGATCAGAAGATTGACAATGAGGAGAATAACACTGCCGACATAGCCGTAAGCAAATCCTCGAGCACTGGTCTTATCATATTTATCTTCGGTCGCAATCACGGGCAGATAAGAATTGTAAAATACCAGACTGCTGGTAAAGCCTATGCTTGCGATCATAAAGCCGGCAGTCCCCAACCAAAGTGTCTGCATATTCCTAAAAAAAAACAAAGACACACAAGCTATTGATCCTATCACTGTGAATAATCTTAAAAAGAATAATCGTTTACCGCTGTAATCAGCAATCCCACTTAAGATCGGCAGACCCAATGCAACAAATATATACGCAATAGATATCGTAAAGGAAAAATAGGCGCTATTGGGTATCGAAGACTGACCCACCTGGATCGTCGCGTCCGTCACACTTGCAAAGTAAGCAGGAAATATAGCGGAGGATATCACTAAAGAATAAGAGCTATTGGCCCAATCAAACATGGCCCAACTTTGAATCACTTTGGGGTCATTTTTTACTATCGTAAGTGGCTGCATAAATCAAAGATAATGAATGACCGCAGGAATCATAATATGGAGGCAAAGCAATGCGTAAGCTGCTAATTCATTGATTTAACCTTGCAAATCTAGACCATTGCGCTCTTATGGAACCCAAGATTTAAAAATCAAATACTTTATTACATTTATGGCATGATCATCGGTATACTTTCACGCAATCCCGGCTTATACTCTACTCAAAGTCTAGTCATATCGGGTAGAAAAAAAAAGCACCGAATACTAGTGTTGGATCCGTTTCATTTTGCACAACACATCACGCTGGGGACACCTAAATTGTATTATCAAGCTCGTCCATTGACCAAACTAGATGCGATCATCCCTCGCATTGGTGCCACGGCTACTGACATTGGAGCGTCTGTCATCGACCACTTTTCGGCTGCTGGCATCTATTCTACTACGAGATCAGCAGCCCTGTTGAAAGCAAGAAATAAATGGAGCTGTAGTCAATATCTTTCTGCCCATGGCATCCAGGTGCCGGACGCATGTCTGCATTTTAACCCAGAGCAAAATGATGATGTATTAAAAAAATTTAAATACCCCTTGATCATTAAATTACTAAAAAGCACTCAAGGAATGGGAGTCGTCAAAGCCAATGATAAAAATCAAGCGTTAAATATTTTGGAAGCGTTTCAACGCTTGGAAGAACCTGTGATTATTCAAGAATTTATTCAAGAGGCTAAAGGCAGTGATATCCGAGTACTCGTGGTGAATAATGTCGTAGTAGGATCAATGAAGCGACAGGCTAAAAAAGGGGAGTTCAGGTCTAATCTCCACCAGGGCGCCAGTGCTAAGATGATAAAATTGACTCCGCAAGAGATAGCTTTATCCACGGAAGTCGCCAAGCTCCTGGAGCTGGAGGTTGCCGGTATTGATATCTTAAGATCGGTGCGTGGGCCTTTGATATTAGAAGTAAATGCATCCCCAGGCCTCGAAGGCATAGAACAAACGACCAAGGTGAGTATTTCTGATAAAATTTTTGAAATGATCGAACAACGAGTTACCTATGACAAGTGAGCGAAAAGTCTTGGTGCTCAATCAAGAAATCATAGAACCTGGTGAAAAAAAATTGATTCGATTTCCAGTGGGACATTTGCCTTCAGGCAACAAGATATTTATTCATGTCTTCGTCCATAAATCACTCATAGCCGGTCCTACCGTTCTTTTAATCGGTGGTATGCACGGGGATGAAATCAATGGCACCGAGATCGTACGCAGAGCAAGCCAGTATTACAAATCAAAAGAGTTGATTAAAGGCACCTTGATCACTATCCCTTTATTGAATGTCTATGGGTTTATTCACTTTACGCGGGATGTAGCAGAAGGTAAGGATGTCAATAGAAGTTTTCCGGGAAGTGCCAAAGGCTCTATGGCGTCGCGCATCGCTCAAATTTTGTACCGCACCATATTGCCCCATGTAGATGTCTTGATAGACTTTCATACCGGAGGGGCACAACGATATAATTATCCTCAAGTACGCTATACTAGGCAAGATGAAAAAAGTCAAGAATTGGCGGAGCAATTTGCGGCGCCTTTTTTATTGGAATCTACTCTAAAACCCAACTCGCTGAGGCAATTTGCCAGTAAACTCAAAATACCCAATCTGGCCTTTGAAGGAGGCGAGTCAGGTCGATTTGATGGATTTAGTATAGAAAAAGCCATAAGTGGCATCAAAAATGTAATGAATCATTATGGATTATCTGACGAAAAGATTCACAATCCACACCAAGTCATATCGCTCAAAGCAGACACCTGGATTCGCGCTTCTTACAGCGGGATTTTTGTGTGGAGTAGGTCTTCAGGAGTCTATGTGACTAAAGGTGAGATACTGGGTACGATCTCAGATCCTGACAATCTGCGCATAGAATATGTAAAAGCAAGGATAAGCGGCTACCTTATAGGTCATAATAATGCTCCGGTGGTCAATGTGGGTGATGCTTTATTCCATATTGGCAACCCGTAATACACAAAAGTGATAATTGATTTCCTCGTCCAGCTATCGAGCCGTACTTTTGAATGACGCTCATGTTTAAATATAGTCTACTCATCATATACATCTTAGTCCTGTATGGATGTCGACAGGATACAAGTCTAAAACCAACTACACAGCCTGTGCCTGATATTGACACGATGGCTTTTGCAGAACCTGATACAGAAGGCTTGACTAAAAAGGCACCACAATTAACCATACCCACCAATAGTCGCGTGGCCTGGCAAAAACCGGATCTTATTCTCCAATCTTTTGGTTCAATCTTGCAGGGTACTCGAATAGCCGATATCGGAGCAGGACCCACTGGCTTTTTTACATTCTGGCTTGCGCAGCGTGGCGCATCCGTGATAGCGATCGATATTGATCCATCTGCATTGGCGTATATCGAGACGGAAAAAACCAAGATAGATACCTTCGTAAGACCATTGATCAAAACCCGACTCGCCAAACCTCAAGATCCGCACCTCAATCCCGAGGAAGTAGATGGTATACTGATCGTCAATACGATAGCCTACATCTCTGGTAAAGTTAAGTATTTGGCTAATCTGCGAAATAAATTAAGAACCAACGGCAAATTGGTGATTGTAGATTTTAAAATGAAACGGCTACCCGAGCAGATTGCCCCTCGAAAAGCAGAGCGGGTCCATGCAGATATGCTTGAGGAATATCTTTATCAATCCGGCTATCGCAATATCGTAGTGGATGATCAATCACTCGAATATCAATACATCATCACCGCTGATAAATAAGTATTGATTAAATTTATCATTCCAAAACATTTATTAAAAAACTTTAATCAGAAGCGATGACCAAACTATCCACCGTCAAAGGCCCAGCGATATTTCTGGCCCAGTTTATGGGCGATCAGGCACCATTTAATTCATTGGATGGCATCTGCAAATGGGTAGCAGACCTTGGCTACCTCGGCATCCAAATACCCTCATGGGATGCACGATTGATAGACCTTGAAAAAGCTGCAACCAGCAAAACCTATTGTGATGACCTCAAAGGGCAAATAGCCTCTCACGGACTTGAAATCACAGAGTTATCCACTCATCTGCAAGGTCAACTAGTGGCTGTCAATCCGGCATATAATGAGTTGTTCGACGCTTTTGCTCCAGATGCAGTCAAAGGCAATCCAGTAGCCCGTACAGCATGGGCGGTTAAGACTTTGAAGCATGCAGCTCATGCCAGCAAAAATCTAGGTCTCAAAGTGCACGCTACATTTTCCGGTGCTTTGATATGGCATACGGTTTATCCCTGGCCTCAGCGTCCTAAAGGTTTGATTGAAGCTGCCTTTAAGGAATTGGCGCATCGGTGGCTACCTATACTTCACGAATTCGATCAGTGTGGCGTCGATCTATGTTACGAAATCCACCCGGGTGAAGATCTTCATGATGGCATTAGTTTTGAACGTTTCCTGGAGGCTACCGGCCATCACAGCCGATGCAATATCCTATATGATCCAAGCCATTTTATACTACAACATCTAGACTATCTCGCATATATCGATCACTATCATCCTTATATCAAAATGTTTCATGTCAAAGATGCTGAACTCAATCCTACCGGTCGCAGCGGCGTATATGGAGGATATGCAGATTGGGTAGACCGGGCAGGTCGATTCCGTTCTTTAGGTGATGGTCAAGTAGACTTTATGGCTATTTTCTCTAAACTTGCCCAATACGGGTATAGAGGCTGGGCCGTACTGGAATGGGAGTGTTGTATCAAAGATTCTGGTCAAGGCGCACGCGAGGGAGCATCATTCATTCAGGATCATATCATCAAAGTGACAGAGCGGGCGTTTGATGATTTTGCAGGATCCGGTGCGGATGATGCCTTTAACCGCCGAATCATGGGCTTGTAGGCATTTCATACATCAACACATATTACATGGTATTGTCCTGGGATGTTTTTACACTAAAAGATGGTTTTTAGCAGCAGTTTATTTTTAGTCTATTTTCTCCCCTGCTTTCTCATCCTCTATTATTGTTGTCCCCACAAATATAAAAATACCGCGCTCTTACTAGCCAGCATCGTATTTTATAGCTGGGGTGCTCCACGATTTATTTTCGTGCTATTAGTCACTACTTTTATCGATTTTCATTTAGCCAAAATGATTCATCAGAGCGCTACGCGACGACGCAAAGCTCTCCTTTTGACAGTTTCATTGATCATCAACCTTGGCTTATTATTCCTCTTAAAGTATTCCCCTTTCTTCTTAAACAATATCAATGTTTTTTTATCAATGCTAAAGATCGATGAATTGCCTATGATCCATCTTTTCTTACCCATTGGTATTTCTTTCTACACATTTGAGACCATTACATACCTAGTGGATGTCTATCGGGGTGTGCAGTCGCCACTTAAAAAATTCAATGACTATTTAGTGTACATTCTCATGTTTCCCAAGCTGATAGCCGGACCTATTGTGCGATACCATGAGATAGCTGCCCAGATCGAAGATAGATCTCAAAACGAGACCTACCAAGACCGAATTTCTGGTTTTCATCGGTTTTGTATTGGCTTGGGTAAAAAAACACTCATAGCCAATAGCCTAGGCAGTTTTGTGATAGGTGTAGATGCAGTCGACCCTGCCATGCTGACGACGAGCACAGCTTGGATGGCTGCACTGGCATATTCGTTCCAGATTTACTTTGATTTTTCCGGATACACGGATATGGCCTTAGGATTGGGCAAAATGATCGGCTTCAAACTCCCCGAAAATTTTAATAATCCTTATTTAGCGACTAGCATCACAGATTTTTGGCAAAAGTGGCACATCAGTTTGGGCACTTGGATGAAAAATTATTTATACATACCATTAGGTGGTAATAGGCTTTCAGTCGCTCGCACCTTTTTTAACCTTTGGCTTGTCTTTATATTATCCGGGCTTTGGCATGGGGCGGCTTGGAATTTTGTGCTTTGGGGTCTATATCATGGCCTTTGGATGATCTGCGAAAGAAAGTTTTTATCTCAGTGGATGGTTCATTTTCCCAGAGGAATAAAAATACTTGTTACGTTTGGTATCGTTACGGTAGGGTGGGTCATTTTTAGAATTGAATCTATACCCACCTTATTGACTCATCTTCATGTGCTGTCTGGAAGCGGAGCCTTTTCTGATGATATACCTGTCGATCGTGATATTATTGCCCTTATGAGCATTGCACTCTTTTTTTCATGGTTTTGTTTCAACACCTTGGGTCGCAACATTCAAAAAACTATTTATGAGGGCAACCTACGTTTTAAAGGCATGGTTGCGCTCACGATCACCATGTTCGCCTTATATATCCTGTCTTTAGCCTATGTCACCGGCAGCAGTTTTAATCCTTTCATCTATTTTCGATTTTAATGCAGACCACACAAACTAAATATAAACTTCTATTCGGATGCATATTACTCGTGTTGTCGGCATCTGCTATTAGAAAAATTTTGTACTTCTTTCCCCCTGGTGTCGTATCTAGTCGGCATATCCCTGTGACAAAACCTGAACTCCAACTCAAAATTATATTTAATCGGGACTTTCAAGAGCAGGCTGAAATCTGGATCAATGAGAATATTGGATTTAGGAATAAGCTCATAAAGGTGCGTAATCAAATAGCTTGGACCCTTTTCGCAAAATCCTATGTAAAAGAGACTGTGGTTGGCAAGGAGGGATATTTATTTGACCTATCCTACATATATGCATACACTGGACAAGACTATGGGGGACGAGATTCGTTGGACTTTAAAATCAATCGGCTAAAAGCTATTCAAGATACATTGACCAGTATGGGCAAAACCATGCTGGTTATGCTAGCCCCGGGTAAAGGCAGCTATTCAAATCAATATATTCCAGACAAATATTTAAAAAAAATAGGTCCTACTTATTATGAAGATTATAAAACTCTATTACCAATTTCGGGCATAAAATATCTTGACTTTAAAGCGTGGTTTGAGCAGATGCGAGATACCTGTACCTATCCATTATTTCCTAAGACGGGCATACATTGGAGTAGGTTTGGAGCCACGTTGGCGGCAGATAGTATGTTAGGCATGATCAATCTATTACAACCTGTCCGGCTGCCAAGGATTAAATTCAAAAATTTACGCTGGTCTTATCCTCCCAATCCCCGTGATGAAGATATTGGTATTGCATTAAATCTAATCAAGAGGCCCAATCCAATGCCAATGGGAGAACGGGAACTGATGTTCTCTGACACCCTTGTAAAAAAGCTCTCTGTATTGATAGTAGCTGATAGTTATTGGTTCGGAATTTCAGATTGCGAAATTTTAAATAATGATTTCAGTGCAATTGATCTTCTTTATTACAACAAATTGTTTCTTAAAAATTCGGATAGGAATGCAAGGCATGGAGTCAATCTCTCTTCGACCAATCGCGATTCTTTAGTATTAAGTTATGATATCATATTGCTGCTTGCTACGGATGCTAATCTGAAAGCGTTCCCATGGCAATTTGATAAAATATTTAGCACTGCTTCCACGATAGATAATAAATGATCCATATCACTAGGCTATTCAAATTAGATTTGTCATAAAAATCGTAAATTTACTTTCATCCACATTAACAATTAATCTTCATGCAAAAAGAATATTCCAATAGTGAAATCACGGTCATATGGCAGCCTGAAAAATGTATCCACTCTGCCTTGTGTTTTCATGCTCTGCCTAAAGTTTTTGATCCAAGAAAGAGACCATGGATCAACCTAGCAGCTGCGGAATCTGAAAAGATAATCGCACAAGTTAAAGCTTGCCCATCAGGCGCTTTAAGCTTCAGGACAAATGATGCCAGTACTGTTCCGCCACCCGAGGTAGACGATC
Source organism: Saprospiraceae bacterium (assembly GCA_031417835.1). Lineage (GTDB taxonomy): Bacteria > Bacteroidota > Bacteroidia > Chitinophagales > Saprospiraceae > JADJLQ01. The sequence goes on along the minus strand of JANOWJ010000165.1, from coordinate 36,939 downwards.
GCGATCCTGTAGAGAGTATGGTGATCCCAAATGGCCCATTGCGTATTATTCAACCCATCCTGGTGAAACTAGCCGATGGCACCGAAGTCCTTAAACCTAAGGCTTCTTTCTGTCGATGCGGGCATAGCGAAAACAAACCATTCTGTGATGGTAGCCATAAGCGAATCGGGTTTGTAGGATAAATTTTCGATGTAAAACCTTTGGTTTTTATCTCACAACTTACTACGATGCACTTTAATATCTTATTTTTAAGATGGTGTTAAGCTATATCACTTTTTCAAAGTAAAAATAAAATCCATATGGTCTTATCGCGTTTTAATTCATTTTACCTTACGATTTTTATTCTTTGTTTAAAAATTTCTCTATTCGCTCAAAAAACGGATCATTGGGAGACTGCAGTCTTCAGCAATGATACTTGGAAATACTTGATTGGCAATTCAGAGCCCAATGCATTCTGGCGGCTAGCTGCATATGATGATCGCGATTGGAGATTGGGTATAGGTGGATTTGGTTATGGGGACGGGGATGACAATACAATCATCGATTCATGTTACGCCGTATACCTCCGAAAATCATTTTCTATCGTAGATACTGCTAAGATTTCGGCGGCTATCCTAAGTATTGATTACGATGATGCATTTGTCGCTTATATCAATGGATTTGAAATCGCTCGCTCCGGCATACTGGGAGGCTACCCGCCCTATAATACTGCCGGCATGGATCATGAAGCTAAGCTGTATACTGGAGGACAAATTGAAAATTTTACAGTATCCAAATCATTACTGTCCAAATGTTTGATCCAGGGCCTCAATATTCTATCCATCCAAGTGCACAATGCTACCAGGGGTTCCAGTGATTTGACTGCCATACCCTATCTATCCTTCGGATTGGTGGATAATGGCACCTATTACAGGCCTAGCCCGACCTTGTTAAATCTTCCTCGTGGCGAGTCCATAGATGCCAGTTCCTTACCGTTGATATCCATCACTATACCCGTAAATCAAACTATCCCAACGAATGGTAAAAAGATCAATGCATTTATGAGGGCTATTCATAATGGCCCCATTATGAAAAACCTATTGACCGATTCTGCTAAGGCCTATTACGGGACGATCGGTATAGAGATCCGAGGAGCATCTTCCACTGGATATCCTCAAAAAAGCTATAATATCGAGACTCGTAATGATCTGGGCGAAAGTAGAAATGTAAGACTGCTTGACATGCCTTCTGAAAATGATTGGGCGCTGATCAGCCCATACAATGATAAAACCCTGGTGAGAAATGCCCTCACCTATCAACTCTTTAGATCTATGGGGTATTATGCCCCTAGGACGCAGTATTGCGAAGTCTATTTAAATGGCGCCTATCAGGGCATCTATATCCTGACCGAAAAAATAAAACGGGATGATGAACGGGTTGACATTACTAAACCTGATTTCACCGCAACTTCAGGGGACGCCATCAGCGGTGGTTATATCATTAAAAATGATAATCGGGGCAATGATGAAGAATCATTTTTTAGCAATTATTCCGAACAAGGTATGGCCGGTAGTCAACAAGTCTCTTTTATATACGAAGAGCCCGAAACCGAAGACATCACAGCAGCACAAAAAAAATATCTGAGCGCCTATATCGGGGCCATGGAAAATGCTTTGTATGGAAATAATTTTACAGATAAAACCCTCGGGTACAGAGCATACCTGCATGTGCCGTCTTTTGTAGATTACTTTATACTCGGGGAGGTATCTCGTAGTGTGGATGCGTATAAAAAAAGTAAATTCTATTTTAAAGATATTGATAGTAAGGATGGTCGATTATATTCCGGACCTCCGTGGGATTTTGATTGGGCTTATAAAAATATCCCGGAAGGCAATATCGCCTTGCAATGCTATTATGGTGTGACCGATGGCTCAGCTTGGGCGTATAAATCGATTGATTGTAATCACTCGCCGGCATTTGCCGGATGGGTGCCACGACTTCTTAAAGATCCTTATTTTGCAAATAGTGTAAAGACCAGATATGTAGATTTGAGAAAAACTATTTTAAGTAACAGTTCTTTAAACAGATATATTGACTCTGTTCAGACAACTTTAGCAGAGCCTCAAATTCGCCACTATCAGAAATGGGATATCCTTGGTAAAAACAGTACTGGTTCACCGGAGGTCGATCCTCAGCCTGCCACATTTACAGCTACTGGGCAACAATTGAAAAATTGGCTTGCTATCCGATTAAATTGGTTAGATAATAATATGCCGGGTACGTATACGCCAGGTATCACTCCAGTCAATCATCTCCAAGAGGCTCCAATTAGGATCTTTCCTAATCCCAGCACGGATATTGTCTTCGTGGAATCAGATCAAATGTTAGACCAAGTCGAGCTATATACCATGTCCGGCATCAAAGTAATGGGCCAATCATCAATGTCGAACACAATTAAATTAACTATTGAACATCTCACTAAAGGACTCTATCTATTGCGAACCAAGTCAGCACATGGAATTGTACAATTACATAAAATCGCAATAAACTAAAGCACTTGCTTGATGTGATAATTATCTGACAATCCTTTTAGGTGATGACGCTCATGGCCAGCGATGATATAAGCTAAAGCTCTCACGCTGATCTTATTATTGGCCGCCTCTCCTATACGATCATATGCTTCCGGGGGCAAATATTCAAATAAAGCAATCGTTGCTTTTCGTACCGCGTCATATTCTTCAAGGATGCTGGCTATACTGCGCTCATGTGCTTTAGACGGCAGAATATAATCGTCTTGGTCAAATCCAGGCAAAGGAGTCTGATCATTGCGCCCGAAACGCAATGCCCGATATGCAAAGATGCGCTCCGTATCCAGGATATGCATCCATACTTCTTTGATCGACCATTTTCCATCAGCATATCGATAATCCCATTGATCGAGGTCCAGTGAAGTCATCAAATCCAATGAAGTTTCGTTAGCTGACTTTAATACTTCAATAGGGTTAGACTCGTGGACATAGGCCGTATAGCGCTCAAAATAACCTGCCATTTCTTCCGCAAGTGGTCTTCTCCAAATCATAGATAGTTTAGTTTTGTACTGCTAATTTGCACAACTTTGACTAATGTTTTTGATGAGAAGGCATTTATTATTTATTATTTTTTGTTTTGTGACCTGCAAAAGCGATTTGCAAAAGGAAAAGAAGCCTATCGCCCCTGCTCTGCAATATCTCAACGAAGCCATCGCAGCGCATCCTTTTGAGGATAGTCTGTACTATCACAGAGGTCGATATGCATACGACCAGCAAGATTATCCTGCCGCCCTTCGGGATCTTCAGTACGCCATTCAATTGGATTCGTTAGTTGCTCCCTATTACCATGTCCTGGCTGATGTCCAGATGGACTCTGGCCTATCCTACGATGGCCTCGCCACGATGATTAGAGCAGCCACTCTTTTTCCTTCCCGCATCCCTACCCTTCTCAAATTGAGCGAATGCCTTCACATTCTCAAGCAATACGATCGGTCCCTGGTGACGACACATAAAGTCATTCAATTGGATCCTGTCCTGGGTGAAGGTTACTTCATGGCCGCACTTAACTATCGCGACCTAAAAGATAGTGCAAAAGCAATCGCATACCTCAAAAAAGCAACTACATATGATGATCAGATGATAGATGGTTGGATCCTATTAGGTCAGCTTATTCAACCACATAATTCTAGCGAAGCGAAGGACTATTTTGAAAATGCAATCAGGTTGGATAGTACCAATATCAATACATTACATTCCTATGCGGAGTTTTTACAACTTGATGATGTATCAAAAGCCATAAGGGTATATCATCGCATCATGGCTATTGACCCTAGATATACACCTTCCTACCTCAATGCAGGAGTCCTGTACTTTTCATTGGATTCATTTCAATCAGCTCTCGATCAATTTACAATTTTGTGCAGTCTTGAACCTACTCGTGCTAAAAATTATTATTATCGAGGCACCACAAAGGAAGCTTTGGGTGATCTTACCGGTGCCAGATCAGATTATAAGCAAGGACTACTATTAGATCCATCATCCCTAGAACTACTCCGGGCTCAGTCTTCCATAAAATAAAGTCAAAAAGCTCCTACCTTTGAAATTTTAAGAACCATATCATGAAACTTTTGCCTCTGTCCATACTTATCATTTATTTTATCATAAGTTGCAGCTCAAAACCTACTTCATCTGTAGAGCCGAAATCCACTGTTGCACCAGTAGACCCGCCCGTTTTAAATTCAGGGGTTGCTACTGCAAAAATGCCTACAGATCCGAGTCAGTTTCCATATGCAGTCGCATTGAAGGATAAAAACAAAATTGAACAAAAGTCTTATGAAGTTTTAGGCCAGCAAGATAAACCTACGGTCATGCTATTTTGGCTCACCACTTGTGGTCCTTGTGCTCGTGAAATCAAGGCACTCCGGGAAAATTATGAGCAATGGCAAAAAGATACTCCATTCCATTTGGTGGCAATGTCTATGGATCGTGAAGAAAACTACCCGGCTTTTATCGATCGAGTCGCTTCGGAGCAATGGCAGTTCGCTGCTTATTGGGATTTCAATCGGGAATTCAAAGCCTTGATGCCCGGCCATCTGAATGGCCTACCTCAAACTTTTATATTTGACAAAAAAGGTAAGCTCACTTGGTCGAAACGAGGTTATTTGCCGGGGGATGAATTCACTTTTTTTGAAAAAATCAAAGAAGCAGTAAAATCATAAGTCAAAAAAGCCTAATTTAGTCGTTTAACTAAACAAATAGTATTATGGCAATTTTAAAAGTAATAGAAGTACTCTCTAGCTCAAGCAAAAGTTTTGAAGACGCTATAGAAAAGGCAATCAAAAAAGCAGATAAGACCCTCAAAAACATCCGATCTGCTAATGTGTCTAATATGAGTGTATCCGTAGAAGGAGGAAAGATTAAAGAATATCGTGTAAACATGAACCTCACCTTTGAACTGGAATAATTATGGCAATCGTAAAAGTTTTAGAACTATTAGCTAGTTCTCCTAAGTCGTGGACAGATGCTACAGATCAGGCTATCAAAAAAGCCAGTAAAACGGTACGCGGTATTCGCTCTGCCAATGTAAAGAATCTGAGTGTAACCGTAGAAAATGGTAAGATCAAAGAGTACCGGGTCAATGTGAAGGTGACTTTTGGTTTGGAGTGAGTTTGCAGCCTAACCATAATACTTTCAAGCTGGTCGTTACTTCATAAAGTTGGGATTTTTTGTCTCGACTAAACAATGTGTACCCGTGATGATGGACTCGCTAAATCAGCATGCGATCGAATGTGTCTCTGTGTTCCGGAATAAAATAGCAGCCTCGTCTATGCGATCGTATCAAGATTATCTCATGAAGAAACGAGGCTTCAGAGTTTATAATCATGACCTGTACCAATTTTCATTTCTAATTGTTATGAAACTATGGGAGCGAAACCAGTCTGGCATGCTCCTTTTATTTCTAGACAGTTCTCCGATTAAAACTTCTTAATTTCGCGCTCATTTTATTTAGTATTTAAGATGATTACAATCACACTACCCGACGGCTCCAAGCGGGAATATGAATCCGGAGTTACTAGTATAGACATAGCCAAATCGATATCTGAAGGCCTGGCTCGCAACGTGTTAGCCTCCAAAGTCAATGGTCAAATTTGGGATTCAACACGGCCTATCTTTGAAAACGCCAACGTGCAGTTATTGACCTGGAATGACCTGGAAGGTAAAAACACGTTTTGGCATTCATCAGCTCACCTTATGGCTGAGGCGCTTGAATCTATTCTGCCCGGTACTAAGTTTGGCATAGGTCCAGCCATCGAGGCCGGATTTTATTATGATGTAGATCCAGGTGATAAGACAATAACTCTCGCTGACTTGACTGCCATAGAAGTCAAAATGCAAGAATTAGCCAGGCAAAACAATGTTTATAGCCGAAAAGAAGTAAGCAAATCTGACGCGATCAAATACTTCAATGATAAAGAAGACGAATATAAGCTGGAGCTGCTGGAAGGTCTTGAAGATGGTCAGATCACTTTTTATACCCAAGGCAATTTTACAGACCTCTGTCGAGGACCCCATATCCCAGACACCGGATTTATAAAAGCCATAAAATTGACCGCCCTTGCTGGAGCATACTGGCGAGGAGATGAAAAAAGAAAACAATTAACTCGGATCTATGGTATCACATTTCCTAAACAAAAGGAATTGACAGAATATCTGACCATGATCGAAGAGGCCAAGAAAAGGGATCATCGAAAGCTAGGCGCAGAATTGGAGTTGTTTATGTTTTCCGAAAAAGTAGGTGCCGGTTTGCCTATCTGGCTACCAAAGGGAACAGCATTACGTTCGCGATTAGAAGACTTTCTCAAAGCCGAACAAATAAAACGCGGCTATCAACCGGTGATCACACCACACATCGGTCGCAAAGAATTATATATCACTTCTGGTCATTACGCTAAGTATGGCAAGGATAGTTTCCAACCGATACATACACCCAATGAAGGCGAAGAGTTTTTATTAAAACCTATGAATTGCCCGCATCATTGTGAGATATATGGTCATAAGCCACGATCATATAAGGAATTACCAATCCGGATAGCGGAGTTCGGTACTGTCTATCGATATGAACAAAGTGGTGAACTACATGGTCTGACTCGCGTACGGGGATTCACTCAAGACGATGCTCATTTATTTTGCACTGCTGATCAATTAAAACAAGAATTTATTGGGGTCATCGATTTGACTAAATATGTTTTAAATAAATTAGGATTTGATAAATTTACAGCGCAAATTTCATTACGTGATCCGGAAAACAAAGAAAAATATATCGGGTCTGATGAAAACTGGGAAAAAGCTGAGTCTGCTATCATCGAAGCCGCAGCGGAAGTAGGATTATCTACCGTCACTGCATTGGGGGAGGCGGCATTCTATGGTCCCAAACTTGATTTTATGGTCAAAGATGCTATCGGTAGAAATTGGCAATTGGGTACTATCCAAGTCGATTATAACTTACCAGAACGATTCGAATTAGAATATATAGGATCTGATAATACCGCCCATAGACCGGTGATGATCCATAGAGCTCCATTCGGTAGTATGGAGCGATTCGTTGGCGTATTGATCGAACACTGCGGTGGCAATTTTCCACTGTGGCTCACTCCTGAACAATATGTCATCTTACCGATCAGTGATCGATTTAATGAGTATTGTCAACAGGTAAAAAATAAATTGAGCGACCTTGGCTTACGAGGGTTTATTGATGAACGCAGTGAGACGATCGGAAAAAAAATCAGAGATAATGAACTCAAAAAAATACCTTTTTTAATTTTGATAGGTGATAAGGAACTAGAAAATGATAACGTGGCTGTGCGCGAGCATGGCAAGGGTGATCAAGGCAGTATGACGATCGCGGATTTTGCAGCTAAAATTCATGAAATGTCAGCCTGATCACAGAAATGCAATCAATCTTTGTGAATGTTTGATATATTCTAGATAACATGTCATCCTGGAAATCCACTCTTGTCAAACCATATGGACACCAGGTCCATCGATCGGTCAAAGCTATGGCCGCAACTGCTTCGGTCGACCAGCAAAAGATCTTTGATGCACTCATTCATGCAGCTGCTCCGACACTTTTTGGTAAAGACCATTCTTTCGAAAAAATAAAAACTTACTCCAATTATAAAAACCAAGTGCCGATCAGAGATTATGAAGGGATCAAAGACTATATCCAAAAAATAAAAGAAGGTATATCGGATGTGTTATGGCCGGGACTGCCCCTCTATTTTGCCAAAACCTCAGGCACTACTTCGGGTATCAAGTATATCCCATTGACCAAAGTCAGTATGTCCTATCACTTCCGAAGTGCACGCAACGCCGTGATGAGTTTTGCAAGTCAACTGAACGATTTCAGCTACCTAGATGGCAAACTTATATTTTTATCTGGCAGTCCGGAAACCTCGATGACAGGCAAAATCAAAGCAGGCAGATTATCCGGATTAGTCAATCTACATATTCCTCCGCTTTTCAAAATGAGTCAGCTACCTAGTTACGCCACAAATTGTATAGAGGACTGGGATACTAAAGTAGAAAGAATCATCGATGAATGCGTAGGTCAAGATCTCAGGCTCATCAGCGGTATCCCGCCTTGGGTACAAATGTTTGCAGAGAAAATTCTAGATAAAACTGGCAAAACTCATATTAAGGAAGTATTCCCAAATCTAAAGATGTTGGTGAGTGGTGGCGTAAATTTTGCACCTTATAAAAGCCATTACGCTCGACTGTTTGGTGCTGATACACCACAGGTAGACACGTATCCCGCCTCAGAAGGCTTCATAGGGTTTCAATACGAACCTGGAGATCCAGCGTTGATACTCAATACCAGAGCTGGGATATTTTTTGAATTCGTAAAACCGGAAGAACTGCAAAAAGCCAATCCCGAACGCATTAGACTGGAGGAGGTCCAACTCGGAGTCACGTATGCTATTCTACTATCTACCAATGCCGGTTTGTGGTGCTATAATATTGGCGACACTATTGAGTTTGTCTCGACTGCCCCGTATCGGTTCATGATCAATGGCCGTATCAGCCAATATATTTCAGCATTTGGTGAGCATGTCATCGAAAAAGAGATAGAAGCTGCGTTTTTACAGTCTTGTGATAAACACCATTGCACTGCCAATGAATTTACCATTGCACCTCAAGTAAGTCCCACGGATGGAGGCCGACCTTTTCATGAATGGTATGTGGAATTTGAACATCCTCCTGAAGATATGAACGCATTCATCAAAGACCTTGATCTTGCGATGTGCATACAAAATATTTATTATAAAGATCTAATCGATGGCAATATCTTAAGACCTATACAATTGAGGCCATTGAAATCGCATTCATTTAGAGACTATATGCGGGACATAGGTAAGTTGGGTGGTCAGAATAAGGTCCCACACTTGAGAAATGATAGAATGATAGCGGACGGTTTGGATAAATATAGAGTGTAGGCTGGACTTTTATTCTATGTGTATGGCGCTGTTGCCTTTGCCAGCCACCCAGCCCATGAAACTACCAATACCAAATAAAAAACCGAACAAGACCAGGTAGATCCAACACTGTCGATAGCCCAAATCTAAGATGGTGCAATACGGACTTACAGTCCATTTTCTAAAAAAATAGATCGGGGCATTTATATTTGATTTAAAAGAATTCCAATCTATACGATTATCATTTATTTCTTTAAGCAATCCGGCACAAGCACGGGCATTGTAGAAATGTTTTTTAAATGTAGTGATCACCGAATTAGATTGTACGTGACTGATGGCCACTTGAGACAAATAAAAACACTTGCCTTTTTTATATAATTCGGGTAAGTAGACCATTTCCAACTCACCATCTTTTAACCTCGATAAATCCGGGATAATATTTCTATTAAAGCAAGCACCAGCTATGATTGGTAACCGGTCGAAAGGCATATGGCTTACACGAGGTAGGTAAGCTCCAAAATTAAATAAAAAATTGGCTTGATCGACAGCTGTAGTCTCAGAGGCATTTATAAGTGAGGTCACGATGGCCAGATATCCTTGATTGCTTTGAATTTGAGCAATCAATAAATCTACCCAACCTGCAGGAGGTATGTTATGATCCTCCAATAATACTATCCATTTACCTGTACAATATTGTAGACCCAACCTCCTCAGTCCAAAAATGTCTGTGTCAGGAAAGATTATTACCTGAGGGGTATAGCCACCATTGAATTCCTGTGCAGATGCTGGATAAGGGTTTGTTTGAGACGAGATGATAATGACTTCAGAAATTTGTGGCGAAATCTGGCTTAAAACGGATTCGATAGTCAGGCGTGCATGGGGCCATTCTTCTGTGCTACTTATCAAAAACGAAATCAACGGAGTGGGATCGACCATGAGGCTTAAAGGTATCAAGTCAGGCTGTAATTCTTTTCTTTTTTTAAATGGACGACTCAAATTCCTAGGTGCCGACTTAAACGAAGTAAATATTAGAAATCTTTTTCCCAGGTCCCATAAAGGCTTTCATTTTTGGCGCAATCAGGACCAAAAAAACAGGTGTCGGGCTGTTTTAAGTAAAGGATTTTAACCAAAATGCCAATCATTGGCCTAGTCAACAAATAATCAGAATATCGATAAAATTCGATTTTAACCAAACTATAATCTCTAAAGTGAAGATATTCAAAGCGATGTGACTCAAATAAATCGTTCTAAAACGTAAAAAATACTTAAATTTGCAGCCCATGTTTAATACCCTGGTCAAAATAACAATCATCCTACTTTTATTTTCTGTCTCGTCGTGTAAAAGCGAGTTTGAAAAAATAAGAACTAGTAATGATTTTGAAGCAATGTATAAGCAAGCTGTAGATTATTTTGAAAAGAAAGAGTATGCCAAGGCGCAGACCTTATTTGAAATGGTTGTCAGTAATTTTAGAGGTAAAAAAGAATTTGAACAACTTAATTACCTTTTTGCTTATACATACTACCATCAAAAGGATTATACATCAGCTGCTTCAGCATTCAAGACTTTTGCTACCACCTTTGTCTATAGTCCTTATAAAGAAGAAATGGACTATATGTATGCTTATGCACTGTACTTACAGTCACCCAATTTTAGATTAGATCAGGAGCCATCTGCAGCTGCCATAGATGCGCTCCAGACTTTTGTCAATACTTATCCAAAAAGTGAACGTGCCAAAGAATGCAACAAACTTATCGAGGGATTGCGTAAAAAATTGGAGACAAAGGCTTTCAGTCAGGGCGAGCAGTATTTCAATATGACCCAATATCAAGCGGCCATCACCACCTTTGAAAACGTGCTGAAAGAATATCCTGATACAAAAGATGCCGAACAAATCCGGTTCCTAATCTGTAAAGGAAGTTTTTTGTATGCTGAAAAAAGCATTTTCGAGAAAAAGGAAGAGCGATTTATTCAATGCATAGAATTTGCACAGCTGTTCAATGCCAAGTATCCTAAAAGTAAAAATCGAAGCGAAGTGCAAGACTTCATTCAAATATCTAAAAGTAAAATAAACCAAATCAAACATGTCGGACATCAAAAACAAAGTACAGGGAATTGATCCCAATGTAAGAGCCAGAGACATCAAAAATATGGCCTATAAGACAGGCAACCTTTATGAGACTATCAGCATCATCTCTAAAAGGGCCAATCAATTAAATATGGAGATCAAAAAAGAACTTCATTTTAAGTTGGAAGAGTTTGCGGTGAGTTCCGACACCATTGAAGAGGTACATGAAAATAAAGAGCAGATCGAAATATCCAAGTTTTATGAAAAACTGCCCAACGCTGCTATTTTAGCCACAGAGGAGTTCTTACTAGGAGAGCTCAAAGCTAGATACATAGAAATAGTGCCTCGTGAGGAGGCTCCATTGCTTATCGAAGGAGCCAAATAATCAAAATCTTTTTTGACTTCCTACATGGGAGACTTACAAGGCAAAAAGATACTCTTGGGCGTGAGTGGCAGTATAGCTGCTTACAAGGCAGTATATCTGCTGCGAGAGCTTCAAAAATCTGGGGCAGAAGTACGAGTGATTATGACCAGACACGCCACAGAATTCGTCACCGCACTCACTTTTGAAGCAATCAGTCATCATGCCGTGCACAGTGAAATCACGAGTCAACAATCCTGGAATAATCATATTGAAGCGGGCCTTTGGGCTGATCTTTACATCATAGCACCGGCAACGGCTAATATCATCGCAAAAATGAATGCAGGGCTAGCCGACGATATGGTGTCTGCTTGTTATCTTGCTGCTCGTTGCCCGATTATGATTGCTCCCGCTATGGATGTCGATATGTGGCATCACCAGGCGACTCAACACAATGTAAAATCTCTAATGACTCGCGGTGTGGAGGTACTGCCTGTGGGCTATGGATCACTGGCAAGCGGCCTTATTGGGGCTGGCCGAATGATTGAACCCCTGGAGATTCTGGATTTAGTCAAAAATAAATTAAGTGCAGCTTCTTCTATTTTGGCCGGTAAGACTATTATGGTGACCGCAGGGCCGACTTACGAAGCTATTGACCCAGTCCGATTTATTGGCAATGCCAGCACGGGCAAAATGGGTATTGCGATCGCAGATGCTCTAGTTGCTGTCGGGGCTCATGTGACTTTAATCTTAGGACCATCTTCACTCCTTCCTACCCATGCCAGCATACAGGTGATACGGGTCCGTACAGCTGATGAAATGTTGCAAGCATGCATTAAAGTCCATGCAACCGCACAGATCTGCATTTTTACAGCTGCTGTAGCGGATTACAAACCAAAGCAAACAGCCAAAGAAAAAATAAAAAAAACAAACAACTCATTGGACATTCATCTAGTCAAAACTCCGGATATCGCTTTTGAACTTGGATTAAAAAAGAAAAAAAATCAAATGCACATTGGCTTTGCACTCGAGAGTACTTCGGGCGAAAACTATGCAAAAGAAAAACTTAAGAAGAAAAATTTTGATATGGTTGTACTGAATAGTCTTAATGACCCGGGTGCAGGATTTGCAGCGGATACGAACAAGACTACATTTTTCTTCAAAAACAATAAATCTTTAAAATTCGAGTTAAAGAGTAAATCCGCTGTAGCGCAAGATATTCTACAATCCATCGTAACTTTACTTAACGATAAATAGCTATCATGAGATTTCTCCTGTTTTTACTTTTACTGGTTTCTTCAATGAATGTATTGAATGCCCAGGAGCTCAATGCCCAATTTAAAGTAAACACCCCCAAGCTTCAAGTCACAGATCCTAGGGTATTTAAAAGTCTCGAAGAAGATGCCCGCAAGTTTATCAATACCAGATTATGGAGCAATGATAAGTACCAATTGCATGAGCGGATCAAGTGCAATTTTGTACTCAACATCAGGACAGAAGAAAATGGTACCTCCTTTACAGCGGATCTGACTGTATCTGCATCCAGACCTGTTTTTGGCAGTAGTTATGAGACTGCTCTAATCAACTTTCAGGACCGGGATGTAAAATTCACATATGAGCCTAACCGACCGATGGACTACGTGCAAAATGCGTTCACCGATCGACTTACTGCAATATTGGCCTTTTATTGCAATTTGATCCTTGGACTAGACTATGACAGCTTTTCACCCAATGGAGGGAATGATTATTTTTTGATCTGCCAAAATATAGTCAATACGATACCCAGTACTATGAGTCGGGAAGGCTGGAAGCCAGAAGATAACGATCGTAATCGCTATTGGATATTGGAAAGTATACTTAATGCCAGGATGCGTACCATGCGATCAGCCTGGTATGCCTATCATCGTCAAGGACTGGATATCATGCATCAAAATCCTGAAGAGGGGCGCAAAGCGATAGCTAGGGCCCTTGAATCAATCGATATCGCAAAACGCAACTATCCGGTGGCTATGTGGGTTCAGGTCTTTTCAGATGCCAAAACCAAAGAAATTGTAGAAATTTTCAAAAAAGCAGATAAACCACAGCAACAATCCATCTACAATATTTTGAGTCGATTGGACCCTGCCGCTGCTACTAAGTATCAGCCGCTCTTGCAATAATTGAGGATGAAGACCCTTGCCATTTTTGCTTCCGGCAAAGGAAGTAATACCAAAAATCTTATTCACTATTTTGATCGTCACCCTAAGATTCAAATAGGATTGATCGTGTCCAGCCATCAGGATGCGGGGGTAATCGCTATTTCAAAATCCGCCCACATACCGACTTTTGTGCTGGATCGGTCTAGTTATTACGGATCTGGGGAGCAATTGTTGAATAAACTCGATGAACTTAAGATCGATGGCATCGTATTGGCAGGATTTATCTGGCTGATACCCACATATCTGATCGAAAAATACCCGGATCGCATCATCAATGTACACCCTGCCCTACTACCTAGCTATGGAGGCAAAGGAATGTATAGTATGAAAGTACACGAGGCCGTATGGACGCACCGGGAAAAACAAACCGGTATCAGCATCCATCTCGTCAACGAACACTATGATGAAGGCAAGATCATTTTTCAGGCGCACTGTACCATAGAACCCCAAGATCTTCCATTGGATATCGCACAAAAAGTACACGCATTAGAATTTCATTATTTGCCCAAGGTGATCGAATCACATTTCGCCTGACATTATTTGATGACGAAGAGTCGTTTGGTAGCGAGCACATGATTTTTATCCTGCTCGAATACCATAAAATAGGTGCCTTTTCCTAAAAATGAAAAGTCAAAGTCTTGGGTAAGATCTTCCTCCATATAATAATCTTTGCGCCATACCTCCGTACCGATGATATTGACGATGCGCAAGGTGTATAGTCCTGCACCTTTTATAATCATTTCGCCTCGCAATAGTCCGTACGTATATGGATTAGGAAAAAAATACAAATTTGGCTTAAAGTCCTGGATCGTCGTCAGATCTTTAAAAGTCTCCGGGGATTTATAGACCACTTTATCGAGGGCTGTCAAAGAGGCATGATAAATCGTAGCTACCGGTTCTCTGTCGTCGTCTGTGTAAAAAGCAGTCTCTCTGATGGTGTCGGTACGAAATAAGCCAGGATAGCGTATGAATCGCGTGATATCCTGCCAAGCCAAATTGGATTTGCGGGTTTCTATGCGGGTGGATTGCACGATCAGTTTACTGATTGATTTGGTCTGATATCGCTGCAGATTGAGATCCAGCGTGATGCCAGATCTAGTATAGCTTTGCTCCTCGATATATGTGATGATGCGTATAGAATCTGGTTGATACGGAAGTTGTGCCTGCGACTTTAGAGGTATAGCATTAATATCACAAGGATAAATAAGTTTATATTTCAATGTTGCTGAGTGGCCCATGGCTCTGGGGTACCGGATCGGTCTAGCAGGCATATAATACCCATTAAATAAAGTGCCGTTTTTAAATAAATCTACTCCATGTATTCCATAAGAAACAATACTATCCTTTGTTATTTTGAGATACTCGATGCTTTGGGCATTAGTCATCAAATATGCATTCGTTTGCTTGTGCTGGTATGGACTTCCTTCGTGATCGATAGGATGATAGATCCAGGCTCTTATATACGGTGCCTTTACTCCATTCAAATCCCATTGAGTACTATCCGAATTAAATGGCCAGGCTTTGACCCCCCGGGGCAGATAATCTGTCATATACGTGAGGGTGTCAAGATAAAAAGCTGGAGCTTCCAATGGAGCAGATTCTTGTGCATCCATTGGCTTGATGCCAGACACCATTAGCCATAGACAAATCCATTTTGACATACGAAATACATTGGGAGACCATTCGCCGATTCGATGTATGTTCATCATACAAAACTACAATTGTAATTCAGATAATCTTTTATATGCCCCATCGATGTGTTTTAGCTCCTCATGGCTCCCGATTTGTTTTATTTCTCCATCTTCTAATACAACGATCAGATCTGCCCGCTGTATTGTATTGAGCCGATGCGCGATGACTATCGCAGTCATGTCTGGTAGTACTTTATCTAATGCTTGTTGAATGAGTCGTTCGGATTCGGTATCAAGCGATGAAGTAGCTTCATCGAGAATCAGGATAGGGGCTTTACGCAATAAAGCACGAGCCAAGGTCAGACGCTGTCTTTGACCACCACTCAATTTTTGGCCACGATCACCAATGGGCGATGCATATCCTTCAGCCATCTGTTGAATAAAATCATCTGAATAAGCAATCTGAGCTGCCCTTTTCATCTCTTCCTCAGAACTTTTACTTCCGAAAAGGATATTGTCTTGTACAGATCCATGAAAAAGTATGGGTTCTTGCGTGACAATAGCAAATTGTTTTCTTAAACTATCGAGTGAGACATCCATGATATTTACACCATCGATCATAATCTCGCCTTCTGTCACATCATAAAATCGTGGCAATAGATCGACCAAGGTGCTTTTACCCGACCCTGATCTGCCTACCAATGCAATCGTTTTTCCTTTAGGGATGACCAGATTAACGTTTTTTAATATCCAATTTTGATCACCCTGATATCGAAAGGATACGTTTTTAAACTCCACATTTTTTTTAAACCCTTCGATAGTTAAAGCATTTGGTTTGCTTTTGATATCCACAGGAGCATCCAATACTTGATCAATCCTATGTAGAGCCGCACTGGCTTTTTGCAGATTAAACCAAGCTTGTGACAATGCTTTACTTGGGTCTATTACACTATAAAATGCGAAAATAAAGGTGAGAAATATCTCGGGAGAAATCTGTTGGGCAAATACCTGTCTACTACCGATATACAATAAGGCGATCACCGCACTCACCCCTAAAAACTCCGAGAGCGGTGATGCCAGATCGCGTCTGCGCAACATCGCCCAACTCATACCCCGATATGCATCATTCTCTTGCCTAAATCGATGGAGCATAAACGGCTCACCATTGAAAGCTTTGATGATCCTTACTCCACTGATTGTTTCCTCAAGCGTGCTATTCACTAAGCCCAATTGATCCTGGGCCTCCTGAGATTGTTTTTTGAGCCGCCTCGATACACTACCTATGATCCAGCCTATGAATACCATAAGTACAAATACGACTGCTGTGAGACTTGGACTCACATACAACATAAATCCAAGGCTTCCGAATAAAATGACTGGTTCTCTAAAGAGTGCTTCGACCGTCGTGATCACGGACCATTCGATCTCTGTCACATCATTCGTCATCCTGGACATCAGATCACCTTTCCGTTCATTGCTGAAATAGGACAAGGGCAGTAACAGCATTTTTTGATACAATTTTTCTCGGATGTCCCGGATGATACCAGTGCGTAGAGGGCTCATCATATACAAGGATAAGTATCTAAACAAGTTTTTAAGAAATAACACGACCAATAAGAAAATGCACACATAGATCAGCGCCGTTGATTTGCCTTGTTGTAAAATCAAGGATTGAAAAAACATTTTTATATCTTGAAGGATACCAGGAGCTTTGCTTGCAGCGGTCGTCTGATCCGCTTCAAATAAAATTTGAAAGAAAGGTATAAATGCGGGTATGGTCACCACAGTAAACACAGCCAACATAAGATTGCATACTGCCGCCCATAATAATCTAGTCCGATATGGGCGGATATAGGGCAATAATTTGATGAGTGTATTCATGGATTAAAAAAACGCTCCATCAGGACATATCCCATCCGGCAAGCTTTTATTTCAGGCTTTTAAAATCCCAATTGTTCAAAAATCCGGTGTGGAATTTTCCTTTTTTAAAGTCCTCATTGTCCATCAGGAGCTGATGAAATGGTACGGTCGTTTTGATTCCTTCCACTATAAACTCATCTAAAGCCCGATTCATTTTGGCCAGCACTTCTTCTCTGGTATGTGCCCGACAGATTAATTTGGCAATCATAGAGTCATAGTATGGTGGCACAGTATAGCCAGCATAGACATGAGTGTCTACTCTCACCCCATGACCCTTGGGCGTATGAAATGAGGTGATTTTACCCGGACTTGGTCTAAAGTCATTAAAAGGGTCTTCTGCATTGATGCGGCATTCCATTGCCCACATTTGAGGAGTATAATTTTTACCGGTAAGTTTGATACCTGCTGCTACTTTGATTTGTTCCTTGATAAGATCATGGTCGATGACTTCCTCTGTCACAGGGTGCTCCACCTGGATCCGGGTATTCATCTCCATAAAATAAAAATTTTGATATTTATCGACCAAAAATTCTATGGTCCCCACTCCTTCATAATTAATGGATTTACCCGCTGCAATAGCTGCTTCACCCATTTTTTTACGAAGTTTATCCGTCATAAAAGGGGATGGAGACTCTTCCACTAATTTCTGATGACGGCGCTGAATGGAGCAATCCCGCTCTGACAGATGGATCACCTGACCAAATTGATCCCCGACGATTTGAAATTCGATGTGCCGAGGCTCTTCGATATATTTTTCCATATAAATGCCGTCATTGCCAAATGCAGCCTTAGCTTCATTGCGGGCTACATTCCACATGTTTTCGATCTCGGATTCCTCCCATACGATCCTCATGCCCTTGCCACCACCACCGGCAGTCGCTTTGAGTATGATGGGATAACCTATTTCCTTAGCTATTTTACCTGCATGTTTTACATCTTTGAGCAAACCATCGCTACCGGGTATAACAGGTACTTTTGATTTGATCATGGTTTCTTTGGCAGTGATCTTGTCACCCATAGCCCGAATTTGATCTGGGGTGGGCCCTATAAATTTTATGCCGTAATCTGTGCAGACTTCAGCAAATCGAGCATTTTCTGCCAAAAAGCCATATCCAGGATGTACCGCATCTGCGTTAGTGATCTCCACAGCAGAAATAATTTTGGGAATACTGAGATAAGACTCGCTGCTCGCCGGAGGACCTATACATACCGCTTCATCTGCAAACCGCACGTGAAGGCTATCGCGATCCGCAGTAGAGTATACAGCTACCGTCTTGATACCCATCTCCTTACAAGTTCTAATCACCCGGAGTGCGATCTCACCACGGTTGGCAATCAATATTTTATTGAACATAATGAAACGTGCTTTGGCTTACGCCGGTTCTATCAAAAACAATACTTGATCGTATTCAACCGGGGCAGCATCTTCTACCATTATTTTGATCACAGTACCTGATATTTCACTTTCGATTTCGTTAAATAATTTCATGGCTTCTATCATACATACCGGCTGGCCAGAATGGACAGTATCGCCTACTTTGATATATGGCGGTTTATCTGGAGATGCAGAGCGATAAAATGTACCGACCATAGGCGATTTGATCTCCAAAAGATTGGCAGCTGGTTTCGTTTCGGTCGTAGCTTCAGTCCCGGATGCAGATTTTTTATCTGGAGTTGTGCCTACAGGGGCTGCAATCGGCATGGGCATCGACATCATTGGCGGTTGCATAGATTGCATGACGGATTTTTCTTTAATAGCCTCTGATCGAAGGACTAACTCAAAATCACCATTTTTCAATTTGAGCTCTGCAAGGCCGGATTTACCCATCATCCGGATAAGCTCCTGTATTTCTTTTAGATCCATACGGATTAGATTTTTACCCGTTCAATATACGACCTATTCTGAGTATCTATCTTGATTTTGTCACCTTCGTTAACAAAAAGTGGCACCTTGATTTCAGCTCCAGTCTCCAATTTTGCAGGTTTTAAAGTATTCGTGGCGGTATCGCCTCTGATCCCTGGCTCAGTATAGACCACCTCAAGCACCATAAACATAGGGAGCGTCACACTCATCGGCATTTCATTTTCGGCGTGAAACAAAATTTCTACATCCATCCCTTCCTTCAAAAAATCGATACCATCGATCATGTTTTCTTGCAAGAGCACTTGGTCAAAATTTTCATTATTCATAAAATTGTAACCCTGGTCATCTTTATACAGAAATTGATATCTGCGGCGTTCCATACGCACTTCGTCCCATTTGTGTCCGGCTGGGAAAGAATATTCGACTGATCTGCCGGTAGTTATACTTTTGAGTTTTGATCGCACAAAAGCAGCACTCCGGGCACTTTTTACGTGTTGAAATTCGACCACGGTCCATATATCATTATTGTGGGTGATGCACATCCCGTTTCTAATCTCTGTAGTTGAAGCCATAATTGATATTATTTTTGCGGCCGCAAATATAAGTATAAGCCGTGGGTAAAGTGCATGGGCGGGTACTTATCTTCAAAATTAATATTTGTTTGATAATCAATGCTTTGCCATGTCTTTTAGCTAGATGGCTATAGTCTTCACCTAAGGATAGAGCATGATCCAAGCACAGTAAATCACCGCATAATCGGTCAAGCAGTTGAATTGTGATGTGGCTTACACCTTCGTTTTAGTGGATCTCTACAACTCCCTTTGTGGCATTATGTCTTTTTGGTATCATAAGCCCAAGTGAGTAAAATGGCCCCCCAGGTGTAACCACCTCCAAAAGCTGTAAGAATGACTTTGTCCCCTTCTTTGAGCTTAGATTCGTATTCCCAAAGGCACAAGGGTATTGTAGCAGCTGTAGTATTGCCATATTTCTGGATATTGATCATCACTTTTTCGAGCGGATAATCGAGCATATCTGCCACAGATTTGATGATTCGATAATTTGCCTGATGAGGAACTATCCAGTCTATATCAGCACCTTGATGGCCTGCCCTTTTTATAACTTCTTTTACAGCTTCTGACATACCTTTGACTGCAGCCTTAAATACGACTTTGCCATCTTGCCATACAAAATGCTCCCTTTGACCTACGGTCTCAGCTGACGGAGGTCTCAGTGCACCGCCTGACTTGATGCGCAGCATGTCTTTGCCGGAGGCATCTCCATATAATGCGATCTGCTCAATTCCATAATCATTGATCGAGGGTTCGAGCATGACAGCTCCGGCTGCATCGCCAAAAAGGATACATGTAGATCGATCCGTATAATCTGTGATCGTCGACATCTTATCACTCCCTACTACGATAACTTTCCGATGCATCCCAGATCGCACAAATTGGGCCCCGGTAGCTAGTGCAAACAAAAAACCGGAACATGCAGCATTTAAATCAAAACCATAAGCATGCTTCATACCGGCGAGCTTACAGATTTGATTTGCATTATCAGGTACTACATAGTCCCCTGTGACCGTAGCACAGATCAATAGCTCAACATCATTAGGATGAGTATTGGTTTTTAGCAGCAAACCCTTCACAGCTTCGGCACCCATATACACGGATGCTTTTTCAGGATCTTTGAGGATTCTCCGTTCTTTGATCCCCACCCGCTCCATGATCCATGCATCATTGGTTTCTACCAGCGCCTCCAGATCTTTATTCGTCAATATATGCTCCGGTACATACCCTTCCACGCCAGTAATGGCCACCGTAATATCTCCACTCATGAGACAAATGTAAATAATATTCGCATGTATTCATCATGTCTACTCAACGTATAAAATAAGTTTATAACTTATAATATATTAACATTCAACGAAATATAGTTGTATTAAAATAAAAATAACCAAATCTGGTACAATAATTGTTGTACACGGTAAAGGAAGCCTATTCCTGTTAAAACCAACCATTTAACTATTTTAAAATCAAAGGAGGAACGTATGCGAATCTATCAATGTCTGACTGTAGCAATGATTACTTTTTGCTCGAGTACTATAATTATGGCTGAAGAGTCAGAAGTCATGTTCTTTAATGGTACCATAGAAGCTGCCAAGGCTAAGGCCAAAAAAGAATCAAAACTCTATTTCATTGAGTTTCATGCTAAGTGGTGTGAGCCGTGTAAGTGGATGGATGAGTTTACTTTCACTGATGCTACCTTAGCCTCCTACATCGATAAAAACTATGTACCAGTAAAAGTCGATGTAGAAAATCTGGATGGATTCGTATGGAAACAAAAATACAAAGTCCAGTACCTACCGACCATCGTCGTATTAAATGGCAATGGGGCTTTACTCGGTAAATATGAAAAAAGCATGGGAGCACCTGATCTACTGAGAGTATTAAAAAATCATAGGAGCGCCGCAGCTGGTACCGCTGCTGACGACATCGTAGCTATAGCCGATAATATCCCTTTAAAATCAACTTCCACATCTGAACCAAAACCTGCATTTATTAATGTATACCGAGAACCGGGATTGCCTAAAGCCTCTGAGGTAAAGAACAAACCCAAATCAGAACCTAAAAAATTAATTCCTCCAAGTTCAACACCCGCGAGCAAACCGGCTCCTGCCATCAAATCAACTAGAACTGAAGACCCAAAAGATAATAATCCGGTATTGTATCGGGTACAAATCGGGGTCTACTCTGACGCTACGAATGTCGCAAGTGAAGTCAGCAAGCTTAAAAAATCGTTTACTCAGACTGTCCAGGTATTCAACAATAAAAACAAGGAGACCAATATCGTTTCGTATAGAATCACTTTAGGTAAGTTTAGTACTAAAGAAGAAGCGCTCCGCTTCGTCCAAGAACTTAAAAGTAAAGGACTACAAGGTGTAGTCAAACATATGTCTGAATTGGAACAAAAAATGTAAACTATTAACAAAAT
This sequence comes from Saprospiraceae bacterium, assembly GCA_031417835.1. Lineage (GTDB taxonomy): Bacteria > Bacteroidota > Bacteroidia > Chitinophagales > Saprospiraceae > JADJLQ01. The sequence goes on along the minus strand of JANOWJ010000165.1, from coordinate 14,925 downwards.
CCTAAGTAGGGGTTAATGTATTTTTTATCATACTATACCCTGAGGATGCTTCGTTGATAGAATACATTTGTTAAAATTGAACTAGATCTAGGGTGCTTGATTAACTTTGCCGCTCATATCCCGAAAATCTGCTTCATATATATACTTATAATCCAATGAATTGTCGCCCAACTCTACTCTTTTTAGCGTTATATTATTTATCGATTCATTCGATCCAGGCTCAAAGACCCATCCGTGTATTGGCTGAAAGCACCGTGACATCCGGCAACAATCTTAGGTCTCAAGGCTGCCCAGGAGCTGAAGCGGGTACATTTAGAATCACTTCAAACGCTGCAAATCAATCCAATAATACCCGTTACTTATGTTTTGGGGACAGACTCAATATAGTACATAACCGCAATGGCAATTTCAGTGGCGATCCTAATCCTTCGACTACGCCAGGTACGGCCTACGTATACTATGATTGTAAACCTACGCGAGAGGCCACCAGCCTGGCCACACTCATCGCCGATCCCTGTATCAATAAAAAAACTCCAATCATAGTCAATGGTTTACCGGTCAATCAACGGAATGGACTGTGGATAGCAAAAGGGACTGCCAATGGAGACATCGAATTTGTTAACGATGGGTTCCTACAAACCACCTATAATAATGGTAACCCTGTACAATTTTGGTTTGCTCCGGTGACACTCGATCGATTTAGTGGCGACACTGTATTTGAAAAAAATGCATCCGATATATCCGGTCCATGTATTGATGTCAATATCGACTCTGCTTTTTCTGTAGTATATCTCAATGAACTCAGGCTTACTAACATCACTGGCAATAATGGGGGTCCTGCAAATTATACTGGTACTTTTACCGTAGGTGGAGGACTGCCTCAATATGACACGGCAAGTAATTATACCATCGTATCTATAGTCAATAATGCTGATGCGAATATTATAGGTCGCTTGACTAATGGCCCGGCTAAAAATGGCAAACCCATGCAGTTTTCTGCGCCTTCACCTGGTAGATATACCATCACCATAGAGGATATCAATGGATGTACCATAACCGGTTCCGTCACGATCGAAGAAGATCCTGGTATCCTGCGTGTCTTATGTGCTAATGGAAGTATTGGCTCAGAAGTATGTTATACCATCAATGTCGGTAGAATCCCCGATCTGACTGCAGCTCAATTTACATTTTCTTTCAACCCTCAATTATTAGAATATACCGGAGCTCGGAATCTGAATCCTAGCTTAGGCACGACCATAGATGCGGTAGTCGTCACCAATGATGTGACCCAAGGCTATATCAAATTTTTCTGGTTTGATTTTAATCTGACGCCGCGTGATTTTACGACAGAAGTAAAGCTTATTGATATCTGTTTTAGAGTCAAAGGACCTCCGGGCAACAATACTGTCCGAGTATTAGAAAACCCAGGACCTAACTTACCCAGTCTCGAACTATCTAATCTCGCAGGCACCAAAATCCCATTGACTACGGCATCAGGTAGTGTATTTGCTTGCACGAGTCTTATCAATCCTGCTACCAATCTGGATGCTTTTTATGCGCAGTGTGGCCAGGCCCTATTTGGTCAGGTATTCGCAGGCCGTGGTCCTTTTACGATAGAGTATGGATTGATTGGAAATGCCTCGATCCGAGATAAATTGAATATACCAGCGGCATCAGTGAATACTTTAATTTTTGCCAATTTGCCTCAGGGGCAATACGAGCTGATCACCACCGATGCGGACAGTAATAAAGTAAGAGACACTTTTAATTTTAGTGCCGCTGTATCTGATATTGCAATAGATCTTAGTAACTTCAACAATGAAAGTTGTGTGGGTAACGATGGCAGAATCACAGCCATGGTGTCTAACGGATCTTTACCATTTAGGTTTTCATGGTCTAATGGCAGTGTCACCCCTACCATCAATAGATTAGTTGCAGGAAAATATATCGTCACGGTGACAGATGCTCAAGGGTGTTTCAAACTAGATAGTATCAACATCTTAAGGGAAAGACCACGGTCTGCCATTTCAATTGCTCGACTTCCTGTTTGCAATGGTATCACAGATGGCCGTTTATCCCCGGACTTTGCTTCCATTCAAGGCATTGGACCATTTTCATTTGAATGGTTGGGTAATGGCACACAAATCGGTAACAGTTATACCAATCTAGGAGATTCACTAAGCCGATTAGTAATCACGGATAGCAAAGGATGTAAAGACACCGCAAGTCTGAGACTAACCTATCAAAAGAGAATAGCCTTGAGCCCTGTCGTCGACAATCCTACATGTTTTGCAAGGAGCGATGGTCGATTGGAGGTAGGTAGGATGTTTTCGGACGGCTCTACTTTGGTGAATGACACAGTATACATATTTGATCCCCTAGGTGTAAGGTTGCCTGGCATTTTAGCCCGGCCAGCTAGACTCAATGCCATTTCAGCCGGTTCCTATAGAATTTTGATCCGAGATCAGTCAGGCTGTTTTTTGGATACCTTATTAAATTTGACACAACCACTTTTGTTGGATACTGCTTCAGTTGTGACCAGACCCGAATCCTGCGTGCCAGGCAGTGACGCAGCCATCACCATCAATATGACAGGTGGTACAGGTCCCTATCGATATACCTGGGCAGATGCTCCTATCAACTCAAATACCAGGACAGGTCTAATCTCGGGCAATTATCAAGTGACCGTCACTGATGCCAATAATTGTTCTACTAATTTTAATGCCGGACTGTCATTCAATTTTGTACGAACAGTTGTACCCGTGTCGATCGATACGACTCCTATCCTTTGTTTTGGTCAGGGGGCTGATCTTACGGCAAGGGCCGGTGCAGGATTTACCATCGTCAGATATAAATGGAGCAATGGTGATAGCACTGCTACTTCGAGAAATAATCTAGCCAATAGACCCGCCATCGTCGAGGTCACTGATAATAAGGGCTGTAAAGGTCAGGATACTGTGATCTTATCCCAGCCTTTGGCACTTGCATTATTAGATTCCCAGATCATCGAACCACTTTGTCCCAGGGATAGCAGTGGTAGGATCAATTTTACTGCTCGTGGTGGTACAGGTCCATACACATATACGCTTAATGGAGGCACCTCACAAAACTTTGGCGTATTTACCAGACTAAGATCCGGCAATTATAGTGTGACCATCACCGATGCCAATCGATGTCCAAGTCTCATACTCAATGCCATACTCCGTGAACCTCCTGCTATCGTAGCGGTATTTGATTCAGCTGCTTTCAGAGGGGTCCGATGCGCTGGTACTGGCGACTGTACTGGTCAAGCTAGAATCCTGGTATCGGGGGGTACTGATCCACAAAACAATTTTAGAATCATCTGGTCATCCAATGAGCAGACATTAGGTTTGGTTTCCTCTACCGCGGATAGTCTGTGTGCTGGCCTCCAAACTGTACGGATTTTAGATGGTAATAACTGCTCCACTACTGCTACCTTCAATATTGTATCCCCGACAGCCATTATCAGAGATCCGATCAGAACGATTGCTCAGGATATCGTATGTGCAGGTCAGCGCAATGGCTCTATCAATTACCTTGCGTTCGGAGGTACATCCCCTTATCGATATGTGTGGAATGATGCTGATACCAATAATGTGCGATCAGGTATTGCGGCAGGTAAGTATACGGTGACTGTGACCGATCTTAATAATTGTAGTTTTATAGATTCCCTATTTATTTCAGAACCATCGGTCTTAGCGCTCTCGCTGGACTCCATCAAGGTGAGACCCATCACATGTCCCGGTAGCAATGATGGTCATCTGGGTGTAAAAACAACCGGTGGTAATATTGGAGCTATCCGATATACCTGGACACCAAATTTTCCGGATACCAATTTTATAAGAAATATTCGGCCAGGTATTTATTCCGTCATAGCCACTGATAGCAAAGGCTGCTCAGATACGCTCGCCAACTTGGATATAGCCGAGCCCACTTGGCTTTCATTGGATCTATTGACTTCTTTTATACCTCGATGTGCCGGTGATACGATCGGCATATTCATCAATAATGCGACCGGAGGCAATGGTGCCAGTTATTCTTATTCTATCAATAATGGCAATAGTATACCGATCACCAATAGAATACCACTAAAGGCTGGCAGCTATCAACTCACCTTATTTGATCGTAAAGGTTGTGCGCTTGACACTACGATCACGGTGGTCGACCCACCGCGGTTTAATGTTGACTTCGGGCCGGACCGAGCTATTCGCCTTGGAGATAGCCTGCGCATAACTGCAGTGGGTAATAATCCGATCTCTATGGTAAACTGGGGAAATACGGGTGAATTTGATTGTTTGAATGCCGATTGTTCCTTGATCAGGGTCAGGCCCTTTAAAAATACAATATTCACAGCCACAGCCATCGATCAATCCGGTTGTAGGGCCACAGATCAGGTCATGGTCACGGTAGATACGCGCCGCGCCATATACATACCTAATGCTTTCCGACCGGATCAACTCAGTGCTAATCAGGATTTTCGATTATTCAGTGGCTCAGGAGTGGTCAAGATCCACTACGGCCGAATGTTTAATCGATGGGGCGATATCATATCTGAGATCAAAGACTTGGGACCAGATCCTGCCGGAGTATTGATTTGGGATGGTCGATTTAAAGGGGTGACTGCACCTTCAGGGGTATATGTCTATTTGATCGATGTGGAATTTACCGATGGTGTGCGATTGGTGTACAAGGGAGATGTGACCTTGATCAATTAGTTTTTTGCTATGAAGGTCCTGTTATATTTGTATTTAGTAGGCGTAGGATACAAAGCAAACAGCCAGTCTTTTGGCACCACACATTCAACTATCGTAAACATACAGGGCACCACTATACTCACTCGATTCATTCCGCCTGCTTCTTTTTACCGCATTGCAGTACCCGCTTATTCATTTTCACACTATTTACGCAACCTGCCCGTTCGACCGGCAGGTTCGCCAGTAAAATACTTTAACGGTCAAATAAAATCCAATCCGGTTCATGAAGCAGTGCTGACCATCGATGTGGGTAATAAAGACCTGCAACAGTGCGCAGATGCTGTGATGCGACTCCGTGGCGAGTATCTATTTGCAATGAAAGCGTATGATCAAATCGCTTTTACATTGACCAATGGGTTTAAAGTCGAATACAGTGAGTGGATGATGGGAAAACGAATTGTGGTAAAGGGCAACAAAACCAGTTGGGTAAAAAGCAAAGCGCCTGCCAATACCTATACCGAGTTTAGAAAATACATGACGATGGTCTTCATGTATGCAGGCACCTTATCATTAGCAAAAGAACTTAATAGAACACAATTAAAAGACTTGGCGATAGGACATGTATTTATAGAAGGTGGCGCACCGGGCCATGCAGTCATCGTAGTGGATATCGCCGAGGACCAGGATGGCAACAAATTATTTATGTTAGCCCAAAGCTATATGCCTGCTCAAGACATTCATGTATTGAAAAATATACAAGATCCCACCATCAGTCCCTGGTATCGTTTAGATAACTTGACCAAACTGGCCACTCCGGAATGGACTTTTAAAGCTGAACATTTAAAAACATGGTAGACTAGCTGCACTCTTATAAACTCACCCTACGCTCCTCTTTAAAATTATCAGCCATATGCATCAACGGCAATTCGATATAAAACTCGGTGCCTTTGTTTTCGTACGTTAGAAAATAAATGTGGCCATTGCAAGAATCGATGATATCCCGGACTATAGCCAAGCCCAGACCGGTCCCGGAGTTTTTGGTGGTAAAGTTTGGGTAAAAGACTTTATCTTTCATAGAGTCGGGTATACCGCAACCATTGTCTGCAATTTTTACGATAGCTTTTTCGTCTTGTTTATAGAGTAAGATTTCGATGCGCCCTCGCCTACCCAATGGAATGGCCTGGATCGCATTTTTGATCAAATTGGTCAATACTCGAATGATGTGATTTTTATCTGCAAAGACATAGATCTCGTCGATCGGCACCCGTAAGTGAATGTCCATATCCTCCCGTTTTCGAAATAAGTCGTGCGTAGAGGTGACCACCTCATTGAGCACCAATTTTTCATTTTCAGGAGCAGGTAATTTAGCAAAATTTGAAAATTCTGAAGCGATCTTTGATAGATTATCTATTTGCTCGATCAGGGTTTGAGTAACTCGTTTTACCAATGGAGGTATCTCTTCTGGTTGTGCCCGATGGATAGAATTTTGCAAGTGTTGGGTAATGAGCTTCATCGGAGTGAGCGGATTTTTTATCTCATGTGCTACTTGTTTAGCCATTTCTCGCCACGCTGTTTCGCGCTCTGTCAGTGCTAGCATCCTAGTACTGCGATCAAGCTCTTGGATCATCTCATTATAATTGCGGATCAAACCACCTAATTCGTCTTGATGATCCCATTCCAAGCGCTGATTGCTGCCGCCTATTTTGATTTGTTTGAGTTTGGTACTCAATACGGTCAGTGGTCTGGCAATGGAATTGGCTACGATCATCGATATCAATACAATCACAATCAGTAAAAAAACATACACATTAAGCAAAGCCCCCAAGAAGTCATTCAATTTTCGCTTATTTTGAAGGTCGACTGCCGTATCATTTTTTTTAATAAAAAAAAGTCTGCCATCTTCATGGTGTAGAGTATTGTACGTTAATGTGACCGGATCATCAGAGCTGTGTAACGCGGCCCAGTCTGCATAAGGCATTCGATCTACTTGATCGGGCAACAATCTTCCCTGGTCATCATATATCTTATACAATTCGTGATTAGTACCTGCTGATCTTAAAAGCTCCGGCAAGGATAAACTGCCGGTATGCAATAGTGAAGCATCTTTTTGCCATTCCCATGCATTCTTTTTGACATATAAGATGATGACCAGAGCAATAAGTAGGAAGGAACAAAGACTCATAACTAGCATACTCACCTGAATACGATAGCGCAAAGTCACTCTGGATGGGAAAAATCGAAAAAGAGAAAATGAAAACCATCTTACTTTTCGGTTGATTAATGCAAATCCGACCAGGATCAGATTAAAAAGTATAAATACATAGGAGAAAAATGAAAACGCTTTGAATAGTTGATTTGATTTTTTAGTAAGGTAAAATCCTGAATCGCCATTGATCTCCGTATATATGGTGTGCAAGCCACTATCGCTCGATATGAGCGGCGTGGAAGGTGCTTGGATATACCTCAAGTCATACAGCGCTAAATATGCCGAGTTGGTTTCTTTTCTGGATAACTGGCGCCGGAGAAAAGTTTCGGAATGGCCGGGAGCAATATCCGCTGCTATCAACTCTTGTTTTAACGCCTGAGCTATGGTCACCCGTTGGTCAAGTTCTTTATCTATATGAAATTGATACAGCAGCGATGAAATCAATATCGAACCTGTGATCGTCCACGTGAGATACCAAGCTGCATGTGGCCTGATGTGATCTATAAATAAATCCAATAATGTGAGGTAACCACCTAAGCCAAGTAATAATAGAAATGGCAATTGAGCAGGCAACAAAAAAGTCAATGGTACCAATGCCGCTAATGCTAATCCATTAGCTAATAATCTTTTTTGTGATGTCAATCCTAAGTGTCGGATGATGCGCAACAGATGGAGATCCAATATAAATAGGGCAATAGCCAAAATCAATATCCCAGACAACGCCAAAACACTTCTGAAGTCCAGATAAAAAATATATTCAAAATCGAACGAAAGGCCGGAATTCATCACCAGCTGTCTGAAGATGTGTACCATTAAAAATGCGGACAAATAGACTAACCAATAATTCATCAGCCCTAATGCAAATCCATTGGCCCATATTTTATTAAAATATTGTGGTCTGATGTAAGAGCGGATAAACCAAATCAACACGCACAATAATCCAATATTGATCAATAAATCGCCTAACGTAGGGCTAAATAAAGAGGGTCGAACAGCATCATCAAAAAACACTACTGCAGGCCATGACAATAATCTGCTGCTAGCCAATGATACCATACGGATCAAAAAAATACCCACGGCAAATACGAATAATCCAAGCAACAAGTACTGCTCGGCCATCAATCTTCTGCTCCACATCAACAATCCGTATACCCCACTTCCGACGGATAACATATAAAACAAAACCATCGACCATTGCATCCAGGCCGGATAGCCCGGATCTATTTTTACAAAATGACTTATCGCACGGTCAGGTGAAAAAATTGCACCTTGCAATAAAGCTACTTCAGTTTCTTCCTGACTGACAAAGTACACAGGCAAGCCAATGATATGGGATGTGCCTTCTTTTTGGAAGCTTCTGAAATAGTACGTGACATTTTCTTGGGTTACAAATTGGCCTTTATCTACTGAGGTTAGGGCTGATAATCGAAACGTTTCTTCGCTCCAGTAGCGTAGTGAATCACCTTGATGCACATAGTATACATATTTGTTTTTTTTAAATTCCTCGCCGATACGATCTACGAGGCTATCAGAGGCAAGGATGTCGATGGCGTGATGATAGGACTGATCAAGATGATGTTGTGCTGTCGCAATACGCTTCTGAATGTGCGCTTCCGAATGTCCATAATGACCCAGGCCATATAGTATGGAGCATGCAATCATAGAAAAAATAAGCGCCTTCGTATAAGATTTCATCGGGGGGATATGAAATTGATCACAATATATTAATTTATATTATCATTTATTAATATCTGTAAATCAATATTTTATATTTATTTTATATATATTAATAAAATTTATACATTCAGGAAACCTCCCATTTCTATTCCGTGTATAAAATGATGCTAATTTTGTCACTTGCAGGTCGATCTATCGCTCTGTCTACAGTGACAGGGAGGAAAGTCCGGACAACGCAGGGCAACATACCACGTAACACGTGGGTCCCAAAGTAATTTGGGAACAGAGAGGGTCACAGAGAATAACAGCCCTGAGGAAACTCGAGGTGATGGTGAAAACGTGCGGTAAGAGCGCACGATCCCGATGGGCAACCACTGGGATGGATAAACCTTATGTGTTGAAATGCCATGTATACTTTGGTTTGCTGGGAGGTCACTCTCTCGGTAAGTTGGGCGGCTCGTCCAATTGGTCAAACAGCCAAAGAGGGTAGGCAGCTAGAATCTCGTCTGTGAAGGCGGATCAAGATAAATGATGGATCAGGGAGGCGATACACGCTTTCTGGACAGAATCCGGCTTATAGACCTGCATTTTTTTAAACTTTATCTGTATTGACTTATATATGTTTATACCTATTGTTGACAAATCTTATGACTCAGTTCATCTTGAGTCGCCATACCGGTCCATATGAATATGAGTATCTATTCTGAAACGATCAAGCAACTAAAAACTGCTATACTTACGAGTAGATATAAGGCTGCTTCATTGGCTAATCGGGAGCTCCTGACTTTATATTTTAAGGTAGGAAGGCTGATTGATTTAAAGTCGAAACAAGGCAAATGGGGGGATAAAATATTGCAACGGCTTTCAAATGATTTGCAGCAAGAACTGCCAGGATTAAAAGGTTTTTCTGCTACTAATATCAAGCGGATGAAAGCTTTTTATCTGGCTTGGGATAGTAGCATTAAAATTGGTCCGTCAGCGACGGACCAATTATCCAAAAAATCAAAAAAACAAGAAGTTCTTAACCCGACTCTGATAAGGTTAGTAGATACTGGCCCAATTGGTCCGTCAGTGACGGACCAATTGGGTCTAGCCTTCCTCTCAGTAAGTTTTACACACCATAGCGAGTTATTGATACATACAAAAAGCATTGAAGAGCGCACTTTTTATATCATGCAAATTGCGTCTGAGTTTTGGTCAGTTACGACTTTAAAACACCATCTTAAAAACAAACTTTTTAAAAAACGCGGTAAACTTCCAAATAATTTTAAAACCGCTATTACGAATGAATCGCTAAGAGCAAAAGCACTACACAGCTTCAAAGATGAATATTTATTGGATTTTATAAATATAGAAGATCCAGATGAAGAAGATGAGCGATTGGTAGAACACGAGATTGTCAGAAATATTAAAAAATTTCTAATGTCTCTTGGAGCAGACTTTGCATTCATAGCTAATCAATATCGACTTATCGTAGACGACGAAGAATTTTTCACAGACCTACTTTTCTTTAACCGTAAACTACAGTGTCTGGTAGCATTTGATCTAAAGAAAGGCAAATTCAAACCCGAATATGCCGGAAAAATGAATTTCTACTTATCTGCGCTCGATGAATATATCAAGCAACCTCATGAATTGCCTGCTATTGGTATAATACTGTGCAAGGAAAAAAATAATAAAACTGTAGAATTTTCATTTCGGGACATCAAAAAGCCGATGGGCGTAGCCACATATAAAACCAGTCATGAACTTCCTGCTCAATATAAAAATGTCTTGCCCAATGCTGCCACGTTAAAAAAACTGATGGGCTAATCCTTAATCCGAATACAATCAGTATGATAGATCATCTTAAGTCGTTTTTAGACCTTATCCAACAAAGTATAAGTCAACACATATTTGTCAAATTATCCTTAAGCAAATATCAAGGATCTGAGGAATCGTTAAAAAATATTTACATAAAAAAAGTCATCCTTAAAAATGGTGATAAACTATCATTTACCTATCGATATCAAACAAAGGATGTGGTTAAAAATTACAGTTTCGATGAGGCCTACTTTTTTATATCTAAATACATTGAAGCTGACCAGTTTCATATCGCCAATTTATTTACACTAGATATGGACTATAGGACTGAATATACAAAAACGCAAGCATGGATCATGATGCCATCTAAACCTACCTTCAGTGCATTACCTTCCTCAGCCCACGACAACCCAAAAATAAAAGTGATCCCATCTAAAGATAATCCCTATCTGCATGCCTTAAAGATCACAGATGCTCAGGGCAAAGTATATGCCCACGCTCAGGACAAATACAAACAAATCAATCATTACATCGAGGTATTGAGCACGTTGCTCAAATCGTTGACACACATTGACTTGATCAAGATCGTCGACATGGGAGCAGGCAAAGGCTATCTGACTTTTGCCCTTTACGACTACCTCCATCACGTACTTCATCGGCCGGTCGAGATCACGGGAGTAGAAGTCCGCAAGGATCTAGTGGATTTGTGCAATAGAGTGGCTAAAGAATCCCACTTTGCACAACTCCGGTTTGAAGAAGGTACAATCGACTCCTACCCATCTTCGGACTTTAATATACTCATAGCGCTCCATGCCTGCGATACAGCTACCGATGATGCCATCTTCAAGGGCATCACCAGTCATGCCGACATCATCGTCGTAGCACCCTGCTGCCATAAACAAATACGCCGGGAAATAGAAAAGTATAAAATCATAAGCCCATTGGATGATCTGATTAGACATGGCATTTTTTTAGAGCGCCAATCAGAGATGATCACGGATGCCATCCGTGGACTCATACTCGAGTACTATGGCTACACCATCAAAGTTTTTGATTTTATAGCTGATGCCCACACTCCAAAAAATATAATGATCACGGCCCAAAAGACATCCGATAAAAAAATAGATCGACAAAAAATCATCGACAAAATCTCCAACTTAAAATCTATGTTCGGCATTCATAGCCACTACCTAGAAAAAAAATTAAATCTCCTCTGACCAATTGTATCTTATGGAAATTACAATTAGAAAAAGAACAGAAGCAGACTTGCCTCAAATCTATGGCCTCATCCAGGAACTGGCTTTATTTGAGAAAGTCGCCGACCGGATGACCAATACCCTACCCTTGATGATCGTCGAGCAAGATCATATGCACGCGTTCGTGGCGGTGACAGCTGACGCGAGGATAATGGGCTATGCCACGTACAATCACGTATATTATACCTGGGCAGGGAAATCGATTTATATGGATGACCTTTATGTACAACAGGCTTATAGAGGCCTTGGCGTAGGTTCAAAACTGATTCAGGCCGTCATAGAGTATGCAAAAGCCTCCGGCTGTCATAAAATACGATGGCAAGTATCAGAATGGAATGCACCCGCCATTTTATTCTACAAGAAATTAGGAGCCAAGATCAATGCGATTGAACAGAATTGTGATTTAATCTTGTAACCCAGATTAAAACAATAAAAGGCTGCCCGGCTTGTATGATCTTCAGCAGCTAAGCACTTTGATCATCACAATAATTTATTAGCTAGATTAGCCAATTCTGACCGCTCCCCTTTCTCAAGTTTGATATGCGCAAACAAATTTTGGCCCTTCAACTTATCTATGATATAAGTCAGGCCATTGCTGCGCTCATCCATATAAGGCGTGTCGATCTGATGTACATCACCGGTGAAAACTATTTTGGTGCCTTCACCAGCCCGAGTGATGATCGTTTTTATTTCATGTGGGGTGAGGTTTTGAGCTTCGTCTACAATGAAAAAAACATTGCTGAGCGATCTACCTCTGATAAAGGTAAGGGCAGTCACTTCCAGTTTACCTTCCGTTTTTAGTTGATCTACGATAGAGCTTTTTTTGCTTTTATCTTTGTGTTGGGATTTGATAAAATTAAGATTATCCCAGAGCGGCATCATATATGGCGAGATCTTATCATCTGCATCACCGGGCAGAAATCCTATTTCCTTATTGCTCAGCGGTACAATAGGTCTGGTGAGAATGATTTTTTCATAATTTCCCATTTGTTCTAGTGCTGCTGCCAGAGCTAGCATCGTCTTGCCGGTACCTGCTACTCCTTGCAGGGCTACTAGTTTTATATCCTCATTGAGCAAAGCATCGATGGCAAAGGTTTGTTCAGCATTTTTGGGTTTTATGCCATAAACATAGCTTTTATCGACCTTGACGATGCTATCAGAGGGTTCATCGTATCTGACCAATGCACTTTGTGTGCAATTATTCAATACGTAGTACCCATTGGCCACTTTATTTCCTTTAAGAATGTTATTTTCCTTGATAAATGTCTTGCTGTAAATTTCCTGAATGATTTTTGCATCGAGATTATTGAGCGAGTGACTGCCCTCAGAGATCATGTCCATATCTTCCACCTTGCCAGTGCGGTAGTCTTCTGCTTCGATCCCAAGAGCTTTGGCTTTGATCCGGAGATTAATATCCTTAGTCACCAGAGCTACTTTGGATCGTTTGTGTTCTTTGCTGAGGATAAGGGCTACATTGAGTATTTTATGATCGTTTTTGTCACCCCCATAGACTGATTCCGCGTTGACCGCCAGGTCCTTATTGTTACCATTATAGATTTTTATTCTTCCTTGTTTTACGCCTCGGTTTATCCATTCCTGGAGATTTTTGTTTTCTGAAAGTTTATCCAAATATCGGATCACTTCCCGTGCTTCAAAGTTTTTAGTATCGTTGCCGATTTTAAAATTGTCCAATTCCTCTAATACGGTGATAGGGATGACAATATCATTATCCTGAAAACTGGATAGTGCATTGTGATCAAAAAGCAATACAGAAGTGTCCAAAACAAAAATTTTAGGCATAGCAGTTTTCTTTTTGGTGAATTAATATTAAGGATAAATATAATGTATTAAGATTTAAATTACAATCAAAAAAATGATGAATTCATAAATTCTTAATATGTAGCTGGAATTTTGATGATCAACTAACAATGTTAATTTTGCGCTCGGCCTTTACCAACCTGCCGTTTCGTCCAATCTTGAAATCTGGGATCAGTGAGAAATCCGTTTCGAATAAAATAGACAGGCAGAATTTCACCAAAGTTGACCCGTAATAATTATTATCGAAGCATGTAGTTTAGTGAAATATTGCTCACTGGATGGGGAGTGTAATCATGAAAACAATCACATGCAATCGTATCGATTAAAGGCCCTACTTGTCGAGGGCGTGAGCAGTGAAAATCTAACAATGGTGATAAAACAAGCTCAGCATCATGCCGTGGAAAGTTTATTCTAAAGTTTCGCGTGGTCTTTTAAATGATAAACCATGGTGGTGTCGAGCAAAGATCCTTAAAGCATGCAGCTAAGATATGCAAGCCGGTGATAACCGCCCAGACCTTCACAATTTTCTGTCATCTGATCAATCTATCCTCAAACCGCCATATGCAAGTGTGGCTTTGATGATCCCCCCTGAACTTTCACTTTTGGTATACCCTTTGACTGTTTTTGAATTGGATTTCTCTACCAGGTAATTGCTTGTAAAATCACCCGTGGTCTTGATATCCGCATAAGACCCACTAGCATCGAGTCGATAAGATGTGCCGTGAGCGCCTATTCGTACATCTACATAGGATGTTTTAATATCGATCGATTGAAAGGATGGATCTAACTCTTTGATGATGATATCTCCATAAGTACTGGTAAATGTTGACTTTTTGCCGATTTTACCAAAGATCAGGTCAGAATATCCACTATTCACATAGACATCCCCTACATAATCCACCGTGATATCGTCGTATCGACTATGGATATCCAACGTATGGATAAGGTCGGCATCCAACTCTCCATAGGCACACTCTGCTTTGATATCACCGCCTTCTTTCATTTTGATATCAGAATATTTAAAATTGAGTATCCCATCTTTCATAGTACCCATAGAGATATTTGAATAACGCAAATTAAGTTTACCATCATTAAAGCTCCCAATGTTGCCATCGCTGTATGCCAAATCCAAGTCCAGATTAGCACCCAATCCATCCATCCTGAGGTGGCCATAGGATACTTTTATGGTAGCATCTCGTTCCAAACGATCTACAAACGCATCACCATATTTATGGGTCAATTTGAGGAATTGATCCGTCGGCATATACACATCATAGTTGATTTTATAAGACGAGCCGTTAGATCCGCCTAACCAAGACTTCCAATCCCACCAACTTTTACTGGTATTATTAATGGTGGTCTCTGCTTTGATGTAATTGCTGGTCGTGGTAAAGTTTATGTCAATTTTTTCAAATATTTCCTCAGCTCGATCTTTTGAAGTGGTATTGGC
>JANOWJ010000164.1:0-10403 GCA_031417835.1 Saprospiraceae bacterium | reverse complement strand
TGTACAGTGATAGAATGTTATTTCTTTATCCTACTATACTTTTCGATATTTATTCTGTTTATTCCTGCACTTTCGACCACTTCGACTCCGCTTTGAACAAGGGTATCATTTTTTATATCAACTTTAAATTCAAAATCAGTACCCTCCCAATTTCTGACACTGCAATATACTAAATGTTCGATATACGAAATACAATCTAGAGAGTAAGTGCCGCCACCTGAAGTGAATACGGCTGCCGAGTCTTTTCCTTTGTTCAAATCATGCAAAAAAAAAGCAAAATGCGAATCGTTGATGATCTTTATGAAGGATCTATCTTGGGTATAATCAGTCACTACCGTATCGCTTTTCTCAATTATGGTGCCGGAGATAAGTTTCCAAGTTCCAATTAAGGAGTTGGATGTTTTTTTTGTCCCATGCTGATCTTGACTTCCTAAACAGGACACTAAGAAGGTGGTGAGTATTGCGATGATGGTTTTGATTTTCATGAATGAATTAATTTATTAAAATAGAGAAGTATTGACGAGAGAAACAATGGAGTTATTGGACTAAAGCAACTAAAATCTAAAACTAATACCGCTCGCGCTAGTATCCTAATGATTGATCAGAATACTTTTAGTCCCCACGGAAATCCCAGTGGACCTCAATTCTGCCGGGCGGATCAAGATCTTAATAGGGGCAATGCAAAAAGGATGGCCCCTATCAAAAACAATAGAGTCAAAATATGAATTTTAAAATCAGGAGCTCTTAAAAAGATGAATTGTTGAATAGCGCGGATAAACCAAAACAAAGCGGTCCCACCCAAAAACAGTGACCCTAGTTTAGAGTTGAGCAACTCGGAAGGACAAACAAAACATATACAAGCAGTAAAAAGGAAATAGTAGATTATCTGGACATTTAAAAGTTGCATGATGGCCTTATTCGCAAAATTCAATTTTTTTAGATCATTGTTCCAGTGAAATATTTTCCAGAATAAAATATGAAATATGGCAAAACCAATATTGAAAATCCCACCAAGTACGAGTATTGATTTCATGAGCTATTTTGTTTTAATTATTGTCGCGGTCAAACGCTTCGTTCATTGACTAAGCTAATTATTGACTCTATCGAGACCATTTTTGATGCCACCTTTGATCATGTTGCTGTAGCCATTGTCTGGTAATCGGTTGCTGAACGAAAAAGCCAAAAGATAGTTTGTTTTGGCGTTGTCATAGTCACGAAGGTCTTCATAACATTTAGCAATATTCAAGTATAATGAAGGTAAAAACTCTCCAGCAGAGTAGTCTTTTATATTTAATGCAAACTGTAAGGCGGTCATGTCCCATTTTAATTTGTCCGCAATACTTTTTTGATGTCGAGCTATATAATGCGCAGCTGTACATTTTTCAATATCGTCGGTTGCTACACTCCAAGCTTCGTTAAAATGGTTGAAGGCGTCTGTTAATTGCCCTTGCCCTTCCAATTCCATTCCTTTGGCGCAAAGTTGCACGGTCTTGCTTGCTTGATTAAATTCCATACGTATTTATATCAAATGTTTTTTCATTTAAAAATATAGGCTGCCTTATAATCGCTCATTTACTAATTTTATATAATTATCGGTAGCTTCTAACTCAGGAAAGTGGCCACAATTTTCGAACACAACCATGTTACAATTTGGTACGTGTTCAAGAATAGATGTATGATCTGTTCTTCGATGGGAATAATCTAGTTTGCCCCATACTTGAGTACATGGTACCATTATTTGTTTAAATGAAGAATATTGTTCCGGAATGAGTCCCTGCACTAAACTGGACAAACAAAAACAACCGCCAGCATCCAAAGCAGCTAATGCGATATGCTCATAAGGGGTTTTGTCTGTTGATTTCGGTAATGCTGTTTTATACCAAGTTCGAGACATTTTTTTTTCTATCAGGGAATTGACCAATTGTCCGATAATAGGGTAAGTCAATATTTTTGGAATCGTCCTATCTGTCCAAGCCTTCATGGCATGAATAGATGGGGTCTGCGACAAAAACAAATGCGTAAACTTTTCCGGAGCCAACTCTGCGGCTTTGATGGCATAAAAACCATTGCTGCACGAAAAACAAAGAGCCGCTCTATCGATTTTGAGTATTACCATTAATTGTAAAATAATATTGGCTGACCGCACAAAAGAATAGTCATGCTCATATGTAGGAAATGAAAATCCAACTCCCGGAAACTCAAAACAAACAACTCTAAAGTGATTTGAGAGTCTTTTAATGAGCTCCTCATGATGTTCGATTACATTAGGACCATCTGGGGCGCTTAGGATCACCGGCTTATGACCTTGCGTATCGAAAACTCTTACTGTACCGAAGTCAGTTTCGATGAACTGAGCATTCAAGGTTCTCATTGGTATTTTACGTTTGCCTAAGCGGATAGTATCTATATAACCTCCATTCATTTTTTGACGATTGTCTTTTTTAATATATAACCTATAAGTCCGCTTTACATGCGTTTTTGACCTGATATCGAAAGTTAAGTAACAAGACTATTTGCTTCTTTTTACGAACAACTTTTTAAAATCATCAACCTACTGAAATAGCCTCTACAGCCCTCCGGTTATCCATTAATAGCCTGCGATCGCAAAGATTGCTTTCCAAAGTCTATTCTTATACTTGGTCACTTGTAGCACCGGGATCCGATGGCTGCCAAAAGACCTAAACATCCGCTCCGGACCTTCTAACATGGATCCTTCAAAATCAAAAGTTTCTTGTTTTCCGATATGAGCTTGAATACAAGTCCATAATATACCATGGATGCTGCCTCCCGGGTCTTGATGGTGATCCCGGCCCAAGACAAGGTTGTATACCATATGTTGATCTTTGACCATAAACATACCTGCTACCGGGTTCTGACTATCATTCATTCGGGCCAGATAAATGTCACCCGCATCATGAGCTTTGACGGCCAAATACAATCGTTCAAATTGCGTCCGAGAATAGGGCATGTTTTTTTTCTGCTTTTCAAAGGTCTTGCTAACCAGATCATACATCACCTTAGTATCATCACTCACAGAAATCGATACTTGTTTTAATGTTTTTTGAAGTTGAGTACGAGCAGAGCCCTCTAACTGTTCCCAGATAGCAGCCTCAGTTTGTTGTAAGGAAAGGTGATAGGTATACCGCCAATCCAATCTAAACCCTTTCCAAAAAAAAGGAAGGCCATAAGTCAAGGTTGGAAAAAATTTTTGTTGGATATATGTAGATCTGGGTAACTGGTGAATCAATTGATCCAGTACTTCTTTTTCAAAATCATAGCGGGTGTTGAGCTTTTGCCCTTTTGGATACTCTACATGTATACCCATGTAAGGCGTAAGAAATGGCATACCCATCACATCGATATTTTTTTTCAAAAATCGATGATAGGGCATCGCCCCGATTATTTTTTGATCTTTGTTTTTAGCCAGGGCTATATCCCATTGATCAGGTAGACACACCGCATCCAACCACCATGGACGAAGGAATAAAGGCAAATGAGATGTTTTGTCATTACACCACGATCTATATGCTTGAGTATTTGACAAGTAATGGTAGTTTATAATTGGAGCACCAATCAGCTGCTAGCTGTTTGATTCCTTTTCCATAAGACAAAACAACCGACCAATCCGGTGATCAAAACCAAAAAGGAAATAATCTCAGCTTGAGTAAAGGACATACCAGCCAGGTTGATTTTTTCATTGACTCTGATTTTTTCAATAAAAAATCGCTCTACTCCATTAAAGATACAGTACACAAAAAACAACATCCCGGGGATGCGAATTCTTTTTCTCAAGGCCCATAAGATCCCAAAGATTGCAAATGCCAAAAAAGCTTCCCAGAGTGGTGTAGGGTAGACAGGTTCTGCCAATTGCATACAATGCTTGTAAGTACAACCAGCTATGGTGACACCATCATTGAGGATATTATGAGGATAATTATATGCCCACCAGCTATCCGGAAAAAAGAACCATCCAGGCTTAGCCAGCGTATTGACGATACCCCAGTCTCCATCCCCAGAAAATTGGCAACCGAGCCTGCCTACGGCATAACCCATAATCATAGCTGGAGCGCAGACATCCATGACATGAATGGGTTTGAGCCCTTTTTTCCAAACGTAGTAAAATACAGTCGTAAATGCTAAAATCAAACCACCATAGATCGCTAGACCACTGCCGGAAAAAAATGCCTTGATCGGATCCCGCATAAAGGAGCTCCATGATTGTTCGCCTTCAAACAATGCAAAGATCTTTGCTCCTAAGATGCCAGAGATCGCTGCGACCACTGTGATGTCTGGCACCATATGATGGGCATGTACTAACACTTCTTTTGATGGAGTTGGGTTTTTCTTGAATTTGAGATAATCCCAATATTTGATTCCTGCAAATATGCCGGCACCGATGAGCCCTCCTAGCCAGCTGCCTTTAGTGGATAATAATACGGCGACGGCATCGCCCTTCATCTCGTCCAGATGTTGGAATGCGTATAAGCCTTTGAATCCTATCAGAAACCCAAAAAATGCATTGATGAGGATATCTATAGGCCGGGATCCTGAGGCCGGGTCCAAGATCATTTTTTGTGGTTGGAAAATACCTTCGCGTTCTTTGCGTTTAAACTCCAGGTGAAGTACAAAAGCACTGGCTAGAAAAGCTAATGTCAGAAACAACCCAAATGTCTTGACGATAGAAAAGGCATTATCCGGGGCGGATCCTACCAAAAAATGCAAAATATAGGAGAGATCAGGAAACATGTCAGGATTTTATGAATGCAAAAATAGCCCAAATAATTCACTCAAATAAATTGATTAAGAGTAGACTATGAATACATCTGCAGTGCTAAAAAATCAATATGAAACATTATATTTATGTTTTAATAATTGATAATTAATCAATTAAATATAATATTTAAATGAAATGTAGTTGTTGGATGCCCTTTTTAGTTATTGGTATTAATATTGCTATCCTTTTGGTATGAAAAATATAATTTGCATATTGTTGGTCATTTTTGCCCTATCTGGAAGGGCCTATAGTCAAAGTTTCCATTTTCGTACTGCTATAGCCAACTCCGTATTCACAGACGAGCAGCAGACTACCTTAAAAACCAACCATCATGGGTACAACTTTGGACTCGATGTCGTGATAGAAGACGAAGATGGTTTGCTTATGCCCGGGATATACTATCAAAAAATGAGCTTGGCTCCTGTAAAACGTAACTGGAAGAAGCCTTTTGCTCAACACTCAACTATACAGACCATAAAAGTACCGGTGCAAATGGGCGGTTATCTGCTTGATACCAAAAAAGCAGATCTCAAAATCCATGCTGGCGTCCTAGTCAATTTTTTGGCGGGTGTAGATATCAATGAAAATGTGATCAAAGACGATTTAAATACAGTCAGAGGAGGCTTTATCGCCGGAGCTACCTTTCGAGTATTCTTCCTCACTGCTCATGTCAACTATGAATATGGATTTTCTAGAATTTATGCCGAAGACAGTCCAGCAGGCATTGAAGATAAAAGTAAAGAACGGATGTTTTCTTTTGGCTTAGGTCTACATTTTTAAGTTCACGGTTTAGTTTTTCCCCAATCGATTGGAAAAAGTCTCAAACTAATAAAACGAGCATTAGACCATAAAAACCCGTACTATAGGATCTTGATATTTTAATGAATGGATGATTTAACACCTTAAATATGGTTAAAAACCCTAGCGATAAATTTAAATTTTACCCAAAAGAGAGCTCATCTAGACCCTGATTTGTAATGAAAATTAAATTATACATTTTATCGATTTTGTCGTTGGTGGTCGGCATAGCACTTGGTCAAGGAATTCATTTGCGTACAGCGGTGACCCAATCGGTATTTACAGATGAGCAATGGCCCGGAGCAAATCCTACTCGTCAAGGCTACAATGCCGGATTCGATGTGGTGATAGAGGATGGAGCTACGTTGATCATGCCAGGATTACATTTTCAGAAAATGAGTTTGCTGCCGGTAAAACAAGATTGGACGAACCCCTACGCGGAATACACAGATATAAAAATTATTAAACTTCCCTTGCAGATTGGGTTTTGTCCCTTTGAAACAAAACTTAGCGATTTAAAAATACATGGCGGGCTGGTTGCTAATTTTTTAGCCGGTATCGATACCAATGACAAATTTGTAGAAGAGGATTTTAACGATGTTCGTGGTGCATTTATAGTTGGAGCTACGTTTAGGGTATTCTTTATGACCATACATGCCAGTTATGAATATGGTTTTTCCAAAATATATGTCGACAACCCACCTAGTGGCATAACTAGCACGAGTAAAGAGCGGATGTTAGCCTTCGGATTGGGCATCTATTTTTAGAATCGGGATACAGGTATTCAAATAATAATTTCGGGCGTTAAATCTCAGGCAATTAAAAATCAATCATTTCATAGGGCCTGCCTCTAGCGGCGGTGCTATCTCGTATTGCTCTGACTCGTTGGGGCAGTACCCGATCGGTTTGATCCCCATACATACCTCGGATATACGTAAGGATATCGGCAAGGTTTTGGTCATTTAAGGCCATAGCCGATTGTTGTCGATGGCCGGGCATCATGGTAGTTGCTTTGCCATATTCTTTACCATTGATCAGGATCGGGCCTTTGAGTCCATCCAGCGCTATTTTTATAAGTCGATCTGCGTTGCCCTCCAACCAGTCAGATTTGACCAGACTGGGTGCGAGCCCATTGATCCCGGCTCCATTTTTACCATGACAGATTCCACAATGGTTAATAAATAGATCATACCCACGTTTGAGGGACCGGAGGACATCAGGCTTCATCCTGGATTCCAGCGTCTGCAAAGAAGCTTTTTTATCAATGACTGATTGGATAAGCCTAGGATATTGAATGGTGAAAGCCAAATATTTTTTTTCGAAACCCGTGATTGTTCTCATGATAGCATCCTGTATGATTGGGTCGCCTGGGTACTTGGTCTCTACTTTTTTAATCCAACTCATAGCAACATATTCGTGTACAGGTAACATGTTTTTAATTATCGCTAATGCGGCTAAATAATCTGATTTAATCTTGCAGATCGAGTCGAGCAATGGTATGTTGTCGGTATTGATCGGCCTGTTTTGAATAAGTTTGAGCAAAGTCAAACTTAGATCTGGGTCTGCCAATTTGATCCATTTGCGGATAAGACTTTCATTGATCATACCCAATCCTTCCATCGTCCAGATCAGGGAAGTAGAGGGTTTACTATCATTCAGCATCAGCGCTTGATGAGTGGACTCGACTGCGGCATGGCCATGCCGTTGGATCAATAACTCTCGGGACCGGTCTCTATAAAAAGCCATTCGATCCACTAATCGTTCTGCTAAAGCGGCATTGGATAAACCAGAAAGTCTGGCTATCGGTGCGCGATCGCTTTGATTACATATTCTATAGATACGACCCAGATCCAGGTGAGATTGTAAGTCCCGATAACCTATCTGTCGCTTGAGGTATGTCGTGAGGTAATTTTTGTGTTGTATCACTCCCCGATGCATATCGACTACATAAATACAGCCATCGGGCCCATCAAAAAGATGTACGGGCCTGAATCGTTCGTCTGTAGATCTTAGAAACTCTCGGGTGCTGTCTGCAGGCGTAGCAATAATATGGCCCTCAGGGCTCGAAGTAATATTTATCCTCTGCACCAGATTTGCTGAAGGCTCACAAACAAAATAGTTATTGTAATAGGATGGCAGCCGATGGTTACGATATAATAACGCTCCACATGCTGCTGTCATTTCATCGAGTTTGCCAACACTATCGAGTACATCTTTGAGATATGCCCGATTGACTCCCGGATTTATACGACTGGGATGTACTTTATTGTTGGTTTTGGATGCGCCCATCATATTAGGTCCTATTGAATTATAATAGGGATTTTCCGGCAACCAATTGGGCATAAGATCATCGGATAATAAAGCTGCACTGTTATGATTGTAGTAGAGCCGACCAAAGTCATCTGAAGTGATTCCCCATTGACCTCTGAACTCAGTCATCGAATCATACCAATGTCCAGAAGTATCTTGTCTATACCGTTTAGCAGATTTAGCATTATAGATCCAATTATCCAGATTCCAATACAGGCCATTGGGCTTATGCTCCACATCGCCGTCGGGTGCATATACAGAGTCTACCAATATGCGCTGAGTAAGCTGGTCACCTGTGAAAGGGTACCACCATAGATTAGGGGGTTCTGCCAGTAAAATTCCGTGGTCGAGGATCTTAAATGCACGCGGCAGAATCAGTGAGTCTAGCTTTATTTCTTTTGTTTCGAATAGACCATCCTGATCGGTATCACTTAATTTTAGCAGTTGACCTGTAGTATTTTTTTCATTGGTTGCGATCGTATCGATCATGTACGAAGGCATCGTCAATACCCATAAGTGGCCATCATAATCAAAGTGAGCCACCACTGGCGTTTGGATCGTAGGCTCGGACACTACCAATTCGATGGTAAATCCCGGCTCGAGATCAAATGCTTTGAGGGCTTCTTTCGGTGACAAAATGGGGGCTTCGGGGATCAAATTTTTATCAATAGGATCATCTTTCATATCGCCGGTAGGACGCGAACTGACTACAGTATCTTCGTGACAGGATATTAAGATCAAATAAAGGCAGATAACCGAAATGCGCATGAGTTGAAAAAAATACCAAAATAGGATAAAATCGTATCAAGTCGCATGCTGCCTTTGTAGTAAAGCGATGCCTCATGACGGAGACCCAATCTGAAAATAGTTTTTTTGTTAGACCGAGAGGTTGTATTATTATTCACTCAAAATAAAGATGAATAAAAAAATTGCTCCAGCTCGATGGTATCGCCTGATACCTGTAGCATTTATCACCTACAGTTTGGCTTATTTGGATCGAGCCAATTTTGGATTTGGGGCGGCTGCTGGCATGGCCACAGATCTACAAATCACTCCTGCGGTATCTTCACTTTTAGGGTCCTTGTTTTTCCTGGGTTATTTTTTCTTTCAAATACCCGGTGTACATTATGCAGCCACGGTGAGTGCTAAACGACTGATCTTTTGGTCGTTGATCTTATGGGGCGCATTTGCTATGGCTACCGGTATGGTACAAAATATCCGAGCACTCATGGTGATCCGTTTTATGCTCGGAGTGGTAGAAAGTGCAGTCATGCCGGCCATGTTATTATTATTAAGTAGATGGTTTACAAAATCTGAACGATCTCGGGCCAATACGTTTCTGATACTTGGCAATCCCGTGACCATACTTTGGATGTCTATCTTGTCAGGGTACTTGGTCCAATCTGTAGGCTGGCGTTGGATGTTTATTATAGAAGGAGCTCCAGCCATTATTTGGGCGTTCTTTTGGCTAAAATTAGTCGACGATAAACCTAAAGAGGCCACTTGGCTCTCCATAGAAGATCAACAAGCCCTACAAGACAAACTGGATCAAGAACAATTAGGACTCAAACCTGTAAAAAATTATGCTGCTGCATTTAAATCCAAAACAGTCATCTTATTATGCTTGCAATACGCTTTGTGGAGCATCGGCGTGTATGGTTTTGTGATGTGGCTTCCATCCATCGTCAAGGCCGCTCCGAATATGGACATGATCAAGACTGGATGGTTGTCGTCGTTGCCTTATGTATTGGCAGTCGTCGGAATGTTGACGGTATCTCACTTTTCCGATAAATCTTTAAAACGCAAAGAATTTATCTGGCCTTGTCTTATGGTCGGAGCCCTTGCATTTTATGGTTCCTATTTGATTGGGCCCTCGCATTTTAATAGTTCTTTCATTTTATTGTGCATTGCCGGAGCAGCAATGTATGCATCCTATGGACCTTTCTTTGCATTGATCACTGAAATTTTTCCAGCCAATGTATCTGGTGGTGCTATCGCTTTGATCAATAGTTTTGGTGCTTTGGGTTCATTCGTAGGATCATATGTAGTAGGATATCTCAATGGAGCAACCGGAGGATTTAGTGCTTCGTATATGTTTATGGCGGTGTCTTTATTATTATCTTCCATATTGACGATGATGATCTTTAGTAAAAGTAAAACTCAAGGATAACCCAAAAAGGAAGTATAATTTTCTTTGTGTATAATGTCAGTGGTATGTTCAGGGTATGATTTTATAAAAGAAGCAGGGAATCTAACGTGCTGAGGTTTCCATTTTAATTCATAGGCATGTAATTTTCCATCATATTCTTCCAGATATTCTATTTCAGCTTGATCTTCGGTCCGCCAGAAATATGTATTGCAATAGTTTTTGGTATATGCATTGTGTTTTAGTCGTTCTGCTAACATATAATTTTCCCACAATGCTCCTAGGTCTGTACGTATTTCTATTGGACTGAAGTTACTGATCAATACATTACGGATTCCGTTATCATAGAAATAATATTTTTTCCCTTTTTTGATT
>JANOWJ010000163.1:0-25526 GCA_031417835.1 Saprospiraceae bacterium | reverse complement strand
CACTTCGCCATTTTTCCATCTTGCATAATAAGGGATGAATGAAGTTCTTTGCATCCATTGGCTAAAAATGGCGGTCTCAACAATTGCTCCCATTCCATCTGATTCAGCTGTCAACGGTGCAAATAATGCACTCCTCAAGCTTGGATTTGTTAAATAAATTTTAAAAAAGTTTTCTCGTTGAAAGCGTCCTGCCTTTTGGTCAACACGTTTTACGATATGAACTAAAAAAGCTGCTTCCAAATAGGATAAATATTGTCTAAGTGTAGTCTTTTTTACACCGCTACTTTTGCTCAATTCATGTATGCTGCATTCTTGTCCGCTGTTCCAAGCTATTGTCGTAAAAAGGGAATTTAGTTCTTGAACATCTTGGATGCCGTATAGCCCTGGTAAATCTCTGAGCAGTACTTTGTCAATGATGTCCGATTTCATAAATCTACTCGGATTGTTTTGTATTTCTTGGTTAAATATGACTTCAGGATAGCCACCAAAATTCACATAATTAATAAAGTGTTTGTTTAATTCTGTAATATTTGTTGTTGCTGAAAAAATTGCAATGTTTCCTTTCCAATTTATAGTGTCCGCTTTAATTAATGCTCCTAAGTTTTTAAGGTGAATAAATTCGTAAAAGGTCAGTGGTGGGAGCATAAAGTCTGTGAATCTTCCCGCACCACTTTCAGTACTTTTTAGTTTTAATGCAGCTGCAGCAGAACCACTTGCAATAAATTTTGTATGATGATAGGCATCCACTAATGTCTTTAAGTGAACTTCCCATTCTTTTAGGTACTGTATTTCGTCAAAAAATATATACCATCCATTGGAGTCCGTATCTCCAGTGGCTTTTTTCGCCAATGTAAATAGCTGGCTAAGAGGAATGTTATTGTTAATAGGTGTCTCGATGGACACATATAAAATTTTCTGAGGCGATACGCCATCTGTAATTAATTGTTGTATAGTATGGTAAAGCATTACTGTTTTTCCAACTCTTCTTGGCCCCATTAATACATTTGCCCTATGCACGGTGGTGTTCTTAACCAATGAATAGAATAAATTGAAATAAAGTCTGGGCTTAAACAATTGGTAGTATCCGTCCAAATGGCCAGTAGCCCACCAAGGATTTTCAAATTGAAGCCTTGCAATAATTTGGTCTTCTGAAAAGGGGTTTAATGCCATACTGGCGGCAAACATACAAAATAAGGTTTTATTAATGACCTTATTTTGCTATAAATAGGTAAATAAGTCATTTTGTTTGTTATTAATGCCTTAGATGTCCTTTTCTTGTTGGGAGAACACGCTTAAATAGGGCACGAAGTCGAGAGCCTTGCAGCTCATGTATTATATAGGAGCCGAAAACCGTTAATCTTAGCCATAGAAGCTTTTAATTTGTGTTAGTTGCGCCCCTGCTTTTCAACCTAAAAGAAAGTAGGTCTAATTAAACAGAAAATATCAGAGTTATGCTACTGCCAACCACCTCGCCAAAAATTCCCATCACTGTTGTCAAACGAATGTCACGTGCATCAATTCTATTCTGGAGATAAAATTTTAGGATATTCCGATAGGTAAAGAGAATTCTTCTTGCGTCACGTGTTCATATTTGGTCTCACACAAAAAATCAACTCAATGCCATTCTACAAAACTCCAGACATTTTTTTACCTCAGCCACGGATGTAGAGCCGTCCGGAATTTTGTACTCCATCTCTATGGTGGCGGGGAACGTATATTTTTGGTCCCGGATGAGTTTTAATGCATCTGCTATAGGTGTATCCCCTTGACCCCAAGGCAGATTGCCCTTACCATGAGCAGGGTTCTGACGATCTTTGATGTGCATGCTGACGATACGATCATGTTTTGCCCGGATGAGTTCCAGACCATTGGTATGGCCGGCGGCGATATAATGGCCCAAATCAAGATTGAGAGCATTGCCTTTGGACTGGGCCAAGGCCGTATCCCAAAAAGTAGGTGTTTGTTGCTCATGACCATGATAGCCGATTTTGATGCTATGTTTTTGTGCTAAGAGGCCGAGCTTATTGGTATGTTCGTCATTCGAGGGGTGTTCCAGGGTGACTTGATTAGCTCCCATGGCTTTGGCAGCTTGCATGCCGTAGGCGATCACATGATCTGGACTTTGAATGCCAAATGCGTCGGGTTTGAAGGCATATATTTTGACACCTGCTCGTTTATACATTTTACCCAGTTGTTCAAATTTGGCAATGGGGGCAGTCTGACGCCATTGATTGACCTCTTTCCTATATTCTGTCATGAGCGCATCCACTTCTGCAAGTCTTTTTTTCTCCTCTTCAGTGAGGGTTTGTTTTTCAAATCTTTTGCGCATCAGCGGAAATACCGTTTTCATATCCACTGGATTTTTGGGTCTGCCGGCAAAAGTTTCTGCGGGATCGCCCATCAATTCTATAGCTTGGATGCCGGCATCCAGCACATACTGCAAAGTGGCTTCTGCACTCTGATCTGGCAGGTCCCTGAATGAATAGGTGATGACTCCTATCTGAACCCCCTTGATCTTCGACTTGGGTTTGAATAAATCGTGTATGATGTTAGGGGCAGAAAATATCGAACTGCCAGATAGTATAGTACCTGATAAAAAGGCTGTGCTCGAACCCAAAAATTGTCTTCGGGATGCAGCGTTGTTGTTTGAATGATTCATGATGTTGATGATGGATTGTGATGGTATGAAATTAAGGAGATTATCTCATATATCTCGCAGATCTTGCTGATGTACGCAGGATTATGAAATGTTTCCCGCAGATCGCGCAGATAGACGCAGATTATAAGTAGAAATTTGTGATATTTTCCTGCTGCGTGTGGTGAACTATCCCTTCAGGGAGAGAGTAAACCTATTTTAATTTTTGCGGTAATCCGTGTGGAAACATATCTGGTCGCCATCCGGTTTTGCGAGTCATGGCATCATCCCACTCTTGCACTTTATTTTCTTTTGCCCAGGAGAGATACAGTGTATTTAACTCGCTGACCACCTCCGGATGTGAGCGTGATAGGTCTTTGAGTTCGGATCGGTCCTCGGTGATATTATACAACTCCCATTGAAGGTGCGGGTAGAGAGCGACTGCTTTATAGGTGCCTTTACGCACCATCCGCTGACCAGCCCATTCGTAAAATATAGGTAAAGCGCGGGTCCAGGATGTATCGCCTTGCAATAAAGGGACAAAACTTTCGCCAGGGAGGATATGGGTGGGTACCTCATGATATGTATCAGGGTATTTCACATCCGCCAGTCGGAGAAGGGTCGGCATAAAATCTATAAAGTGGACCGCTTCATGGCTGATCATATTTCGAGATATGACCCCAGGCAGGCTAGCAATACACGGGCTGCTGAGACCTCCTTCGTACGGGGTAGATTTATAACTCCTCCAGGGTACATTGGATAGTTGAGCCCAATTTTTTGTGTACGACTCATTCGAATTTTTGGTACCTACCGGACCACCGAGTCGTGGATTGGCCATCGTAAGTTTTGAAAAATCCCAACCTTCAGCCCCATTGTCAGAGACAAAAAGGATAAGTGTATTTTGATATTGGTGGGTAGCTTTAAGATATTGTATCAATCGCCCTACATTCTGATCCAGATTGTCAACCATTGCAGCATATACTTCCATTTTTTTAACCCAATAGCGGCGTTCGTCATAAGAGAGTGTATTCCATGAAACTAAGGTGGAGTCTTTATGAGGTATTGTCGGTTGACTTAAGATGCCTAGTTGTAATTGTTTTTGATAGCGTCTGACCCGCAATGAGTCCCAGCCAAGATCATAGATGCCTTTGTACTTGGCGATATCCTGAGGCAGAGCATGGAGTGGCCAGTGTGGCGATGAGTATGCCAGGTATAAAAAAAATGGTGGGATTGATGTATTCGATGGTACAGGAGTCTTATGCTCTGAATTCCTTTTAGCTAAAAAATGTATTCCTCTTCTAGTCAATTCATCGGTCAAATAAAAATCTTTAGCAGTAGGATGGTATTTTTTCTGCTGATCTACCAGATAATCTTGCGTATTGCCCTTAATGATATTTTTCGTATCGAAATAACTTATGGCTCCCGGTATAAATCCAAAAAATTGATTAAAACCTCGTTGTAATGGCCATCGGGTGGAGTCATTACCCACATGCCATTTGCCAGACAGAAAAGTTTGATAACCGCCAGATCGCAATACCTCGCCAAGGGTCAAGGATGAAGCATTGAGATAGCCCTGATAGGCCGGAGTACCTAAATTGGTATTAAAAAAACCGATGCCTGCATTATGGGGATATTGACCAGTGAGTAGACTCGCTCGCGATGGTGCACAGATCCCGTTTGTATAACACTGTGTCAGGCGCATACCCTCTTTGGCCAATAGATCTAAGTGAGGTGTTTTTATTTCAGATCCATAACAACCCAAATCTGAAAAACCCAAATCATCGGCTACAATAAGGACAATATTGGGCTTTGATTGAGCAAGCAAAGGGATGCTCTGGTTTAAACAAAAAAATATGATTAATAAAAATATATTTTTCGCTTTATATAGCAGCATAGTATACATATCATATTCCTGTCGAAGATACAATACTTATAATATTTGTTATTTTATTAAAGTGGCCTTCGATTTAACCTTGGAATAAAACTTTATTCTATAATTTTGACTCCCCCAACAGGAATAACAAGAATTGTTTTTCCTACCAACTATTATTATGAGACCAAAATAAAAATCGATGAAAACAGGCTTTGTTTTTCTGGTATTATGTATTGCTGCTTCACTAGGAAACGCGCAAAATTGTAATCGAGCAGCTATAGTAAATGATTATATCCAAAGTATCAATAATACCGTAGTATCTACCGCGGAGCTTAACTGGACTGGAAGTGTAGCAGGATGTAATCCCGGGACCATATCGAGCAGTGCCATAGAAAAGACCTTAATCAGGATAAACTATTTTAGGTGCTTGGTAGGAGTACGAGATACTATAAAATTCAGAGCGGACTACGATCAAAAATGTCAAGAAGCTGCATTGATGATGCGGGCTAATAATTCCTTAAACCATAACCCTCCTGCCAATTGGATCTGTTACACCGCCGGAGGTAAGGAGGCAGCCGCCAAAGCAAAATCTGAACTCTGCATCGCACTCCTCAGCAGCAATACTGGTAAATATGGTCGATGCCGGGGCAGGCAATTTTGCAGTGGGGCATAGACGGTGGTTGCTTTTTCATCGATCTCTGGAGTTTGGATTTGGCAGTACGGACAATACTTCAGCCATGTGGGTCATCGGTACTTTTCAAACCCCCGACACGGTACCTCCATTTATAGCTTATCCCAGTCCGGGCTATTTTCCGAAGCCCTTGATATATGCGCGTTGGTCTTTTTCTATACCCGGGGCTGATTTTACAAACTCTACTATTGAGATGAAAAATGAACAAGGAGGTTCAATACCACTTACGACGGAAGCCCTCAACAACCCCAGCTCAGGTGATAATACCATCGTATGGGTACCTAACTTGGGTACACTGCCGACGGAAGATAAATTATTCACGGTAAAAGTGAATAACGTACGAATAGGAACAGATATAAAAAACTATGAATACAATGTATTGAGCATAGAGCCTATTCATCAAACGATTGAAAAAAATAGTATAAATGCTGCTTGTGGTCAAAACAATGGAAGTGCAAAAATAAAATATAGTGCGGGGTATAAAACCATAAGCTGGAGTACTGGTGCCACAAATATCGACAGTATCACGAACTTAAGTCCTGGTAAATATTTTGTCACCCTCACCAATAAATTAAACTGTCAGATTAAAGATTCATTTACCATTACCAGTGGATCAGCCTCTATTTTAGGCATTACTAAAACGAATGCAAGTTGTGGCATTGCCAATGGAACAGCAACTATAAATATCATTCAAGGAGGTGCATTATCTGACATCACATGGAGTAATGGTGCAACGACCTCGGTGGTGTCGGGATTGGCACCAGGTGGGATCAGTGTGGCCGCCAAAGATAGCAATGGTTGTACAGTGACAGCCACTTCCGAGATCTCGACCTCACCAGTCGCCACCTTGACCCTCAACGCAATCAATGCAACCTGTGGTATCAATAATGGCTCTGTATCAGCTACTGCTACCAATAGTGTCAGTGTCGCTTCTTATTTATGGAGCAATGGAGCCACCACCTCTGGTGTAAGTAATCTTGCACCCGGTCCTATCTCTTTAGTGGCAAAAGATATCAATGGCTGTACAGTCAATGCAGCGGCAACTATAACTGCATTACCAATAGCGACACTAGCACTCACTCCAATCAATGCAACCTGCGGTATCAATAATGGTACTGTATCAAATACCGCTACCAATAATGTCAGTGTCGCTTCTTACTTATGGAGCAATGGAGCCACCACCTCTGGAGTAAGTAATCTTGCACCCGGGGCTATCTCTTTGGTAGCAAAAGATATCAATGGCTGTACTGTCAATGCAGCGACAACTATAACTGCATTACCAATAGCGACACTAGCACTCACTCCGATCAATGCAACCTGCGGTAACAATAATGGTACTGTATCAACTACTGCTACCAATAGTGTCGGGATCGCTTCTTACTTATGGAGCAATGGAGCTACCACCTCTGGTGTAAGTAACCTTTCACCCGGTCCTATCTCTTTGGTAGCAAAAGATATCAATGGCTGTAGTGTCAATGCAGCGGCTGCTATCACAGCACTGCCAATAGCAACTATCGCGCTCGTTCCTATAAATGCTACTTGTGGCATCAATAATGGCTCAGTATCGATCTCGTTATCTAATGGTATCAATATTGCTTCATACATATGGAGCAATGGTATCATCACATCCGCTGTCACCGGCTTAGGCCCGGGTCCGATCTCCTTGATTGCAAGAGATATCAATGGGTGCACGGTCACCGCCTCTACTACTATCAATACATTACCCAAAGCAGTCATCTCACTCAGTCTGATAAATGCTACCTGTGGTATGAGTAATGGCTCTATATCAATCAACAATACCAATGGAGTACCTATCGCCTCCTACCTATGGAGCAATGGGGCCACCACTCCAGCAATAAATGGTTTAGCAGCTGGTCTTTCATCCGTCACCGCTACAGATATCAATGGTTGTGCCGTCACCGCATCTGCTAATATCAATGCTATACCTAAGGATTCGTTGGTGCTGATATCCTCCAACACTACGTGTGGTAAACAGGATGGTAAGGTAATGGTATCCGTATTTAGTGGTTTAGCAGCGACCGCTTATCAATGGAGTAACGGAGCTACAAGTCAAAATCTAATAAATGCACCCGGAGGATCATATACTATAACTGCTTTGGATAAAAACAATTGTCCGATATCGGGCAAAGCAACCATCATAGCCTTGACAAATCCGACGGTAAGTTTAGGTGCAGATATTCCATTCCAACAAGGCAAACAGTATGTGCTCGATGCTACCGGAACTGGACTGACTTATCTATGGTCTACGGGGGCAACCACTCCTACTATTGCTGCTACCGCCTCAGGCAACTATTCAGTCACAGTGATGAATACTTTGGGTTGCAAGGCTTCGGATACGATCGCATTGACGATCACTACTGCGACGCATATAGTTGATTCAAAGTTCAATATCACGGTGTCCCCAAATCCCACCAACGGTAGAATATTGATAAGTGCTGCAGGGCGGAGTATCTCTACATTGGAATTGATAGATCATCTGGGTCGACGCCTGCTACTGGATCATAACAAGATATCAGATGGCTCTAGCCATATCTTGCATCTCGATAAATTACCTTCAGGCTCATACTATCTGAGAATGATCGGTAAGGGTTGGAGTAAAACTGTAGGTGTGCTCAAACAATAATTTATTCGGAGAAGTTTCCTGACGATCGCGCAGATGATAGTAGATTATGAGGGTACTTTGCTTTTTTCCCGAAAAAGACCGCCTAGCGCACAAAGGAAATTGGTTTAGTATGTCCTTGTGATCCTTGCTAACTAAGTAAGAAATCATAAATTATATGAGAGATCTTTTCGCAGTTCTTATAGATAAACGCAGATTATGCTAAGAAATCAAACGGGATTTTTTTTCCCCGCTGATCTTAGAAGGACTCAAAAAATCAGGAGCCTCCCTATTTGATTACAGAATCTCAAAGCATTTAATATCTTTAGATCATGATACTTACCGTCGTTGTTATCCTCGCACTATTGATCTTGTTAATCACCTGGGCCAAGTTTCATCCCTTTGTTGCTTTTTTGATCGTATCTATAGTAGCAGCTATCGTTTTGGGGCTTGCTCCAGATCAGATCGGCAAGGCTCTGCAGAAGGGGGTGGGCGATATCCTAGGTCCAGTTTTTTCAGTCATCATCTTGGGTGCTATGCTTGGCAAGATCATCGCATCGAGTGGAGCAGCACAGCGGATCTCGGAATCTTTGGTGGGACTATTTGGTCAGAAAAACCTTGCCTGGGCATTGACCCTTACAGGCTTTATCGTTGGCATACCTTTATTTTATAATGTTGGATTTATATTATTGATTCCTTTGGTGTATTCGTTGGGCCAGCGTTACCAATTACCCCTCGTGTACATGGCGGTAGCCTTGTGTTCATCTTTATCGGTTACGCACGGATTTTTACCACCTCATCCAGCCCCGACCGCTATCGTACCTATGATGGGTGCAGATATTGGTTTGACCTTGATCTATGGGTTGATAGCTTCTATCCCAGTGATTTTAGTAGCAGGACCGATGTTTGCCAAGACCGTCAAAAACATCCATGGCACTCCACTGGCTAGTCTCAAGGTGCAACTGTTTGAGCCGCACCAGATGCCATCGACTTCGGCTTGTTTTTATGCTGCATTGATGCCAGTGGTTTTGCTTGCACTAGGTACTTGGCTTACCAACGTATTTGATAAAGCATCGCTGGCCTATAAGATATCCAGTGTGATCTCTGATGCCAATATCGTGATGATCATTTCATTGCTTTTTGCCTATTATATCTTAGGCATTCGACGCGGAGCGTCTTTAGGCGGTCTGATGAAAGAAGGCATAGAATCGTCTAAAGATGTATTTCCTATCATTATGATCATAGCAGGTGCAGGTGCCTTAAAAGAAATCCTGACCAGTGCAGGTATCAGTACGTATATCGGTGAAATAGTGAAGACCTCAACGCTTTCTCCATTGATTACTGGATGGTTGATCGCGGCGGTGATTCGATTGGCCTTGGGGAGTGCGACAGTAGCCGGACTGACTGCTGCAGGACTTATTGCTCCGGGTATCGACCCGACCATGGTGGATCCTAATCTGATGGTGATCGCTATCGGTGCAGGTAGTCTGATGTTTTCTCATGTCAACGATACCGGATTTTGGATGTTTAAAGAATACTTTAATCTAAGCATCAAAGACACGATCAAATCTTGGTCGCTGATGGAGACCGTAGTAAGTTTCGTAGGCTTGATCGTGGTATTAATTCTGGATTATTTTATTTAGCCATGGCAGATCTGGACCCTATCAAAGTCAAAGACCGATTTACTAAAAATCTCACGAGTTATAAAAAATATCTGGATCAGGTCGATGTCAAAAAGTCTTTACCCCAATTGGATGCAGCAGCAGAAAGAGCATATCAAAATAATAATTGTCTGCAATGCGCAGCTTGTTGTAAAAATTATAGCCCGAGATTTAAAGCGCCCGATATCAAACGGATCAGTAAATATTTGGGTCTAAAGGAAACCGAACTGTTGGATCGATACCTACATCGAGACGATGACGGCGACTATGTCTTGAATCAAAAGCCTTGCGTATTTTTAGGAAGTGATAATTATTGTTCGATCTATGAGGTGAGGCCCTCTGATTGCCACCGATTCCCATATGTAGATGAAGAGGTGTTTTTAAAACGAAAAGCACTCACCTTGATCAATGCTAGTTTTTGCCCTATTGCTCAGGATGTATTAGACGAATTGATCGTCCATAAAAGGAAGTAGCGTACTATTCGACTAAATCGTTATGAATAGTGAGTTTATTATAGTATATTTAAGAACTACTCTTTAAATCCATGAAAAACAAACGAAGAGAATTTATAAAACTAGCCGGGCTCACTGGCTTGGGTGTCGCTCAGGGGGGACTATTTTTAAAATCCAATTCATCTTTGATGCCAAACAATCCTACAACTATTGCATACCATAACACTATGATAGATGATCAACTCAGCCTCATAGGTCAATATGGACCTTGGGCATCCTCATTGACCGAAAACAAATTGCCAAGTCATTCTTTTCGAAAAAAAGAATGGACCAATCTAGCTGCGTGGAAAAAAGCAGCACGGGGAAAATTGATTGACAGGTTAGGTATACCCAATATTGGCGGCCTACCCCAGGTGACGCTTAAAAAACAATCGTTATACGATGGCTTGCATATCGAAGAACTCACCTGGCAATTGCCATATGGCCGACCGACAGAAGGTATACTTTTAAAACCGGCTGACGCCAAAGGACCGCTGCCCGCGATCCTTGCATTTCATGATCACGGCGGTAATAAATATTTTGGCACGCGCAAGATCACTCGCATTTCCGATGACCAGCATCCATTGATGAAAGACCATCAGACGGAGTATTACAGTGGGCTGGCTTGGGCCAATGAGATCGCCAAACGGGGCTATGTGGTGCTCGTGTCGGATGCTTTCCCATTTGCTAGTCGGCGCGTAATGCTGCAGGATGTGCCGATGCACTTGAGAGATGGCCTAAATGACCATGATCCTGAACAGGCCTCTCAAATTGAAGCATATAATCGATGGGCTGGTCAGCACGAGCATATAATGGCTAAATCATTGTTCAGTGCGGGTACTACCTGGCCTGGAGTATTTTTTGCAGAAGATCAAAAAGCCCTGGATATATTATGTGCCCGTAAAGATGTAGATGCGAGTCGAGTAGGTTGTGCAGGATTATCCGGTGGGGGTATGCGCACCGTATTTATGGGTGGCCTTGATCCTCGGATCAAGTGTGCGATATGTGTAGGATTTATGACCACCTGGAAAGATTTTGTCATGGAAAAATCGTTTACGCATACCTGGATGACTTATGTACCGCTACTACCTCATGAGTTGGATTTTCCAGAGATCCTGGGCTTGAGGACCCCGCTGGCCACTTTGGTATTGAATGATATCGACGATCAACTATATACCATGCCTGAGATGAAAAAAGCGGATGCCATCTTAAAACAAGTATATCTAAAAGCCAAAGCGACAGACCGGTATCGATGCTCTTTTTACCCGGGGCCGCACAAATTTGATGCTGCGATGCAAGCGGAGGCATTTGACTGGTTTGATCAGTGGTTGAAAAAGTGAACATTTCGGTCTAACCATAAACTTCAGATTCAATGGGTAAAATAGTTGTGGCTACCGAATGTCTTGGGTTGACAAAATACAAATCCAGCTCGCCTTTATTTTTAGCAGTTACTCTACCTTGATATTCACACTCAAAATGATCTTTGACCAAAAGATAAGTGGTTTCAGAAATGCTGACTTGTTGGTGGGCACCGATTTGTTGTATTCTTGCCGCGGTATTGACAGCATCACCCCAGATATCAAAGGCAAATTTTTTGCTGCCGATGATGCCCGCTATGACCGTGCCAGAATGAATACCTATTCTAATCTCGAATGAAGGCATATCCATAGGATCATCGATACTGGAATCCCTGTTGATCTTATAGTTTTCTACAAAATCTCGAATTTCAAGACCAGCTTGTACCGCCTGATAGGCATGCATCGGATTGGATTTGGGCAGGCCGCTCACCGCCATATACGAGTCACCGATTGTTTTAATTTTTTCCAGATTGTATTTTTCGACTATCGTATCAAACGCCTGAAAATAATTATGCAATACTTTGATCAAGCGCTGAGGACTGATGGTTTCGCAGTATTGAGTAAAACCTACAAAATCTGTAAATAAAATCGATACTTGATCATACAATCTGGCCTCTGTCTTACCATCGGCCTTGAGCCGCTCAGCAATATCCTCCGGTAATATATTTTTGAGCAAATTGTCTGAAATGTTTTTTTCATTGGTGATTTGAATCATTTGGGATCCTATTTTTAGGGATTGATCTTCAAGAATGCGGTTTTTAGTTTCAATTTCATGATGTTTTAATTCTAATTCTTCATTGGACTGATGCAGCGACCGTTTGTATATCAAGTTTAAAAAGAAATAGGTAGTGATAAGTCCTAACAAACTCGTCAAATAAAAAAGCTCATAATAGCGGGTATTGTAACCTACCGGATGGGGTGTCAAATCAGAAAAGTAAAGTCTAAATAATAAAACAACTAGTATTACAAAAATCAACCAAGCAAAAGCCCATTTTTGTTTGGAAAACAGGAGGGATACAATGGGTACTAAGCTGATCCAGGGCAATACCGGTGAGCCCAAGCCTCCGGAATAGAAACACAAACCTATGACCCCCATAAATCCAACTGCGGCTATATAATTGCCAACCAAATCCAGCGCCACTTTATGCTTTAATAATATAAAAGCGATACTGAACAATAGGATCAATATCGATTGGATCCATACCCCTTGTTTAAATTCTATAATAAAACTTATAACCCCATATAAGGTCATATACACCAAGGTAATGACATTGCCTCGGCAGATCACGTTAGCTTGACTTTTATGTTTAGGGTTGTCAATATATAAGCTGCAGAATTGGTCCAGCCATCGAAGAAGTTTCATAGACAATAGGTATTATATAGGGCCAAAGATCCGAGTGTAGATATACAAAAGGACCCAAGCCACCAGACAAATCACGGCCCAGAAAAAGGCAATCCCATGCAACCACCAAGGGTAATTGTCTTTATAAGGAAGTCCTTTTTGATATCTTTTTTTATCCCACCATTTATAAGGCATAAACATTTTCCAGGATCTGAGTTTCCATACTTTAGCATACGGTTTGCCGGTACCCGATGCATCGATGATACAATTGACGGCTCTACGTGCCGACTCGTTCGCGGCTTCCATCGTGGCGAGATTGGTATTCGTCCGGACATAATCGCCGGCAAGGAATAAATTTTTGATGGTACTCCACGATTTGGGCATGAGTCCCCAGGAGTTGACCACATTGACCAATAACGGTTCGTCATTGAAAACCAGATTGGGAGCGATCAATCGGATACTGCTGCCAATATGATAGCCGACGACTAAGCTAGCCATGTTGGCAGGCAGAGGTGGTATCGGTGCTGCCAATACCAAACTTTGCTGCAATTGTTCATAGATACCAGTGATCAATTCAAGCTCAGTACAGTTTTTTGCCATCTTGCCATTATAGATTCCTTCCCAGTCAGAGATGTCTACAGACAAAACACCTTTTACTAATCCGGCTGTGGCCGCATTGATATCATAGATCGACGAATCCCAATATTGCACTTGCGATACTGATGTCAGTGCCCACTCACTATTGCTATGAATGATATGGCCATTACTGATCGGTAAATTTGTATTTAAAAAAAATTGAACCCCGTTCATCCAGTTCACATTGGTCGCCAGGGTCGTGGTATTGGCCAGTGCAGGGTCTCTCGTAGCCATCGCACTCGTCAATAAATTTTGAGCCTTCTCTACCGGTACAGCCAATAGATAGTAATCACCTTTTACATTGATCAGCGTACTCGTGTTACCATCATGTACCACTATATCCGTAATGTGATCGCCCACACTATTTATATTCCTTACTTCATGATTTTTATGATAGATCACCCCTTTGGAGATGAGGTAATTATACCAAGGGGTCAAAAATGACTCATTGGTAGGCCCATTCAATACCCGGCTGGCAGCTACAGTAGGATCAGCCATGGTATAAATTATTTGTAATAATATAGACCCGCCGACCTTCGTAGACATGGTCTTAGCTTTCGCGGCGACCAGGGAACGGGTCAGTCCATCAGCAAATAGATTTTGATATGTGGTACTATTATTATCAGCATCTACAAAATACCACCATCCCGTCTGCTCATATTCGTCATCAAATCGTGTGTCACTTGTAGTCAATAGTTGAAATAATTTCTTTTTGACTAACGTTTTTTCAGCCGCAGAGAGTCCTGTCGCGGGAGTACCCCCATTCAAGGTTTGAAATACAAGATCCAGATCAAACGAATTCCACGGAAAATGAGCCAACGCTTTTAACGGCTCGAGCCCATCCCGGGCAAATAATATCGTATCTGTTTTTTTAAGGTTGTTATACACACTTTGGGAACTAAAGGGTATACGCTTCATGGTATGAATTAGATGTCGATAAAAGCCAGGGAAAAATCTAAACCCATGCTCCCCCGGAAGGTTGGTAAAAGGGCCTACGGTAGCAGCCTCTGATCTAGCCTTACCTCCCACATAAGTGGGCTGAGCTTCAAAGATCTCAACATCAAAGCCTCGCTCGATCAATTCGTGAGCAGCAGACATGCCTGACATCCCGCCGCCCATTATAATTACTTTTTTAGGCATATTATGTATAAGTGTAAGTAGTGGCTAATTTGTTACAAGCACATTGTCTGAATCACGGATTTGAATGGATTTATGGATTTCACAGATTTCATTTATAAGACGAGTCTTTTGAAGGTTAAACTTTTGCTTCCAAAATTGATCAATAACCCAACTTCGAGTTTGTAAGCTTTTAAGTAATTCAGTACCTGGGCCAAGTGTACATCTTCAAGAACAATGATAGCCTTTAGTTCCACCAAGACCTTACCTTCCACTACAAAGTCTGCTCTTCTTGTTCCGATCGGCTCCTGGAGTTCTCTATAAAATATATCCTGCTCAATTTCCCTGGCATAAGCCAATCCAGCTTGAGAGAATTCCCAGGCTAAAGCTCGCTGATAAATCACCTCCTGAAAACCGTTTCCAAGGAATTTATGTACTTCAAAGGAAGCACCAATGATTTTTTCTGTTAAGTCTTTATGTTTTAATTCTAGCATTTTAAAAATCTGTGTAATCTTTTAATCCCATTAATCTGTGATTCAGACAATAGGTAATTGAATAATAAACTCAGATCCCGCCCCCGCCATACCTTGCTGTCCGGTAGGAGGGGTTACCACCTTTATCTCTCCGCCGTGTGCTTTTACAATATCATAAGCTAAGGATAGGCCCAATCCCGTTCCTTGCCCAGTAGGTTTCGTAGTAAAAAATGGTTGGAATATTTTGTCTTTGATGGTGTCGGGGATGCCGGGGCCATTATCTTTTACTTTAATTTTAACTTTATCTATACACATGGAAGTACTGATAGCTACACAAGGTACATAACCCAGTATGTTTTGCTTCGACTTTTCAGCTACCGCGTAAAAAGCATTGTGGATTAAATTCAGCAATACTCTTCCGATATCCTGTGGTACTATGCTTATTAAAGGCAGATTCGGATCAAGATTCAAGATATATTCAGAATTTGGCAAAGCCATCCCTTCGGGAGAAAATTTATCCTTAGCACGAAAACTATGATAAGCCAGATTTGTGTATTCTTCTGTCAACACATTCATATCTATAGGCTCTTTGATGCCCGTATGCTTGCGACTATGTTGCAGCATGCCTTTGACGATAGCATCAGCACGACCTCCATGATGTAGGATCTTTTGTTCATTTTCTTTTATATCATTAGAGATTGTTTTAGCTTCGGAATAGTGTCCATCGTCCATTTCTTGTTGCATCTCTACGATCAGGTCGGTATTGATGGATGAAAAATTATTCACGAAGTTTAGTGGGTTTTGAATTTCGTGGGCTATACCCGCAGTGAGTTCTCCAAGAGAAGCCATTTTTTCTGATTGGATTAATTGGGATTGGGTGGATTTTAAATCGGTAAGTGTGCTTTCCAAAACCTTATTGGCTTTTTGCTTTTGCTGGTTATTTCGAAAAATAATAAATGCGATGATGGACAGTACTACAAGGCCTGCCAACAGGCCATAGATTCTTATTTTATTTTGATTTTCTATCTTCTCCTTTTCTAACTCCTGTATCTTAAGCTGTTCGTCAAAACCAATATTTTGAAATTGGTTTAATTTTTCTACACTATTGATACTGTCTTTTTCCGCCATCGCAAGGCCCTGGTAAAAGAAAGCGCTATCCATATTCTTTCGTAATTTATAAATAGAGGATAGGGAAGTATATGCCTGCGCCAGTAAATCCGGAGTTTGCGAAATCTCTGAAATGGCTAATCCCCTTTTTGCATACCAGAGACTTGAATCTGTATTTCCCATAAAACGCCAGGCTTCACCTATCCCCAGGTATGCCATCGCCAAAAAGTTGGAGTTATTTGGTTGCTGACTTTCCCGGATGGCATCAGTAAAATATTGCTTTGCCAATGCATAGTTGGCTTTCTTTAAATAAATCGTTCCAAAGTAGTTTAAAAGTTGCCCATTGAATCTTTTTATACCAGAAGTTTTGGTATAAGCCAGTGCCTTTTTTAGGAATGTTAAAGCTGAATCCGGTTGATTCAACCTGATAAATATAAAACCTATATTCTGGTTGATGTTGGCTAAATTTGCCGCATCACCTACACGTTCTGCAATTTTTAGTGCTTCAAAAGAATTAGACAATTCTTCTTTTACATTGCCCGTGAAACCATATAATCGTCCCAGGTCCATGCGGCTGAAAGCTAATACAACCAACCGGGCCAGGGTTGGGTCTCCAGCTTTTGAAAACCGGGATACCTGCCAAATATTTTTTTCTGTTTCTTTGTCTTCGGCTATTTGTATTGCGTTTAAAAAAGCTTTCAGCGACTGGGGATAGTTTTTTTGAATCGATAATACATAGCCCATATTTTCAATTGCATCGGCTTCCCAAAGTTTTGCTTTTAGTTGCACTGCCAATAAAGCCTGTTTTTGATGAAAATAAAGTGCACTGTCGTAGTTTAGTTCCTGGTAGTAAAACCCCAAGCTTCTGGCCACACCCATTCGGATGGTATCATTGGCTGAATTATAGAAGATCAACTGCAAACTATCTGCCTGTTCTTTATTCCATTCTTCCCAATAAGGGTTTTGCTGTGCCACCGTAAAAACCGGCAGCAACAAAAGCAACATTATTTTTATAAATACTTTCATACGATCTATTTAGGTAGTTGGCAACTGAACAGTAAACTCACTTCCTTCTCCTTCCATCGTCTCCACTTTCAACTCTCCACCATGCACCTTAACAATATCATACGCCAACGATAACCCAAGCCCTGTGCCCTGCCCGGTTGGCTTGGTGGTGAAAAAGGGTTGAAAGATTTTATCTACAATGTTTTGAGGAATACCATTACCGTTGTCTGTTATACTTATCAAGACCTCACCCCCAACCCCTCTCCAAGGGAGAGGGGAGCTGATGCTTTTCGTTGTAACAGTTACTGTTGGTTCATAGCCTTCAACACCCTGATTCATCTTTTCATTCACCGCATAAAATGCGTTGGTAATCAAATTCAATATCACCCTACCAATATCCTGCGGAATGATATTGATGTTACCAATCGTTTCATCAAAATCTGTTTTCAAGATTGCATTAAATCCTGCCTGTCCGGCAGACAGGGATTTCTCTTTTGCCCGGAGGCCATGATAAGCCAACCGTAAATATTCATCAGCCAGTTTATTGATATCGGTTGGCTCTTTTGTACCCCTGCTGCTGCGGCTGTGTTGCAGCATTCCTTTTACTATTGCATCGGCTCTTTTTCCGTGGTGGTTTATTTTTTGTTCGTTCTCCTTTATGTCTTTTGCAATAGCTTGTACTTCGTCTAAATTTCCTTTTCTTACTTCCTCACTTAATTCATCAATTAATTCTGCATTCACTTCCGAAAAGTTATTGACGAAGTTTAATGGGTTTTGTATTTCGTGTGCAATGCCTGCAGTAAGTTCACCAAGGCTGGCCATTTTTTCTGATTGTATCAACAGTGCCTGCGTGGA
Organism: Saprospiraceae bacterium; assembly: GCA_031417835.1. Lineage (GTDB taxonomy): Bacteria > Bacteroidota > Bacteroidia > Chitinophagales > Saprospiraceae > JADJLQ01. The sequence goes on along the minus strand of JANOWJ010000163.1, from coordinate 7,663 downwards.
CTTTAATTCTTCCAATGATTTTTTGAGTTGCGCTGTTCGTTCGGTTACTTTTTGCTCCAGGCGAAGATTCTCTGCCTTTAGCTTTCTTGAACGTTCGTTTATGATTATGTAAATAACTATAACGAGAGCAATCACCGACAAAATGCGGAACCACCACGTTTCCCACCAGGGTGGACTGATAATAATGCGAATTGATTTTGCGGCAGAGCCACCATCACCACTTATTGCTTTTACTTTGAAGATGTAAGTGCCGGGTGGAATATTAAAAAAAGAAGCCCGGTGTTCGCTGCCGATATCATGCCAGGTGTTATCATAGTTTTCCAGTAGATAGGAATATTTCTTTTCGGCAGAGGTTGTATAATCTGCTGAAAAAAAATCAAAGGAAAAAACATTCTGATTATACCTCAGTTTTAACTCCTCTGTTTGCCAGATGGGTACTATTAATATTCCACTGCTATCAGTACTTATGAGTTTATCCCCCAGTTTGAAGCTGGTGATATTCAATGGTGGGGAAGTATTGTTATCTTTCATCTGATCAGGGCGAAATGAATAATAACCAAAATAGTTCCCTAAAAACAGCCTTCCATCAGTGGCTTTAAAACTACTGAATGACCAGAGACTCTGCGTAAGTTGTACTCCGTTGTCTTCCGTATATTTTTTTATTTTGGTTCTGTTTTCATTGATCTTCATGATAGCGGTGGTGGTAGATACCCAAAGATTTTTTTGATCATCTTCTGTAATATCTAATACCCCACTGATATTTACCGCTGAATCTTCATTGGCAAAAAGGTCAAACTTATCTTTTGTTTTGTTAAAAGCATAAAGCCCCATCCATCCACCTGTCCATACCCTTCCTTCTGCATCCACGCATATGGATCTCAGGTCATCATCAATGTACTTGGTAAATTTTCCTGTTTTGATATCCAGCTTATAGAGGCCATAATTAGCCGTAAGCCAGATATTATGTTCCGGATCTTCTGCAAGACGATTAACTTCAAAATTTATAAAATTACCAGCTATCTGCCCGACATTATAATTAGTAAACTGCCCGGTGGCCCTGTCCATCCGTGAAATACCAGAGTCAGAGGCCGCCCATAAGTTCTTATTATGATCAAAAAACGAGTAGAATACATTATTACCGGAAATGCTTCCGGGGTTTTTAGGATCATTTTTGTATTGAACATAATTTTCGGTAACGGGGTCAAACTTCAGCAACCCGGTACCGGTGCCTAACCAAAGATTTCCTGCTTCATCCGCTGCTATGGAAAATATGTATTTACCCCTTGATTTATTGTCTTTCGGATTAAAGATTAATAACTTTTCTTTTTGGGTGGCCAGGTCCTTTCTTACCAGGCCTTGATCGGTGCCAATCCATAAAATTTTACCATTGGCCTCCAAATAAAGTGCTAAGGCAGCTTTGGAGATTTCATTAAACAGAAAGGTTGTTTTCTTATAATTTAGTTGGGATATACCACCTAAACCCAACACCCAGAATAAACCGTCTTTTGTACTTACCCCTCTTATTGCGAATGTAATATTGAGGCCTGTTGCAGTATCCTTTTTCTTAGATGCCGACACATTCAAAAAATCATACAGAAGACCAAAATGCATTGACTTTTTAGTAACAGGATCATACCTGTTCAAACCTTTTTCGCCCATTCCAACCCAAAATGCACCGGATGAATCTTCGGTAACAAACATTATGTCTGAAACTGCATTTTTGGCAACCGGAGATTGGCTTAAAGTACTCGAATTAAAAGGATCGGGATAGTACCGGGTACATTTGCCTGTATTCCTGTCCATAGCATACAAACCAGCATCTGTAACTATCCAAAAATTATTATTGCTGTCTTCGTAAATGTCTTTGACAAACTTTGCCGGGATTCCGTTGTTGGCTTTTGCCGAATCCTGGAAGTAGGGTGTAAATTTTTTAGTAGCCAGGTCAAAACGATTCAAGGCTTCCGGAGATATATGATCTTTTGATAATGATTTCCCACAAATCCAAAGTATCCCATTTCTATCTTCATATATTTTAAACACCTGCGGATAGCTGGTACCAGCCGGGTCATTGTTGTTATTGCTGCAGTGGGTAAACCTTCCTGTTTTTCTATCCAGTAAATCCAGTCCCTTGTTGGTGCCAATCCAAAGATTTCCTGAATGATCTTCTAATATTGCATTTACGGTATCATTACTTAAACTAAAAGCATCCTTTTCGTTGTGCCGAAAATGCGTAAAGGTATTGGTGGCCGGGTCAAATCTATCCAGGCCCGAACCATATATCCCAATCCAGTGGATATTATCAGCATCTATTATCCAGGATCTAACTTCACCGGGAGCTATTGAATTGGGATTATCGGGATCATTTAAAAAAGTCTGAAGCTTTACTCCGTCGAATTTTTGCAATCTGCCTCCAGTATTGATGAGCCAGAAGAATCCCAGCTTATCCTGTTTCATATCAACAATCATACTATTGGGATTATCAAGAACCATTTTGAAACGGTGGTCCTGTGCAGGCAATTTATTTCCGCTGAGCAGCAGTAAGCAAAACGTAATCTGGGAAAATAATTTGTTCATGTTCTGCTATTAAGATGTAATTGGTAATTGAATGATGAATTCTGTTCCCTCATTTTCCCTGTCCGTACCATTACGGGCGGGCTTTGTGTTCACCTTTATCTCTCCGCCGTGCGCTTTTACAGTATCATAAGCTAAACTCAACCCAAGTCCGGTTCCCTGTCCAGTTGGTTTGGTAGTAAAGAATGGTTGAAAGATTTTGTCTATTACTTTTTGAGGGATACCGTTGCCATTATCTTTTACACTAATCAAAATAGTGTTGCCATTTTTTTTTGTTCTAATTGAAACTACTGGATCATATGCTTCACCATTAAATTTCTTTTTCTCATTCACTGCATAAAAAGCATTATTGATTAAATTGAGCAAGACTCTGCCAATTTCCTGGGGTACGACATTGATTTTACCAATGGTAGGATCAAAATTGGAATCCATCTTTGCATTGAATGTCTTATCCTTAGCTTTCAAACCGTGATAAGCTAATCTGAAATATTCATCTGCAAGAGCATTGATATCGGTCGGTTCTTTTTTATTCACACTTTCATTGCCTCTTGAATGTTGCAACATACTTTTCACAATAGCATCAGCCCTTTTACCATGATGATTTATTTTTTCTTCGTTTTCTCTAATGTTTTCAATTAACTCGTCTTCCAGCTTTTCATCTCTTTCACTTTTCATTTTTCGTTTTTCACTTTTAAGTTCTTCTATTAATTCACTGTTTACTTCTGAAAAATTATTCACAAAGTTCAACGGGTTCTGTATTTCATGGGCAATACCTGCCGTGAGCTCTCCGAGAGAGGCCATTTTTTCGGATTGAATGAGTTGGGATTGGGTGGATTTTAAATTGTTAAGTGTAGTTTCTAAAACTTTATTCACTTTTTGTTTTTGGCGATTATTGCGGTAAAGGAGAAAACCAATGATAGATAGAATGGTAAGCCCTGTAAGCATTCCGTAGGTTCTTATCTTGGATTCTGTTTGGATTTTTTCTTTTTCTAAATTCTCCAAACGTAATGCTTCTCTCAATAAGAGCTTTTGAAAATCTACAAGGTTTTTAATTCGGACTCGATACAAACTGTCTTTGGTAACCAACGCAAGGCCCTGGTATTTGTAAGCACTATCATACGCTTTGTTCAGTTGATAGGCCAAGCTGAGGTCTTCATAACCAACTCCCAAATCAATTTCTCTATAACCCACCCCTATAACAGATTTAATAGTATGAAGATTTTTTACCGCATAAGAAAGTACAGAGTCTTTATTTCCCTCCATGAGGTAAATTTGAATTAGTTTATGATTCAGGTTTGCAACATCAGCCTGATTGTTTTGCCTTTTCGCAGATTCTAAGCCATCAAAGTAATTATTTTTTGCTGTTGTAATATCTCCCTTGGCCAAAAAAACATCACCAATAGTTAATAAATTGTTGCCGATGTATCCTTGTGCCAATGGGTTTTTTGAAAATGTCTGTGCCTTTTTTGCATAATATAATGCCGAATCCAGTTGACCCATTCTTAGATAAGCACTTCCAAGGTTCATATTTCCTGTCATTTGCCGATCAGGATGATTTATTTGAAAAGCAATTTGGACAGCCTGTTTCAATTGTATAATTTCCTGTTCGTAATTCGCCGCATTACGCATCACTCCACCTAATACATGGTGTATAGTGGATAACACAATTTGTTTGTTTACACCAGGCATTGGATACTGGGTCACTTTCCATTCTTCTACTTCCGCTGTTTTTGGGTCTTCTGCAATTCTAAGTGCCTCTGTTAGATTTTGGAATGCTTCCGAATATTTACCAATAGCATTATACTGATATGCTTTGCTGATCAGGGCAGATGCTACCGCTAACTCTATTTTGTTTTTTCTTGCAAGGGCTAACCGATTTTCGGCATAAAATAACGCAGAATCTCGGTTTGCTTCGAGAAAGAAAAAATACATGCTAACTGAGGCGTTGTAGCGTGCCAAGTCAGTCGTTGCAGTCTGTAAAATCAAACGCAGGCTGTCAGGTTTACTTTGTTGTGCATTTGTAAAGAAAGGGAATAAAAACAGCAGCGATATTTTTAGTATTGATTTCATTTTGGAATCTGAATTGTAAATAAAGTGCCATTTGATTCAGATGAATCCACAGCTATAGTTCCTTTGTGAGCCTTCACTATATCATATGCCAGACTCAACCCTAATCCCGTCCCTTGCCCAGTAGGTTTCGTAGTAAAAAATGGTTGGAATATTTTGTCTTTGATTTGATCGGGGATGCCTGGGCCGTTGTCGGAGATGGTGATACTCACACATTGACCTGCATGCGCCGAGGCTCCGTTTGGCAGGTGCGAAGGCCCAACGCTGGTATCATTTATTCGTTTGGTAGTCACTGTTACCATCGGCTTAAAATCATTTTGTTTTAGTTGTTGCTCATGCACGGATTGAAAAGCATTATTGACAATGTTTAAGATCACTCGCCCAATATCCTGCGATACTGCATTGACCATTGGTAGTTTAGGATCAAGATCCAGTTTGTAATCGCAATTAAACGATTTGTTTTTTGCTCTCAGCCCATGATAAGACAGTCTTACAAACTCATCGCAAAGTTTATTGATATCGGTTGGTTCCTTTACACCGGTAGATTTACGACTATGCTCTAGCATACCTTTTACGATGCTTTCCGCACGTTTGCCGTGGTGGTTTATTTTCTCTGAATTTTTTTTTATTGATAATAAAAGTTCAGCTTCATTCTTTGTGTCTCGATGCTCGCTTCTGGCTTCTTCTTCCAGTTCTTTGATCAGTTCAGTATTCACTTCTGAAAAATTGTTGACGAAGTTTGATGGATTTTGAATTTCATGTGCTATACCCGCAGTGAGTTCACCAAGGCTGGCCATTTTTTCGGATTGGATAAGTTGGGCTTGAGTGGATTGCAAATCTATTAAAGTTTTGGATAATGTATGTGTTCGCTCATTGACCTGAGTTTCTAATGTCTCATTTTGGCTTGCAAGTATGGCTTGTTTTTCCTGTTCCTGTGCTAGGGATTTTTGGGAAAGATCCTGCACTTCTGTCAATTTTTGTTTTAAACTATTATTGACAATTGCATAATCCAGGCCCATATAAATAGAAGTGGCGATGGGTATAGACATTATAAACAAAATATAATACGCACATCTTAAATAGGTAAGGGAATAAACAAAATTGTTATTGTAAAAGGTTCCTTTAGCTAAAAACAAAGCAAAAAACACGATTGAAGCTATAGCGCCAAAGGCAATGATCCAAGCGTTTCGTTTTTTCTGGACACTTGCTAATATTCCTGCACGGATTACAGCAAGATGTACTAGAATTTCAAAATTTGCTCCACCGAGCTGCCAACCTATACCATAGATGGATATATTGAGCCATACGGATGGTAAATAGAAAATAGCGACGAGCCAAAATAAAAAATCTTTTTTTCTTTCAAATAATGTATAAACTGCTAATAAGGTGAAAAATTCGGCGGCAGTGAATAGAATAAACGCCAAATTTCCTAATAAATATTTTAAAGCAAGGTCGTGTTCTAAAATGAAAAAATTTAATTGTATAATATCGCCTATTAAATAAGTAATAGCAAATAATGCAAAATACAAACTTTGCTTTCGGGCTGGATAGCCTAGAAAAAACGAAATTTGGACGATAAAAATTACTAACGCAATACCTATGATAAACAGAAAAAACCGCTCAGTAATGACTCGGATATTATTATAATAATTGACCGCTTCCTCCGTTTTCATAATAGTCACAGACACTAGTGGATTATACGTTTCGAAAATTTTTGTATACTTTATATTTGGTTTTGTAGTTAATCGAATGGCCAATACCTGTTGAGTATCTTTTGTGACGGGTAAAGAAACAGGCAACCATTGGGGATCGTGGGCTTTTATTTTGTTTGAGATCTGACTGATGATACCAAAGCGATGGATCAGTCTGCCGTTTAAGAAAAATTCGGAAGCCACTGATTGCTGAATGATCATAGCAAGAGAATGTGACAGCACATTCGAATCTATGCCCAAATGCAGGCGCAACCAAGATATGCCTGAGTTTAATAAATGGGGAAGGCTATCCACTAGATCTACAGTAGGATCTAAAGATGACCAGTCGCTATCATTAAAATCTGATTTTGACCAATTGGGATCATCTCCATTATGCCATTTCCATTTTTGATTTAGAAGCACACCCTTCATCGAAATACTATCTATTCGAAATGACTGAGAGGATTGGCTCTGCGCCAGTTGTGGAAGAAAAAACAATAAGAATAAGTATCTCATAAGAGTCCAATTATAGTAATAAATATTTAAACCTTAGGGCTGAAAACATGACTTCAATCGAATTTTCTGGGATTATGAACTTCAAAGGAAGCACCAATGATTTTTTCGGTTATGTCTTTATGTTTTAATTCTAGCATTTTGAAAATCTGCGTAATCAATTAATCCCATTAATCCCTGCCTAGTCGGCAGGCGGGCCTGCCAGCCGATCAGGCAGTTGTGATTTAGACAATAGGTAACTGAATAATAAACTCAGATCCTGCCCCTGGCCTCGTTACCACTTTCAATTCTCCGCCAGGCGGACCATTGAAAGTGTTTACAACTATGGTTCCGCCGTGTGCCTTTACAATATCATAGGCCAAACTTAGTCCCAGTCCCGTCCCCTGTCCAGCCGGCTTAGTGGTAAAAAATGGTTGGAAGATTTTGTCTTTGATATGATCTGGAATGCCCGGGCCGTTGTCGGAGATGGAGATACTCACAAAATGTCCTGCCTGCTCCGAGGCTCCGGTAGGCACATGCGAAGACACAACACTGATATCATTTATTCGTTTGGTAGTCACTGTCACCATCGGCTCATAATCAGCTTGTTTCAGTTGTTGCTCCTGTACGGATTGAAAAGCATTATTGACAATGTTTAGGATCACTCGCCCAATATCCTGCGATACGGCATTGATCATTGGTAGTTTGGGATCAAGATCCAGTTTATAATCACAATAAAAAGATTTATCCTTTGACCTCAGGCCCTGATAGGACAGTCTCACAAACTCATCGCAAAGTTTATTGATATCGGTTGGTTCCTTTACACCGGTAGATTTACGACT
>JANOWJ010000162.1:0-10216 GCA_031417835.1 Saprospiraceae bacterium | reverse complement strand
CTCCGTGTATTCTACCACGGCCTTGATCTCAGCTTCGGTTAGAATCTCTTTGAATGGAGTCATCAATCCCTTGCCATTCGTCACTTGAGCAATGCGCTCTTCAGTGGTGATCGTTGAGATGGATAAATCTTTTGACCCATTGAGCCCAAGCTTACCATCCACACCATGACAAAGAATACAATAAGTCTCAAAGGTCTTTTTACCTTCTAGATTGACCACCGGTGCAGCTGCAGGAGCGGGCGTTGAGGCGACAGGATCAGGAGTTGAAGCTGGAGTCCCTGCAGAGTCGGCTTTTTTGCCTTGGCAGGCGATCAAGGTTCCTAAAATAATTAATCCAAAGATTAAGGTCTTATGCTGATTATTCATGCTATTCAAATTTCGTTAGGGTGCAAAAGTAATTTAAACGGTTCAATAATCAATAGATATTGAGTTTTTAATCTTCCACAGTCTAAAGCGTTTAAAATCAGAGCATCTACCATTGCTATTTAAACGTGCAAACCGGATGAGACCCAAGGAGAAATTCAAATGTGAACAAATTGTAAACTTTGGAAACTTTTTAAACATTTTGAGTTTTCAATGGTTTTTAGTCGTACATTTACCCCTCCCAAGCCTTCATGGATCTTACATCAGAAATCATTTTTAGAGCAAAAAGTCTTTTTATACGATGCGGCGTCAAATCCGTCACCATGGACGATCTCGCCAAAGGAATGGGGATTTCCAAAAAGACCCTATACGAGCAGATACCGAGCAAGGCTACACTGATCGAACAAATGATTCATCAGCACATCAAAGAAGAGAAAAAGACCTTAGTGCAAATCAAAGCTCAAGCTCAGAATGCTGTCGAAGAAATGATCCTGATCGCGCGATATGTGACGAAGATGATGCAACAGGTTTCACCCAACATTGTCTTTGAAATAAAAAAATATTATTGGGAATCCTGGAAAAAACTGGAAAAGTTGAACAATGAACATGTCTTTCATGTCATTCAACAAAATCTAAAAAATGGAATAGAACAGGGTTATTATCGTCCTGATCTTCCGGTAGAGATCATAGCACGCCATTATGTGACTTTGACTAGTTCGATTGTAGACCATGAAATCTTCTCTGCCAACATATTTTCAATGGATAGAATATTTAAAGAAACGATGTTATACCACCTAAGAGGGATCACCACACCTGCCGGATTAGAGCTTTGTTTAAAACATTTTAGTCAATTGGATAATCAATAAACATGAAAAAGAGATATCATATACACTTCCTCTGTTGGATACTGAGTGTGATCTATGTGACGAGTTATAGCCAAATTGATTTTACGCTGGAGGAAGCTGTAAAATATGGCTTGCAGAATAGTAGCCAGGTAAAACTAAACCAACTCAATCTGGTCGATGCAGATGCACAATTGATGGAATATAAATCGATTGGGTATCCCAAGATCAATGGCACCATCGACTATTCCCACTTTTTTGCGATACCGGCTACGATCATACCTGACTTTTTGAGTCCGGTGGTCGATGGTCGATTGGTCTATTACAAATTATTGGATAGCAATAGGGTAGAGCGACCAAGTGATGCTGGCTTTCCGGCTAAATTTGGCCAGAGCAATTCATTATCCGGTGGGCTTGGATTGAATACCATATTGTACGACCCGGCTTTTTTTCAAGGATTGAAAGCATCCAAACTTTATAGGGATTTGGTAAAACGACAAAACTCAGTTTCAGATATTACTATCAGGCAGAGTGTAGCCAAAGCCTATTTAGGAGCTTTGATTACGATCAAGAGTAAAGACATCTTAGATCAAAATATTAAGACGCTCGATAGAATAGTGAAAGAATCCCAAATCATCCAGTCCAAAGGATTTATAGAACAAATCGATGTGGACCGATTATCCCTTTCTTTAAATAGTCTTGGTATCGAAGCTGAAAAATTAACTCGGATGACGGAGATTACCCTCAATGTACTCAAGATGCAAATGGGTTATCCGATGGATCAACCGATTCAATTAAAAGATAAGATTGATGAATTGGTCAATACCCTGAAGGTGGATAATGTGGACTTGGTCGAAGCGTTCAAGCCGGATCAACGGCCTGAATATCGTACCCTTCAATTAGCAGAGGAATTAAATAAGATCAGGACAAAATCAATCAAGCTGGGTGCATATCCGACGGTGAGAGGATTTATCAACGCATCGTATGGTACTCAAACCAATAACATATTTGACAAAAATTCTTTTTGGTTTCCTACTGCAGTGGCTGGTTTCAATGTGAATGTGCCCATATTCGATGGCTTCCAACGCAAAGCCCAATTCCAACGTGCATCCATAGAATCGGATAAAATGAGACTCCAGATGACGGAATTCGACCGTGCTATGCAATTGGAAGTTTCTACGGCTAGGATTCAATTTGCAAACGCAAAATCAACTTTGGAAAGCACCAAACGCAATATGGAGCTTGCTCAAAAAATTTATGACCAGGCCCAACTCAAATTTAAAGGCGGTGTAGGCTCATCCATTGAAATCAATCAGGCAGAAAGTGCATTGACTCTGGTACAAAGTGAGTATATCAATGCTTTATATACGATACTTACTACGAAAACAGACCTTGATAAAGCTTTAGGCAAATAAGCATCAAAACATTATAAATCGAATAAATCTTATACGAATGAAACATATATACTTCCTTGTTCTAATCCTCCTCGGCAATGCCATCCTATTGAGTTGTACATCAAAAAAAACGCCCGAATCTGGATCAACAGGTGATGCCGTCAAAATGGCCAGACTGGCAGATTTAAAAAAACAAATTGCAACTTTAGAGGTGGAGGCCAATGCCTTGGATCTGGAATTGAATCCAGTCGGCAAAAAGGCAAAATCAAAGGTAGTAGCTACCCAATCTTTCCCTCTGACAGCCTTTCGCAATTACATCGACCTCCAGGGGGCTGTGACTGCTGATCAGCAATTGTTTATCAATGCTAAAATGGCAGGTGCTGTCGAGCATATCTATATCAAAACCGGGGATCAGGTCAAAAGTGGTCAGACCGTCGCTACCTTAGATGATGCACTGATCAAACAAGGTCTAGCGGAACTTGAGCACCAGGCTTCATTTGCCAATGATCTGTATGAAAAACAAAAATCATTGTGGGACCAAAAGCTTGGTACAGAAGTGCAATACCTAAGCGCCAAAAACAATAAAGAATCTGTTGAAAAAAGAATTGCCACTACCAAGGAGCAGTGGGATATGGCAAAAGTAAAAGCACCGATCAGTGGTAGTATCGATGAAGTCATGATCAAACCCGGTCAGACTGTGATGCCAGGTATGCCGATAGCTCGATTGATCAACTTCTCAAAGCTCAAAATAGATGCTGAAGTACCTGAGTCTTATGCAGGACGGATCAAACCAGGTAATGCCATCAAGATCTTTTTCCCAGACATTCAAAAAGATTTTGATTCTAAAATTACCTACGTGAGCCCGGTCATCAACCAAGTCAACAGAACCTTCAAAGTGGAGGCAGCGCTGCCGCCAAATATGAAAGGCATATTGCCCAATATGATTTCCATCTTGAAAATAGTAGACTATACCAATCCTAAAGCTACCGTCATACCGATCAATGTGATTCAAAAAGATAGTCAAGGGGACTTCGTCATGATAGCCGACTCTACAGCAACAGGTCAATGGCATGCCATGAAAAAACCGATCATCATCGGCAGATTTTATAACGATCAGGTAGAGATTGTCTCAGGACTAGATCAAAATCATAAAATCATAACTGTAGGATATCAAGACCTGATCGAAGGTCAATTATTAGCCATCCAACATCAATAAGATTAGAACATTGATTCCACTTTTTTTTAATGAACTGGAGTAGCTCGCATCAATAAAAACTTATCATGAAAGATTTAATAAGAGAATTTAAGCCCAGCAGTTGGGCTGTAGATAATAAAACCAGTATTTATATCCTGACGATCATCATTACCCTCGCCGGTATATTTTCTTATAATGCATTACCCAAAGAACAGTTTCCTGAAGTAGCTTTTCCTCAGATATTGGTAAACACCGTTTACCCGGGTACTTCACCTACTGATATGGAAAATCTGGTTGCTAAACCCATCGAAAAACAAATAAAAGGTATAGCAGGAATAAAAAAAGTACGAAGCAGTTCTTTGCAGGATTTTTCTTTAGTAGTCGCAGAGTTTGGTACTGATGTCAATGTGGCCGATGCAAAGCTCAAAGTAAAAGATGCCGTAGATCGGGCTCGGGCGGACTTACCTAATGACTTGCCACAAGACCCATCGGTGATCGATATCGATGTATCGAGTTTTCCGATCATGAATATCCATGTATCCGGAGATTATGATTTGGATCGATTGAAAAAATATGCGGATGATATCAAAGACAAAGTAGAAAGCTTAAAAGAAGTCACTAGGGCAGATCTGGTGGGAGCACTCTCTCGAGAGATACAAGTCGATGTCGATATGTATAAAATGACAGCCGCCAATATCACCATGCGTGATATAGAGACCGCTATAGCCATGGAAAACATGACAATCTCCGGAGGCCAACTCGATATGGGCAATATAAAACGAGCCATCAGTGTAGTAGGAGAGTATAGAGATGCTCGTCAGCTTGGGGATATTGTGATCCGAGGTGGTACCGGTGCAATCTCTTATCTCAAGGACATAGCTACGGTAAAAGATGCCTACAAAGAGCAAGAAAGTTATTCGCGCTTGAACAAAAAAAATGTATTAACACTTAATATCATTAAACGAAGTGGAGAAAATCTGATCGCTACAGCAGATAAAATAAAATTAATCTGTGAAGATCTTAAAGCAAATACTTTTCCATCAGACTTGAATGTCAATATCACTGGGGATATGAGTATCAATACCCGGTCGGGTCTCAAAGAACTGATCAATACGATTGTCATCGGATTTTTATTGGTGACTTTTATCTTGATGTTTTTTATGGGCACGACCAATGCGATATTCGTAGCTATGTCAGTGCCTCTGAGTATGTTCGTGGCATTCATGATCATGCCCTCCTACGGGTTTTCGTTGAATGTTATTGTATTGTTTGGTTTCCTATTGGCCCTAGGTATCGTCGTAGATGATGCGATCGTAGTGATTGAAAACACACATCGGATTTTTGATAATGGCAAGATGCCGATTAAAAAAGCAGCTAAACTCGCTGCCGGTGAAGTATTCCTTCCTGTATTGTCCGGTACACTGACCTCTCTGGCCCCATTTATACCTTTAGCGTTTTGGCCAGGATTGATTGGTAATTTTATGTTTGGGCTGCCGATTACCCTGATTACCACACTTCTTGCATCCCTATTTGTAGCATATATCATCAATCCGGTATTTGCGGTTGATTTTATGGAACCCCATGACGAGGCACATCCTAAAAAATTAGTGGGTAAACCTTTTTTCATTACCCTTATCGTATTTGGAGTGATTATGCTGATGTCGCATATGGGTGACAACATGTTCTTGCGCAATCTGACTTTGTGTGTCATGCTTTTTTATCTACTCAATAAATTTGTTCTATATAAAATCATTCGATCTTTTCAGACCAAAGTATGGCCCGTAGTCCAAAACGGGTATGGTACTCTGTTGAAGTTTTTACTCAAAGGGTATCGTCCGATCTATCTATTATTTTTCACCATACTATTGTTATTCGCCAGCATCTTTATCGCTGCTAAATTTATGCCCGGGGTTCGGTTGTTTCCCGAGTCTGATCCCAATTTTGTGTATACCTACATTGCGCTGCCTATCGGTACGAGTCAGGTGTATACCAACAAGGTGACTTCTATAGTAGAAGACCGCATCATCCAGGTCGTCGGCGAAAACAATCCTTTAGTGACCTCGATCATCTCCAATGTAGCTATAGGCGCAGGGGATCCATCTAACTTTGAGCAACAGACTAGCCCTCATCTGGGTAAAGTAACCGTAGCATTTATAGAATTTGAAAAAAGACATGGTCAATCCACTGCTGTTTATTTGTCTAAAATCCGGCAAGTGGTGCAAGATATCCCCGGAGCAGAAGTGATCGTTGAAAAAGAAAGCAATGGTCCACCTGCCGGCAAGCCGATCAGCATCGAGATCACTGGCGACGACTTTGATGATTTAAATTATGCTGCTAAAGGTCTCAAACGATACTTAGATTCGTTGCAGATCGACGGGGTAGAAGAGCTTAAGTCTGACCTTTCGGTGACAAATCCTCAATTGAAGATTATGGTCGATCGTCAACGCGCCAATCGGGAAGGTATCTCTACGGCGCAGATAGGATCTGATCTGCGAAATGCTGTGTTTGGTAAGGAAGTTTCAAAACTCCGGGATGGCGAGGAACAGTATCCGATCCAACTCCGATTTAAAGCTGATCAACGCAATAATATCAATCTGCTGCTCAATCAAAGTATCATCTATCGCGATATGAATATGGGTGGTCAGATGCGACAGGTACCGATGGCGGCCTTGACTAAAATGGAATATGGCAATACAGTGGGCACCATCAAACGTAAAAATCTTAAACGAGTCGTCACGATATCTTCTAATATCCTGATCGATTATAACCCCAATGAGGTGGTAGCTAAAGTGCAGGCCGCTGTACTCAAATTTCCTGCTCCTCCAGGTATCACTATTGGATTCGCAGGGGAACAAGAAGATCAAGCAGAGTCTATGAGCTTTTTGGCTAATTCATTGCTGATTTCACTGGGGCTGATCTTCCTGATTCTGGTCACCCAGTTCAATTCATTTAGCAAGCCTATTATTATTTTGGTGGAGATTATATTTAGTATCATCGGAGTACTGCTTGGTTTTACATTGATAGGCATGGAGTTTTCTATCATCATGACGGGAGTGGGGATCATCGCATTAGCAGGAGTCGTCGTACGGAATGGTATCCTTTTGGTAGAGTTTGCAGAGATCCTTTTGAAACAAGGCTATACCATTCGTGAAGCAGCTGTGGAGGCAGGTCGTACCAGGATGACTCCGGTATTCCTCACGGCCATGGCGACGATCCTGGGCTTGGTTCCGTTAGCCATAGGGTTCAATATTGATTTTGTAACCTTATTCAGCGAGTGGAAGCCCAACATCTATCTTGGTGGAGATAATGTAGCTTTTTGGGGCCCTTTGAGTTGGACGATGATATTTGGATTGAGCTTTGCGACCTTGTTGACTTTACTCTTAGTTCCTGCGTTATTAGTGATTGCCTCTAGAGCAAAAGGAAGACTAGGACTGAAGACTTATGAGCAAAAAGCAATGGAAGAGGCGGCTGAGGAGATTTAACTTTCCGATATTTTTTTAATGATTATATCCAATCCTGAGCGGAATTGGCTGGGTTTGTATAATAATGGATGAATTGGGCTTGATTGATGATCAATTCAGTTGCTACTCAATTTGGGCCTCTTTAAAAACCAGGAAAGTAATTTAAAGACATCCATTGTTGGTTTTTGTTATACTAAATAATATTAATATACTGTTAAACTAACCTAATCAAGCGTGTTCGGTTATGAAACATATTCTGTCGTTGTTCGTCTTTTGCTTTTTCCTGATAAGTCTAAATGCCCAAATCCAATATGTCCCACGGCTATCTGTGACCGGCACAGTTACAGATATCACACATGCCGGTGATGGCAGCAACCGAATTTTTGTAGCAAGCAAATCGGGTATCATATCAATTTTTGATCAAAATTATAATCCGCAAGGTACACTCCTAAACATATCAACCCTCATAGCTACGGACGGGGAAAAAGGGTTATTAGGGCTTGCTTTTCACCCTAGTTTTGCATCCAATGGCCATTTTTTTGTGAATTACAATCCGACAGGTACCAATCATACTGTTATCGCTCGGTTCACGGCCACTGTTCCTTCAGCTAACACCACGGTACTCAATTCCTCCTTGAAGACCATCATAACTATAACGGATGCCGCAGGTACTAATCACAAAGCAGGTGATCTGGCCTTTGGACCTGATGGCTATCTATATATCCCTACCGGAGATGGTGGGGGTAGCGGTGACCCACAAGGTTCAGGTCAAAATGGGAACACTTTCCTTGGCAAAATATTGCGACTGGACATCAATACAACTTTAGCATACGTTGTTCCAGCGACGAATCCATTTATTGGCAATGCGAATGTACTGGATGAAATCTGGGATTTGGGCTTACGCAATCCCTGGCGCATCAGCTTTGATCGTCAGACTCATGATCTATGGATCGGCGATGTGGGCCAGGGTGCAAGGGAAGAAATCGACTTTGAAGCATCGGGATCTGCCGGTGGTTATAATTACGGCTGGAATTGTAGGGAAGGATTCATCGCATACAATGGTTGTGCAAATAGCGCTAGTTATACAGCTCCAATTTTTGATTATTCACGTTGTTCATCACCATGTACTACACCAGGATTTGGTAATTCGGTGACCGGAGGATTTGTATATCGTGGTACTAAACCTGCCAATGCCTCTATGGTGGGCTATTATATTTTTGCTGATTATGTGCACAAACATGCCTGGATGATAAAAAATACCGGCGGCACAATCACGGATACCAAGACGATTGCTTCGTTGACGACTTCGGGTATTACGACCTTTGGGGAATTGGAAAATGGCGAATTGATGGCCGGTAGGGGCGATGGCAATATCGGCACTATAGAATCTACCTTATGTGGCCAAGGTCTAGCTCCGACTATTTCGATCTCCTCCAGTGCATCAAGTTATATCCGCAACACCAGTTTTACGGTAAATGCTACCACGGCAGACCAGGATGGTACTCCGGTCAGAGTGGAGTTTTATAATGGCAATACGTTATTGGGTACAGATCTCACTGCTCCTTTTTCGTTTCTGGTGTCTCCAGCTAATGCTGCAAGCTATAATATCACCGGTAGAGTATATGACGATTGTGGACTTATGACTACTTCCTCGGCATTGGTGATTACTACCACGGTGAGTTGTTCGGATGGCGTGCAGAACGGTACTGAGACAGGAGTGGACTGCGGAGGAAGTTGTGCAACGTGTGGTACAAATTGTCCTGGATCTTTTAATATCAGTATGGGCAAGCCCACAAGCCAATCTTCAAATTTTGATCCAGTCAATTCTTATCCGGCAGGCAGAGCTGTCGATGGCAACAATTCAAATTTTCAACATACAGGATCTCAATCCCAGCCATGGTTGGAAATAGATCTTGGCGTAGCTCACACGGTATCCAGCATCGAGATTAGACACCGAGCCGACTGTCCTACATGCAATGGAAGAACAAAAAAATTTAGAGTGTTTGTGACCAATAGCCAGGTCATGGCATACGCCGATAATGGATTTGTCTACGAATACAATAATGGCACGGGATTGGTCAATGGTGAAATACTCAATATAACCTCACTCACTGCACAAGGTAGGTATGTACGGATCTGGGCAGATAATGTAAGTCCTAATGTTTTACATTTGGCAGAAGTAAGGGTTATGGGCTGCACAAATACCAATACGTGCATTAATAATCAAGCCCCTACCAATGTAACGATATCTTCTACCTCTAGTAGCTATCCTCAAAACAGTAGCTTTGTAGTTAATGCTTCAGCCACTGATGCCGATGGATCTATAAATAGGATTGAATTTTATAATGGTCCCACTTTATTAGGCTCGGATAATTCTAATCCATATTCTTATACCGTTAATCCTGCATCTGCTGCATCGTACGCGCTGACAGCCAAAGCCTTTGATAATTGTGGAGCAGAGACATCCAGTACTGTCCTGAACATCACTACTACTGTTAGTTGTGTAGATGGTTTTAAAAACGGAAATGAAACTGGTATTGACTGTGGAAGTGGAGTAATAAATTGCCCGTCGTGCCCACCAATGTGTACGACCTCGACGCTGATCAGTCAAGGCAAGCCTACAAGCCAATCTTCAAATTTTGATCCAGTCAATTCTTATCCGGCAGGTAGAGCTGTCGATGGCAACAATTCAAATTTTCAACATACTGGATCTCAAACCCAACCATGGTTGGAAATAGATCTGGGAGCAGCTCATACGGTGACCAGCATCGAGATTCGCCATCGGGCCGACTGTCCTCAATGCAATGGAAGAACAAAAAAATTCAGAGTGTTTGTAAGCAATAGTCAGGTAACGACATACGCCGATAATGGATTTGTCTACGAATACAATAATGCTACAGGCCTAGTCAATGGAGAAATACTCAATATCACCTCCCTCACCGCTCATGGGAGATATGTACG
>JANOWJ010000161.1:0-4507 GCA_031417835.1 Saprospiraceae bacterium | reverse complement strand
GGCTATTCCACCATGTGCGGCCACGCGATCATCGCGCTGGGACGTTATGCAGTGGACAAAGGTCTCGTTGCCAAGATCGAACCGATCACTCGCATCGGCGTCGAGTGCCCGTGCGGGCTGGTGGTCGCCGATGTGGAGGTTGTGGGCGGCAAGGCTGGCAATGTTTCGTTCGAAAGTGTCCCCTCCTTTCTGTTTGCCGCTGATCTTGCCATGGATTTGCCGGGCGTGGGCAAAATCACTTATGATATTGCCTATGGCGGCGCTTTTTATGCACTGGCGGATTGTGCCCAGTTTGGCCTTGAATTCGGACGCAATCCGGTGCGCAAATTCACTGACGCCGCCGATGCGCTGACGCAAGCTGTCAAGAAAGCCGTCCCGCTCGTTCATCCCGACGCGGACGATCTCGCCTTTCTCTACGGTACGATCCTGACCGACGGCGGCGATGGCAAATTTGCGCCATCGTTTTAAAAAGTTTTATTGATTGTTGAGAAAAGTAAACTGCAGAATCAACTTTATTTAACCTGAAACAAGCCTCGCCCATTCCTGAATAGGTATCCTCTAATTGGTCATAATCTTTTAGTGACAAAGCTAAATGTACAGATTGTTGATATGCGATCAATCCTTTTTCATAGTTACCTGCATAAACATATAAACCACCCAAAGCATTATAGGTATAGAGTAACCAACCCATTCGTATTGTGTAAGCTGTTTCCCCGGCTGGTATATTGAAAATGTATTTTTCGCTGGATGAATTACCGAAAAAAGCCAACCCGTTATTGAGTTGTTTAAATGCGCGGGGATAATTTCCCATCTTGCCCAACGGCCAGCACTCACGAACAGAAAAGACTACTTCCTCAAATTTTAATTGCAGCTTCCTGGTAATTTCTATTGCTTTTTGTGAATAAAAAACAGCACTGTCTAAGTTTACATCATCATATTTACCGCCTAGCCTGCTGTAAATTTTCATTCGCAGTGTATCATTTTTTGCAAGCACAAGTTCATGGCGCAAACTGTCAATCTCTAATTGTAGGGACTGAGCATTTGTAAAAACTGGAAAGAAAACGAGGATAGCTATCCTTAAAAATAATTTCATGCAAATCATTTATGAAATGGGTAAATAGATAATGAACTGAGAACCTTCTCCTTCTTTCGTCTCCACCTTCAGCTCTCCACCAGGCGGACCATTGAAAGTGTTTACAACTATGGTTCCGCCGTGGGCTTTTACAATATCATAACTCAAACTCAATCCCAAACCTGTTCCTTTTCCTGTAGGTTTCGTGGTGAAGAAGGGTTGAAATATTTTATCGAGTATTTTTTGAGGGATGCCGTTGCCGTTATCAGCAACTATTATTTCTATTTTGCCATTTACTTTTTTTGTACTTACTGAAACAGTTGGTTCATATCCTTCTGTTCCTGATTTCTTTTTCTCATCTACCACATAAAATGCATTGGTAATTACATTCAATATCACCCTTCCAATATCCTGCGACACCACATGTACCAATGGAAGATAGGGGTCAAGATCTAATTTATAATCGCAACTAAACTTGGGATCTTTTGCTCGTAACCCATGGTAAGATAGTCTTACAAATTCATCGCAAAGTTTATTGATATCTGTCGGTTCCTTTATTCCTGTAGATTTGCGACTATGCTCGAGCATACCCTTTACTATGCTTTCTGCTCGTTTACCGTGGTGATTTATTTTTTCTTCGTTGCTAATTACATCATCAGCAATGGCATTTACTTCATCAAGATTTCCTTTTTTAATTTCATCTTTTAACTCAACGAGTAATTCTTTATTTACTTCCGAAAAATTATTGACGAAGTTCAGCGGGTTTTGAATTTCGTGGGCAATACCTGCAGTGAGTTCACCGAGGGAAGCCATTTTTTCTGATTGGATGAGTTGAGCTTGGGTGGATTTAAGTTGTGATAGCGTATTTACTAAAACCGTATTTGCTTTTTGTTTAATTTGGTTGTTTCTGTATAAAACATAGAGGATAATAATGGACGATATCAATGCTGCGGCTATGCTAAATATCCACCAACGTTGATTTTGGTTTTCTTGTTCTTTTATTAACTTAGCTTTTTCCAATGCAGCTTTCTCTTTTTCATTTTTATTGACAATGTTTTCTATTGATAGATTGGTCGCAAGATTGTCAATGTCATTCTCTTCTTTCTCTTTTATAATGCTTCGATATTTTTTTAAGTATTCAAAAGCCAGCTTGAACTGACCAGATTTTTCATAGACCTCTGAAAGCAATAAATTATTATTTATTTTCAATCTTATGTCACCCGAGCTCATCGCTTCATCATATTTTTTTTTGGCGAAAACGATGCTTTTCTGCACATCACCTAATTTTTGATAACATTGGGCTATATAGGTATTTGTGTACATTAAAAAATATCTTTCATTATTCGATTCATTAGCAATCTGATTTGCTTGAAAAAATTCTGTTAATGCTTCTTGATATTTCTCTTGCCCCATTAATATTTGCCCTGCAGCGTCATGCAATCGAACATCCATAAACGCAAGCAATCTCTTATTTTTGATTTTATCTTTTGATAACTTCGCTTTCTCCAAATACTGTTTTGCTTCATCCCATTTTTTCAAGGGCACAAGTTCAAAGACAGCTGCAACATACTGCGATGCTATATCATCGCTTTGATTGGTTTCAATTTTTAATTCAATTAATTTATTGAAATAATCCAAACTCTTTTGATACATGCCTTCATTATCAAAAAAATCTCCTAAATTTGACAAAACAAAAGGCCGTAAATCTATCTCCCCAATTTTTTCCAATTCATAATCAGTTTTCATTAATTGTTCAATAAATAAGACATTTTTATTTTGAGAATAATAGATTAACGCTAAATAGTAATTGAGTAATTCTTTTTCCCTTTCAGTTTTGATATTTGAAATGATGGACTTTGCTTCCTTTTCTATTTCGATGGCTTGCTTTATTTTATTGTTTTCTTCCAGGCTGATTAAGCTTTCATACAACACACAAAAAGCAAATTCATCCCGACCGATTTCTTTGAATAGTTTTTTGGCTCGTTCCAAATATGCTTTTGCCTCGCTGGCCTTATTCAATCGTAGATCAGTAGTGCCGATGGAAAATAGAATATGGGCAACCAATTCTTTATCTTTCTGTTGCTCAAAATATTTCAAAGCGACTAACAACTGACTGTTTGCAAGGTCATAATCTACCTTAGAAGGCAATAAATAGGAATACGTATCATTGATTACCTCTTTTTCTCCAAGATCGGTAGAATGCCATTTAGCATGTATGTTATAAAAGAAAGAGAGCTGGTTTGAAACATGAAAAATCTCCATTGTCCGCAGATAAAGCCCTTTACCTTTTCGGTAGCGAAGCTTTTCTGACAATAGTCTTGCTTGTTGGGTAGCCACAAGACCTTGTTGAAATTGTAAGTTTTCAAAGCAAATTCGAGCTAAATCATTCCATCGAATGATTTTTAAGGTATCTTCTTTTGATTGAGTTTTTAATAAGTGTTGAAGACTATCAATTTTGTATGTAAAAGGGCTTTGAGCCAATAACCTGCCCCAATTTGAATAAATAATTAATAATGTCGAAATGATTACATGCTTCCTCATCTATTGGTTTTTTAAAGGTAAAGTAATGATAAACTCAGATCCGACCCTTTCATTAGCAATCACTTCGATACTATCCGGCTCGTAATAGTTTGATTTTACTGATAATGAGCCTCCGTACCCTTTAGTCACGATATCATAGGCCACGCTCAATCCCAATCCTGTCCTTTGCCCCGTCGGTTTAGTAGTAAAAAACGGTAGAAAGCTTGCCAGCCTGCCTCCGTCTTGACTCCGGTAGGCAAACCGTAGGCTGGATTTTGTCAAATTACTCATTGAATTGGTATTTGAATTATAAATTCTGTTCCCACATTTTCATTACTTACTACTTTAATCTCTCCGCCGTGCGCTTTGACTATATCATAAGCCAAACTCAATCCCAATCCCGTGCCCTGTCCGGTAGGCTTAGTAGTAAAGAATGGTTGGAATATTTTGTCTTTGATGTGAGGGGGGATGCCGGGGCCGTTGTCGGTGATGATGATCTCAATTTTATCATTTATTTTTTTTGTGCTTACTAAAACTAGCAGTTTATGATCGGTATAGCTTTCGGACAAACCTCGCAGGTTTTCATTCATCTTATTTCGGTTGAAACCTACAAGGTTATCCGTCGCTTGGAATGCATTATTAATTACATTCAACAGCACTCTTCCAATATCTTGCGATACCACATTTACCAATGGTAGATTGGGATCAAGATCTAATTTATAATCGCAATTAAACTTGGGATCTTTTGCTCGCAACCCGTGATAAGACAATCGTACAAATTCATCACACAGTTTATTTATATCTGTCGGCTCTTTTACTCCGGTAGATTTACGGCTGTGCTCAAGCATTCCTTTTACTATGCTTTCAGCACGTTTACCGTGGTGGTTTATTTTTTCTTCATTTTCCTTTATATCA
>JANOWJ010000160.1:0-13183 GCA_031417835.1 Saprospiraceae bacterium | reverse complement strand
CCGAAGCCCGTGAATCAATTTTAATTGATCCTTACAAAGGTCATGCATCTCCGATGCAGCAATTAGAATCTAAGATTTTTTCAACTTCAACACATCTAATAATGAATGTAGGTAGAAACCTGCGTTTTGGAATCCATAAACAGAATAACCTACAAAAATTTTAGCGGAGAAGTTGTTTTAATTTTTCCTTCGACCCCTTCAAAATCAAAACTATACAGTATACTTTCCATCTTAGCCTTTATCTCCGGCAGACACAGATTACCTATGCTGCCTTCATGAGTATGATGAATAGAATAGTCCAAGGTCATGCATCTCCGATGCAGCAATTAGAATCTAAGATTTTTTCAACTTCAACACATCTAATAATGAATGTAGGTAGAAACCTGCGTTTTGGAATCCATAAACAGAATAACCTACAAAAAATTTAGCGGAGAAGTTGTTTCAATTTTTCTTCGACCCCTTCAAAATCAAAACTATACAGTATACTTTCCATCTTAGCCTTTATCTCCGGCAGACACAGATTGCCAATGCTGCCTTCATGAGTATGATGTATAGAATAGTCCGCTTGGTAGTTGCCTTGCTCTACATCCAAGCCTACTTTTTTGTATGCATCTCTAAATGGTATCCCGGAAAGGACTAGCTTATTCACTTGCTCCACGGTGAATAGATATTGGTATTTTTCTTGTTGTACCAGATCAGTGTGGACAATAATATTTTCCAACATGTATCGAGCTACATCCAGGATTGACTTCAAAGATTGAATTTTGGGAAAGACGACTTCTTTCAACAATTGAAAATCTCTATGATAGCCGGCGGGCAGATTATGGATCATCATGCTGATCTCCATAGGCAGCGTGGCTATACGATTGCTGTGGCTACGAATCAATTCCCATACATCAGGATTTTTTTTATGCGGCATAATACTGGATCCAGTCGTGAACTCATCCGGAAAAGAAATAAATTTAAAATCCTGACCGATATAAAGGCACATGTCCATCGCCAACTTATTGAGCGTGGTCGCAACTCCAGCCATCCCATAGGCTAGATTCAATTCTGTTTTGCCCCGACTCATCTGAGCATTGATCACATTATAATGAAGGTCGCTAAATCCTAATGCTTGGGTAGTCATCGTACGATTCAGTGGGAACGAAGAGCCATAGCCAGCTGCAGATCCCAGCGGATTAAGATTGGCAAGCTGATAGGCTGATTGCAACAATCTCATATCATCTGCCAAAGCTTCAGCATAAGCAGAAAACCATAATCCAAATGAGGATACCATCGCCACTTGCATATGGGTATAGCCCGGCATCAATACCGCCTGATGTCGATCCGCTAGCGAGATGAGTATATCAAACAAGGGTTTGGTGCGCAGCACGATTGATTCGATCTCTGATCGGAAATATAGCTTCAGAGCCACCAACACTTGATCATTGCGAGATCGGCCACTATGGACTTTTTTGCCCAGTTCGCCCAACCGATTGGTCAAGATAAATTCGATTTGTGAATGCACATCTTCACATCCGGCATCGATTACAAAATGACCTTTTAGTGCTTCCTGATAGATCTTCTGTAGCTCTAACGTGATCAGTCGGGATTCATCTTTTGTCAATAAGGCGACCTCTGCCAACATCTGTACATGGGCTATAGATGCCAAGGCATCGTGCGATGCAAGCAACAGATCCAACTCTCGATCATGGCCTACAGTGAATGCATCGATAAGTCCGTCGGTCGTATTGTTTTTATCCCAAAGTTTCATGGTTGTGAAGTTAAAGGTGTAATCCGGTTAGTAATGTGATATAGGTCTGGATGCCATGTCTGAGTTCTTCGATAGTAATATATTCATCCGCAGTATGTGATCGGGAGGATTGTCCCGGGCCGATTTTAATCGAGGTGTATGGCATCAGCGCCTGATCGGACAAGGTAGGTGAGCCATAAGCAGTCAGACCCATAGAAAGTCCTTTTTGTACGATAGGGTGCTGCATTGAAATGTGCGAAGATTTTAATCGATACGATCGGGCAGTAAGGTTAGATTGAACTTGAGATTGTAGTAATTGATGTATTTCTTGATTGTCATAGAGTTCATTGCTTCTGATATCGATGACAAAGGTGCAGGTGTCAGGTATGACATTGTGTTGACTGCCTGATTGAATCATAGTCACAGTGGCTTTGGTACTTCCCAGATGTTCGGATATTTTTTCAAAACGAAAATTTCTTATGGTGTTTATATCATCTAAAGCCTGGTAGATGGCATTTTTTCCTTCGTTCCGTGCTGCATGACCAGAGACTCCCTCTGAGGTAGCGTCTATGACCATTAGTCCTTTTTCTGCTACTGCAAGGTTCATACCTGTTGGTTCACCGACTATAGCTAGGTGGACAGGGCCCAAGTGGTCGATCACTTTTATGATACCGTTTTGACCTGAGATTTCCTCTTCAGCCGTTGCAGCATATATGAGTTGATAAGGAGTGTCCTGTTTAGTTAGATGGAGGTACGCCATCAAAAGACTGACGAGCGAAGCTCCCGCATCATTAGATCCTAGACCATAAAGTTTGCCATCGCTGATGATAGGTGTATGAGGCTGCTTGGTCCAGGTCGAGGCTGGTTTTACTGTGTCCAGATGCGAGTTGAGGAGGATGATGGGGCGAGTTGGATCTGGCTTTCCTGATAGTACATTGTTGCCGATCCGAAGTGCATGGTATGACCTGGACTGGAGATATTGCTCTAAAAAGTCGGCTCTGCGGTCTTCTTCTTTGCTATATGCTGGTATACCGATAATGGTCGTCAGCAGCTTGAGAGCTTCTTCAGCAAGGTTATTTAACTCTGACTCGTCGATTGGCATATTTGTGTACCCGTAGATTTGTACCTATCGATTTCCTGGGCAGAACAAATATAAACATCCTTGATGCCTTTGGCAGAAGCTTTGAATGCATTTTCTAGTTTTGGAATCATGCCTTTCGATATGGTACCATTAGCTTTGAGCGTTTCGAATTCGTATTTTTCTAAGCGAGGCAAGACCGAACTATCGTCGTTTTGATCCAACATAACCCCTTTTTTTTCAAAACAATAAATCAGTTTTACAGGATATTTTTCAGCTAAGGCTGAGGCTAATTCCGATGCCATGGTGTCCGCATTGGTATTTAATAGGTGACCTTGCATATCATGGGTGATAGCACACAATACCGGCAATATTCCATTTTCTAATAAGAAGGCCCACCGCTTGACAAATACCCTGGATACATCTCCTACCCACCCATAATCTATTTCAGGAGTTTGTCTTTTGTTAGCCTGAATGAGATTGAGATCGGCTCCACTCAAGCCTAAAGCATTCTGACCCATATACTGCAGATGCGCTACCAACGTTTTATTTAGCCACCCTGCATATACCATGGTGGCTATCTTCAAGGTTTCATAGTCGGTAATTCGTCTACCATCAATCATTTTAGTTTCGATACCTAATTTTATCGATAGATCGGTAGCTATCTTGCCGCCTCCATGAATAAGAATTTTTCGTTCTGGAAGGCTATTGAGTTTTTTCAAAAAACTGATCGTGTCTTCATGTTGATCTAAAACATTTCCGCCAATCTTTACGATTAATAAGGACTCGGGTTCATTCATATCGTTGTTAAAGCTTATAATTCCAAATGTAGCGAGTTACCTTTTGTTTTTAGAGCCTCCTAATGATTACTTAGTTATTTCAAAAAGATATTTCCCAGATCCAACGGATATTTTTAAAGGATTATTGGCCAAGATTTTAAATTGGCTTTGAGATTTGAGGGATTGGCCATTGAATAAGACCTGGTCGGAATCACCTATTGGAAATACGATCGTGGATTCCGTATTACCAGGTATTTCCACATTTAATTTCAGCGTAACGTTCGATCTTTCCCATCCAGACAAAATCTGGCCATATGGCGTGACCGTGCTGGACTTGGCATAAGTCAATTGATCCGTCAGGACTGGGGCAATAATGCTTTTTTTATAGCCGGGAGCAGCGATCTCTATACCGCATACGACCCGATACATCCAATCTCCAATAGCGCCGTACGCATAATGATTAAAGGAGTTCATGGAAGCTGTTTGAAAGGTACTATCCGGCTTGATACCATCCCAGCGCTCCCAGATGGTTGTAGCACCCATTTTGACCGGATAGAGCCAGGATGGATAGGTGTCTTGTAACAATAATTTATAAGCGACATCCGAATAGCCAAATCTAGAGAGGACATGACAGATATATGGAGTACCTAAAAATCCGGTTGTGATATGATAATTATAGGATTTAATATTCTGGGCTAATCGATTAGCCGCCTCCTGACGGTATATCTCCGGCAACATATCAAAATTGAGAGCAAGTACATATGCCGTCTGAGTATTGGATATCATCCGACCTGAACCAGTCACGTATTCCTTGTTGAAAGCAGCTTTTACGTTGTTCAATAGCGTATTATAATAAGCTACATCTTGTGGCAGGCCTAGTACCTGAGCGGTTTGTTTCATCAATTGTACTGAGTGCGTATAAAAACATTGTGCAATCAGATATTTATCCGTCACAGCTGATTTTCCATCCCGATCATCTGCCATGCTAAAAAACAACCAATCGCCGAAATGAAACCCTCTATTCCAAAGGTTATTTACACTGCTATCCACCATATACTTTACCCACATTTTCATACTTGGATATTGCCTGGCGAGGATGGCTGTATCGCCATAGATTTCATACATATTCCAGGGTATGATAGTGGCCGCATCAGCCCAGCCTGTAGAAGAGGCCGCTCCGGGATTCAAGGCATTGGGTATGACGAATGGTACCCCACCATTTGGATTTTGATCAGCAGCCAGATCTTGCAGCCATTTGGCAAAAAAGTTTTGAACTCCAAAATTGTAGGCAGCAGTTCGTGCAAAAGCTTGCGCATCACCAGTCCACCCTAATCGTTCATCACGCTGAGGGCAATCTGTAGGCACATCTACAAAATTGCCGCGTTGACCCCATTGGATATTATGCTGCAACTGATTGACTAAAGGATTAGAACATTCAAAGGTGCCGATCCGCTTCATATCCGAATACAAGGCGATGCCTTCAAATTGATCCAGCGTGATAGGCCCGGGATACCCTTCTATTTTGATGTAACGGAAACCCTGAAATGTAAAATGTGGTTCAAAAACTTCTTCGCCAAGCCCACTCAATGTATAGATATTGGCCTGCTTAGCATGTCTTAGGTTTTCAATATAGAAATTACCGAATTTATCCAGTACTTCTGCATGCGTGATGCTGATGGTAGATCCTGCAGCTCCTTTGGCCTTTACTTTTACCCAGCCGACCATATTTTGCCCAAAGTCCAATACATGATCTCCTTCCGGTGTCACGATATATTTAATCGGTTTGATAACTTCCCGTTTACGCACGGGTTCATTATAGGTACCAATAAGCTCCGATACTCCTACAGCTTGTATTTTGGCTGATGACCAACCCTGAGCTAAATATCCGGGCTCAGCCCAGCCTTTGATTTCTTTTCTAGCATCGTATATTTCCCCATGATAAATCTCCGAGTTGAGTATAGGTCCGGTGGACGAGCGCCAAGTATCGTCCGTGTTGATCATTTGTTTTGACCCATCTTTGAGTGTAATCATCAATTGAGCTATCACAGCCAACTCCTTGCCATATAAGCCACTGTGATTCACCCAGCCTAATTCTCCCAGATACCAACCTTTGCCCAAAGTCACCCCGATGGCATTATTACCTTTTTTGATCGACGAGCTTACATCATATACCTGATATTGAATTCTTTTTTTATAGCTCGTCCACCCTGGTGTTAAATAATCTTCCCCTACTTTTTTGCCGTTGAGTTGAGCTTCGTACAACCCTTTTGAAGTAATATAAAGTGTAGCGGAGATCACATCCTTGAGCAGCGTAAATTCTTTACGGAAGACTGGACTTGGATATGAATACACACTACTAGGTATCGTATCGGCTGCAGTGATCCATTTTGCTTTCCAATCCGTCAATGATAATAGCCCTGTGTGCCAATATGCCTTGTCGCCACTCAAAATAAAATTGCCATGATTGTCCCAGATGGTGACCCGCCAATAATATCGCGTGTCGGAGGTGAGGGGATTGCCATTATATTTAATGTAGACAGATTGGTCTGTCGATTGTTTAGACTTCCATACTAAGTTTTTATCCTTAAAATCAGGTTGCGTAGCTACCAGGATTTCATAAGCAGTCTGCATGGTATTGTGCATCGATGATTCCAATTTCCAGCTAAATCGGGGTTGAGTCAGATCCAGACCTATTGGGTTATTCAATTGCTCTACTTTTAAGTCATAGACCTTCAGCGATTGAGCAAATAATAAGGAAGGAAAAATAAAGGCTATATAAATAATTTTTTTTTTCATCCACTAAAGATTAGACCAGTGAAAGTAATAAATTATATTTTAATCGCATGCGAGGATTGATTGATGAGAACTGTTATTTTAGCCGCTATATGGATGCCGCGTTGAAGACTACTTTTGAGAGCAATCGACTGTTTATCAGACCGGTTCAGCTGGAGGATAACCATTTTATGTTCGAGTTGCTCAACACCCCTGGTTGGCTAGTAAATATAGGGGATAAGCATATTACTAGTTTAGCCGATGCTGATAGATATATCCAGAGACTGATGGATGATGCCGGATCCAATTATTGGGTGATGTTACTAAAATCAGACCTATTGACTGAAGGATCCGAAAGTCAGGCTATTGAAATTCGGATAGGGGTAGTCACCTGTATGCAGCGCAGTTATTTGCCTAATGTCGACATCGGATTTGCACTATTGCCTTTATATGAACGACAGGGTTATGCATACGAAGGTGCTAGAGCCTTGCTCGTTATGTTGACTTCACGGGTGCAGTCAACTTTTATGTTGGCTACTACATTACCATCTAACACCAGCTCGATCCAATTGATAAAAAAGTTAGGCTTACAGTTTGAGAAAACAATAGTAGAGCATGACTTATTATTACATGTTTATAAAATATTGATGGATCAATTAAAAATGGACTTGGCTTTGCAAAACAATAAAAAACCCTCCCATAGAGACAAGTAGCATTCATATGAAATTACCTAGACCTGTATGTCCCTATATTTTTGATTTGTTGGACGACTTGAGCTCATAATTCAGCATATTTGTACATGCGTATTGGGGTCAATGCAAGATTATTGCTTACAGGGAAGTTAGAAGGTATTGGCTGGCATGCTTGGGAGATTATTTCCAGGCTGATCAAACTTCATCCTCAACATCAATTTATTTTGTTTTATGATCGCCATCAGGATATACGCATCCCTGTTGGCCACAATGTACTGCCAGTATCTTTAGGTCCACCTAGCCGGCATCCACTGCTCATTCATATATGGTGTGAGTATGTATTGCCACGTGCGTGTCTGGATCACCGGCTTGACTTGTTTTATTCTCCGGAACCACTGATGCCGGGAGCCTTAAAAGTACCTGTTATCATCACGATCCATGATCTGACCCCTTACCGCATGCCAGAGACGATGACTCGAGCCCATCGATGGTACTATCAATATATTATCCAACGGAATATAAATAAGGCGAATCATATCCTCACAGTGAGTAACTTTTCTAAACAAGAATTAATCTCGTTATTCAATCTGAAGCCTGATAATATCACAGTAGTGTACAATGCTGCAAGAGCCATATTCAAGCCAATTGAAGCCATAGCTCGACAACTCATTCGAGACCGTTTTGCACAGTGCAATCCTTATTTTATTAGTGTTGGTGCCATCCATGAACGAAAACAAATCCTTCAAATCATTCAGGCCTTTGAATTATTTAAAACGACCTATAAAACGCTTCATAAGCTCTTATTGGTCGGAAAATATATGGGTAGACAGCCCCGGATAAAAGCTGCTGTAGACCATTCACATTATAAAAGGGATATCATTCACTTAGGCTACTTAGAAGAGGAAAACCTTGCCAACGTAATGGCGTCTGCTGATGCCCTTATAAATCTTTCTGCTTACGAAGGTTTCGGCATGCCTTTGGTAGAAGCATTTCAATCTGGTACTCCGGTGATAGCAGCTGCCAGATCGTGTTACCCGGAAATAGCCGGACATGCAGCGATATTAGTAGATCCTGAGGATAGTCAGCTGGTGTCAGAATCAATGTGGTGGATTACAAAACATCCTGATCGCTTACGAGATCTGGGCCTCATACAAGCTCTTCGTTTCGATTGGGATCAATCTGCTCAGGGTATAGCTTCAATTTTTGTCAAAATTTATACAGAAAATAAAAATTGATAATTATCTTCATCCACTATCTATAATAGCATCATATGGAATATACATTAGCTCAAATAGCCGAGATGATCGATCACTCTTTGCTGCATCCCACGATGACCGATCCAGAAATGATCGATGGATGTCATGTTGCTGTGCGACTTGGTTTGGCCACTGTATGTGTCAAACCTATGTTTGTCAAACAAGCATATACCCTCGTCAGGGATTCTAATACCAAGGTTTGTTCCGTCATTGGCTTTCCTCACGGCAACAGCACCACAAAAATAAAGGTTGCAGAAACTAAACTGGCCATTTTGGAAGGTGCAAGCGAAATCGATATGGTGGTCCACGCGGGCAAGGTGCTTGCAAAAGATTGGGCTTATATCAAAAAAGACATTGCTGCTGTCAATAAAGCTTGTCTCAAAGGGGGTGCAATCCTCAAGGTCATATTCGAAAATGATTTTATCCCCGAAGATAAACTGAAGATCAAATTGTGTACGATATGTAATAAAGTAGGTGTGGCTTTTGTGAAAACCAGTACAGGATATGGTTATGTAAAATCACCAAACGGTGAATACAATTATAAAGGAGCAACTATAGATGATGTCAAATTGATGCGTAAACATTGCGATGCCTCCATTCAAATAAAATCTGCGGGTGGCATTCGCACACTAGACGATTTATTATTGCATAGATCCCTAGGGGTGACCCGTATTGGGGCCACGGCGAGTGTGGCGATCTTAGAGGAAGTAAAACGCCGCAAAGGCATGGCCGTATCAGACCAACCATTGGTAGAAACCAAAGGTTATTAATTAACTACTCTATGCTATCCTTAGGTTTTGTTAGTGCTATATTAGGGGATCATACCTTAGAAGAGGTCTTTATTTATGCCTCTACCCATCGATTTTCATGTATAGAAGTGATGTGTTGGCCTTCAGCCAATAATGACACCCGTCGATATGCAGGTGTATGTCATATCGATGTATCGTCACTAGACTCCCATAAGATACAATACATCCTTGACCTTCAATCTAAATATGGCGTCACCATCTCTGCGCTGGGGTATTATCCCAATCCATTAGATCCAGATCCCGCACAAGCCACATTTGTTATAGATCATATTTGTAAAGTTATACGAGCGTGCCATGCATTAAACATACCGGTGATGAACACCTTTATCGGTAGAAATCCAAGCCAAAGTGTCGATTATAATATAGATCAGTTTAAAGAAATATGGCCAGCCATCATACAATTAGCTGAATCCCTGCAGATCAAGATTGGCATAGAAAATTGTCCGATGTTGTTCACTCAGGACGAGTGGCCCGGTGGCAAAAATCTAGCCACGACTCCAGCGATCTGGGATAGGCTATTTAATATAATACCCTCCGCTACGTTAGGACTCAATTATGATCCGTCACATCTGATCTGGCAAATGATGGATGAAGTAGATCCCATCTATCGATATGCAGACCGATTACATCATATACATCTCAAAGATGCTAAACTGTATAAAGACAAACTCAATAAAGTGGGCATCATGGCATATCCTTTGCAATATCATAGTCCTAAACTTCCAGGTCTCGGCGATGTGCGCTGGCGGGATTTTTTTTCAGCATTGACGAGTGTGCGGTATCGAGGTCCGATTTGTATCGAAGTAGAAGACAAAGCCTATGAGGGCTCCAAAGAAGATATACATGCATCTATTTTGACCGCAAGAAATTTTGTAGCTCAGTTTCTTGCATGAAGTACTTCTGCAATGCAAAATGGTCGACCAATCTGTAGCACAATCCATTCTACGTTTATCCCTAACTAGCCTCCTTCAAATTTTGTATTTTTACGACGGTCCGGGTAGATTTGTTTAAGTTATAATTGACTTTAAGTTGAGTAAAATCATTTGTTTCGGAGAGATCTTATGGGATATGTTGCCTCAAGGCAAAATGCCGGGAGGTGCTCCTATGAATGTCGCTTTTCATCTCAATCGATTGGGATTGAATGCTTCTCCTTTGACTGCTTTGGGCAAAGATGATCTAGGCTTTGAACTGGCTGAGTTTCTCAAAGGTAAAATGATACCTACGGATTTGATACAGTGGAATAATCAACCAACAGGGCAAGTCTTGGTCACATTCAATGCTCAACAAGAAGCTAGTTACACGATTCAGGCCCCGGCGGCTTGGGATTTTATCAAGATTCAAGATCAGTCCTTACCTACCCTACATGACCTATCACCTATCCTTGTCTTTGGGTCACTAGCCTGTCGAACTGAGGTAAATAGACGATCGCTGCAAAAACTTTGGACTATAGCCGGATTAAAAATATGTGATATCAATCTCAGGACTCCATTTTATAACAAAGACCTTGTACATCATTTGTTTTCAAATTCGGACTGGATCAAAATCAATCATACCGAGTTGGCACTCATTACCTCGTGGTATCAAGACGACTTAAAAGCGGAATCGGATCAAGCGCAATTTTTACTAGGCTTATTTCCAGCAGTTGATCTGATCTTGATCACTCGAGGTGAACATGGAGCAGCCTATTACGATAGAGCATCCCATTGTAGTCATCCGGGGTTTCAAGTGAAGGTAGCTGATACGATTGGTAGCGGGGATTCATTCCTCGCCATGTTTATTTCTAAAGCTTTAGCTCAGATACAACCCGATGAATGCCTTAAGTATGCGTGTGGTATGGGAGCAGCAGTCGCATCGATGACTGGAGCTACGCCGGTTTTTGATATAGAAGCCCAGGTGCAAGCTCTTTTTATACAACGGTGAGTCAGTAGACTTTAGAAAGGATATGATGGATGACAAAAATCCAGGACCAACTGACGCAATTTTAAGTAGCTAAATTAAATATTTATATTTTTTTGGCACTAAATCTTTGTAAGATCAATCCAGAGTATTATTTTACACTACATTAAATAAAAATCTATGAAATCGTTGAATCACAAATTGGTTATTTTCGCTCTGATCGCTGCTATTCCTTTGTTTTGCGAGTTTGCGTTCCAACCGAAAGATACATGGGTATGGCCCACCGAGCCTAAAAACCTCAAAGTATTGCCTAAAGGCACCGGAGGTGATGATCTTAAAGCGATTATGCAAGGATGGAACAAAGCTTTGGGAGTAAAATGTAATCATTGTCACGTAAGCAAAGAAGGCGCTCCTTTTAGCCAGTGGGATTTTGTGTCTGATGAAAAAGGTGAAAAAGGCATGACCAGAGAAATGGTGAAAATGACCATGGATCTCAATAAAAAATATATCACGAAAAAATTCAAATCAGATCATATGATCACTTGCGGCACGTGTCATCGTGGGGAGAAAGCACCAAGTATGTAGTAAACATTTTTCGGCTCAAAATAAGAGAATGACCCGAGGTATGTAAGTGCTTCGGGTTTTTGTGTTTTAAGGAAAATATGCTTGCAAAGACGCAGCGGAGTGAATTGGCGCGAAGCGGAGTTCGTTATTAGAAATAGGCGCACAGCGGAGTGAAACGCAGCGAAGACCTGCCTGTCCGGCAACCAAGAGCAAAGAAATTCGTCAATCGGAATATTCGTCATTCGAAATATTCGAACCATTCGTCAATCGAAATAATCGTCCATTGTCAAATCGTCCATTATCAAATTATCAATTGTCAATTGTCAATCGTCAAATCGTCAATTGTCAAATTGTAAATTGTAAATCGTCAAATCGTCCATTGTCAAATTGTCCATTGTCACTTGACTCTACTGCTTATAACTCTCATAGATGCCGTTGAGTAATTTTTTCATGCGGTCATAGGATGGCAGACCATATTTGTTTTTCTTAGGTTTGTGGTAGACATTTTCATTCATCCAGTCGTCGTCATACAACTTACTGAGATATAAACTTCCATGATCCGGTACCAGGATTAATATTTGATCGGTTGGTTTAAGATCTTTTCGAATTTCAAAGACACCTTGTATAGCAGCACCGCCGCTTGGTCCTACCATGAGCCCTTCTTCGGCAGTGAGTTTGATGGCTCGTTTGATGGCCAGCTGGTCTTTGACTTGTACCATTTGATCCAGATGATCTGTAATGAAGGTCTTAGGAATAATATTTTTTCCTACGCCTTCTAAAGCATACGGCTTGATGATCGATTGATCAAATACCCCTTCTTCAAAATATTTTTTCAATACAGAGCCATAGGCATCGATACCTATGATTTTTATATGTGGATTGCGCTCTTTTAAATATTTGGAAATGCCGCTGAGCGTGCCGCCACTACCTGAACAGGCTAAAAAATGAGTAATCTCGCCATTCGTCTGCTCCCAGATTTCAGGACCTGATAAGTAATAATGTGCATCCACATTATCCATATTGTAATATTGATTTACAAAATAGGAATTGGGGATGCTGTCCGCAAAAAACTGAGCTTGGCTATAATACGATCTCGGATCTTCGGGTTTCACTGAGGATGGACAGACATGTACCTCCGCACCCAGTGCTACCAGGATCCGCTTTTTTTCTTCACTGATTTTATTGGGAACGGTAAAAATACACTTGTAGCCCCTGTGGCCTCCTATCATCACAAGCGATCGTCCTGTGTTGCCTGAGGTGCATTCTATAATGGTTCCACCGGGCTTGAGTTTGCCTTCACGCTCAGCTTTATTGATAATGTAAAGGGCTATACGATCTTTGGCCGAATGGCCTGGGTTGTAGGACTCAAATTTAGCATAGACATTAGAGTTTACTTGCTCCGACACCGATTGCAATTTTATGATCGGAGTGTTACCAATAGTCTCATCTACTGAATTGTAATATTTAAATGCCATACGCTTAGGTTAATGGTAAATAATAGACTAGGAGGGTCGACAAAGATAATTTATAAAGTGAATACTTTGATAGATAAGCCGGCCTTATTCAAAGAGTAACCATAATAAACAATAAGCCACTGCAATC
>JANOWJ010000159.1:0-2875 GCA_031417835.1 Saprospiraceae bacterium | reverse complement strand
ATCAAAGGACATTAAGTATACAGGTCAAATTGCAGGTAGTTCATTGGATATATCTGTAGGTATTGGAATAGGGAATGAAGGTTGTAGAGTTAAGATTAATCTTCCGGGTGGTTTAAGCTGGGGTGATGTCCAATTTATCTCTGCTATTAAAACAAATACCGGTGATTGTGCTCTGGCAACTGAACTTAAGTCTAGTTCTAGGATACCTGCAGATCCCTGCAAACCCGCGCCGTGTGTTCTATTAGAAATAATTATGAAAGATGGAAGTAAGGTGAATGCCACGATATCTGTTTTACCATTTTGTACTGTGTCATGTGATTGTTGGATATTCCAGCAATGCTATACGAATTATACTCCTAATTATGCTTGCGGGATTCCTATAGGTGAGCCAATAAATCCATATTGGGCAGGCATGAAAGGTATGTGGAGACCCAAAGCGTCCTACGCTTATAATTCCGGCAGAACCCAATCTGACAATATCAGGGAAGACGGAGTATTTACCGATTTTGCCAGATTTACCTGGGAGAATCCGGCCGCTAAGAGTCCAAAATGGATCAATGCCACTACGATCACTAAATACTCCCCTTACGGATTTGAGTTGGAAAACAAGGATGCGTTAGGAAATTTCTCAAGTGCCTTATATGGATATGATCATTCTCTTGTTACTGCCATTGGCTCAAATGCTAAGTATACCGAACTCGCATTCGATAGCTTTGAAGACTATCCGCCAGGGTGTAATGACAATCACTTCCGTTTTAAAAACTATACGCAGGATACAACTAGTGCTACATCTCACACCGGAAAATATAGCCTTAAAGTCAGCCCTTCATCTACCTCCTTCAACGATGTGTTGATGGATCCCAACTGTATATTTATACCTATTGATGACATCACCGATCCTACAACGCTCCCTACTATTATTCCTCCACAGCCTGTATATGCTCACACTGTGGTTGATTGTGATTGCCTGGGACCTTTTCAGCCTTTACCGGGCAAAAAGTATGTAGTCAGTGCATGGACAAAGGAGACAACAATTCCGACACCAACGCCAGGCATTACAAACTACACTGTTCCTAAGATGAAAATCAGTTTCTCATCCTCTAGTGTGGTGTATACATTTGCTCCCAAAGGAAATGTGATCGATGGGTGGCAACAAATCTTTGAATCTTTTGATATCCCAACTAACGCTACTGGTGTTAAAGTCGAGCTGGTCAATACTTCGTCAAACAGAAATGTCTTTTTTGACGATATCCGGCTCCATCCGAATGATGGCAATATGGTATCCTACGTGTATGACCCTGTTTCATTGAAGACACTTGCAGAACTCGATGCAAATAACTTTGCCACAGTATATATCTATGATGATGAAGGACATCTAAACAAGGTAAAAAAGGAGACAACTGAAGGCTTCAAGATGCTTAAGGAAGGTAGAATCAATACAAAGAAAATAAATGAATAGACGGACCTTATTAGTTTCTATTATATTTTTGTATTGCTCTATTCATGAAGCAATACAGTCACAGACAATTGGGGCTGAATTGAGTAAAATCAGAAATGCATACTTAGAGGCCACACATTTGTCTTTTGATGTTGTGGTTTACTCCTATTCCAGTAAAACGGATGCTACGGCTGAACTCATTTCAACAGGGTTTATGAAGAAAAGTGACGACATGTACTATTCAAACATCAACAATTATGAACTACTGATCATGGGGGAAAGGGCATTGATAGTGGATCGAGAACGGAAAACATTGGATTATTACGAATATAAGATAGACAAACAACTGATGACTAATGCATATCAGGTAAATATTGATTCAATATTGACCTACTCGGACTCTATCGTGATCCGACCATCTGAAAATGGATTAAAACACTTTTCATGTTTTTCAAAAAACGGGTATATCCGGCAGACTGAATTTTATGTGGATACCAAGAGTAATTTTGTCAAGCGTATCTTATATTATTATGTTGAGTCGAGTGAGGACTATGAGATAGAGGTCGATAGGGTTGAAATATTTTATAAAAATATCAAGACATCAAATGTCGATCAACAACACTTCAATTTCGACAAATATTTTAGAAAATCAGGCTCTACACTATCCGCTATAGGTGCATATAGTAAGTACGAACTAAACTTCCATTCTTCTTAATCCCCAGATTTATGTTGTATCGAAACATTAGAATATGTATTTCTCTCTGGTCATGGATGGCTACAATGTCCATGGCAGGAGAAGTGAGCTATACTTCCTTTCTGCCCGGGAATGCGATTATCATTGGTGGTATACTTGAAACGGATGATGGCGAATACCTGTCTATGTCCGGAGCAAGTACAAGTGCATCATGGCATGGGATCAATAAAAATGTATTGGTAGATAATTTCATACATCTTAAATATACCCACGCAGCTAATGTCCATTATACTGCGGATTGGTCAATCGAAGTGGCATGTAATGTGGAGCGTTGGAATGAACACGGAGTATTGCAACCTCTTGAAACCTGCACCTTGAAAATCGATTATAAGATAGCGGCAGGAACGAAATATACAGATATAAGCACGTATAGAAATCTGTCACCTGGAGGGCATAAGGTCAGGGTGACTGTTACGAACATTACATTTACCGGCCTCACAGCAATGCCTGCTGATGTCTTGTTAGAGAATTTTATACGCGTAGAAAGGAGGATGGTAATGAATCCATCTGCTTTTATTACTATAAACCATCAGGGGGGTGGAGTATTGGGGTGTGCCTCATCGACCGACAATGTTGAGATATTCTGGAATTATTTATTTGGAGCCGAAGAGTATGATCTTGAATGGTTGTTTAGAAGTGAATATGACGTCCTTTCTCCAATTGATTTTACAAAGGCTTCGAGA
>JANOWJ010000158.1:0-11691 GCA_031417835.1 Saprospiraceae bacterium | reverse complement strand
GAGACTTGTGGTAAATATCTTGAAGAAAATTTTGGTAACACCAGACCTGTATTTGGTGGGATAAAGATTCAATCAGCCAGTCCCGAAAGTAGACGACAACAAGCTGTGGCTATTGGACCCATCTTAAGAGGAATGTGTTCGTCTGAACGCCATATGATAGGACATTTTACGGATGATGATCGAGTGATGACATTCATCAATTCGGAAGATTTGCCCCGATTGGCTCCGATGGGTACATCATGCCCTGATCATTTTTTGCGTACTAAGATCAGCCCTCTTGTGCTGCCTCTGGATGCACAGGAGGATCTGAGTAACTCCGGGAAAATCAAAGAGAAATTAACTCCGGCTTTTGAAGAGTATAGGGCGATGTATGCCTCCTATTACGAGTTTTGCAAACATGAGAATAGTCCGGCGATGCGTGACCCCAATCCTGTAGTACTGCTATATCCCGGTATCGGCATGTTTACATTTGCCAAAGACAAGACTACGGCGAGGCTAGCTAGTGAATACTATATCAATGCCATCCAGGTGATGAAAGGTGCAGAAGCAATATCTACCTATACTGCATTGCCGAGACAG
Organism: Saprospiraceae bacterium; assembly: GCA_031417835.1. Classification (GTDB taxonomy): domain Bacteria; phylum Bacteroidota; class Bacteroidia; order Chitinophagales; family Saprospiraceae; genus JADJLQ01. The sequence continues at coordinate 11,112 of JANOWJ010000158.1, read as the reverse complement.
GAGGCATTTAATATCGAATATTGGCTATTGGAAGAAGCAAAACTGCTGCGTATGCCTAAACCAAAGGCACTCAGTGGTAAAATCGCTTTGATCACAGGTTCGGCAGGAGGAATCGGTAAGGCCATTGCCAAAAAATTTGTAGAAGAGGGAGCATGCGTAATGCTCAATGATATCAACGAAGATCGACTTCGCGAAGCCGTTCAAGAATTTAAAGCACTCTTCGGTAAGGATGTTATCGGCTCCACAGTTATAAATGTGACGGCGGCTGAATCCATTCGATCAGCCTATGAAGAGACCATTCTGGCATTTGGTGGTGTAGATATCCTGGTGAATAATGCCGGCATCAGCATCTCCAAATCTATAGGTGACCACACCCTGGAAGACTGGGACAAACTCTATGATATCCTGGTCAAAGGACAGTTTATCGTTTCCCAACTGGGTATAGAAATTTTAAAGAAACAGGCGATGGGAGGCGATATCATCAATATTGTATCGAAAAACGCAGTGGTCGCCGGGCCAAACAATGCTGCTTATGGATCAGCTAAATCTGCTCAGGCTCATCTGTCCAGATTAATGGCCACAGAGTTGGGCGGAGATAAGATCAGAGTCAATATGATCAATCCTGACGCAGTGATAGCCGGTAGTAATATCTGGTCGGGTGGATGGGCCGAAGGCCGAGCCAAGGCCTATGGTATCACTGTTGAGGAATTGCCAGCCTATTATGCCAAACGGACCTTATTGAATGAGATCATACTCCCGGAAGACATCGCTAATGCTGCATTTGTTTTTGTCGGCGGCTTATTGAATAAGACGACTGGCAATGCGCTCAATGTAGATGGTGGTGTAGCAATGGGATTTTATCGGTGAGTGGTGAGTGGTGAATAATTAGTGTAGTATTATGGAAACAAGAGTAAAATTAACCACGACCTTCAACTGCTCTTTGGAACGAGCTTTTAGGACACCAATGCTCTGTGATGTTTCAAAAGTGCACACGGGTTACGGTGTCATGCCCAAGGTGACACATTGTACTGATGACGAAAAGTGGGGGCAACCTAATTTTAGTAAAAAAGTGTATGTGGATAAATCTTTGACCCAAAAAGGTGGATTTGCATCCATAGATACGGTCATAGACAGGATTGAAAACAAATATTGGAAAATTGAGGTGAGTGATTTTCAGTCCTGGATGTTAGGTTTTTCAAAATTCGTAGGAGAATGGAAAACAACTGAAATTGAAAAGAATGAAATAGCAGTCGAGTACACGTACACGTTGCATTCGGGTACACCCTTGCTTTACCCGTTCAATCTGTTATTTGCAAAGACCTTCTGGAAAACATATATGAAGCGAGTTTTGGAAAATGTAAAACGATTAGCTTACAATAATGAACCATATCTTTATAAATAAGTAGGTCCTAAACGACTGCTCATTTTGTCCTAATCAATTTCCAACCTCAATTTGGCTCTGTAAGTTTTTACGGTTTGAATTCACTATTCCAAGGTTTTGAGCTATTTCCAAACCCTGCCCCTCTATCATTTAGGCATAATTTACTTTTTATCCTGCTTAGCAAATACTCTTTTCAAAAGGTCAGTCGTGCGCAAACTGATGTCTTTGCGAATACCTATCTCTTCTTTGGCGATCATATTAAACAGGCCTACCAGAGCTTGGCTGGAGACATAATCATCCAATTTGGGATTGGTTTTTTTGACAAACGGAATTTTATTATACGCAGTGACCGCTGACTCCCAATAGTCCGCAGCATTCACTTCATTGAGTGCTTGCAGCACGATGGGTTGGAACTCACCGTATAGGGAAGTAAAAGTTTGTTGTCTTAAATATCCGGTAGCTGCTGTATCAGCACCCATCAATATATTCGTAGCATCTCTAAAGGACATATCTTTGATGGCTTTGACAAATATCGGTTTGGCTTTTTGAGCAGCGAGCTCTGCAGCTCTATTGACCCGGAGGGTAAGATTGGCTTCCAGATCATTAAATCCCGGAACGACTTTAAGTTTATTGATCACTTTGGTAGCCTCATCCGGCAAAAATATTTTATAAGGACTTTTATAATAGCCGTCTAGCTGACTCAGTAAATCTGACCCTTTACTTATGCCGTTATTCAGGGCCTCTTTGAGACCTCCGCCGATATCATCGGTACCCAGTCCGAGACCACCTGGCAGTTTAATATTTTGCAATTCTGCACACGAAGCCATAAAAACAGCTACGATCAACACCATTATTTTTTTCATGCCTTCCATTATTTAACCTTATCAACGCCATATTCAACGATTTAGTTAGTTATCAAAGTATTAAATGTGGACAAAGTCGACTAGCTCTGCAAGATGCATATTGATATAAGCCCTCTTTTATTCCGGGCATTTATACGACTATTTCTACAAAAAATCGATCTATCGGTAAGGGTAGTCCTGGGTGGTGTTTGCTGATCCTGACGGTCACCTGTATCCGCTGAGCAGTCAATATTTGAATCCGATGCCCTATTCTTGTGGCTACATGCTCCAGGATCCTGGAGGTAAGCATCATCTCTTCTTTGCAGATCACTAAGATGTCTTCATAATTGATCGAATCAGGCAATTGATCTGAAGCCCCGGCGGCGATGAGGTCCATTGCCACATAAATATCCAATACAAACTCCTGCCCTATTTTTTGTTCAATGTCATAATAGCCATGATAGGCAAAAATCTTAATGCTTTCAATCCCAATTCTACTCGTCGTCATAATCAGGGATAAAGGTACTAAATCATAATTCCAGCCCATGGTGGACTAATCCTTATTTTTGTCATCCAATAATTATACTATGCAGGCTGGTCATAAAGAAGATCGATATCAACATCATGATTATTATCAAATTGACGACTTATTAAGTCCAGATCACCTCATGGCTCGTCAGGTCGTGCGGGATTGGGTCAAAAAAGAAGTAAGTCCTATCATAGAGGACTATTCCAACCGTGCGGCATGTCCTACCCATCTCTTCAAAGGGTTGGCTGAGATAGGAGCCTTTGGTCCGAGCTTGCCGGTGGAGTATGGAGGCCAGGGAATGGATGAAATTGCTTATGGGATAATCATGCAGGAGTTGGAGCGAGGCGATAGCGGCATCCGGTCGATGGCTTCTGTACAAGGGTCACTGGTCATGTATCCTATATACAGGTATGCCTCCGAAGATCAAAAGAAAAAATATCTGCCCAAACTTGGAAATGGTGAGCTTATAGGATGCTTTGGACTGACTGAGCCAGATCATGGCTCAGACCCTAGTGGTATGACTACCCGAATCAAAGATAAAGGGGATCACTACATACTGAATGGCGCCAAACTCTGGATCACCAATTCTCCTATCGCAGATCTGGCAGTGGTGTGGGCCAAAGATGAAGAAGGCATCATCCGGGGTATGATCGTTGAAAAAGATAGCCAAGGTTTTTCTGCACCGGAGATCCATGGCAAATGGTCACTGCGGGCTTCAATCACCGGAGAATTGGTGTTTGAGGATGTCAAAGTGCCTAAAGCGCAGGTGTTTCCTGAGATCAGAGGACTCAAAGGACCGCTATCGTGTCTATCCAAAGCGCGATATGGCATAGCATGGGGTGCTATAGGAGCCGCTTTGGACTGCTATGATGCTGCATTACGATATTCAAAAGAGCGCATCCAGTTTAATAAACCCATAGGGCAATTCCAACTCACTCAAAAAAAACTTGCGGAGATGATCACTGAGATCACCAAAGCACAGCTGTTGGCATGGAGGCTCGGTACATTGGCCAACGATGGTAAGGCAAGCCCTGCACAAATCTCTATGGCCAAACGAAATAATGCACACATGGCACTCACTGTAGCCAGGGAGGCCCGTCAGATCTTCGGAGGCATGGGTATCACTAATGAGTATCCGGTGATGCGCCATATGATGAATCTGGAGACTGTATTGACTTACGAAGGCACTCATGATGTACATTTATTGATCACTGGCATGGATGTGACCGGATTGAATGCTTTTTCCTAATGAATATGAAGTCAATCAAAGGAAAGTCAGATTATGGCTCACTTCATTATACTATTCATTTATTTTGATAGGAATTACAATTTATCCAATACTTTTGGTCAAACCAGAGACTCCCCCTCTTGAAGGGGTTTTATTATATCATACATTCCGTTATTTTTGCCATCCATATGAATAATATACTCCTTCGTTTTAGTATTTATTCCTATTGCTTAATATTGGTTGTAGGTGAAGTCCGGGGTCAATCCGACATAAAGGCGGACTCTATACGCCTCATAAATCCTTCATTTGAAGATACGCCAAAGCAGAGTTCACCACCAATGGGCTGGACAGATTGTGGATTCCAGGGAGAGTCTGCTCCAGATGTACACCCTGGCAACTATTGGGAAGTCAATAAGCCGGCATTCAATGGCAGGACCTATATGGGTCTGGTAGTGCGTAATAATGATACCTGGGAGCGGATCAGTCAGATGTTGGAGCACCCATTGGTGTCTGGAGCATGTTATGACTTTAGTGTGTATATATCCAGTGCTGAAAAATATAAAAGCGGTACCAATAATCGGGATAATGGCCCTTTGATTACTCGAAGCGATTCTACTTTTAATTTTAATACTCCAGCCGTCCTTAGGATCTGGGGGGGTAACATCTCCTGTGGCAGATCTGAACTTTTGGCAGAAAGCCCGCCCATAGATAACTATGAATGGAAAAAATATTCTTTTAGACTCAAACCTAAATCGAACTATAAGTACATCATGTTTGAAGCTTTTTTTAAGACTCCAGTCTTAATTCCCTATAATGGCAATATCCTCATAGACCATGCTTCATCTATCGTCCCGGTACCTTGTAATGCACCACTGGATCCACCAAAACCAATCGTAGTCAATAAGCCAAAACCTCCTCCTCCTGTCGTGACCTCGACCTCCAAACCGACAGCACCTCCTGTTACGTTTACACCTAGGCCAAAAGTCGGAGAAATCATAAAGATCAATAACCTCTATTTTAGTGCCAATAGTGATTCCATACCACCTGGTAGTCATGTGGCATTAGAGGAAATCTTTAGTTTTTTAGCTGAAAACAAGACATTGATTGTTGAGATTGGTGGTCATACTAATGGCTTGCCAAAAGACGATTTTTGTGATAGTCTGTCTGCCCTCCGGGCAAAAGCTGTAGCGGAGTACCTGATCCAAAAAGGCATACCCAAAGAGCGAATGACTTTTGTAGGTTATGGCCGGCGCAAACCCATTGATACCAATGCCACCAAAGAAGGCAGAGCAAGAAATCAGAGAGTGGAGCTAAAGATATTGAGTTCATAATAAGCTGATTATATTCTTAAGAGCAGTGCTCAATTTAAACAACTCTGTTCCTTCATTTTTATGATGAATCTTGACTTAAACACTCCATCTACTATCATTGAGTCCTTCATTTCAAAACATCCAGATTGGATGTTTGGAGGGAGAGTCATCAATAGTGAGAAAGCAGGAGAAGGCAATATGAATCTAGTCCTCAGAGTATTCTTTGACAATGGTCAACACATGATCCTCAAACAATCAAAACCCTATGTCCAAAAATACCCTCATATCCCGGCTCCGGTGCAGCGTATCGAAGTGGAACATGCCTTTTATCAGAGCATAGCATCTAATGAATGGATTAAAAGTACAATGCCTGATTGTCTGGGTTTTGATACCGCTGACCATATACTTGCCCTAGAGGATCTAGGCAAAGGATCCGACTATACCTATCTATATCAAAGGAATAGTGTACTTGCAGACTTTCCGGGTCAATCAGCTGTTCAATATTTATCTCACCTTCATAACCATACGTGGCCAAATGACTATCCTGCTAATATGGAGCTGAGGTTATTAAATGCGGAACATCTATTTGTATATCCGTATCAAACAACCCCTGGTTTTGACCTAGATCAGATACAGCCGGGACTCCACGACCTAGCTCAACCCTTGTTGAATGATAAGACATTAAAGTACAAAGTCAATCTTTTACGCGATGATTATTTAGCAGCAGGCACATCCTTGATCCATGGCGATTTTTATCCCGGAAGTTGGTTGAATACCACATCAGGATTTAAAGTGATTGATCCTGAATTTAGTTTTATAGGGTCAGCAGCTTACGACTTGGGAGTGCTCATAGCGCATCTAAAAATGGCCCGAAGCCCGGATCAAACCATCGATGATCTTTTGGCAGTATATCAATCCCCATCAGGATTTGATATGGCTCAAGTCTGGCCAATAGCAGGAATGGAAATTATACGACGCTTGATCGGCTTAGCCCAGCTGCCATTAGACCATAGTCTTGAAGAAAAAAAAGGACTGTTGGATTGGGCATCTAACTGTATCATCGGCTAATGACCCAATCGGTCTGGGATTAATTTTTTTTATCTTAGAGTCATGATTAGATCTTATATCGTTGTCATTATTATATTGATCCATAGTGTATGCTGTAAAACCAAAGTAGCTACACCTACTATTCCAATGCCGCAATGGAGTAGTTTCAATAAGCCTGGTCCATTCCGTATGGATAGTACATTCACCAAGGCGATTTATTTTGATAAACTGTTGGGCAGTATCGTCGGATCAGCGATAGGAGATGCTATGGGTGCGCCCACAGAAGGCTGGTTGCGAGATTATATTAAAAGTACTGTGGAGTATGTAGACAGCCTAGATATCCATATGCGGGAAGGAGGCGCCGAAGGCCCTTGGGAGGACTGGATGCCCGGCGGTAGTACCACGGATGACACCCGATGGAAATATATCATGTATCAATATCTGATGAATCAGCCTGCATCACCTGATTCATTGGACCCAATACAATGGGCGACTCATTTGATACAATTGTATGAAACCCAACTCAAAGATCTCAGCAAGATCCAATCCTTTGATCCTGAGCCTTTAGAGAAAAAAATGCTTCAAATTAACTTTTTACAAGAATGGGCCAAAGTCTCTAAGCCATACGTAGCTAATAATCTGGAAGGCTACACCTATGCATTAAATAAATTTTATGGTGGGGAAATGGTTTGCGCAGGAATGCTCTACGCTCCTTTGATTGGTGCCTATTTTCCCGCTTCCCCGGTGCATGCCTACGAAGAAGGATATCGGCTTGGCATCTATGATATAGGTTATGGCAGGGATATCACGGGTTTGACTGCCGCATTGGTATCCGAAGCTATGAAGCCCGGTGCCACAATGGATCAAATCTTACATGTGTGCAAATCTATAGACCCTCTGCGATTTATGAATAGTCGACTGACGGGAAGGATCGCCTATCGGTCGTATGCAGATGCCATCTATATCGCTGATCAAGTGAAAAATCTAAAAGCAAGTCCCGAAACTAAGGTTCCATCTTCCTATCCTTATTCAGCGGATTATTTTGCCCAGGTGGAGCGAGCCTATGATTTATTAGATAAAAGGGTGAAAGACTTTATGTTCCACTCTGCCGAAATCCACGTGATAAATCTAACTGGCCTGGTGATGGGACAAGGTGATTTTATGAAAACGATTGAATTTGTCATCAATTATGGTCGTGACAATGATACAGCCGGGGCAGTCACTGGTGCTATCATGGGGGCCTATTATGGTTTTGATAAACTACCAGTGCAGTGGCGAGAGCAGGTACTAAAAGCGAATAAAGAAATCGTCGGAATAGATCTGCGGAAAATGGCCGAAGATTTAGCAGAACAGAGGTGGTCGAAATAAATATTTACTTTAAGCCTGTCGAACTTAACAATTCAAACAAGACGGCCTGAGCGGCAGGTATCCTATTTCTTGCCTGATGGAGCACTAAAGAGTATGAACTATCCAGTACATCATCGGCTATTTCCAGATTGCGGCGAGTCGGGAGGCAATGCATAAAATAGGCTTGATCCGTTAGCTTCATTTTTTGATCTGTAACCATCCAGGATGGATCTTGGGTTAATATTTTACCATAGTCTTGGTACGAACTCCAGTTTTTGGCATAGATAAAATTTGCGCCTTCAAATGCTTTGTCTTGCTGGTATTCGATCTGAGCGCCTTGCGTAAACTGTGCATCGAGTTCGTAGCCTTCGGGGTGTGTGATGACCAGATCGTAATCATAACCCAGGCTCCACTGAGCAAAACTATTGGCTACTGCCTGGGGTAATGCTCTGATATGTGGTGCCCATGTCAAAACGACTTTAGTCTTTGATCTTTCTTTTTTGCGATATTGTTCCAAGGTGATCATATCGGCCAGTGACTGGCAGGGGTGGACTGTAGACGATTCCAAATTGAGGATAGGCACAGATGCGTACTTCGAAAACTGGTGCATAACTTCTTCCTGATCGTCTTTATCTCGATCGGTGAGCCCTGGAAAGGATCGTATAGCTATGATGTCTACCATCTGAGACATGACCGCAGCAGCTTCTTTGACATGTTCGGCTCGGTCTGCATTCATGATAGCACCATCTTCAAACTCGATCTTCCATCCTTGGTCAGCATTCATACTGATTACTTTCATGCCCAGTCGATATGCAGCCTGCTGGGTACTCATCCGAGTCCTCAGACTGGGATTAAAAAAAACCATACCTAAGGTCTTCCGCTTACCCAACGCTTCATATTGATATGGATCTGAACTACACGCAAGTGCTCTATTGAGCAAGGCTGATCTATCGGTCACATCGTGAAGAGATATAAAATTTTTCATGCAAAAGGAGAAAACTTCACGAGTTAACTGACTCGGCTGATCGGTCTGTAGCCGGGTGTCTTATCCGATATCGATCTTAATACGGTTCTGATTTTTTCCGTAAGTACATCGACTTGCTCTACGGTAATATTGAGTGGTGGCAACAATCTCAATACATTGGGGTCGCTAGATGATCCCGTAAATACTCTTTCCTTGAATACCAACTGTTTACGCAGATCTGCTATAGCATTTTCAAATTGTACCCCCACCATCAATCCTTTGCCACGGACTTCTTTGACTTCAGAGATATGGGACATTTCTGACATAAGGTACTCACCGACCTGAGCAGCGTGTGGTATGAGATCATCATCCTCCAAGACTTCGAGTACAGCTAATGCTGCCACACAGGCCAGATGGCTGCCCCCGAAGGTAGTACCGATCATGCCATGTTTAGGTTTGATGTCCGGGTGGATCAAGACACCACCGATAGGAAAGCCATTGCCCATGCCTTTGGCCATCGTGATCAGGTCAGGTCTGACTCCAGTATGATGTTGAAAAGCAAAAAATTTACCACTTCGACCATAACCACTTTGGATCTCATCGAGTATCAATAAAGTCTTGGTCTTTTTGCAAGCCTCTTGAATACCCAACAAAAACTCTTGAGAGGGTATATGAATGCCACCTATACCTTGAATGCCTTCGATGATGACACATGCATAATCTTCAGTATGAATTTCTTGTACCGTAGATTCCAGATCATTTAATTCGCAAAAGGTCACTTCGAAGGTCTTATTGATCTCTGCTTTGATCTTGGCATCATCGGTGACATTACACGCGGCTGAAGTCCGACCATGAAAACTTTTTTTGAATGACAATACTTTTTTTCGGCCGTTTACAAAAGACGATAATTTGATAGCATTTTCATTGGCTTCTGCACCACTATTGATGAGAAAAAGCTGATATTCATCACAACCGCTGAGCTTGCCCAATTTATCTGCCAAATCTTTCTGCAAAGAATTGATGATACTATTGCTATAAAAGCCGAGTTTTTGCAATTGTTTTGTGATGCGCTGTACGTAATGAGGATGTGAATGGCCTATAGAGATCACCGCATGGCCCCCGTAAAAGTCCAAGTACTCGATACCCTTGGCATCATATACATAGGATCCTCTACCTCTTACAGGCTCGATCTCATACAAAGGATATACATCAAACAGATTCATGGGGCGAAATTAAGTATTTTTAGGAGGTGCTATGTAATTTGTTGGGAGTTTTAAAACTTTTACACTTAATAGGTATTGTCTTTTTGGAAGCTATAAAAAATGTTACTTTGTGTAGGTTACTGGACAACATTTTTAGCTGCGTTTATTTTGTATACATATGAAGCTACTGTTCTTTATACTTACCTTTTTTACCATGCCTTTGTATGCCCAGGTCAATGTCACCATCGATATTGCCGGAAAAAGTAAAAAAATATCGCCCTTTCTCTATGGACGGAATAATTCTTTTTCTTCCACTAATCCCAATTGGACTTTATCATCCGAAGAATTTACCCGAATCAAAGAAGCCAATGGCGTGAAAAATGTCAAAGGATCATGGGACAACAGCCAAAATAAAGAATACCTTTTTACCCGAGTCAATCAGTGGCTTGTCAAATATTTTGGTGTCGATCACACTATACGCTTAGGTTTGACCGAGCTGGGATTTAATAATCAAAATGCAAGTGTGACGGCGGTCACCTATGCCTCTATACTGGGAGAATTTATGAAGCATGAGGTAGAGTTGTGTACCCCCTGGTCTTGGGAACATGGGATGTGGGAGACCCTTCACCTTTTTACACGCTACTCCAAATCAAACTTGCTACAAAGCACCTCATCCAATGAAACATTAGTTTCCGTCTATCCCAGTATCAATGCAGCTCGAGATTCACTGTCCTTGATCCTAGTCAATCGATCTCCTGATACACATCAGAACGTAACGATCGATCTATCAAAATTTACAACCACAACCAATAAAGTCAACCGATTTATTATAAAAAATTTGCCTGCATCAGAAACTTTTTTTTCTGAGAGTCGCAATGCCCTTACCACTTCTGAAAGTACGATGACCAATCGGCTGCTGGAAGTACGATTAGAACCAATGTCAGTATCCGCTGTAGCCTTTCAAGGCAATGTAGAAGGGTCAGTTTGGGCAAAGGATAAGTATATAACTAATCAAATTGAATTATTCCCCAATCCAGTGATAATTTCAAATAAGATATATGTCCGATCACATCATTCAAAAGAGGATCAAGCAGAGCTGATCGATCTAAACGGGAGGGTACGATCCTCATTGCATGATGTAACCCACGGATCAATACAATTGCCGGATGGATTAAGTACTGGTATTTATATGCTCCGCATCTATGTCAACGGAAGTGTGGTTCATAGGCGGATAGTCATTCAAACTCCAGTAGATTAATCAA
>JANOWJ010000157.1:0-9317 GCA_031417835.1 Saprospiraceae bacterium | reverse complement strand
ACTTCCAACAGAATTATGGCTAAGGCCTTCCTTTACGGTAAAATGGGTGAAACTTTTACCATCGTACTTACTCACCCCACCTCCTGTGCCAAACCAAAGGTTGCCGCTTTTATCTTCCAGAATGGACCTTACCCAATTCCGTTCACGACCTTCACCTTCAGCAAGACCCTCCTTATTGGTAAAATGGGTAAAATTTTTACCATCGTATTTACTTACCCCCCCAATGCCTGTTCCGAACCAAAGATTGCCACTTTTATCTTCCAGCATACTAAAAACATTATTATTGCTCAAGCCTTCCTTTACGGTAAAATGGGTAAAGTTTTTACCATCATACTTACTCACCCCTCCGCCATTAATACCGAACCAAAGATTGCCGTTTTTATCCTCTAACAGGCAAGTGATTGCCAGATGTTTTAATCCATGCAGTTTGCCAAAAGAGCTGAAGTTTTGAGGGTTTTGGTCTTTAGTAATGGCATCTTTGGCTATTACTACTTCGGGGATACCGGCTATAAATGGGCTGTCAATAGCAGGCACTATTTTGGGCATGGAGTAACCATCTTGCCCTGGGGTGCAGATCTTAGGTACTCCGGCTATAACTACCTTGGGGATGCCGGCGGGGTGTACATTGGTATTGGTGAGCACTACTTTTGGCTTCCCTGCGCGCACCACTCTCGGTTTTCCGGCAGGGATCACTTTGGGTTCGGCCATGCTGTCTTTTGGGACGACATAGCCGCGGGCTTCTACTACTTTAGGGGCAAAAGAAAGGGGGTTTGTTTTTTCTTGCTTTTGGTTACAGGAAAAAATACATAGTATGAATCCTATGAGAAAAGAAGTATGTGGTTTCATGATTATATAGTCTCGTTTTGATTAGATCGGTAAACTGATGATAAATTCAGTTCCTTCACCTTCTTTTGAACTACTTTTATTTCTCCTGCTTGACTAGACTTCTAGGCCAAACAATGAGGCAACGTTTTAAATCTCTTCGGGCAATCAAATCTTTAATTAATAACCCGGCCATAATGGTTTTCCCTGCTCCAGGGTCATCAGCCAGCAGAAAACGCAATGGCTGACGAGGCAGCATAGCTTCATAAACCGCCGTAATTTGATGTGGCAGTGGATCAACCATTGAAGTATGTACAGCCAAGAGGGGATCAAATAAATGCGCTAATCGTATCCTATTATCCTCAGTAACCAGACCAAACTGAGAACCATTCCCATCAAAACTCCACGGCTTGCCTAATTCTAGAATCTCAATTCGGGACTCGTCTGCACGATATAGGATTTCGTCAGACACGCGGCCATCGGGACCACGGTAAACCAAGGTAAGTGCCTCAGCGCCATGCCAGGTGACGCCAACTACTGTGACTGAGGCATCGGGAAGGATGCCTTTAATTGTGGTGTCTGGCTGTAGATCTTCTAGTTTCATTTTCCCTAAAAAGCCTGATATTGAACCTAAAATGATGTGATTTCCATTTATTTGATAGCTTTAAATTAATAAATATTCGCAGTAGTAACATTGAATGGCAGATTGTCATATGCTGCTTGACTATTACCATTCACAAATCTGACTTAAAGCGGTAGCCATAATTTAATAATGCCCCAAATGTTGGAATCCAGCTATAGAAGCTGTAGACAAAGACTAATTTAGTGTATATCAACAGATTGCAAGTAAAATGTGCTATTGGTAAACTGGGCGGCATTGACAAATACATAATATTCCCAATGTGCGAAACGCCTGAACACCAATCTTAACATTTATGTCATTCTAAATTTTTCCGAAAAAGACTTGAAACCCCGATTTAGACCTACCCCTTGCACTCCCAAGCCATTTTTAGGTCATTTCGAATAATTTTCAGTTTTTTGATATATTCTCTGTCAATTCAATTGAAAACCCTGCAAAGCCTTTAAATAGTCTAAAATGAGATATAGATTGTAAAGGAATTGTTCGATGCCATAAAACAACATTGTTTAATGGAATCAATAATTTGCATATAAAACCTCCCGTCCTATTCAATTGTAAATTTTCAAAAATTTATGGCAACTCAATTTTCTAAAATTAACCCAGAGTATGTCTTGAGTTATCGCTTAAAAAACAAAGCTCTTCGCGAAATTTAGTGGGTAAATTCTATTCTGCAGGACTTGATTTAAAGTACAATTTTCATTTTGACAAAAGATTAAATGCAATTAGATATTTTAGGGCGCTAACTGGACTTTATAGAAATCGTAAATATCAATTTGCTGATGAGAGTTCAAAACCTAAAGTTGATATCTATAATAGCATTCTTGCTGGAGGTAGAATTGGGGTCGAGGCGGGTATATGGAGATTATTTTTATCCCTAGACTTTGGGGCTGGTTTTGATCTTAAATATAAATCTTTTGGAGGAGATTTTAATGTTTTAGGTGGTATCAGATTTTAAGTTTGAAGGGCACCTCTATCAACCAATAATTTTAGCGTTAACCATCGAAACTAAAGTAATCAACAGATCTTATCCATGAGCTGGAGCAAGTATTGACAGACTCTTTTACATAAAATGATGTAACTTTTAACCAGTCAATAATTTCAACATAAGAATTTAAATCCTTTGCTTTTTGCTCACAAGCCTCAAATGATTGAGCGATACAGCCAAACCCAATGAGAAAATAAATTATTGAAACTCATATAAATTGTTTCATAGCTTAGCAATTCTAGTACTCCAAATCGTCAACGCTAGATTCAACATTCCAAATCATCAGAAGTTCGGTCAATAATGGTTTAAAATACTAATTAATTCGCATGGTTGATGTCCTAACACCTAATTATTATATTAAAAAAAATTTCTCATCGCATTGATTTATATAGTCAATATACAAATTTAAAATTTATTCGATTTCTTAATATATCTTTTCGCGGTTCGTTTAAAATTTGCATCATTCCACGCCCCTTCATAATCTTTATAATATACGTTTATAAAATCTCCGCCTTTAAAAAGAATTGTGAGGTCTTTGAAATTAAATACAGCTGTATTGTATTGTGTTTTAAGGATTTCATCCTTTTGATCAAGTAGATTTTGAACCTGATTCATCAATACTTCGGCTTCAGCATCCTCAAGATTCTTATATACATACCCCAGATATTCTTGTGCATAATCAGAAGGATTTGCAAATTCATTAAAGAAAACAAATAATAAACCCTTCTTATTTAGTTCTTTACAGTGATAAAAAACAGTTGTCAATTCACCACTTTTTGAAGCTGTTAAGGCATCGATTTCAACTCTGACAAACTTTTCATCAGGAATTTTTAAGATTTCTTGACAAACAAACTTATTACAAACAAGCTCAGTATATAGTTTATTAAACTCTCTGCGAAAAGAGCCAGCATATTCACTTGGTTTTACTTGGGCATATAATAATGATCCCGCACTATTAAATGTGAGAAGAGTCAGAATAAAAAGATTAAGTTTCATAAAATATTTGTTGTAGATATAATAAATAACTTCAAAGATTGAATTTAAGCATACTTAATAATATTCTAATAACTAATTCCTTTCACCGGTCAAGATGACTTAACTTATAATGAATATCTATCTACATCTCTTCCTACGGATTAAGTAATTTGAAGCATCTTGGGCAATCTCTTTATCCGTTACACCCTGTGTGTCTCACTAAGCAGCCTCAAGATTGGACTCTGGATGATTTTAAGGACTGGTTACGAAACGGACTGGAGCAGTATAAATGGTCAGAGGCCTATCAGAGTACTATCATTAATGCTTTGAAATTTTATTACGAAAAGATTCGCAAAGAATCAAGATCCTTTTGGGAGATCAGACCCAGAAAAGTACACAAATTGCCAGGTACACTTAGTGCCGAGGAAGTATTAAAGCTGCTTCAAGCCACAGACAATCTCAAACATTGAAGCATCCTTACCTTGATCTATGCCTGTGGCCTCCGTATCAGTGAAGTGATCAAACTTAGAAAAGCTGATCTTGATTGGGATCAGAAAAGAATCTTTATTAAAGCAGCCAAAGGCAAAAAAGATCGGTATGTAGTATTACCGGATAAATTGACAAACCTTTTAAAAGAATATCTAAAAACATATCCCGTCCAATACTGGTTTGTAGAAAGTCCGGATGGAGGACCATACAGTGCCAGAAGTATACAGGTGGTCTTTCATCGGTCTTTGGAAAAAGCTAAAGTAGAAGCTTATGCTACAGTACATACACTATGACACTCCTATGCCACCCACCTTTTAGAAGCTGAAGTAGACCTTAGGCAAATCCAGTTGGCTTTAGGTCATAATTCATTGAAGACAACTGAAATTTATACCCATCTTACCGACACCAACAAATTTCGATTTCGTAGTCCCATAGATAATGTGGATATTCGCATTTAGTTCAGATATAGACTATTTAACGCAATATGTCGCGTACCTGGATGTTGAACCAACATTGCTTCGCAACGGGTTTTCTGCCAAGTTTTTACTTATCTTGTTTGGCTTAAATTGAAAAGTATGCAAGAAAAAAAACTTTATCACAGTTTGCTATCAATGCACTGCAACGAACCAAAGACCTATTAAACTTAGGTGAATATGGTCCAGGAACAATTAGAAGTTATTTAAGTGAGCTTCGATATTTGTTTAGTTATTATGATGATATCCGGCCATCCCAGATTACTTATGAAGATACCCTCAACTATCTCATTTATCTAAATAAAACTTTAGGTTGCAGCAGAGTAAAGTCAAAAATGGCTGCCAATAGTTTTGCTTTCTTTTTTAAGCAGGTTCAAAACAAACTATATAAAATTCCTAGTATATTATTTTCAGCACATAGCCACAAGCTACCTCCTGTGATGGAAGAACAGGAAATTTACAATGTAATAGCTGCATTAAAAAATATAAAGCACAAAACTTTAATCATCTTATTGTATAGTACTGGTATGAGGGTAAGCGAAATCGCCAATCTAAAAATTATTGACATAGACAGTAAGTTGATGCGAATTAAAGTAGTAAGTGGGAAAGGGAAAAAAGACAGATTTGTACCCTTGTCTCCTTTGGTTTTAGAGCAATTGAGAACGTATTATTTGCTGTATAAACCTATTACGTATTTATTTAATGGGGCCAGAAATGCTGCTAAATACTCTGTTCGATCAATTCAGCACTCTCTTCATAAGGTATTAGCTAAAATTGGATTGGAAAATAAAAATTATACAGTTCATACTCTACGGCATAGTTTTGCTACTCATTTGGTTGATAACGGAGCTGATTTGCAGATCATACAGGAAATGATGGGACATAGTCATTTATCTCAAACCACGCAATATCTCCATTTGAGCACTAAGCGCATAAATCAAACCATTAATCCGTTCGATGCAATGGTATTACACCTCAGTAAAAAACCCGATCAAACGCCATGATTCATGCTGCCATTAAAGAGGTAGCTACAGTTCAATCCATTCTAAATAAGTATCACACTCAATCGAGTAACCCTCATGTTGAGCATGTCCTACAACAACTTAAAAATTGCAGAACAGCACAACTTGGCTACCACTTATATAAATGTAGTAATAGCGACTGCATGAAATTTAAATACCAATACCATAGTTGCAGAAATCGGCACTGCCCTGCTTGTGGTTCAATGCAAAAAGAACAGTGGGTTGATGAGCGGAGAAATGAATTATTGCCCATCAGCTACTACCATGTGGTATTCACTTTACCTCACGAACTCAATAGCTTAATATTGGGAAATCGAAAAGTCCTTTACAAGCTCCTTTTTGATGCCGCGGCTGAAACTCTTCTTGATTTTGCAAAAAACCCAAAGCATTTGGGAGCTACTCCCGGTATTCTGGCTGTTTTGCATACCTGGGGGCAACAACTTAGTTTCCATCCACACCTGCATTGCATCGTTAGCGGAGGCGGAATGATAAAAACTAAAAATAATGTAACATGGAGAAATGCAGTAAGAAATAAGGATGATTTTCTTTTCCCGGTAAAAGCGATGGCTATTGTGTTCAGAGCAAAATACCTTCAAGGTTTGAAAAAACGAATTGAGAATAGAGAAGTCGTATTACAGGCTGACCTAAATATCATAGACATTATAAATCAAGGATACTCTAAAGACTGGGTGGTCTATGCGAAAAAACCATTTGGAGGTCCTCAACAAGTCATTGAATATCTAGGAAGGTATACACACAAAGTAGCAATTACTAATAACCGTATAAAAGAAGTCAATTTGAAAGCGGATACTGTAACGATTGATTATAAGGATTATTCAGATCTTGGTCAGATCAAAGAATTAAAACTTAACACCTTAGAATTTATAAGGCGTTTTGAGCAACATATACTGCCAAAGTACTTTACTAAAATCCGAAGTTATGGCTATCTTAGTAATAGAAATCGCAAATCCAATATTACAGCGATTATCTTATTCTTAAAGGTCCCTCAACATCCAGAAAAAGTAAAAACACCATGGCATGTGAGACTATTAGAGAAATATCACATTGCGCATGACCAATGCCCTCATTGCCAAAAAATGTCTTTGACCCTAGTCGCAGTAACATTTAAGTATGCAATAATCAATGATAGCTAATTCGGTCGAGCTTCCTGAACCTAAATAACTAATTTATACTAGGGGCACTTCCGTGCTTACCGGTTCACCATTGCCAAAAACAAAAAAAGACCTAAATAATTACAAAAGGACATCATTAAAAATGCTAATTTTAGACTCGTAAGTCCTTCAATATGTATATAAAACCTCCAATTTTAGTGCAATCTAATCCTTCTCAGATTACGAAGATCCTAATTGCTTCGATACTTTATACCTTAGACCAAAGCTCTGATGGTGAGACTAGCTGGTCGGTCAACATGAAAGTATACCGCCAGCCCAGCAAAAACCCATTAAATGTTAATCCTTTTTTTTGGGGCAGTCGGATACTTTCATAAATGTTGTGGGCAAGCCGCTGGGATGTCCCGAACGAGACGACAGCAAACCAAAACTTGAATAAATAGCTATAGTAATCCATAAAAAGAATCATAACCCTAATCCTATTAACCATGAGAATCCGAATTACTCTTTTTTGTTTTCTTACTTTAACCATACTTGTCGGATGTAAACAATCCGCTAAGGAAGAAACCACTGCCAACGCACCGGCAGCGTCAACACCACCTGCGCTGTCTGCTGAACTTCTTCAAATGGGCGAAAAGACTTTTGCTAAAAGTTGCGCGAACTGCCATAAAGATTCAGTGGGGAGTGTAGCCCCATCGGCAGCCATACTTGGACAAATGACATCGCGGGCAATTTTTTCTGCGCTCACAAAAGGTAAAATGATTGAGCAAGCCAAAACTTTATCTGATGAAGAGCGCAAGGCCATTGCCCAATGGATAACAAAAGCTCCTTTGAAGGAATCATCTTTTCCCAAAAGTGCATTTACAAAGTTCAATCTGACCAAACAGGATGAAGAAGCTGGCTTTAATCATTCAGGCTGGGGTGGTAATTTGGAAGGAACCGGTTATCGCACAGCTCAACAAGCTGGCATAACATCGCAAAACGTTTCCTCCTTAAAATTAAAATGGGCGTTCGGGTTTCCAGATGGTACACAAGTGAGAAGCAAGCCTGCCTTGATAGGTAACTGGTTGATCGTTGGGAGTCAGTTTGGAGAAGTTTATGCACTTCATAAAGAAACAGGCTTAATCGGCTGGATATTCAACGCAGACGCTGCCATTCGAGGAGCTATTTCGTTTACACAAGGAAGTGAGGCGACCGCTTATTTTGCTGATTATGCTACAAACGTTTATGCTGTTGATATTAATACCGGCTCATTGAAGTGGAAAAAGCGAGCTGGCACACACCCCCAATCTTCTGTTACAGGTTCCGTAGTTGTTTATGGTGCCCGTGTCTATGTACCGCTTACATCGTTTGAAGTGATCTCAGCAACAAATCCCGATTTCGAATGTTGTAAATCATCTGGGGGAGTGGTTGCCCTTGATGCAACAAATGGAAATGAAATATGGCGACACAGGGTTATTGCAGAGGATGCAAAAATCTCCGGCAAAAAGAAGAACGGCAAATCATTTTATGGTCCATCAGGCGCGCCTGTTTGGTGCAGCCCAACACTAGATGCAAAAAGACAACTACTCTATATTGGCACAGGTGAAAACTATACTAATCCGGCCACTCAAACGAGCGATGCTATTCAAGCGATTGATTTAAAGACTGGCAAATTGAAATGGAATTGGCAAGCCACTAGTCATGACACTTGGAATTTAGGGTGTCCGGATAATCCAAACTGTCCTGAGAAGGTGGGACCCGATCTTGATTTTGGTATGGCTCCTTTGTTGGTGGAGACTTCAGACGGAAAAGATATACTAGTTGTTGGGCAAAAGTCCGGAATAGTTCATGCCCTCGATCCCGACAACGGAAAGATATTATGGCAAAAGCGAATTGGCAAGGGTGGTTTGCTTGGCGGAGTTCATTGGGGCATGGCCACCGATGGTGAGTTGGTGTATGCTGCAAACTCCGACAATCCAAACGCACTTGATCTACGTGATTCGTTGATCAAAGCCGACCCGGGTTTGTTCGCATTAAAAATTCAAACCGGGGACATCGTTTGGAAAACGCCACCTGCACTTTGCGACACCGCAACAAGAAAAGTTTGCATACCCGCCAACTCTGCTGCGCCTACTGTAATTCCGGGTATTGTTTTCGCTGGCGATCTTAATGGATTTGTTAGAGCCTATTCAACGGCTGATGGCAAGGTCCTTTGGCAATTTGATACAGTGAAAGAATATGACGGGGTGAATGGCATAAAAGCAAAAGGCGGTTCCATAGATGGCCCAAGCCCGCTCGCAGCCGATGGCATGCTGTTCGTCAATTCAGGTTATGGTGCTTTTGGTGAAATGCCTGGGAATGTTTTGTTGGCATTCTCCGTGAAATAAGTCAAAATCAAAAAATTTTGATAATTGAAAAAATCGCCCACGGACAATGCGCATGTGCACAATCCATTTCCTGCACCGCGACAAATAAACGAAAAACTAAATTTGGGGTCGAACAATTTTCAAGACGGACACGCAAATCGTTTGACCGAAGGTGACAGAGTTGCGGCCAGCCCACAACAAAATGTTTCTGCAATGGTGCGGTGAGGAGTAAGGTTTAAGTTTTATCTTCGTTCAACGTTTCTCAACGTGGACAGGACGCGGCTTCGAAAGCGCACCACTGCAGAAACACAAACGTTGTGCGTCATGCTATGGATACCATGAAACTTCATGACTTTACCAATTTTGGATTAATATCTTTTTTATGAAAAAACTTAAGCTACTTCTATTGTTCTCTTTATTGATCACCAAACTA
>JANOWJ010000156.1:0-57622 GCA_031417835.1 Saprospiraceae bacterium | reverse complement strand
TTCACCATGACATTTGTAGCTCAATCCAATGGCCGCATTTCAGAAGCATTGCGCATCGGATCGCAGAAAACCAAAGCTGAGTCGTACGAAGGCAAAGGAGAATTGGGTAATTTGAGTCTTCGATTTATCGGCAAAAACGGTCAACAGATAGCTGGTAAATCGGAATTATTCCAGAACTATCCAAATCCATTTGATCAACGAACAGTGATTGGCATTAACCTGGCAGAAGGTGGAAAAGGTTTATTGAAAATCACCGATATCACAGGCCGATTGATCAAAGTAATCGAAAAAGATTGGACTCATGGTTACCACGAAATCTGGTTAGATCGCAGAGAAATCCAGGCAAGTGGGGTGTTGTATTACAGTTTTGAAAGCCTGCCTACCGGACAGGCAGGCCAAAGTTTCAAAGCGGTTAAAAAAATGGTAATCATTGAATAAATAAAATCATTTAGACTAAATAGTCAGCAGCTACATTATAAAATTAATAGCCTCTCTGTGAAAATGGAGAGGCTATTGATTTAAACCGTAATTGCAATTAAGCGAACTGAAAATGTGTTTTGAACAGTTGGCTTTTTGTGATATTTAATTGGACCAATTTTTTATAACATCAATGACTGATAATTGGTTATACGAGGTTCACCCTTTCACCCATTTCGATTTGCAATAATCCTTTTAGTTTGATATAAATGATGAAAAATAGAATAGTGCTTCGAAATCCGAGAGATTTCGGATCAGAATTCGAAAATCAGCAATTCGGAAAATCTGAACCTGAACTTTTATAAAATTTTAAGTTGCTGTTTTTATGGTTTAGTATTTGAATAATTGGATGGAAATTGAGAGTGCCTAGACTAATCTCAAACATAAAATAAGATTTAATCCACAGGAAAGAAATCCAATAATAGCCTTAATCAAAATTCTGAGGCTATGAAGTTTAGTATGGACCTTCGATTAAGTTATATACCTATTATACTACTATCTATTGTACATGCTCTGTAAACTGTGCCCTTACATATCACTATTATATGATCATGAGAACTGGGAGAATTACAGCACAACTTTACTTCCAGATTTGGTACCCTCGAGATAATCAATAAACGGTTGATTGCGATGGCGTACTCCAGTAGCTCGATATAATGCGTTACCCACAGCACCACTCACAGGTGGTAATGCAGGCTCGCCGAGGCCCGTAGGATCTATGGTATTCTTAACGAAGTGAACTTCGACCTCGGGAATATCTTCCATACGGATCAGTTTATAGGTATTGTAATTGCTTTGTTCAGGCACCCCATCCTTAAAAGTAAGTCTACCGAACATTGCAGTACCTATACCATCTACTACACTACCTACGATTTGGTTTTTAGCGCCACTTTGATTGATGAGAATACCACAATCCACTGCGCTGAATACTTTTTTTATAATTGGTTTGCCTTTGACTTTAACTACTTCAGCTACTTGCGCTACATATGTGGAATGTGAAAAATAAACACTAAATCCCCGATAAACCCCACGTTTCTTTTTATACCATTGAGATTTTTCTGCAACTAGATCTATTACAGCCTTGAATCGATCAGGCTCGTAAAGTACTTTACCTACTGGATTTGCCTTTGCTTTTGCGATCCAGTCTAACCTGAGTTGGATAGGATCTTTTCCAGATGCTTCAGCTACCTCATCAAAAAATATCTGTTCGGCTCCAGCTAAAAAATTAGTAATCGGAGCACGCCATGGACCAGTAGTGATGGCTGATTTGTAATCAGATGATTCGATCAATACATTTGAGATAGCACCTACCGGAAAGTTATTTTCTCGTACCGGACTTCCGCTATTCATACCGGCTCCACGCACATGAAATGCAATCATATTGCCATCCTTGTCCAAAGCAGCTCTGAATTTGTATTTACAAGCTGGTCTGTACACACCGGCTGTCATATCATCTTCCCGGGACCATGTTACTTTGACCGGGGCTTTGATAATCATAGAAAGCTCTCCAGCTTCAAGGGCGTAGTCATTATTTAATCTTCGTCCAAATCCGCCGCCCATCTTAGTCATTTCCATAGTCACTTTTTCAGGGGCGAGGTTGGCAAGTTTTGCTACCCCATTTCTAGCTGCATCCGGTGTTTGGCTAGGTCCAGCCAATGCCGCAGAATCTTCTCGCACATCGGCGTAAAAATTCATAGGTTCCATCGAATTATGAGGGACAAAAGGGCATTGAAATTCTGATTCCACTATTTTAGCTGCATTTTTAAAGGCAGCTTCTATATCCCCTTCTGCCCGTTTGCTCTCCATTTTACCGGTATTAATCATATCGGCAAATATCTTATCATGCTGATCCGAACTTTCCAACTCTTTTTCCTTCTCCCAATCTATTTTTAATACTTTTCGTGCTTTCATGATTTCCCAAGTCGATTTACCTACTACAGCAACCTTATTATTAAAAGACACCACATGTAGTATGCCAGGCATTGCTTTCGCCTCCGTGGCATCAAAGGATTTTAATTTCAATCCGAATGCAGGAGGTCTCACGATCATGGCGTTCAACATCCCTGGCTTTGAATAGTCTAGTCCATAAATGGCTTTACCCGTAAACACTTCCATATTATCTACACCTTTGACCCAGGAGCCTATCGTGTGAAATTGAGCCGGATCTTTGAGCTTAATATCTTTAGATGGGGTCAGTAAAGCTGCGGCAGCAGCTAAAGCCCCATAATGTAAAGATTTACTGGAAGCTTTATGCCATACCATACCTTTAGTTGTGGATAATTGATCCAATGGTACATTCCATTGTTTAGCTGCTGCTTGCAGCAATAGATTTCGGGCAGTGGCCCCTGCTTCTCGGAGTCGCTTCCAAGAATGTGGGATACTTCTGCTACCTCCTGCTACCTGACGCTCAAATTTTACAATGTCGAGTGGAGCTTGTACTACTTTTATCTTTGACCAATCTAAGTCGAGCTCTTCTGCTATGATCATCGGGAATGAAGTCTTTATACCCTGCCCTACTTCAGGATTGGGTGAAAAGATGGTCACTTTACCATCCGCATGTATCGATAGATAAGAGTTGAAATTAACTAGATCAGCCTCTGAAGCTTTTACAGCCATCCTTTTGGATGCTGATTTGCTAAATAGATTAAAGCTGATAAATAATCCCCCTGTAGCCAACCCGGTTGCTTTGAGGAATTGTCTGCGCTGTGCTGATTTTATAGTGGATGACATGGAAAATGCAAGGTTAAAAAGATGAGGAAAAAATTGAGCTTCTACAATTTATTTATACTGAGCTGCCTTACGGACTGCATCTTTGATGCGATGATAGGTACCACACCGACAGAGATGCGTATTCATAGTCTGAATAATTTCTTTATCGGAAGGGTTTGGATTTTTTGATAGTAAAGCGGCAGCAGTCATAATCTGTCCAGCCTGGCAATAACCACACTGAGGTACATCGATTTCATCCCAGGCTTTTTGAACCGGATGATCGCCATCTTTGGACAGCCCTTCTATGGTTGTGATTTTTGCAGTACCCACCGCCGATATCGGCAATATACAGGATCGAGTAGAATCACCGTTAATATGGACTGTACAAGCACCGCAACTCGCGATCCCACACCCATATTTTGTACCTGTCAGACCAAGATGATCGCGCAATACCCATAGCAATGGTGTGTCTTCCGCTACATCAGTAGTGAGATTCTGACCATTGACATTTAATTTATAAACTGCCATGCATTAAAAATTTTAAAATGAATGCTATAAAGATAACCAATTCAAGTCATTATTGCAATGTGCGTGATTTATCGTTCTAGGCCTATTTATTTCATTGCATCCCAAAGTCTAACCCCAAAAGCGAGTCAGGCTTTGGCTAAGACCTAATGTAAACTTATCTTTGCCCGATGTTAATATCAATGACTGGTTTCGGAAGAGCAGGGGGCACTATACGTAATCATCAAATTCGGGTCGAAATCAAGTCAGTCAATAGCAAATTCACTGAATATCGATTCAGACTACCTTCATTTCTAAAGGACAAAGAATTTGAAATCCGAAAACTATTAAGTGCTGCTATCGATCGGGGTAAAATCGATTTTCAAATCGAACAAACGAAAGTGGAGCAAGAAGCTATACAAATAAATAAGGCCTTATTTCTCCAATATGCGACAGCATTGAAAGACCTGAGTCAAGAAGCAGGTCTAAATAAGGATCATCTGCTCAATAGTATTCTTTCAATGCCCAATGTCGTGGAAACCTCTGAGTCTACCCTTACTGACGATGAATGGGTCGATGCCGAGAAAATCATCAATAAAGCGATATTAGAATTTAATGCATTCCGACTACATGAAGGTAAGGTCCTTGCCCAAGTCATAAAACAAAACGTGGAAGGCATCCAAAGATATCTATTGGAAGTAGAGCCTTTCGAGTCCGGTCGAATTGACCAACTCAAAATAAGATTGCAACGGATGCTTACTGATTTTATGAACCGACCAGACTACGATGCAAATCGATTCGAACAGGAATTGGTCTATTATCTGGAAAAAATAGATTTTACGGAGGAGAAAGTCCGGTTGGATAAGCATTGCCGGTTTTTTATTGAAAAATTGAATATGCCGGTAAGTAATGGCAGAGAGTTGAATTTTATAAGCCAGGAGATGGGTAGAGAAATAAATACGCTCGGATCTAAAGCTCAAGATCACAACATCCAACATATCGTAGTAGCCATGAAAGATGAGCTGGAAAAAATAAAAGAACAATTGGCTAATGTAGTGTAACCTATGGGGAAGTTAGTCATTATCACTGCTCCTTCCGGAGCTGGCAAAAGCACTATAGTCAAACACTTATTAACTGCCATACCACAATTGGTTTTTGCTATTTCTGCGACTACCCGAGCGCCTCGGCCACATGAAACTCAAGGAAAAGAATATTATTTTATCCACAACGATCAATTCAAACAATACATCCATCAACGAAGATTTATAGAATGGGAGGAAGTATATGCTGGTCAATTTTATGGAACGTTAAAATCAGAATTCAAACGCATCTGGGATATTCAAAAAGTCGTGTTAGATGACATCGATGTAAAAGGAGCTACAGATTTAAAGAGAGTATTTCCTAAAAAATCTCTGGCTATCTTTATAAAGCCCCCTTCGATCGAGGTATTGAAGGAGCGACTGGAAGCACGAAATACGGAAACTCCTGAAAAAATTGCCACCAGAATACAGCGGGCTACTATGGAAATGCAATATGAGGATCGATTTGATATGGTCCTGCTCAATGACGATTTGGAGCATGCCAAAGCAAAAGCAGTTAATATTGTAAATAGATTTATCTTAGGCCAGTGAACAGCATGAACGCACATATTGTTGAATGTATTACGCAAGGCATCCGAGTCCAGGTGGAAATACAATTTCAGGTAAAATATTCTATCCCTTACTCTGACCAAAACGTTTTTACCTATTATGTGCATATCCAAAACAGCAATGGATTTCCAGTGCAATTGTTGCGGCGGCACTGGCATATCTGGGAAAGTAACGGAACAAAACGGCAGGTCCGTGGTGAAGGAGTCATCGGATTGCAGCCCTTGATTCCCCCCAATGGACATCATAATTATGAATCATTCTGTCCTATTAGTTCAAGTATAGGTAAAATGTATGGCAAATATCAAATGATCCGGCTTGATACCAATCAGCTCTTTGAAGTGATCATTCCAGAATTTCAATTGATTGTGCCTGAAGTACAAAATTAATTTGATCCATTCTAATGGATTTGTTGAGCAAGTTAATCGTTGCGATATAGATGGAAATGTCAATTATTTAGCTAAAGACCTACCAGATTTATCTTCATTGACGCACTACGTATAGACCAATTCGAAAGATGTCAAGAGTCTGATAACATCATGTTAATATTTTGAAAAGTACTGACAATAAATCAAGTCAATTTCATACCTTTGCGCCCTTAAAGAATACATATTTTAAAATTTTATAATGGAAACAGTTCAATCAAAACTTCCCTACAAAGTAAAAGACATGTCCCTGGCAGAATGGGGACGCAAAGAAATCTTCCTCGCGGAGGCAGAGATGCCTGGCCTAATGGCTCTAAGAGAACAATATGGCCAGACTAAACCCTTGGCTGGTACCAGAATCGCCGGATGTCTGCATATGACGATCCAAACTGCAGTTTTAATCGAAACCTTAGCAGAGCTTGGGGCTGAAGTGAGCTGGTCATCCTGCAACATTTTTTCCACACAAGACCATGCAGCGGCTGCAATTGCAGCTAAAGGCATTCCTGTCTTTGCCTGGAAAGGTATGAGCTTGGAAGAATATGACTGGTGTGTAGAACAGACCTTGTTTGCATTTAAAGATGGCAAACCATTGAATATGATTTTGGATGATGGTGGCGATCTCACCAATATTGTGTTAGATCAATATCCTGAACTAGTACATGGCATCGGAGGTATCAGTGAAGAAACGACGACTGGTGTCCACAGACTTTATGATCGTGTAGCAAAAGGTACTCTCCCTGTGCCTGCAATTAATGTCAATGACTCTGTGACCAAATCTAAGTTTGATAATAAATATGGCTGTCGCGAAAGTTGTGTTGACGCTATACGGAGAGCCACAGACCTCATGCTGGCTGGCAAGGTAGCTGTGGTAGCAGGATACGGTGATGTGGGCAAAGGCTCCGCGGCTTCTTTGGCTGGTGCCGGCTGTCGGGTTATCATCACTGAGATTGATCCAATATGTGCCTTACAGGCTGCAATGGATGGTTTTGAAGTAAAGAAAATGAAAAACGCTCTTCCTGAAGCAAACATCCTTGTGACTGCTACAGGCTGTCTCAATGTGGTCAACGGGGAGCACTTCAAATTAATGAAGGATAAAATGGTTGTCTGCAATATCGGACATTTTGATAATGAGATCGATGTAGCTTGGCTCAATCAAAATTATGGTCATACCCGGGACAATATTAAGCCTCAGGTCGATAAATATACTATAGAAGGTAAAGACATCATACTACTGGCTGAGGGTCGCCTTGTCAATTTAGGATGCGCTATGGGGCATCCATCTTTTGTAATGTCAACTTCTTTTACCAACCAGGTTTTGGCTCAAATGGAGCTATGGTCAAATAAAGGCAAATACGAAAACAAAGTCTATATGTTGCCAAAACATCTGGACGAAATGGTAGCCAGACTACACCTTTCAAAAATCGGCGTTGACCTTGATATCCTCGATCAGGAGCAAGCCGAATATCTCGGTATCAATCAAGACGGACCATATAAGCCAGAATACTATAGATATTAATCTTTGATTTATTAAAAAACAAAAAGTCTGGATGCGTAATACTTCCGGACTTTTTATTTTTAAGATCTTTGTACTAACCAGTCATGAATTCTGAATTCTACACCTACTTCCAATTGGGCATTCAGCATATAGCTGATATCAGTGCATATGATCATCTGCTTTTTGTGATTGCACTATGTGCCATTTATGAGCCAAAAGATTGGCGTAGGCTTTTGATTCTTGTGACTGCTTTCACGATTGGACATTCGCTTACTCTGGGGCTGGCTGCTTTAGATATTTTGGCTTTTCCGCAAGCAATCATCGAATTTCTTATACCAGTGACCATTTTAATCACTGCAGTGCTCAATTTTAGAACTCGCGGCTCATCGCTGTACATGCCTCTCTGGAAATATGCATTACCATTATTTTTTGGACTCATACATGGCATGGGGTTTTCAAATTATTTTAAAAGCCTCCTAGGCAAACAAGACAGTATTGTAAAGCCATTGTTTGCATTCAATCTTGGTATTGAAGCCGGCCAATTGGTCATTGTATTGAGTTTAATGATACTTACCTATATCGCTATCAACATCGTCAAAATTTCATTGAAGAATTGGTCTGGGATTTTATCTGCCATTACTGCAGCTATGGCCTTATATTTGATGTGGGAAACGAGGTTTTGGTAAAGCTTCTTTTAATCCGGTGAGATGTGATGATGTACTTATTATACCCAGCATGGTTTCTGCTATTATCGTTTTTTCCTTTGCCATTTAGCCAAGATCTGTGGCATGAAATACATGTCAGCAAATGCGAAATCCATCACAACGCTCAAGCGTCAACTTTAGAAATAGCCACGCAGATCTTTCTCGATGATCTTCAAACTCAATTAACCGCGCTAGGTGCTCCTGATCTTTACCTTTGTACTGAAAAAGAAGCTAAAGTTGGGAATCAGGAGCTCATAAAATATTTAGGCCGAAAATTAAAGATTACTGTGGATGGTAAGACTCTGGAAGGAAGTTTTATGGGTAAAGAACTCTCTGAAGACATGTTGGCTGTATGGACATATTTTGAATATCAAATGCCAACGAATTTTAATAAAATCAATGTCAAATACGATGTGCTCATGGATCTTTATGATGATCAAAAAAATATCGTGAATATCAAAATAAAAGGAAAAAATGGTTATCTCCTTTTCAACAAAAATCATGTTGAAGAATCGATCAACTACTAATAGTTCACTCCATGAAGGCACTGTTACAATTCATTCAAAAATTGTTGAAGCTGATTTTTATTCTGCCCATCAAAATCTACCAGATTTTATTATCACCATTGTTAGGCGCAAATAAATGTAGGTATCAACCCACTTGCTCCTATTACATGATAGATGCTATTCAAGAATGGGGAGCTTTTAAAGGGAGTTGGCTAGGTCTCAAAAGAATAGCCCGCTGTCATCCTTGGGGTGGTTGGGGTGATGATCCTGTGCCTAAACGGATTGTAAGGGAAGACAAGTAATATTTTGATATTGAACTGATTATGCAAGATTGTGAAAAACCTTTTGCACATCTTCATCTTCTTCCAACTTAGCAACCAGTTTTAATACTTCCTCCGCCTTATCTTCATCTAGGGAAGTAGTATTCAATGGAATCCACTCCATCTCCGCTGAGATTGGGGTTATTTTTTTGTCTTCAAGTACTTTTTGCATAGTCCCGAAGTCTGTAAATGGTACTCTGAGTACAATGATTGATTCTTCGTTTTCACCACTACCCTCGCCCATTTCTTCCAGTCCAAAATCAATCAGTTCCATTTCTAATTCCTCCATATTCAATCCGTTAGGATGCAACTTGAATACCCCCATTTTCTTAAACATAAAACTTACTGAACCATGAGTACCCATGCTACCCCCACCCTTATTAAAAATAGCCCGCATATTAGCCACTGTACGGGTATTATTATCCGTGGCTGCTTCTACAAGGATAGCTACGCCTCCCACTCCATAGCCTTCATACATGATTTCGTCATAGTTTGCTTGGTCTTTGCCGCTTGCCCTTTTGATTGCATTTTCTATGCGGTCCTTGGGCATATTGACTGATTTGGCATTGGCCATGCATCGCCGTAGTTGTGCGTTGGTATCCGGCTCAGGCCCTCCAGCCTTCACTGCTATGATGATCTCCTTACCTATACGGGTAAATTGTTTTGCCATTCGGTCATACCGAGCAAACATTTTAGACTTTCTGACTTCAAATATCCGGCCCATGCTATTGAATTTAGAGCCGCAAATTTAGAAAAATTAGCTTCAACATTGAGTTTAAAGAATCTCGGGTACTTCATACCTTGGAATACCTTCTACTTAATGTTCAAATTCAGAATCTATATTTTATACCCATTCTTAAAAATCCGCCATTTTCATTTGAGCCCGGGGTGAGTGCTGTAGTCTGAGATTTAGTTGGTTGTAATCGGGGATCACTCATCAAGTCTGCTAATTCAAGATTTGATTTTTTATTCGATCCAAAGGCGGGGGTGGCAAAAGCCAGAGTAAATTCTATGTGTTTACTCATCGTATAGCTCGATTGCAGTATCATGTGCAAATAGATTGGCTCGACCTCACCTTTTACATTAAATTGAGTAGTTGTGAACGTATTATTATTGATGATAGCATTGCCAAAGTTTTGACTTTGGATTTGAAGCACATAATCATTCCGACCTAATGGTTTACTTCCCATAAGCCCCGCTTCGAAAGACCATTTAGGCGTCATGGAATAGCCTAGGGACGACACTACATTCAACACTACCCTATTGGAATGAAATATGCTTACCTGGTCGGAAGCTGCGATGTATAAATTATTGTCCACAAATCTGGTTGCTGCATTAGAATTATCCAAAAAAATCTTTCCTGATGACACAGAAAATTGAGATTTGGAAGCATCCAAAGAAAAATTTTGTCCCCCTCCAGCATTGATACTTGCGACATCCTTTATTATCGCAATGCCTTGTCGATTGGTTATATGATAGCTGCCACCAAATTGAGTATTCCATTGCCATCTACGATTTAACGTGTAGCCGAGCCCAGGTGCTATACCCAAACCAGAAAAATGCTTGATAGCCAAATCAACATTGGATTGAATGTACCCATGCCACCTCCTTAAAGGGAGGCTAGCCATGTCGTCTCCACGTGTGACTGGAATAAATTGATTAGGTAGTAAAAGTATTTTTGGGAAACTAGACAATGTTGCGATTTGTGGTAAACTGTTTATTGCAAATTTCTGCCGATTAAAAGGTTTAGCCAGTTGATCGGTGCGGTCACTATTTTGCTGATCAGTTGGCGCCACTTGTTCGATCGTTGGATAAGTACTGGATTGTTTTTTTGCGTCAATAACTGATATATCCTCGTGAGTTGTTGATCCAATTTTCTGTTGAAATCCACCATTTGGACTTTTTGCAGCTTGTGGCTGAAATCTGCTTATCGATATTTGATTTGGAACGTGGGATGTAGCAGTTGAATTAATTTTTTTGTTAGTATTCTCTGCAACTTCTACCTTGTTTTGATGTACATAATTGTGAGCGCCTAGTCGATTGCCATTGGGGTTAGTTGAGACATCTTGAGGGAGCTGTTTTTTAAGATCCGTCTTCTGCTTAAATTGACCATGATTGATACTGGATTCTGTTTCTTCTAAAATTGCAGGAGTTAATGCGGCATTCTCTTGGTCAGAAGGGTGCTTGGACTCGATATCAGGCTTGTAAGGTGAATCGTTTTTGGGTTGGTATTGCTGTAAGCCAAAATAGCTCACCAGACCAAGGCCAGTCGCAAAAATGAACCAGATCAAGACTTTATCCTTCTTTTTCTTGACGGGTAGATCGACATCTAGTTGAAGATGCAATTTTTTCCAACCTTCGCTTGCACGAACATTGATTGACTTGGGGCTTTGGACTGATTTATTTAACATAGGTTTCGATCCTTTTTTTTTGAGCAATCATGTCTTTCAACATTGTTCTAGCTTGGTTGAGATACCATTTTGAGGTGCCTTCACTCACCCCTATCTTGTCGGCAATCTCCCGATGGGAGTAGCCCTCTAAAGCAAACATATTAAATACTATTTTGGGTGTATCTGGCAGTGCATTGATATAGCTATTCAACTCTTCCGTATCCCATTGAGGCACTACAGTATCATCCAGGATCTGGCGTACATCATCCAGCTCAATAAACCTTGGAGATTTTTTTGATCTAAAGTGGTCTACTACGCAGTGGAACATGATCTTACGCATCCATCCTTCAAACGACCCGGTAAATTGATATTTAGAGATATTTTTAAATACTTTTAAGAAAGCATCGTGTGTGATTTCTTGCACCAGGTCCTCATCTGAGGTATATCTTTGGCCCATTCTAAACAATACGGGGAAATATTTTCGATAAAGGGCTTCCTGGTATTTCCTCTCATTAGAAATACAACCACTGATCAACGTGGCGTCATCTTTGATTTTAGTTGAGAAAATCCCCATTCGTAATTTTAATGGATCGAAATGGCTAATTTAAATTCTGTTCTTCTAAAAATAATATCTTCATCAACAAAGGTACTGCCATTCGTATAGTTGTAATATGCTTTTTGGAGTAACACTCCAATGCCCATCGTCCAACCGATTTTCCGATCTGTCCCAAATTCATATCCAAAAAATGGGTTAAAAAACAAGCCCCCCTTTTTGTCTTGCAATCCGGAAAGGTAGTTTTTAGCGGCAAGGCCATGTCCTAATTTTGCACTTATTATCGGTGTACTCGATTGCTTCACCAGTCTCCACTTGCCTTCGGCAAATAGTGGAATCAATAACCTTCGGGCATCCAGATCATAATTGTACATACCCACGCCTCCTCCTACTGAGATCGATGATGTAAGGTATCGGTGTGCAGCGACAGCTACTCCGGTAGATATGCCGGGAGTACCAATATTTCGAAATCCATTGGATACGCCCATGATCTCTGTAGTATAGCCCCATTTATAATCCTGAATTCTCGCTATTTGTTGTGATCTGAAACTTCCTCGGCTCTTTAACGGAATGATTCTTAAGATCTCCTGTTCTTTGATTTCAATGGTGGTACCATTATCCAATAGCACCTTATAGGGACCTTCAGCAGTCTTTTCTACTATTTGTCCAATGATAGAGCTGCTATTCTTTTTTTGGAACCGGTATTTGACATATGTATTTTCCACTTCTTGCGCAGCACAGGGAAGCATTTGGTGAATCAGGAAGATGAAGGTGAGTAACTTTCTCATAGTCAATTAATTTTTAACGACAGGAATCACACTGACCACCTTTATTTTCTTGGGGTCTGTAGCATCCAACTGCATCAAACCATCATCGCCTATCACAAGTAGATGAGCCTGATCCAAAGCAATCACATCATAAGCATGAAATGAAGTTAAGTGACTGATCAGGTTTTTATCAATAGCCAGGACATCACTTTTGTCGAATACTTTGAATCCAAATTGGCCTTCACAGATAAAGAGTAACTTACCAATTATCGACAGACCATGTGGATTAGACATAGGGTATTTTTTCATCAATCGAGGTGATGTAATGTTGGAGATGTCGATTACATCAAGCTCATTGTCAAAATTTTGGCATCGTGTACCTCCTCTAAGAGTCACATAGGCGATATCGCCTTCTACATAGACTGGATCACAAGCTTGAGCATGCGTAAATGTGCTGAGCAAGGTAGGTGCTTCTGGATTTTTATTATCCATGATGTACATACCATTTTGAGCTCCAATAAATAGTTTGTCTTTGTATGGAAAAAGCGTCTCAATATTCCATGCTACTTGCACTGACTTGCCTTCTCGAGGGCTCTTAGGGTCATCAATATAAATGACATGAAGGTCCGACTGGTCTATTGCATATAAATAAGGATCCACTATGCCAAATCGGGATTGTGAGCCACCCACTCCGATATTTGATGCTCCTCCCGCACCAGCTTTAGTACTGCTCAAAGATGCATCAAAAGAGGTATTTCTCCATACCCCACCCAATTGGTCAATAAAACCGTTTTGTCCAAATCCATCTTGCGAACAATCTCTGACTTGTGTGACTGTAGATTCCGTATAGCCTACTAGAATGGGTTGACTTGCATTGCCTGCGGCCCAACCAAATGACTTATTGAATATTCCATCTATCCGTTTCAGGAGTTTTGGAGCAGTCACCACACTGATGTCCAATGCCAATAAGTCTATGGCGTTGTCAGCATATAGTACATTGTCTTTCACCGCCATGTCTCGATTGCCGGAGATCGTGATAAAAGAAAGATTGATGGGTTTGGCGGTATTGCTGTTATCGAAAATATGAATTCCTTCATTGATTTCGTTGATGAATAGGTAATTTTGGTGTACATATATTTTACCCGGATTTTTCAGGGCTCTGGCGGCTCCTACCCCAAATTCAGCTCGAATAGCTTCAGCTGTTTTGTAGATCGGGTCCATGCGTACAAATGTCTGATGACTAGTGCAATCGTCTTTGAAACAAGCTGCGAATGGCAGTGCACAAAGGATTAAAATGGATAAGAAAAGTTTATTCATTGCTTTGATTTTATACCTGGTAGACGATGATCCGGAAAAAGAGGTTGGTGCTAACGTTCTAAAATTTGAAAACTCTTCTTATTTTGAATCGCTTTTATAAAAACTTAAATGATTATGGAAAGAACTGTTGGATGGTTTAAAGATGCCATTATCTACCAAGTGCACGTAAAGACTTACAGAGATACGAATGGGGATGGCATAGGTGATTTGAAGGGATTGATCAGCAAATTGGATTATATCAGAGATTTGGGTGTAAACACGATTTGGGTTATGCCTTTCTACCCCAGCCCACTGCGGGATGATGGCTATGACATCGCAGATTATGACACCATCAACCCGCGATATGGTGACCTTGACGACCTCAAGACTTTGATTCAGGAAGCTCACAACAGGGGTCTCAGAATCATCACCGAACTCGTAATAAACCATACCAGTGATCAACATCCTTGGTTCAAACGGGCCAAAGCTGCTCCTCCAGGTTCATCACACCGTGATTATTATGTCTGGTCGGATGATCCTACCAAATACAAGGATGTCCGCATCATATTCACAGATTATGAGCCCTCCAATTGGTCCAAGGACGAAGAAACCGGCCTTTATTATTGGCATCGATTTTTTCATCATCAACCCGATCTCAATTTTGATAATCCGGAGGTACAGAAAGAAATCTTCAGAATACTCGATTATTGGGCGTCAATGGGTGTAGATGGGTTCCGATTGGATGCCATACCTTATTTATTTGAGCGCGAAGGTACTTCTGGTGAAAATTTAGTAGAGACGCACGATTTTTTGAAAAAATTAAGATCGCATATGGATCTGCATCATGAAGGGTTACTTTTTCTTGCAGAAGCCAATATGTGGCCGGAAGATTCAGCAGCATATTTTGGAGACGGTGATGAATGTCATATGAATTATCATTTCCCCTTGATGCCCAGATTATACCTCTCCTTAAAGAAAGCAGATCGTGGTCCTATAGAATACATACTCAATCGGACACCTAAAATACCGGATGATTGTCAATGGGCTGTTTTTCTCCGCTGTCATGATGAGCTGACCCTGGAGATGGTGACCGACGAAGATCGACTCTTTATGAGGGATAACTATGCGCCAGACCATCGAGCAAGAATCAATCTAGGCATTCGTAGACGATTGTCGCCCCTACTGGATAATGATATGCGGAGAATCAAATTGATGAATGCTATGCTCTTTTCTATGCCAGGCACTCCATTGATATATTATGGCGATGAAATAGGGATGGGTGACAACATCTGGCTCGACGATCGGGATGGAGTCCGGACTCCGATGCAATGGAATGCATCCCAAAATGCCGGATTTTCTGAGGCCAACGAGGATAAATTGTATCTGCCACTGATAAGAGACGAAGTCTATCATTACACTAAAATCAATGTAGAAGCTTCTGAACTCCATGCAGATTCACTATTGCATTGGATGCGCCGCACTATTGCTGTACGTAGACAATATCGTGCTTTTGGGCGAGGTAGTTTTCAATTTACAATAGCGGATCATCCTTCCATCTTATCGTACTGGCGGGAATTTGAAGGCGAACGGATACTGATCGTCATCAACCTTAGTAACTTGGATCAAGTTTCGAATATTGATCTTGCCAAACCTGGCTATAGCGAGCAAGTAGAGGACTTATTGAGCAATGAGCGAGGTCACCCTCAGGATGGAAAACTCACTGTAAAATTACCGCCATATGCATTTAGATGGTATGCGGAGATTGATACCGATGGCCTCACGGTGATCGAAGATAAACTGGTGATGGGTTTGGATTGATTTACTTTACAAGTTCATCAATTATGAATTTGAATTTACCCTTTGCCAAAAACTTAATCTGAGCTTGGTCCCCTACTAATATTGGGTCCTCAGCCCAAGTATCCTCAATATCGGATCTCATCCTAAACCCTTTAGCATTGATCAGCCCAAGTGCATTTGCTAGGTTGATTCTTCCGCTGTCCATATAGACGCCTACTTCGTAGATCAAAACTCCCAACAATGTTTTATTCAAATTTTTCTTTAAAATCCAAGAGGCTGCTTTCACCAATAAATTTTTAGACCTTAATGTATAATCTAATTCACTAAGTTCAAATTGCCTTTCTAATCGATTGTATACGGGTATACCTTCAAACTCAAGGGTAGCGGGATAGGATCCACTGATAAATGCTCGGACTCGGAGTTTTTTACCGTTTCCGGACAATTGCAAAGAATCCACTATCATCAATTTATTTCCCTCTCTAAACTCCTGGCCTCTGAAATAATCATTCAACAGTATTTCAGCTCGTTTCAATGGAAAACTAATTGCTATTTCAATTAAGGAGTCTTTGCCTCGTTCTTGCAATTGTTCAAAAGTCGGAAGGATGCCAGCATATGGTAATTCCGGCTTAGCGCCAAATGCCATATCCGTTTTGGATCTGAATACAATGGAGGTTTGTACTTGACCATTCTGTGTACTAAAAGGTACCATTTTAATTTTTTCAGGTTGAATAAGCAACCAGGATACTATGGGTTTATCAGTGATCAGGATAGGTTGTTGAATTTTACGCCAGGCTAGATCGACATAATCCCTTAGTTTAAATCCTTCTTGCAATTGAGCGTCAATATTTTGACATACCAGATCGGCGCTTCGGGACATGATCCTATCTGCAATAGGCTCAATTGGAATATTAAGGAAGCCTACTTTGATCTTTGGTTTATCAATCCATTCATGTTTTGAAATGGTGGTCTTTGATTCAAATGACCAATCTGGTTTGATGGAATAATCTGTCCTAAAGTACAATCGTAGAGAGCCTTCAGCCTTAAGCCTAGAGATCGAAATGTCTCGTTCTATGTATAATTTGAAAGGGACATTATAGATCAGGGTATTAGGTTGAATGACAAGATTTACACTGTCGATCTTTTCTGCTCGGATGATCATCTTATCGTCCGTGATATCATTATCCTCATATAATACTTTAGGTATCAATAAATTGACTTGTTTTAGCAATGCCGCTGTATCGATGACCAATGGCAGATAAATTTCAGAAATGGACTCAATAGCCTGCAGACTGGGCATAGTATCTATTGAAGGCTTAGTCGGCTCGGCTGGAAATCCATCAATATACTCTGAAGGTTGACTCACTATGGGTACTGCTTTTTTTGAGCAAGCCACTAACCCAAAAAAGCCCATAAGCGTCAATGCTAAAAACGCAACATTGGACTTTTGCAAAACCTTCGTATTTTTCATTCTCTAAACCAGTTGAAATAACATGAAAAAGCCTTCATTGAATTATTACATAATATTACTAATTTTTATCATGCCTCTTTGTGGCCTTTCTCAAAAGAGTGGTAAAAAAGCAAGGCCTGTCACTTCAGGCTTATCAGCTTTGACGATATCACCAGCTACTACGACTTTTGATACTGCACTGTATAGCTCTATGCAGTGGCGAGGCATAGGCCCCTTTAGAGGAGGCAGATCTTGCACGGTCACGGGAGTACCTGGTAAACCCAATCTGTATTATATGGGTGCTACTGGTGGTGGCGTTTGGAAAACAGAAAATGCCGGCAACACCTGGAAAAATGTAAGCGATGGTTATTTCGGTGGAAGTATAGGTGCAGTCGCCGTCTCTATATCAGATCCTAATGTAATCTATGTCGGTGGTGGTGAGGAGACCGTGCGAGGAAATACTTCTTTTGGATATGGAGTATGGAAATCAGAAGATGCAGGTGCCACTTGGAAGTCATTGGGTTTGGATAAAACCCGATTCGTGGGTCGAATCCAGATCCATCCCACTAATCCCGATATAGTCTATGTAGCAGCCATTGGTAATATTTTTGCCCCGCATCCAGATAGAGGAGTTTATAGAAGTATGGATGGTGGAAAAAATTGGAAAAAGACACTATTTGTAAATGATACTGCCGGAGCAGTCGATCTTTGTATGGATCCTAATAATCCCAGGATCTTATATGCCAGCACCTGGAGGATACGGCGCACACCTTATAGCATGGAGTCAGGAGGCATCGGTAGTGCATTATGGAAATCAACGGACAGTGGCGAAACTTGGCTCAATATATCAGCTAATAAAGGATTGCCAAGTGGTACATGGGGCATCAGTGGAGTCAGTGTATCTCCAGTAAATTCTGATCGAGTCTATCTCATTGTAGAAAATGATAATGGAGGGGTATTTAGATCAGATGATGCTGGAAAAACATGGACGGCCCAAAGCAACGATCGGAATCTTAGACAAAGGGCTTGGTATTACTCCAGGATCTACGCAGATACTAAAGATAAGGATATTGTATATGTCATGAATGTTGCATACCATAAATCAAAAGATAGTGGCAAAACTTTTATTTCTCAAAATGCCAATCATGGGGATCATCATGATCTATGGATAGCCCCAGAAAATAACCAACGAATGATCATTGCAGATGATGGAGGAGGGCAGGTATCTAATGATGGTGGTGCTTCATGGTCCACCTATGAAAATCAACCCACAGCTCAATACTATAGGGTGACCACAGACAATAGTTTCCCATACAGGATCTATGTAGCTCAGCAAGATAACAGCACCTTAAGGATCTATCATAGGACTCAAGGTAGTGCGATCACTGCAGATGATTGGGAGCCTTCCGCAGGTGGTGAAAGCGGACATCTCGCAGTGGATCCTTTAAACAATGATATCGTATATGGTGGCAGCTATGATGGCCTTCTCGAACGAACAGATCATAGTAAAAAAATCGAACGATCTGTAGATGTACATCCTGACAATCCTATGGGTCATGGTGCAGAGGGATTTAAGTATCGATTTCAGTGGAATTTTCCAATCTTTTTCTCACCGCATGATCCCAAAAAATTATATGCGGCTTCAAACCACCTACACGCTACTCGAGATGAAGGCCAATCTTGGGAGTTGCTCAGCCCGGATTTAACTCGAAATGATTTGTCCAAAATGGGTCCATCCGGAGGCCCTATCACCAAGGACAACACCAGTGTAGAATACTATTGTACCATATTTGCAGCTGCTGAATCAAAACGAGTGAAAGACCTTATATGGACCGGCTCCGATGATGGCATGGTCCATGTGACTAGGGACGGTGGAAAAAACTGGGCCAATGTGACCCCTCCCGATATGCCTCAATGGACTATGGTCAATTGTATTGAGCCCGACCCCTTTATGGATGGTGGGTGTTATTTTGCCGCAACCGGCTATAAACTAGGTGATTTTGCCCCGTATATCTACAAGACAGAAGATTTTGGCAAGACTTGGAGAAAAATAGTAGCTGGCATACCTAATGAGCATTTTACCAGAGTGGTACGAGCTGATCCTATGCGCAAAGGACTGTTGTATGCTGGTACAGAGACTGGCATGTATATTTCTATGGATGATGGTGTATCCTGGGCTTCATTCCAATTGAATCTGCCGATAGTACCAATCACTGATCTGGCTATAAAAAACAATAACCTAATAGCTGCTACTCAAGGGCGTTCGCTTTGGTTGATCGATGACCTTACGCCACTCCATCAGTACACATCAGCTATTGATAAAAACCAAAAACATCTATTCAAACCAATGGATGTCTACAGAATGACCAGTTCGGGAGGGTTTAGAAGCGCAGATCCTACGACCAGTGGCAAAAACCATCCTGGAGGTGTAATGATTCAATATTATCTTCCAGAACTGCCCGGAAACAAAGATACGATTACGCTTAATTTTTTTGAGGAAAGTGGAAAATTGATTAAAACGTTTTCAACTAATCCTAAAG
Organism: Saprospiraceae bacterium; assembly: GCA_031417835.1. Taxonomy (GTDB): domain Bacteria; phylum Bacteroidota; class Bacteroidia; order Chitinophagales; family Saprospiraceae; genus JADJLQ01. The sequence continues at coordinate 38,046 of JANOWJ010000156.1, read as the reverse complement.
AAGGCGAAGAGAAACTGCCTGAACTTAAAAAAGGATCCAATAGCTTTTCGTGGAACCTTAGATATCCGAATGCAAAAGGGTTTGAGGGCTTGATCATGTGGGCCGGATCATTAACTGGGCCATTGGCGGCTCCTGGAAAATATCAAGTCCATCTTACCGAAAAGAACAAAAGTCTTAGACAAGATTTTAATATTATGCGAACCCCCAATAGTATCGGATCGGATGAAGATATTCAGCGGCAAGTACAATTTGTGCACGAAAACAACCAAAAACTCACTGAGGTGCATCAAACTATTACAGATATAAGAGAATTGCGGACTCAACTCAAAGGATATATGGACAAGATCAAAGATGATCCCTCTATGAAAGATATCCTTGATAAAACCAAAGCCATCGATACCGAAATGACGAAAATCGAAGAATCGTTGTATCAAACCAAAAATAGAAGTGGTCAGGACCCCCTTAATTTTCCAATTCGATTGAATAACAAACTCGCATATCTCAACTCTATTACCAATAGAGGTGAATACGCCCCAACTCAATCTTCACAACAAATCAAACAAGAGATCACCACCAAAATCAATACTGAAATTGTAAAATGGCAAGTCGTCATCAACACCGAAGTGCCACTTTTGAATGGATTGATAAAATCAAAATCGATAGATCCTATCTCCATAAAAAAACAGATCAAACCATAGCCCATCGATCAGACCATATTATTCACTCAAGTGTATGTGTCTTGACTGCCCTTGGTCAAGACTCATACGCATATTCATTCACAACCCATTGATATGCGACAGTTATTAAAGTATTATTATTTTGTCGCTTTTCTGCTCGTCACCCCATTGTATGGTCAGGATCATTTGAAGGTAAGTCTTTTGTCTTGCAGTCCAGGGGAAGACCTTTACAGTATATTTGGCCACAGTGCTATTCGAGTCAAAGATGGATCAACGGGCAGGGACATGGTGTTTAACTATGGTACTTTTAATTTCCGAGAGAAAAACTTTTACCTCAAGTTTATGCGAGGTAAGCTCAATTACATATTATCTGTAAACTCCTATGATGAATTTATTGAATCTTATATCCTAGAACGACGAACGGTCTATGAACAGGTGTTTTACCTAGATAGCATTCAGAAATCACATCTGATCAGAAGCCTCATGGCCAATGCCCAGCCTGCATACCGGGCTTATAAATATGATTTTTTTTGGGACAATTGTTCCACAAGAATTCGGGATAAAATCCAAGAATCATATGATGAAACAATACTATACCCTCCTATTCCGCCGGCCACATTTAGAGATTATCTTCATCAATACCTGCTGCAAAGCCCTTGGAGTAGATTTGGGATAGACCTGATCCTTGGTTTACCTGCCGATGGAGTAATGTCTGCTGAACAATCTATGTTTTTACCTCTTGAGATGATGAAGATTTATGATCATACTCAAGTCGGCAATAAACCTCTAAACTCCAAATCATATCTGATTCATACTCCGGATAAGTCATTAGCTGTTAGTAGAAGCGATTGGATTACTCCTACCCTGATTAGCTTTTTTGTCTTGATCTGGAGTGTTTTGTGTTATCTGTTTTTAAGAGATTCGCTTTGGTTCAAATTATCGGCATCAGTTTTGTTTACACTTTGCGCCACAGCCGGGCTTGTTATTTCTTTTCTTTGGTTTTTTTCTGATCATATCGCTACAAAATCCAACATGCATTTAATATGGGCCAATCCCCTATTATTCAGCTACCCATGGTTAAACAATCCAGGTCGGCCTGCCTGGGTGAAAAGTTTTTATAAAACTTTCACCTTTATCCTTGTTGGATTAATAGTCTTCTTTTTTGTTTTGCCCCAATCTATGCCTGTGCCATGCATCTTGATATGGCTCAGCCTGATCGTGTATCTAATTCCACAATTTAATGACAAATGATTTTAATTTTTCTCAAACGGTTAGCTGATGAGGCTCCAAATTTTGCTCGATTTAAGTTGCGACCTGTAAAGGCAACTATTTTATTTCAATTGAATTATTTGGGCTTGATAATCAATTCATTTCTTAACTTTGTGAGGTTAAAGGCATTGACTACTAAGCAAAGGGAGGTCACCTTAAACACTTAGACAGAACTTATAATTGTATCCTATGTTAGCAAAAGTACTTAATCACATCATTTTTGTTTTCAGCTTTGTCATCTTGATCTCTTCTTGTCGGGATGAGCAGATAGATAATCCGACAGATCCTGGCAAAATATCACCCGTAAAAGGATTTGATGCGGAGGTGACATTACAATGGTATAAATTATTTTTAGAAGTAGATCGTTTTGCTCCAGGATATAGACCACCAGCTGCTGCTCGGATGCTAGGTTATGTCGGCTTGGCTGCATATGAAGCTGTGGTACCGGGCATGCCTGATTTCAAATCAATAGCGTATCGATACGAACAGTTGACATTGCCTGCGCTAGAAACAAAAAAAGAATATCACTGGCCTACTGTCTTAAATTCTGTTTACTATCATTCATTCAAAAAATATTTTCCTCATATCGCTCCGATTTATGAAGATAAAATCAATGCGATGGGCGCCAGATTCTTGTCCACTTATGGCTTAAAGATCTCACAAGATATCATGGAACGATCAGAGCTGCGAGGTTTGGCTATAGCAGATGCATTTTATGACTGGTCAGCCTCAGATCCATTAGGACATTATGGATTTAAAAACCCACAACCTTCAGATTATACTGCACCAAAAGGCCCAGGGAAATGGCAAGCAACCCCGCCTGATTTTGGTAAAGCTTTATTCCCATATTGGGGTAAAGTGAGGCCGTTTGCATTAAGAAATGATGAATTGTTGGGCCGTCCTTATCAATATTATGTTGGTGAATTTAGTGAAGATGCCAAATCTCAATTTCATCGCCAGGCGATGGAAGTATATGCTATTACCACTCCTTTGGTGCTCAGTAGACAATGGGTAGGGGAATTTTGGAGTGATGATATTTATGAACAAACTTTTGAGTCTTCAGCGCGATGGATTTCGATAGCGAATCAAGTTATCGAAGAACATAAATCCGATTTAGAAACTGCAGTTTTTTTAAATGCTAAATTAGGTATGGCGTTGGCAGATGCTGCCATTGCAGTATGGAATACAAAATACACCTATAATGTGGAGCGCCCGGTGAGTTACATCAATAGACTTATAGATCCTGCTTGGAAACCTACCTTAAACAATCCGGTGAATGGTCTTAAAGGAGTTACCCCTTCTTTTCCTGCATACCCTTCTGACCATTCAGGCTTTGGAGGAGCTGGAGCCGGCATATTAAACACATTTTATGGTAAAGATTATAGTATGACAGATAAGAGCCATGCGCTTCGTACGGAGTTTAATGGACTGCCCCGGACATTTAATTCGTTTGACGATATGGCAAAAGAAAACGCTGTCTCAAGAATATATCTTGGAGTACATTTCAGAATGGATACAGATGAAGGATTGGAACTTGGTTATAAGGCAGCCGAAAAAGTCAACAGTCTTCCCTGGAAAAATTAAATCAATTGTTTTTAGCAACTACAGTGTTGCTCAAAATGTTTTTTCGAAGAGGCTAAGCGTCACCCGTCTCTTTCCTTAGATTTTCCACTTGGGTACGCCAAAGTTCTTTTTGCTCATCGACCTCATCCGCCCAAGCAAAATCTGTGATCTCGAGTATTGTCTCATCCGTAATGTCAGCAGTTGAAATCTTAAATTCAAAAAACTCATCTTCATCTTCTCCATCCAACCACTGGAATTTTAATCTTTCATCCTCTATATCGTCGATCAGTTCCGCTACCTCCGTACTACCATTCCATGAAAAAGTAAAATACTCACCTGTGATATCGACAGCATCACAAAACCATCGGACTAGGCAAGAAGGAGTGGTGATAAAATGATAAACGATGGTCGGAGAAGCTTTTAATAAAAAATCGACCGTATACAACAACCTTTTGGTAGGCTTACCATACCGCATGAGCATTTTTTCCTTTTTTACGGGAATATTGTGTGCCGCATTGGGTCTTTGTTTTGGTATTACTTGAATCAGCTTTAAAGGCCCTTTGCTTTTATCGGGTTTAAGACTTTTTTCTCTACCTCTCTTAGATCGTTTAGGAAGAGTCGCCCCAGGTTTACCACCAGGAGTGGTTTCTATTAAATCTGAAATAGATGGCGAAGAAGCCGGTTTGACATTTCTGGAAATGGCAAGTCCTGATTTTCCACTTTGTACCAATTTTGACCCTTGAGGGCCGGGTATCGGAGTTAAAGATTTTTTAGCCGCTGAAGATTTTGAAGCAGCTTTTGAACGCGATCCTCCGGTGACTTTTGGCGCCGCAGCAATTTTAGACGCACCAGGGCCAGCCTTTTTTACTGCCAACTTAGGTACTTCTTTGACCACGGAAACTCCTCGAGGTGCCTGAGTGGCTTTAGAGGATTTTATTTTAGTTTCCGGTTTTTTCATGAAGGTATCCGATTAAATGTAAGAAATGCAAATGAAAAACAAATTTTTGAATTGTGCACTGAATCTGTTATAATTTTTAAAGATAATTCGGCCAAGGTAATACTAAGTACCACTGCATGTAATATTCTTTTATAATAATTTCAATAATACCTTATCTTTGTGCTCTTAATTTTTCGATACTATTGCAAAATTTGATTTTGCCATTATGTATTTATAAAAACTATTATTTTAAAATGAGGCAGCTTAAGATAACAAAATCTATAACAAACCGTGAAAGCCAGTCTTTAGAGAAATATCTACAGGAGATCGGTAAAGTAGATTTACTCACTCCAGAAGATGAAGTCACCCTGGCCAAACTCATCAAACAAGGGGATCAAGCAGCCTTGGAGCGTCTTACAAAAGCTAACCTTAGATTCGTGGTTTCCGTAGCTAAACAGTATCAAAATCAAGGACTTTCACTTTCTGATCTGATCAATGAAGGTAATTTGGGCCTTATTAAAGCTGCGCAACGATTTGATGAAACTAGAGGTTTTAAGTTCATTTCTTACGCTGTGTGGTGGATTCGTCAATCCATATTGCAAGCTTTGGCTGAACAATCCCGGATTGTCAGGCTCCCGCTTAATAAAGTCGGTTCATTAAATAAAATAAATCGGGCATTCTCAGAGTTGGAACAACAATTTGAGCGCGAGCCGTCTCCTGAAGAATTGGCTGCGATCCTTGAAATCCCTAGTGAAGAGGTAGAAACCACACTTGGAGTGGCCGCCAGGCACGTATCGATGGATGCCCCTTTTATCGATGGGGAAGACAATACATTATTGGATGTGTTGGAAAACATCGGCACCCCGGCCACAGACAATTCACTCGAATATCGGGAATCACTTCGCAACGAAATAGAACGCTCCTTAGGTACCTTGACTGATCGTCAAGCCGATGTCATCAAACTCTATTTTGGTATAGGAGTCGAGCATCCAATGTCTTTAGAAGATATTGGCGAAAAGTTTGGCTTGACGAGAGAGCGAGTACGCCAGATCAAAGACAAAGCCATAAATAAGCTTCGCACAGCATCCAGGAGCAAATTATTGAAGCATTATCTCGGTTCATAATTATTCGGCGGCCTATGTCTGATCTTTTGTGACAACGGTCAAAGGCCGATTTATACTTTCCTGCAGCGAGATGAACGTTTCTGTCCTTTGTATGCCCTCTATGGATTGGATTCGATCTGTCAATATTTCTTTTAAATCTTTAGTGTCCTTACAGATTATTTTTGCAAAAATGCTATAATTTCCTGTGGTGTAGTGTGCTTCCACCACTTCAGGGATTTGCTTTAAAATATCAGCGACACTATTATACAAAGAGCTTTTTTCAAGATAAATTCCTAAAAATGCAGTCACATCATAGCCAAGCTTATGATAATCTACCTCCAGCACTTCTCGTTTGATCACACCCAGTTGAATCATTTTTTTCATTCTGACATGGATTGTCCCGGCTGATACAAACAATACTTTAGCTAATTCAGCATACGACTGATCAGCATTTTCCATGAGCATGCCTAAAATTTTGTGATCAAGACCATCGATGATATCGCTTTTGTCATTCATAGAGCCGATCTAAAGTTAATAGTATAGATTTGTAATTGATATGCAGGATAAAAATACTTCAAAAAAATATGAATTATTCCAACCCCTTCTTTTGTCCCTGATGGTGGTTTTGGGTATATTTTTAGGAAAAAAAATAGAACAATCTTCAATCCCTGAGACAAAATTAAAAAACAAGTCAATCCCAGGAGCAAAAAATTATACTGGATTACTGGAAGAGGCAGCTCGTTTTGTTGATGCACGTTATATTGACTCCATCCATATCAATACAATCTCCGAATTGGCCATTGGATCGATGGTCAGAGAGCTTGACCCATTTTCAGTATACATTCCTTCAGATCGTCCAATTATAGATACCCTCACCTCATTTATAGAAGCCTACGGGTTTAATTCAATACTCTTAAATAATAACTGGTACATCCGGGATATTCTGCCGAGTTCTTTACCAGCCTTACGAGCTCTGGATATTGGGGATCGTATTATTTCGGTTCAGGAAAAAACACCGAATCAAGGCACTTTTGAAAAATGGCCGGATAAGTCCCTCAAGCTTACTTTGATTAAATCCGGCTCAACGATACCAATCGCAGTAGAACTGTCGAGAAATGACTCCTCAGAAATCCATACCGTGCTGCCAGCTTTTCCATTAAATGATCAAGTAGGCTACATCAGAATACTCCATTTTGGAGATAATACATACGATGAATTCATAACTGCCTTAGACTCACTTCATTCAAAATATAAAATCAAACATCTTATCGTTGATTTACGGGATAATTCTGGTGGCTATGTGGAGGAATGTAGCAGGATTATGAATCAATTTTTTAAAGAAAAAAACATCCTGCTGGTCACCACACAAGGTCGGACTGTCCGGAAAGCAGAATACAAAACAGATGGTCGACAACTATTTAACTTAGATAAAATCGCAATCATCATCAATAAAAATTCCGCTTCAGCTAGTGAAATTTTTGCTGGAGTCATGCAAGACCTCGATCGAGGGCTGGTGGTGGGTACGCCGAGTTATGGAAAAGGTCTTGTACAGGAGCAATACATGTTATCCAATGGTGGTGCTTTGCGGTTATCTGTTGCCAGATTTATCCTACCTTCCGGCAGATCTGTTGATCTGTCCGGTAAAAACATATTGCCTGAAAAAGTCTATAGCTCCGTAAAAGGTCGGAAAATACCTGCATCAAGATTTATTATACCCGATATCCTAATTGCCTCCGATACGACAGCTGAAATCCAAGAGCTTTCCATGTTAAAAGAGAGAATTACATCAGAAATCTTCCAATTAAAGATATCTGGCCTTCAAAAGGCCTACAATCCTAAAGAATCACCTATCATCGAAAAAATAGTCTGGAATGCCCTTAAGCTCCAATCAAAAAATTATTCTGCCTACAAATCGAATATCATCAAAAAACATATTTCTCGGTCGTGGATGTTGGCAAATGAAGATTTTACTCGTCAGCATAGGTCAGTTTTGAGCGATGAGCCAACTATCAGAGCAGCTCTCAAAGCCATCCAATAATCCAGTGTAAAATTGACTAGTGAATCATAGTCGGACAAACTCCAATTCGCCTTTTTCGTCAAATCGTACGACCACCGACGGTGCCCTTTCTTCACGAGATTCTCGCCGATACTGGGCGATCAAATCTACCTGTTGCATAATATCCGACTGCACCTCTCCAAAATATCTTGGAAAGGGTTGGCCTGAGATATTAGCTGATGTAGAAGTCACTGGCCTGCCCAACGCATTTATCAATTCAATACAATACGGATCTTTGGTGACTCGAATAGCAACCGATCCTCGGGGTCCTTTTAAATACTCGGGTATGCCAAGCACCTCCTCATAAATGACCGTAACTGGTTTTTTATGGAAAGTCAGCAGATTTTCAAGTCTAGGATGAATGATAGGTGTAAATTGTTTTAACATTTCCAGGCTTGATACGAGTAGAATTAATGGGCTACTGTGTTCCCTCTTCTTGATAGAATAAATTCGTTTGACAGCTGACTTGCTCATCATGTCACATCCTAGGCCCCATATCGTATCCGTCGGATAGAGAATCACTCCCCCATCCAATAATAATTTGACTGTTTCCTGAATTTCTTCTGTCCAATTCATTTTGGCACACTTACAAAAAATAATAAATTAAACTAATTTGCAGTTCTAATTATTGTAAAAAAGAGCCACGTACCAGGTGAAAAATTTTTGCATAATATTTTATTCCATAGTTTTTTATTTGTCCTTCCCAGTCCTGTCACTTGCAGAACACTTGGTAGGAGGGGTAATCTCTTATGAATGCATCGGGAATGGCTCTATAGCCAATACTAAAAATTACAAATTTAAACTAAGCCTCACACGTGATTGTAACCAAGGCAGCAGTTTTGACTCCAATATCGACTTGGGAATCTTTAGCATGAATTTAAATCAATACGTTTTAGTTCAAAAAATTAACATACCCTTAACGCTTGAACGGCCGGTAGATTTTGATAAAAAATCATGTGCTGTGCTCTTGTACAATGTTTGTGTCCGGGAAGCAAGTTATGAAATTTTAGTCATGAATTTACCGATACTTTCAGGAAGTTATCTATTTGCTTATCAACGGTGCTGTAGGAATATGACCATATCAAATATCCTGGACCCAGGTCGCACCGGCAGTACAATCATGTTGGAGCTAACTACAGAAGCCCAAAAACTTTGCAATAAAAGCGCGGTATCAGATCAATTACCACCATTGGTGATTTGTGCAAATCAAGACATGCGTCTTGATCTAAAGTCTAGTGATGCTGAAGGTGACTTAGTGGAGTACGAGTTATGTGCACCCTTCACAGGTGGTGGTCCTGAAGGTCAAGGAGGCACTGCGGGCAACCCTTTAGGTTGTAATGGGATCAAACCAGATCCCTCTTCGTGTGTACCTACATTTAAAGAAGTAAGTTTTGTCAATGCTATGACCAATGCACTCAATCCTTTTCCTAGTGCCGTCCCGATCAAATTGACAAACGGGATCTTGATAGCAAGGCCCAATGCTGTCGGTCAATTCATCTTTGGCGTTTGTGTCAAAGAGTATAGAGGGGGTGTATTGCTTACCCTGTTGCGTAGGGATATTCAAATCAATATAGCTGAATGTAATACTGTGCTCGATGCGGCTATACAAGGTGCTTTTATCAACAAGGATACTGCATTTATCCTCAATTGTAACGCTGACCAACCCTTCAAAATATCTAATCAAAGCAAAGACACCCAATACATCAAATCAGTATTTTGGGAATTTGAAAGTCCTAGCAATAAAAAAATAACGGATTCATCTTTCCACCTGACCAAGATTTTTTCGGAACCTGGTACGTACACGGGCAAATTATTTCTCAACAAAGAGAATCAATGTTCAGACTCTTTGAATATTGTATTGATATCTGTCAAAAAAGTAGATTATCAAATCAAAGCGCAGTACGATTCTTGCACCAATAATCCCGTGGTTTTTTCAATTAATCCACTCCCTTCCTCCACGTTAAATTGGCATTATGGTGACAGTACCATGGGCACTGCCTTTACACATCAATATTCAAAACCGGGTACCTATCAGGTCAAAGCTGTGGTATCTAATCCAAATTTTTGTAACGATACAATCCGATATGTGATCAACATTTTTCCGGCTCCGTCTAATTTAAGCCTAAATCTTAAGGATTCTATTTTCTGTTTTCCGGGATCGCTGACACTGCGGCTCAATGAATTAAATGATACGCGGTATCAATACGATTGGAGCGTCAGTGACGGTCGTACTTTCAATGGCAATGCACCCGTTGTAAAATTTGACAAACCAGGTGTTTTCAAATTTAATTTAAAACTTAAATCCCCCAACGGTTGTACTACCGAGCAGGCCTTTAGTCAATCCATTATCAGTAAAGAAAAACCCGTTGCCCTTTTTAAAGTTATCAATGCCAAATTGACTTTACGTAACCCCATTGTAGAGGTGGTGAATTCATCGTTGAACGCCAAGACCTACTTTTGGGAATTTGAAAATCAAAAAACTTCAAATTTAATTAACCCTACCTATCAATTTGTACGTACGGGTCTATATATGGTAAAGTTAATTGCTATTCATGAAAATGGCTGCCAGGACACCACCGTTCAGCAGGTTACCGTTGGCGAGATCACTGACTTTTATGTACCCAATATATTTACACCTAATGGTGATGGAGTGAATGACATCTTGACTCCGGAAGGAATAGCTCCTTTTGCCGAATACGAATTCTCCATATTTGATCGATGGGGTGGACTTCTATTTTTATCAAAGGATTCCAGTGCTGGTTGGACCGGCGATCAATACAACACATCGGGCTCGGCAGATGGTGTATATATTTATCAGATTCGATTCACCACCGAAGAAGGTCTTAAGAAAATTGTAAAAGGTTCCGTAACTTTAATACGATGAATAAACACTTTTGGCGCAGATCCATGTTTTTATTGAGCACGTTTCAGTTGCTTGTCTTTCATGGATATGGGCGCCATATTATCGGCAGTGATTTTTATTACAACTGTCTAGGTGATGGCCGAGCTAATTCTAAAAAGTATAGTTTTCATTTAGATGTGTATCGCGATTGTAGCACCAATATCCAATTTAATCCGAATGCTGCTTTTGGTATCTATACGCAGTCCGCTACTGGATTCCGATTTGTAGATCAATTCAATATCAGCCATGGCAGAATCACTAATGTACGTGCAGATCAAAATCCCTGCATCATCATACCGCCCAATGTATGTGTAGAAACCACCGATTATGAATTTACGATAGACCTACCGGTCATCAATGAAACCTATGTGATTTATTATATCCAATGTTGTCGAAACAGGACTATACTCAATATACCCAATCCTGGAAATACGGGCGCTACGTTTTTTATCGAAATCACCAATGCAGCCCAAAAATCTTGTAACAATAGTCCTCGATTCAAGACTTTTCCTCCAATTGTGATTTGCGCTGATTTTCCATTAATTTTTGATCATAGTGCCATTGACTCTGAAGGTGATTCACTAGTCTATGAGTTTTGTCCCTTGTTAGCTGGAGGCGGTGCTGGTGGTGCTGGTGGTGGATTCCCAGGCAGTCAAAACGGCTGTCAAAGCCCTACTCCAGACCCTAGAATATGCCCACCTCCATTCAATTTCTTAAGCTCAGTGACTGGATATACGTATCTAGAACCCTTGGGGCCACAAGTAATCGCACTGGACAGAATGACCGGATTGCTCACCGGCAGTCCAAAAAACTTGGGGCAATATGTAGTAGGCGTATGTGTCAAAGAGTACCGAGCAGGAGAACTGATCGGTTCGATCCACAGGGACTTTCAGTTTAATGTAACGATCTGTGAGCAAGCCGTGACTGCTAAAATAAAGGCAGATAGTGTCTCGGGAGATCGATTTACAATCAATTATTGTGGCGATAATGAGATCCAATTTATCAATGAGAGTTTTACCCAGGAGTATATTAAAAACTATTATTGGGAGTTTAAACCTAAATCAAATCCCGGAGGGGCTACCACATTGACGAGTGATCAGCGCAATGCAAAGATTACTTTCAATAATCCCGGCCAATACCGAGGTATGATGATCGTAAATAGGAATGCCATCGTATGTAATGACACTGCGTTTATTGATTTGAACATTATACCATCTGATATTAAAGCTGATTTTGTGTTTGACTATGATAAATGCTCTACAGCTCCGATAAAATTTACGGATAAGTCATTTGGTCGAATAACCCCTATAAAAACGTATTCTTGGGATTTTGGCAATACCAAGTCCTCTACTGTCAGGAGCCCTGCACATTTATACGATAAACCAGGGGACTATAATATAAAACTGACCGTCACTGATGGAGCACTGTGCAAGTCAGAGGTCACAAAACCACTTTCTTATTTCCCGTCACCCGCGCTACTAGATATATTACCTGATAAATTCAGAGCCTGCGCTCCTGCCACCATCAAGTTTAATAATCTTTCCATTCCTCTGGACTCAACTTATACTGTAGTTTGGGATTTTGGGGATGGTACGACTACCACTTCTATTCATGCCAGTCACGTATATCAGAGGCCCGGACTGTACTCAATAAAGCTTTCCCTCAAAGCTCCCAGCGGATGTATCACGAATGAGACCTTTCCTAATTTCGTAAGGGTCCAAGATGGTCCTACCGCCGCATTTACGTTTGATCCGGAACATCCTACCAACAAAGATCCAATTGTAAAATTTACAAACCAAAGCGCTAATGGCATAGAATATTTATGGGATTTTGGTGATGATGCTGGCTCCATTTTAAAAAACCCGATTCACAGCTATAAAGATACCGGAGATTACAGAGTGTTATTGTTGACTAAACATGAAAACGGATGCACTGATACTACTTCTCAAACAGTGAGAATAGGTTTAAACATTACCTATTTTCTCCCAAATGCTTTTACGCCAAATAATGATGGTATAAATGACAATTACCTCGGTATAGGTTCTTACGACGGGATGCAGAATTTTAAATTTTTTATATTCAATCGTTGGGGGGAACTTATATTCTCTACCTCTGACCCACAAGAAGGCTGGAATGGAAAAAAACAAAATAAAGGTCTTACTGAACCTAACGGAGTATACGTTTGTGTCGTTACTTATAAAAACGATCGTGGTGAAGCCAAAGAAGTTAAGGGCTTTGCTACTTTGATCAGATAAGTCTACTTTGAGCAACCAAAACGTAAAGTAAGAAAAACACGATGCCGGTAGTTCTAATCAGTAAACCTGTATTACTAAAGATTGCGATCATATTTCTAGGTATCCTCCTACATATGCCTAGCTACGGGCGACATATTATAGGTAGTGATTTCTATTATGATTGTAAAGGTGTCGGCAGGGGTAATAATTCTAAAATTTATGACCTGAGTCTGACCATTTACAGGGATTGTTACAATCCTACGGGATCTGGATTTGACCCTGATGCTACCTTTGGGATCTACCGGTTTGATGGCAATCGGTATATCTATGTTCAGCAATTGATCGTCAATCATGGCTCGATCAGTCCCGTGAGACCAGATAACAACCCTTGCCTGATTATTCCGCCTAATGTCTGTGTAGAACAATCATCCTATAAATTTACGCTGGATCTACCAGTGATCAATGAGACTTATGTAATCTACTATATGAGGTGTTGTCGAAACAACACCATTATTAATTTAGTAGCGCCTAATAATACTGGTGCGACTTTTTTCATTGAAATTACCCCGGAAGCTCAACGCCTTTGTAATTCAAGTCCCAAATTCAAGTCCTTTCCACCTATTGTCATCTGTGCTGATTTTCCTTTTGATTTTGATCATAGTGCAGCAGATACCAATGGAGATTCATTAGTCTATGAATTTTGTACACCATATGCCGGCGGAGGATCAGGTGTAGGCGATCCTACTGGTGGTGGTGGCCAAGGTTGTGCGGCTATAAGACCCAACCCGTTGACTTGTGCACCTCCGTTTCAATATGTGAGTTTTATTTCCCCCCTTTATTCGACAACCGAACCCATGGGAGCAGGCGCTATAAATTTGGACCAGATCACAGGCAGACTGAATGGCAATCCCACTGAATTGGGTCAATTTGTGGTGGGAATCTGTGTAAAGGAATACCGGAATGGAGTTTTTTTGAGCTCCACTCATAGAGACTTTCAATTTAATATTGGTATTTGTGAACAGTCCGTCTTTGCAAAAGTGCAAGCTGATACATTCATCGGAAAGGAGTTTACGATCAATTATTGTGGGGATCGAAATGTCAAGTTAAAAAATGAAAGCTATAGAGAAGAATATATAAAAAATTATTATTGGGAGTTTGTTTCCAAAACTAATAGTGCATTACCCCCATTGACAAATACAGATCGTGACCCCACTATTTTATTTCCAGAGCCAGGCGAGTATAGGGGTATCATGATCGTAAACAAAAATGCCTTGATCTGCAGCGACACAGCCACCATCAATCTCAAGATCATCCCTGCCGACCTCAAGGCTGATTTTGATTTTACGTATGATAAGTGCTCAAGTCTACCTGTACAATTCAAAGATTTTTCGACTGGTGTACTGACTCCCATTAAAACTTGGTTGTGGAATTTTAAAGATGGAGATCCACTTTCGAGTAGTAAAAACCCCTTTCATTTGTTTAAAAAACCAGGCAATTACGATATTCAGTTAACTGTATCAGATGGTAAAATCTGTACTGCCACCAAATCCAAAAGCTTGGCCTATTTTCCTGCTCCTGAGGTGATCGATATTTTACCAGATAAGTTTAGAGCTTGTGTACCAGCCCAGATTCATTTTGACAATTTGTCTTTACCCTTGGATTCTAATTATCATGTGGAGTGGGATTTTGGCGATGGCCAAAAATTTAAAGGACTACATGCTACACACATTTACAATCTTGCCGGCAATTACACGATAAGTCTGTCTATCAAAGCTCCAAGCGGATGCATAACCACTGAAGTATTCCCATCTTTTGTTCGGGTGCAAGAAGGACCGGTGGCAGATTTTGATTTTAATCCTAAAGTGATTACTACGCTCAATCCTACCGTGGCATTCCTCAATACATCAAAAGAATCTAGTCAATTTTCATGGAATTTTGGGGATGAAAACGGATCTGAGCTAAAGGACCCGATTCACACCTATCGCGATACGGGTTCAATGGTGGTCACCTTGTTGGCAAAACACCTTAATGGTTGTATAGATACGGCTCAAAAAATATTAGATATCTCATTGAATATCAGTTACTTCTTGCCCAATGCATTTTCACCGAATAATGACGGAGTCAATGATATATATATAGGCACAGGGTCACTTTTGGGTATGCAAGGCTTCAGTATGAGCGTATATAACAGATGGGGGGAAAACATTTATTTTAGTAAGGACCCTTTAGAAGGTTGGAATGGTCGACGAAAAAACCTTGGCATCATCGAGCCAAATGGGGTCTACGTGTGCATCGTGAGGTATAAAACCAATCGGGGTGAGGATCGTGAACTTAAGTCTTTTGCTACGCTAATTCGTTAAAATTCAAAGTTTTCTGTCTAAAACAATTCTATATTATTCTCACACTATATTTCATTTTATTAAAATAAAAAGCTATTTTTGCCGCCTAAATTTTAAGAAATGGACGCAATCAAATATATACAGGAGCAGCTATTAAAAGACCGCAATAATACTGGGGTAAAACCTGGCGATAATGTAAATATTAGTTACAAGATCATTGAAGGTGATAAAGAAAGAATTCAAAATTTTAAAGGTGATGTGATCAAAATGACCGGCCAGGGTCTGACCAAAACCATTTGCATCCGTAAAATATCCAATGGGGTAGGTGTGGAGCGGATTTTTCCGCTTAATTCTCCCAATATTGTGGATATCAGTTTATTGAAAAAAGGTAAAGTAAGGCGCTCCAAACTATATTACCTGAGAGAGTTATCCGGCAAAAAAGCCCGTATCAAAGAAAAGAAATATAGTGGTGCCGCTTCCGTGGTCGCCGAGTAAGCTTTTTAGATCTCTTTTTCGACATTAGCCACTAAACTGATTATGCTAGAGCATTCTTTGAAAAGAATGTACTTGGGCAGAGGTTAGCTCAGCTATTTTACCAGAATTAATCTCTGGGTAGGCCAAGAGGAATGTCTTTCCCCCCTCCGTTTGTCAGATTCGGGTCTGGTCATTACAATATTCACTTTTATAATCTAGACCTTATTATTTAGGATAAATAACGAGTTTTCGAGTTGAATATTGATCCCCTACCTTAATCTTTAATAATAATACCCCCGGAGGCCATGATGAGGGGTCCAGTACAACTTGATTTGAAAATTGAATTCGGTGGTTCAGATTGAACAAAAGGCGCCCCTGGATGTCGGAGATAGAGATTTGAGCAAATCGCTCAGTTTGTGGTTTTGCGAATGTCCATGTGAGGTAAACCGATTGATCGCGAACCGGATTAGGATATACTTTTAAATCTGAAATCCACCACTCATTCTTGGTCTTGGTAATGATGCAAAAAGGACCTTGTTTTACTTTATCTATTACATAAAAATTACTGGATAAGGCAAAACAATCATCAGAAAATGCTAGGCCGGATAAAAAATTTAGGCCTGGTGCTGCTAATAATCTACCCGTATACATCAAAGAGTAAAGGTTTATAATGCCTACACTATCTTTTTCGAATTCTATCATCCTTTGAGTATAAACTTTTACTATTTTACCACTTTCTACACCAATAAATGCAGTTTTAAATCCAATAGTATCTGATGTAGCCACCACAATAGTATCTTTTTGAGAGTCACCGATACACAAGGTGACTACAGAATCTTTGAGGGATGAAATAATACGGTGATTAGGAGGTATTAATTTACGGACCGACACGAAGTTTTCAGAGAGATCATAGCAGCTGGCACTAAAAGCAGTTTGAAAAACATCTCTATTCAATACTCCAGTAAAATCACCTTTATAAGCCACGCCATACACTCGGCATTTGGAGTTGATAGCAGCAGTGCCAAAATCAATCATATCGATTGAACTAAATCCTATGATTGTATTAAACTCGTTGGTAATCACATAGCGATAGCCAAGGGATCTGGTCTGCAGCGGTATAATCTGTATCAAATCTAGATCTACGTTGGATGGGCATGTAAACACATTGTCCGAACCCTCAGACGAAGTGAGGCGACCTCCATCTATCTCTCCAATGATGACCTCTAATCGATTTATACTATATGAAAAACATTCAGTTGAAAATCTGGTACGCTCTAAAACCTCGCCTTTTTTTACTGTTATATTTCCGATATAAGAAACTCCATAGACAAAATAGAGACCTCGGCGAACAGTATCAAAATTGAATGAAAATCTTGGAGATATTTCGATGATCCGATTTGTACTGTCCGTAATAATGAAATTATAAAGATTACCAGAGACATCGACATTCCGAAATTGGACTAGCCTATTACCTGTTTCTGAAGGGCAGAATAATTCTTTGGTACTTCCGTCTGGCAACCGAACCCCTCCCCCACGCGCTCTTTCATGGACCACCCGAATAAAATTTTCAGAAATACTGTAGCAACCGTCGGAGAAGGATGACACAAAGATATTACTGAGTTTGGAGACTACTCTTCGGCCAGAATAAGCTACACCGTATATTCTATAGGTTTGTGCGTTAAGATTAGAAAAAGATAAGCTATCGTTTTGAACAAAGTCTATGATAGACCCACTTTCGCTGGTCAATACATATTGATACGGTGACATACTACTATTACGCCGTTCAAATTCAATTTTTCGGATACCATCTTTGTCAGGGCATGAGTAATATACAGTACCTCCTTCTTTAAGATTGATAGAGCCACCTTTGGCTACATCTTTATTGATAATAAGGAAGTTAGGTGTGACTTCATAACAATCCGTACTTAATACTCCGGTAAAAGCAGAATCAAGAGCAATGTTTAATGTGCCGGTATAAGCCAAGCCATATGCTCGACATGATCCCGGCGTAAATGATTCGAAATCCACAAACCCCCCTAGATTGGTCATTGCAACAATTCTATTTTTTTCATTAGTTATGACGACCACATAATTACTGCTGGATTGGCTTGTGGCATTGAATGTAATCCTGTCAGGCAATCGGTCACCTGGACAAGCAAATAACAAGGTATCTCCCGTGGCAGAATTGATGCGTCCCGCATGCGGTATCCTCAGCCGAATCGATATCGTATTGATGGACCACACAAAACAATCGGTACTATACTGGACGGAGCTCGATTTTATAATGGTATCCCCTATCTTTATTTTTAACGTACCTGAATATCCAAGAGCTTGTAACGTATAGTCGCCTTCTGGTAAATTATTAAGATTAAGAGATAATCCATTACCTATACCGCGGCAGATGTTACTGTTATCCAGCAGGATTAGAGTATGAACAGGGGACCTATTGTCGACCATCTGGACAGTATATATGTCCTGAAGGTTATCTAATGGGCAAAAAATAGTCTGTTCAGACAGTGGAATCATCCTATCAGCTACTAAATCTTCTAAATCTATCCTGGACGGACGCAAGCCTATAGCAAAACAGCCATTTGAAAGATTTGAAGTGAAAATATTATTATTTGGAGCGATAGTTAGATTCCCTGTATACGACACAACATAAATAAAATAACTGCCTTTGGGCAAGCCATCTACCACAAAAAGCAAACCGGTAAAAAAGTCCACAATGGCACCTCCAAATTTGGTAACAATAAAGATCTGCTTGCCGGTAGTAAGTTGAGGATCTTGCATAATCAGCGTGTCCAAAAGCGCATTGCTAGCACAAAAAACAGTATCTCTATCTCCGTTAGCAAAAAATGCATCCGGGGCACTTGGAATTTCGCGTACAATTAATATAAAATTCTCAGATAATCTGGCACAGCCATTTACACCTTGGACTGTTGTCACATCCTGGCCCACTTTAAACGTGATGGAGTCAGAATAGGATACGCCCCAAACTCTAAATAATGTAGGAGCAGTGCCATCAAAATTAAAATTTGGCAGGGTCTGTACACGAATAATATTATCGCTTCTATCGGATAGGATAAAAGCATATTTCAAAGAAGATGAATCAGATTTAGTGAAAATATAATTATCTGGCTTCCCATCACCTGCGCAAGCAAATATGCGGCTTTCATTTTCAGGCGTAGATATAGAGTGCGGAGTACATTGGCCTGCTAACAAGTAAGTACTTAAACTAAATACTACTGTAAGCACATACAGCATGCATTTGGGATAAATTTCTTGCAGAAATAAAAAAGAATTTATTTTCATAAATGATCCAATTTATTTTTGAATCAGCATTGTACCTGTTGTATTAACGAAAAATACATGCACAAATCGTACCATATCACAAAAAAAAACCCCGGAACTACTCATTCCAGGGTTTCGAAACATCAAAAGGCAAATAAATGATGAATATAATTTTACTTTAAGATTACAACTTTGATTCTATCAAATATATAACCATTTTTGAACATTATGAAATACAATCCTGCTTTTAAAGCCGAAGTATTAATTTCAATATTCTGATTATCAATCATTTGTGTCGGTAAAATAATTTTTTCTAGGAGGCTCCCGGAAGCATCCACAATGAAAAGCTCAGGATTGCCGCTCTTTATAAACTTAGATTTTAATTGAATGTTTACTACATCAGTAGCTGGATTAGGATAAGCCGCTAAAAAAATAGTATTCTTAGGGTCTACCCCTATATTTTTACACAGACCACCTGTATTGGATTTATTAAGTAAAATAAAATTGTCCGAAAGATCATAACAACCGCTAGCCAGCGATTTTGAGGTGACATTATCATTTCTAAACACTGTCAGAATACCTCCATAAGATACTCCATATATCCTGCATACTCCTGGATCCGATCCATTAAAGTCTAGCGGTTGATTTGCACTTTCAATGACTCGTTGCAATCTGTTTTGAACATCTGTCACCAAGTAGGCATACTTAAGGCCTGCATTGGAGTTATTGATGAATCTTATCGTATCTGCAGCTAGATCCTCTACACAAATACTGATGACGGTGTCCTTGGCGACATTACTAACCCGTCCGGCATCAGCAGGTGCTTTGATCACCCCTACATAATCTTCACTGACATCAAAACAATCCGTAGCGAGATCAGGCGATGATATATTTTTACCAATAGCCTGGATAGTGCCTTTGTAGGATAAGCCGAAAATCCGACAGGTGCCCAGTCTAAATGTGTCCAAGTCAAAAACAGACTCTACACTCACCGCCAATATTTTATCATTCTGATCGGCTACCAAGTAGGCATAAGGTAACGGGGCTTCCTTCGACGGAGTTAGTGCTACGAAATCTGATTGACCATCACCTGGGCAGAGATAAAAACTAGCCGGACCAATACCGACTACACTACCGGCTTCCGGAGCAAATTTTCGAATTACTATAGAATTAGTAGATACACCAAAGCAGCTATCTGTCAGTCGTTGCGTCGATAATTTATCGCCGGCCTTGGCGATAAAGTTTCCTTTATATGCTATACCATAGATTTGAGTCTCACCAGCAGGCAGTTGACCGCTAAATAATATCCCTGTACTGGAGATGAACTTAATACTATCTGACTGAATGCCGATATAATAATACTTAACGGATGGTGTGGCTCCATTCACTGCTAATTTGATCGTATCTGCGATAGTGGATTGAATACAATAATTGAGGATATCTAAATTCTTGTCTGTCCTGATAATACCTGCATTGATTGTTTCACCAGATATCTGAATAAAGTTGGAGCTGAGTTCAAAACAATCAGCGGCAAAAATCGCCTTTGTAATATCATCTCCTAGAGCGGCCAGAATGGGACCCAGATAAGAAACGCCATAAATACGACTGATATCTGACGGTAGTGATTCCAGATTGGTCTGACGCACATTGAATGCTATGATTTGATTGGCTGCATTGGTAGCAACAAATTGATACGGTAACATAGAGCTACCACTATGATGCAAGTTTAGTAGGTCAGGCCACCCATCGCGATAACAGATCTGATAGACTGTGTCGACATTTTTAAAAGCAACACGACCACCTACTGGTTTATCCTTAATTAAAACCAAAGGTTGAGCAGTCAAGTCAGCACATCCTGTAGCCAATCCCCCTTTTTTAATGTAATCCCCTGGCTTGAGGAGCAATGTCCCTGTATATGCTAAGCCCCAGAACTTGCAGATACCAATAGCTGCGTTGGTAAGATTGAATGTATCAGTCTTTAGGATCCTAACTACAGTGTCTTGAGCTGATGTCAATACATATACGTAGGCGGTTTGTGAAATCTGACTGGATTTGAATCTCGCTGCAATGAGATTTTGTGTGGAACATAACAACAAGCTGTCTTTACCTGATTCAAAAGTGATCTTGCCGGCTTTAGCTTCACCTTTGATGACTCGAAGGTAGTCTTTGGATATTTGATAACATCCTGTAGACGCAACAGCTTGTGAGATGCTGTCATTTAATTTAAGAGAAATATCCCCACTGTAAGAAAGGCTGTATATCCGATACACTGCATTTACTCGACCTGCAAAATCAAATTGATTTGCTCCAAAAGCAGTCAAAAATCGTCCAGAGCTGTCTGCCAACAAATAGGTATTGGAGAGAGCAGACTGGCCAGACTGTATGATATTGACTGCGAGCTCCGAAGGGACATTAGCACAAACAAATTTTTCATTGGTTTGATCCGTAAAACTTAATGCTCCAGCCCGGGGCACATCTACTGTGATGCTTAAGAATGACTTTGAATAATCAAAACAGTCATCAGAAGCAGGAGAAGTGATCAAATCCCCAACCTTCAAAGTCAGATTTCCGGTGTAAGCCAGATGATACACTTTCCGTACTCCGATTGGCCAAGTGTTAAAGTCAAAAGTCGCTGCATTTGTCCATGAAACCACGCTACCCACCGGGTCAGTAAATACCCAGAGGGTTTTTGCCCCTTTTGAATTGACAGCACGAAGGTCAATCAGATCTTGAAGATTATCCTTACATATGGTAGTCTGTGTACTATTGGCAGAGCCCAAACTAATTTGGCCTGCATCTGGCAATTGTTTGAGGATAGAAATATAATTAGCTGTAAGCGCATAACAATCATTTGTCCAAGCGACTGTATGGATGGATTTATTAATTACATTAGTATCTACGATGCCCGTAAAGGTGAGACCCCAGATCCTGCAATACCCCAAACTTAACGCCGTGGTGGGCAATAGAGGTGATTCATTCACCGCCAATACTTTATTGAGTGTATCTGTGATGATGAACCGTTGATAGCCAGAAGAGTTATTATTGATGGAAGCAGTGATGATTTGCGGCTGTTTACTCGCAGAGCAAATAAATAATGTACTATTCTGTCCTGGAAAAGCTATTTCTCCTCCTTTAGGGATAGTTCGGACTAATGTAATAAAATTTACGCTGGCTGCCTGACAATCATCTGATAGCGGATTACCAAATGAATCACCGATTTTGGCTACAAAATTACCTGTGTAACTTACTGCATAGACTTTACAAATAGTACAAGTGAGGTTATCTGCATTAATAGAATTTTGATCACTCGTCCTTACAATTTTCTGAAGCTCATCGACTACTACATAACTGGATTTGTTTTTAGTGGGGAAAGTAGCATTGAGCGAGATAAAGTCCGGACGCCCATCTGGTGCGCATACTATGATTGGCGACATAGACTGAGCATTCAATACTGGAGCTACTGGCGTATTCCGAAAGACTGTGATATAGTTAATCGAACGACCAAAACAAAGGTCAGTAATCCGTGTAGTATAGATATACTTTCCCAGAATGGGTTGTACGGTCCCTTTGATAGAATATCCGAAGACATGGTATTCAGTATCGTTCAACCCTTTAAAATCTATTAATCCGGTAGTAGATATTTTTCGAATAGTATCTTTTTTATCAGCAATAATGTAAACAAATTGAGTACTGTAAGTAAACGCTTTAAAAGAAATAGATTGATTAATACTTTGAGGGCAAGAATACAAAATAGAATCTCCTGAAAACGATTCGACCCTTTTACCAGTGATACATTGTGAAGATGCTGTAATGGAAAGTAATAACAACATGCAAATGCATGTCAGTTTATTGACATAGTTCATGGTAATTGTTTTGATTATTAATAAATTGTCGTCTTGATCAATGATTCACTTAATCCTTCAAATGATATCATTGCCGAGACAAAATAAGCTCAGGGATGCCTACTTTTTAGTTAAGGTTGATACATATTAAATTCACACATATATTAATGCCCTATAATGTATGGAATGGGGCTGGCCACAAAACTTTAAAGTCTATAACTCCACATTTTAACATTGCTTATATACTTTGGACACAAAATCGCCGTTGAACACAATTTTTTAGGCAGACGAGATGATCGTATGGACCTGGTGAAAAGTGAGTCAGGCACTTCACCCCATAGTATTTTATTTATATGCAGCGGTAGAATTTACATGCTCTATTCAATTTCAAAGAATTCTCGACCTTTTTTATCAGAGAACCTTATGGAAATAACTTAAAACAGGAACTTCGGATTTCGGTATCTTTGCAGTACAATCCATGAATACTAGATTTTTAATTCTTTTGCTCTTTTTGATAAGTATAGATATCTATAGTTATCAATGGTTTAAGCAGCTTACTCAGTCCATGTCTACGGGATGGAAGTTAGGATGTTCTGTTTTATTTTGGTTCGGTTCAATAATAGGCCTTTTCTTGATTATAGTCTATATCACAGGTACGGCTGAAAAGATTCCGAATAGCCTGATGATCTACTTAAGAGCCGCTGCATTTATAACTTATTTCGCCAAGTTTGTCAGTTTACCAGTTTTATTGATAGACGATATCCGTAGATTAGGAGGTCAGGTTATATCGTGGATCAGACCTACTTATGAATTTAATGCTTCAAGATCTAAGTTTTTAAGTTCAGTCGGGGCATTCATAGCAGGCATTCCATTTATCACGCTATTGTATGGCATGGCCCGCAACGCCTACAGGTATCAAACTCATAAAATCAAAATTCCAATCAAAGGGTTGCCAGCAGCTCTAGAAGGATTGCGCATTGTACATATTTCGGATATCCATAGTGGCAGTTTCACTGCTAAAGAACCCATTCGAAAAAGTATCTCGATCATCCAAGACTTAAAGCCTGATCTACTTTTTTTTACCGGTGATCTGGTCAACTACAAAGCTGATGAAGTCACTCCTTATTTGGATATTTTTTCACAATTAAAAGGCAAATACGGAAGTTTTTCCATCTTTGGCAATCATGATTATGGGGATTACTTTCAATGGGCGAGTCCAGAAAAAAAAGTTCAAAATTTGGAGTCTCTAAAGTCTCATCATGAGGCTATAGGTTGGAGTCTTTTATTAAACCGTCATGAAGTGATTGAGATCCATGGCGAGAAACTCAGTATCATAGGGGTAGAAAACTTTTCAGCGTCTAAGCGCTTTTCAAAGTATGGTAATCTTGAAACTGCATACGCCGGTACCCCAAACGACAGTCTCAAACTTTTACTTTCGCATGACCCTAGTCATTGGGATTTTGAAATTAATAAACAATACCAGGATATAGCACTCACTTGTTCGGGGCATACCCACGGCTTTCAGTTTGGCATTGAAATTCCAGGTTTTTTCAAATGGAGTCCAAGTCAATATGTATACGACAAATGGGCAGGACTCTATCAGGCGGGTCAGCAGTTCCTTTATGTCAATCGGGGCTTTGGCTTTCTAGGCTATCCCGGTAGAGTCGGAATTCTGCCGGAAATCACGCTTTTAGAACTTACTACCGCTTAAAAAACTTTTATTAAACCCTAAAGTATGTGTAGCCACTTTAATAAGGATCTATTCTACTTTTGCAATAAATTTATATAGTCCATACTATGCGATATGTTTGTGTATGTCTTGTGATTTTTTTTGTTGCCTGTAAAAATGGACCTCCGCCTGTTCCCCCTTTTGATGGTTCAAAAATAGAGGGTCGATGGATTATAGTTGATGCCATCCGAAAAAACAGAAATACCCAGACTATCAATGGAGCTATATTTGATATATCTGACACCTCCTTGACCCACAATCTATTTGGACAAGATTCGACATCTAAGATTACCTGGGGACCCTCAAGTATGATCACTCCTACAGATACCTTTTATATAGACTCTAGTCTAGACAGTATCCTAGTTCTTAAGTGTGTGTTACAACGGTTACCACTTAGATTATCTTTGAAAAAAATAAATGAAGCACTGGGTGAAGCGATTGAGTGATGGCGCATCAAAAAATTGGTTTCATCCAGTCCATTTCGCCGGACTTGAAGAACCAAAAAATAAGTGCAATGATCAACGGAATAAATAGAGATAATGTGATTAACGGATAATACCACCAAGCTACTCCGGCATACTCCAATCGATCGGCGATCCAAGAAATCACCAATACAGAAAAAGCAACTAGGGCCAAACTTGAGCTCAAGATCAATCCTATATAATCGTCTATCATCCATATTGCAGTATAAAAAATCGCCTGCAATAAGCCAATCGCTATCAATTTTTCTTTATCCATGCTCAAAGTAAAAGTCCATTTTTTAACAAAGATCACTATTTCAAAGATGAACATAAAGTATCAACAGTTGTTATTTTTAACATCTACTTTACAAATAAAATGGCAAGTGATGTTCACTTCGTTTTGTTCAATTATGATATGAAATACAAAATATTTATAGTTTTGCACCCAAATTAGCACTGGACATAAGAAGATCATGAGTAAGAAACTACTGATAGTGGAGTCACCTGCCAAAGCAAAAACTATTGAAAAATATTTGGGTGAAGATTACCAGGTAAGATCAAGTTTTGGTCATGTTCGGGATTTAGAAAAAGGTAAAAGAGGAATTGAAATAGAAAACAATTTCCAGCCAAATTATATCATCAGTCCAGAAAAGACCAAAGTCGTCAAAGAATTGCGGGACATAGCCAAAAAAGCATCTGAAGTATGGCTGGCTACGGATGAGGATCGAGAAGGTGAAGCTATAGCCTGGCATTTGTGTGAGGTGCTCAATCTGGATCCGGCGGTCACCAAACGGATTGTCTTTCATGAAATAACTAAGCCTGCTATCCAAGCTGCCGTCCTAAATCCTCGTAGAGTAGATTTAGATCTGGTCAACGCGCAGCAGGCTCGACGCGTACTCGATCGATTGGTAGGGTTTGAACTTTCAGAACTATTATGGCGGAAAATAAAAAATAATCTATCAGCAGGTCGAGTCCAATCGGTAGCTGTAAAACTTATCGTAGAACGCGAGCGTGAAATCCGGAATTTTGATATCACCCCATTTTTTAAAGTCAGTGCATTATTTAAAGTTCAAGATCAAGAAGGGCGAAATTACACCATCAAAGCAGAACGACCTGATCGATTCGATGAAATAGGCAACGCTCGATCTTTTCTTCAATCCTGTGTAGGGGCAAAATTTGGGATCAAATCAATAGATGTAAAACCGCTGCGACGAAAACCAGCTGCTCCTTTTACTACATCTACACTACAACAGGAAGCGAGTCGTAAACTTGGATTTTCGGTTTCCCGGACCATGGTCACCGCCCAACGGTTATACGAGCAAGGTTTGATTACGTACATGCGCACAGATTCAACTGCTCTAAGTGCGACAGCAGTAGCCCAAATAGTACAAGAGATTCAATCCTCTTTTGGTCCACAATATGTAGAGACCAGAGTCTATAAAAGCAAAACTGCCAATGCTCAAGAAGCCCATGAAGCCATCAGACCTTCATATATAGACCGGCAAGAAGTATCTGCCATCCGCGACGAACAACGACTTTATGAATTGATTTGGAAAAGGGCCATTGCATCTCAAATGGCAGATGCAGAGCTGGAAAAAACAATCGTCAAAATAGGAATTTCCACTTTACCTCATGAGATTTTGCAAGCTGAAGGTGAAATCATAAAATTTGATGGCTTTCTCAAAGTATATCTTGAGTCTGAAGATGAAGAGGAAGATGTACACGACGAATCCATCTTGCCACCGCTAGTTGTAGGCCAATTTTTGGATTTAAAGAAGATGGAGGCTATTCAACGATTTACTCGACCTCCATCCCGTTTTACTGAAGCTATGTTGGTCAAAAAATTAGAAGAATTGGGCATAGGACGCCCTTCTACTTATGCTCCGACGATTTCAAAAATCATGGAATCCGGCAGAGGCTATGTAGTAAAAGAGCAACGTGAGGGCACTGAAAGAAAATTTGAAGTGTTGACGCTGGAAAATGGGATCATCATACAACACACCGATAGTGAGATCACCGGTGCATCAAAAAACCATCTTTTCCCCACAGATATGGGTATGCTGGTGGTAGACTTTCTGTCCAAAAATTTTGATGATATCATGAATTACAGTTTCACAGCAGATATCGAAAAAAAGTTTGATGTAATCTCGGAAGGTAAAATGGAATGGCATCAGATGATCAATGAATTCTATCATCCATTCCATAAAAAACTGGAAGACACTCTGGCAAATTCTGGCAGAGAAAGTGGAAAAAGAATTTTGGGTAAAGATCCAAAAACCGGAAATACGGTCTTTGTACGGATGTCACGATTCGGTCCGGTCATCCAGATCGGAGATACTGATGAACTGAATGAAGAGCAAAAGCCGGAGTATGCTAATCTTAAACCAGACCAGTCGATGGAAAACATCACCTTCGATATGGCTATGGAGCTCTTTAAGCTACCCCGCTCACTCGGTGACTATAAGGATAAAGAAGTCATCATAGGTCAGGGCCGTTTCGGCCCATATGTCAAATACGACGAAGGGTTTATCTCAATCCCTAGAAACGAAGATCCACTTTCGATATTGCTGGACCGGGCGATTGAGTTGATCGAAGAAAAAAATACTGCCAATGCACCAATCGCTTTTTATAAAGAAAAGCCAATAACTAAAGGCAAAGGCCGATTTGGGCCTTTCTTAAAATGGAATGAATTATATGCCAATGTGCCGGCTAAAATCAATTTTGATGAGTTGAGCCCAAAAGAAGCGATTGAGTTAGTAGCGGCGAAAGAAGATAAAGAAGCTAAAAAATTTATTTCTAACTGGGAAAGTGAAAAAATCAGCATTCAGAATGGACGCTGGGGCCCCACCATCTTTTTTGGCAAAAAATATTATGGCTTACCAAAGGACAGTGATGGAAAGAGGCCGACTGCAGAAGTAGCCGCTCAGTATTCGCTTGACCAGGTCAAAGCTTTGATTGAAGCCGCAGATCCTACAGCTTTTACCAAAAAAACAAAAGGTGCCAAAAGAGCAGTTAATAAAGGCACAAGCACCGGCGCAGGCACCAAAGGCGCAGGCACCAAAGGCACAAGCATCAAAACGACGAAGGCCAAAACTCTATCAAAAAAGCCAGCCAAAGCGCCAGTTAAAAAAGTGATCGATGTAAAAAAGTTGGTTAAATCAAAAACAGGATCGTAAATTAACTCATCCGTAATAAAATTTGGTTGAGAATTCACCTTTTCGTTCGCCCAAAGATGTAATTACTGCACCTTTAAGGTCGTAATTACATTTTAATTTGTTTGTTTTTTTGGCTTTTCTGAGATCCTGGACAATCGCATTTGAATCTGATTATCATTGTATTTAGGTGTACCGACTAAAATCAGCATATCATTGTTAAATTTTGACTGCCATTCGCTGCGTTTTTCTTTTCCATCTGACGGTGTCATTTCAATAAATCCTTGATTATCCACCGTATAGTTTCCTTTACTGGTTATTTTATTGTATGTGCCCTTCTCAAATTTCCCATTCGCAAAAAACTGCAACCAAAATCCCTCTAAATCTTTTTCGGTAATATTTTTGGAACCATCGATACCGCCGTCAAATTTCCAAAACTTATTGCTAAGGTCCCGAATCAAAATAGTGTCAAAATGGCTATATTTATTATTAGCTACGGCTGCAGGATTATCAAAACTGGACTGAATCGGAGTATCCGATCGGACTGCATTAAGTGGAGGAATCTTAATATTGTTTACTCCTGCTGTATCTTTTCGTGAAAAAAGATCATTCGTTTCTGCACTTTGATTTTTACAAGCAGCAACTAGCCATACGATGAGTAAAATAAAAATGCCAAATTTGTTCGTCGTCATTTTGATTATAAGTATTTATTAAATGCGCAAAAGTAAGATTTTCCAATTTCATCAGAACATTAAATCCTTTATAGATGATCATCATCTCATTCCGACCAAGGCCACCCTACTGGTGGGTGTCAGCGGTGGCCCGGATTCTATCTGTCTATTACTAAGTTTAAAACAGCTCCAGTACAAGGTCATTGCTGCTCATATCAATTACAAACTGAGGGGGAACGACTCAGATGCAGATGAATTATTGGTAAGGCAATTGTGTGCTCATCACGACATCCCATTTTATAGCAAAGAATATAATACACCAAAGCTCCTGCAAGACAGCAAAAAAGGACTCCAGGAATTGGCACGAGATCTGAGATACTCCTGGTTTTATGAACTCTGTGTACAACTGGATATATCATACATAGCTACAGGACATCATCAAGACGATCAAGCCGAAACTGTTTTATTCAACCTCATTAGGGGGTCCGGGGCTTTAGGAGCTCAGGGCATCCTTAAGTCAAGTATTTTGAATAGTCTGAACTCAAATGATAAGAAATCAATACAAGTCGTACGACCGTTGCTGCAACTGAAAAAATCAGAGTTGATGGATTATTTAGAGGATCAAAACATAGCCTATGCGATCGATGCGTCAAACCTGACCTCTACCTACTCTCGAAATAAAATCCGGCATGATGTAATACCGCTTCTCGAGTCTATCCAACCTAGAGCAGCACAACATCTATATGAATTTGCAATGAAAATGCAAGAATGGCAACGGTGGCATCAAGCTTGGTCGGAGGATTTAAGAACCAAATATCTCGATGATCGTCTGGACCCAATCCAAATAAAGTTATACCCTGACATCAATGCACTGGCCTTGTATACTTTACTCTCACCCTATGGATTTAATACAGATCAAATTGATCAGCTTCACGTGACGCTAAAAAAAAATCTCAAAGGCAAAAAATTTGAGTCAAGTGAATATGTTTTGATTACAGATGGATATAAAATAGAACTTATGCTTAAAAATAAGTTTAGCACAGCCTTATATCCCATTGAAAGCCTTCCCTTTGATGTGCATTATTTAAGCCATCAGTTGCGTTTTAGAAAAAAGAGGTTGGACGGTCAAATCCTCGATGTCGGTATATATTTAAATATGGACGAACTCACTTTGCCCTTGCTGCTGAGACCCTGGGAGGCAGGGGATGTTATAACCCCCTTGGGCATGACAGGGAAAACTAAAAAAATAAAAAACCTACTTACGGATAAAAAAATCAGCGGTATCTCAAAACAAATGGCATTGGTATTGTGCCACAAGGACACTATACTATGGTGCTGGCCAGGTGATGTCATCCATGAGTCGGTTAAAGTGACTTCGACTACTCAAGAAGTACTAGTAATTGAAGTTTTGAAAATTTAATAATTCAGGTTAAAGCCAAAATAAATAGGGTAAGCATCATCGATCAAATTGTAATCGATGACCTGCACCCGGAGCAGCAAACTGACCCAGATCATATACAAGGACCCCGTTGACCCAAGTCTTATGCACTTTACCTCTGAGCTGAGCATTCTCCAAGGGTGACCAGCCACATTTATACAATAGATTTTCATTTAAAACTAAGGATCGCTCTTGCGGATCTATTAATACTAAGTCTGCAAAGTATCCCTCTCGAATATACCCACGATCCCGTATACGAAAACAGATAGCGGGATTATGACACATTTTTTCAACTATTTTTTCCAATCCTATGATACCTTGGTGATACATGGTCAACATCAGCTGTAAACCATGTTGTACCAATGGCAATCCACTGGCACTTTGCAGATAACCACCTATTTTTTCTTCAAGAGTATGCGGTGCATGATCAGTAGCTATGATGTCCAACCGATCGTCGAGCATACCTTGGATTAGTGCCAATCGATGATGGGGAGCTTTTATAGATGGATTACATTTGATTTTATTGGCCAATGTCTGATAATCTGTATTGTCAAAATGTAAGTGATGCACACACACTTCTGATGTAATCATCTTATCCCTTAGCAGCGCATTGCAATCAAATAGGTCTACCTCTGCAGCGGTCGTGATATGGAGGATGTGTAAGCGAGAATTGAATCTTCGTGCCAAGGCTATAGCTTTAGTAGACGATAAGAGGCAACCTTCGGCACTTCGGATGTACTCATGGCATTGGGGCGGGATATCATCGCAATATTTTATTTTATACTCTTGCAACTTAGTTTTAAAAAGCTCCTCATCCTCACAATGTGTGGCAATCAAAGTAGGGGACTCCCTAAAGATAGACTCCAATGCTCGATCATCATCTACCAAAAGATCTCCAGTGCTTGAGCCCATAAATATCTTGACTCCGCATACGTTTTGCACATCCATAGCTTTGATTTCATCGATATTTTTACCTGTAGCTCCCAGAAAAAAAGAATGATTGGTGTACGCCGATTGAGCCGCGATTTGAAATTTTTGTTCCAATAAACTTTGGGTCGATGCCACTGGATTAGTATTTGGCATTTCCATAAAACTAGTAACCCCTCCGGCTGCAGCTGCCTTTGATTCAGAGTTGATATCACCTTTGTAGGTCAGGCCAGGCTCTCGAAAATGCACTTGGTCATCAATGATCCCAGGCATAAGATACAGACCCTCTGCGTTAATTTCATGATACCGTTCCTGTGGACGACGAGATCCGATATAATGAATTCTTCCGTTTTTTAGGTACACATCTTCTTCGACGAGCTTGCCCTCATTGATGATATGTGCGCCCAGTATCAGGGTATGATCACTCATGCTCATTATTAAAGTTGAAAATTATCTACTTTTGGGCACTTTCAATGAATAGATTAGGGATTTCTTCGGTTATAGGTGTACTAGGTGGTGGTCAATTGGGCAAAATGATGGCTCAAGCCGCTTCAGATTGGGATATCATGCTGAGTGTATTGGATCCTACTCCAGATGCTCCTGCCTGCGGAATTGCGCAACAGGTGGTAGCCGATTTTAGGGTTTATGAAGATGTACTTGCCTTTGGCCAATCCAAGGATATCATCACGATCGAAATCGAAGATGTTAATCTTGAGGCCTTAGAGCAACTAACCCAAAAAGGTAAAAAAGTCTACCCAAGCCCTTCCTCTATCGCGTTGATCCAGGACAAAGGACTTCAAAAACTATTTTATCAAAATAATAAAATCCCATCCGCCGATTTTATACTATGTACTAGCAAAGCTGAGATCATAGCTGCCCTGGAGGAAGGAAAGATTCAGTTTCCATTTGTCCAAAAACTGCGCAAAGCGGGTTATGACGGCAAGGGAGTGCAGATCATACACCATGCCGACCAATTGGACCTGCTTTTCGAACAAGCAAGTGTGATTGAAAAAAAAGTGGCTATCGACAAAGAGATTGCCGTACTCGCTGCCCGGAACGTTTCAGGCCAAATAGTCACCTATGATCCGGTAGAAATGATTTTTCACCCCACTGCCAATTTATTACTTTACCAGGAATGCCCTAGCCAATTGACTGCTGAAGTGCTGCATGCTGCCCGCTCCATCGCCCACAAACTCATAGCTCAAATGGGCATTGTAGGGTTATTAGCCGTAGAGATGTTTTTGGATATAAATGGCAACTTATTGATCAATGAAGTGGCTCCTAGACCCCACAACAGTGGTCACCATACGATCGAGGCATGTGAAACCTCACAATTTCAACAACACTTGAGATGCATTATGGATCTTCCATTAGGCAGCACCGCATTAAAATCGCATTCGATGATGATCAATCTGTTGGGTGAGCCCGGCCACAGCGGCCCTGCGTACTATCAAGGCCTTGAGACTTGCCTTGGCTTAGAGGGAGTCCACATCCATTTATATGGCAAAAAAAATACAAAACCTTTTCGTAAAATGGGTCATGTGACGATTACCGGACCGGATAGCATCAAAACCAAACAGCGAGCTGAGGTAGTGCTTTTAGAATTAAAAGTAATTTCAACTTAAATTTAACTCATATGGCCATATCAAAAAAACCAATCCGAGCGATTAAAGTGAGCATCATAATGGGTTCAGATTCTGACCTTAATATCATGAAAGAAGCTGGTGAGATTTTGGAATATTTTGGTATCGGATATGAATTGGATATTGTATCTGCTCATCGTACACCTGCCTATTTATATGACTTTGCTTCAAAGGCTCTGACCAGAGGTATACAGGTGATCATAGCTGGT
This sequence comes from Saprospiraceae bacterium, assembly GCA_031417835.1. Classification (GTDB taxonomy): domain Bacteria; phylum Bacteroidota; class Bacteroidia; order Chitinophagales; family Saprospiraceae; genus JADJLQ01. The sequence continues at coordinate 5,129 of JANOWJ010000156.1, read as the reverse complement.
GCTGGTGGTGCGGCACATTTACCAGGCATGGTGGCTGCGATCGCCCCGCTACCAGTCATCGGAGTTCCGATCAAATCCAGCAACTCAATAGATGGTTGGGATTCTATATTATCGATACTGCAAATGCCTGGTGGAGTTCCGGTGGCCACTGTAGCGTTGAATGGTGGCAAAAATGCGGGGATCCTGGCTGCGCAAATCTTAGGGTCAAGCAACAGTCGAATAATGGCTAAAATAATTGCTTATAAAAGCCAACTAGCCTTTGAAGTGGGTGAAAAAAGAAAAAAGATAAAACTGTAATGCTAGCCTAATCAGGCTGAAAAGGAAGTACCGCAGCCACAGGTGGTTTTAGCGTTAGGATTATTGAATGTAAAACCTCTATTATTTAATCCATCCACCCAATCTATCTCGATACCAATGAGATACAATGCATGAGCTTTGTCCATGACTACGGGCAGATCTTCTACTTCAAACTTCATGTCATCTTCTTTTGGCTGATCGAACCCCAAAATGTATGAAAAACCAGAACAGCCGCCACCTTTGACTCCTACGCGTAATCCATGATCATCAGATATCTGTTGCTCATCACGAATGCGTTTGAGTTGACGGATCGCACTAGATGTCAATGAAAGCGGTTGGGTTTCTGTCAATACTTCACTCATAAATCTTCAATATATACAAACAAAATTAATACAAATAAAACAGTGAGTCAATGGCAGAAGTTCAAAGTAACCATTAAAAGCTCAAAATCAAGGGGATAGACACGTGAATCTTTAATAATTGTGTTTAATATCACATTTATTCACGTGAGCCTACCAGTATTTACTAATTTTGGAAACAAAATACCAGTCAGCCATTAAGTTTTTTTCAATGCCATCACTCACCTTATTTCTTGTTATAGCTGTCTGTGTAGCCGCGCCTTTGATGTTGATCTATGTGCAACTTAGAAAAATGACCCCAGGTGTCCAGCCTCGTAATCTGGATCATGAAGCTGCTAAACATCGCTTGATCCTCAATGCTTATGAGCGACTATCCTTGCTGTGTGAGCGCATACAACCTGATAAATTAGCCCAACGCCTACAATCACCTCAATTAAGTGCGGCGGCGTTGAGTCGATCTATGATCATTGCAATTCACCAGGAGTTTGATCACAACATCACGCAACAAATATATGTGTCGGATGAACTTTGGAACATCATCACTATAGCCAAAGATGAAGCGATGTATGATATTATACAGATGACCTCTACCCTACCTCCGGATACCCTTAGTCAAGATCTTACACAACTACTGATGCAATACAAGGATCAAAGCAAACTTAATCTTGCTCTCCAAGCTATTCGCAAAGAAGCCAAACAATATGTCAAAATATAGAAACTTCTTACTAATCACCCTCTTGCACCTGGTGCTTGTATCCTGCAAGGGCTATTATCATATAGCCGATACAAAAATATCCTCGGGCCGGATCCAGCAATCCCCGGATAGTGTGGTAGCTAAATTAGTTGCCCCGTATAAATCTACCCTTGATGCCCAGATGAACGAAGTCTTGGCTCAATGCCCACAAGGCTTGACCAAGGCCAAACCAGAGTCTACCCTCACCAATTGGGTAGCTGATGCGCTCTATAATCAAGGAACCAAAAAATTTGCAGAGCCTATTGCTTTTGCTTTTCAAAATTATGGCGGTATTAGGATTAACAATCTAGGTCAGGGACCCGTGACTTTAGGAACACTATTTGAAATAATGCCATTCGATAATGCCTTCATATTGGTCAAATTATCCGGTCTAGAATTGAAAAAATTATTGGATTATATCGCAGCAGGAGGAGGATTGCCTGTTTCATCCAGTTTGACCATGGTGATCTCAGAGCAAAAGGTGATATCGGCTTCAATTCATGGCGAAGCAGTCAAGGATCAAGCGCACTATTATGTAGGCATGACAGATTATCTCGCTAACGGCGGGGACAATCTTAATTTTCTGACCCCATTACCACGAATTGATCAAAATATATTGGTACGTGACTTACTTATTGACGAAGCAAAAGAAAAAAAACTGATAGTCTCACAGCTAGATCAACGAATTATTATCAAAAAATAAACCGATACCTCCGTTATGAAAAGAAGAGATTTTTTAAAGTATAGTGGCATATCAGGAGGCTGGGTTTTAAGTCAAGGTTTACCACTGGGAGGATGGCCTGCAGCAGATACGATCAAACTCACCATTTTACACACCAATGATGTCCACAGCCGTATAGATCCATTCCCCATGGATGGCAGTCGATTGCAAGGTCTGGGCGGTGCTGCGGCAAGGGCAACCGCTATACGAGCTATACGCAACATCGAACGCAATGTGTTATTATTAGATTGTGGTGACATTTTTCAAGGCACGCCTTATTTTAATCTATTCAAAGGCGAATTGGAAATGAAAACAATGTCTGCGATGGGTTATGATGCATCTACGATAGGTAATCATGACTTTGATGGCGGACTGGACTTGTTAAAAAAACAACTGGGGCATGCCACATTTCCATTGGTCAATACCAATTATAATCTAGCTGATACTCCGGTGCATAGTGAAGTCAAAACGTATATTGTCAAAAACATAGACGGCCTACGCGTGGGCATTTTTGGTCTTGGTATCGCATTAAAAGGATTAGTTCCTGATGCTCTTGCTGGCAAGACCCGCTATCTGGATCCTGTGGCAAAAGGCAATGAAATCAGTCATTTTCTCAAACGAGAGCTCCGCTGTGATTATATCATATGTCTGTCTCATCTTGGCTACAATTACAAAGACGAGAAAATCTCTGATCAGAGGTTAGCGCCTCTGCTGAGTCATGTGGACCTAATACTTGGTGGACATACCCATACTTTCCTAGACAAAGCTTATATTACAAAGAACATGGAAGGGAATCCCTTGGTCATCAATCAAGTAGGTTGGGGCGGCACGATGTTAGGTCGATTAGATATCGAATTTGAACGAAATAACACTAAACACAAATGTAAAACTTGTAAAAATGAATGGATTACAAATGGTTGAAGAAAATATGTTTTACATCTGACTTTAATATGCGTTTATTCATCATATTTTATTGACATTTGCCTGAATAGCATGCTTCGCGCAAAGCACGATGATTTCTGATTTTTTTTTTATAAACTGACCAATTCAAACTCTTTAGTATCTTTTATGCTTCTTATGCATCAAATCGCCTGGGATAATTGCCTGAAAGCCATCCGCGATGCTATACCAGAGCAAAGCTTCAAGACTTGGTTTGAACCGGTCAGAGCGATTCGACTAGAAAATGCTGTATTGACCATCCAGGTGCCCAATAAATTTTTTTATGAATGGATCGAGGAGCATTATCTCGAAATTCTGAAGAAAAGTATCAAACATGAATTGGGTAAGCAGGGTCGACTGGAGTATTTTATCCCAATGGAAAAACAGACAAGGTCCTCTGCCAGTGACCCTAGTTTTCCTAAGTCTGTGGATGCCAGCCATATCGTCAATCCATTTGTCATACCCGGCATCCGCAAGATAAAATTTGAGTCCAATTTACATCCTGATTATCGAATAACTAATTATGTAGAAGGAGATTGCAATAAATTGGCACGATCCGCAGGAATCGCCATTGCAAAAAAACCCGGAGGCACGGCTTTCAATCCCTTGTTTGTATATGGATCGGTCGGGCTAGGCAAAACCCATCTCATCCAAGCTATTGGCAATGAAATCCTGGCCAATCATCCTGACAAAGGAGTCATATACCTTAGTTCAGAAAAATTTACCCAACAGGTCATTCATTCAATAAAAAATAATGCGATCGATGACTTTATGTCTTTTTTCCAAAATCTAGATGTACTCATTATCGATGATATCCAGTTTTTGGCAAATAGAGTAAAGACTCAAGAGATCTTCTTCCATATCTTCAATCAAATGCATCAGCTTGGCAAGCAATTGATTATATCTTCTGATCGGCCACCAAAAGATCTTCAAGATATCGAAGAGCGGCTGGTGTCCCGATTTAAATGGGGCTTAAGTGCAGATCTGGTATCTCCGGATTTTGAAACGAGGATGGCTATACTGGATGCCAAATCCAGAAATGAAGAAATCGATATTCCCTATAATGTACAGGAACTGATCTGCGCCAACATAAAAGAAAGCGTTCGAGAATTAGAAGGTGTGCTGATCTCCTTGGCAGCTCAAGCTTCACTCAATCAAAAGCAGATTGATATCATGCTCGCTAAAGAAGTGATAGAAAAGTTTGTCAAAAACTACTCTAAAGAAATCACGTTGGATCAAATCCAAAAAATGGTAGCCGAGCATTTTAACTTAAAAGAGGAGTTTTTGCAAAGTAAGACCCGCAAACGATCAGTGGTCATCGCTCGTCAATTATCTATGTATCTCGCTAAAAATCTGACTACCTATTCTCTAGCCAAGATCGGCGGTACTTTTGGAGGAAGAGATCATAGCACGGTGATTTATTCTGTCAAAACGATCAAGGATCTGCTGGATACGGATGATAGTTTTAGAACTACTGTCGCAGAGCTGGAGAAAAAAATAAAAATGAGTATTGCCGTCTGAGCTTTCTGCAGTCGGATCGTATGAATTCTTAAGGTTGTAGATTTTTGCCCAACAACTTGCTGCCAGTCGTCTTTGAAGTGAACTCTGACGCCATACACTATAGGCCGCTTAAATTAATTCATACCTAGCCGATTGTTTTACATCCCTGATTGGTAGCTAAAGTGCAAAGTACCTTAGTCGTTATTTGAATTTGGTAGTACCGTCTAAAAACGAACCAAACAGCATTCAATGAATATAAATTTTATACCTTCCCTATGTCATAAAAGCGAAATGAGATGAAGTGGCTTATTACTGTTTCGATGGGGTTTATTCTTATGTTATTCATCAACGACACGCATGCCCAATCGATTTTTCCTGAATGGCACAATAAGAAAATAAAGGTAAAGACCAATGTACCTATAAAAGCCTATGGATTTCAGCTCAAAGAGGTCAAACTTTTGGCAGGTAGTCCATTCTATCAAGCTCGATCGCGAGACAGTAGCTACTTGCAGTCCATATCTCCTGATCGTCTACTCTACCGCTTTCGAAAACATGCTGGACTGATACCCAAAGACAGTAT
>JANOWJ010000155.1:0-3668 GCA_031417835.1 Saprospiraceae bacterium | reverse complement strand
TGGTTACACTCCGTTTGAGCATGAACTAATCCTCTCTACCCAAGAGATCTTATAAGCTATAAAATCGATCGTTTTAGGTGGTAGATGACTCCTCGATCTTGAAGATACTGTAGGATATGATTGACCCACAGTGTGGAACTACCTAAAGTCTCAGGAGGATGAACACCTGTTTTTTTGAACATCCCGGCAAGAATCATTTCTGCAACCGCACAAGCTGTCAATCCTGTGGTTCTGGCCATCGAACTTGTCTGAGATCGGCGATGATATTGATCATTCAATGTATAGGTATATCGGATTTTTTGGCCATTTTCTCGACCTTCGATGATAACAACCATGTATGTAAAATCTTGTTCGCCTGGTAAGTAAGTCCAATGTGGGAATAACAATTGGGTAGTTATGTCCAAAGGTCGGATCTGCTGACCTTGTCTGAGTATCGTGTGTTTGCTCAGAAATCCTGCTTCACGGATCCATTCCATTTGCGCGGCGTGTCCCGGATATCGGATGGTCTTTTCGACCATATTGGGGATATGAGGCATGGTTTTGATTAATGATCTCAGCCCATCTGAATTGAAGGCTTCAAGTTTGCCTATGCCAGGCACATTAAAAGACTCCATGTCAGTGAGGGCTGGCTTGATCACCACTTTACCTTTTATTTTAATTCTAGCCGGCCGCGTATACTCTTCTAATACATCGATGGGTGAAAAAGGAGCTTTATAATTGAATGGGGGGTTTTTCTTTTTTGGGAGCCCACCTACCATACACTTGAAGTGTGTGACTTTCATCCGGGAGTCATGAAAACCCAAAAGGATATTGTCCATGCCCGGAGCTACACCACAGTCATGCATGGCTATCACCCGTTTTTCTTTTGCAAGTTTGTTGAGCGTAGCTGCATCTTCTGGAAAAAAGGAAATATCAACAATGTTTTTTCCAGCCAGTATGACGGTCTTCAACATTTGATAACCTAAATGGCCCGGTATGGCACCTAGGACTAAGTCAGCCTTGGCGATGGTACTGGTCAGCTGGACGGGATCGGTGAGATCACATACTTTGATTCGAATTGTTTTGGATTGAATGGATTTTAGACTGGCGCGATTAATGTCTAATACTAAAACCTCATGCGTCTTACTCAAAGTGGCTGCTATCGTCCTACCCACCATGCCCGCACCCAAGACTACTATTTTAGCCATTTGCAAAATTTAATCAAATATACGGACCTTTAGAGCCATGACTGCCAAGGAAAAATCAGAATGGATAAAGCACCACATGCTCGAATCTGGTTTTTTAAACGTGGGAATCGCAGCGGTACGGCGGCTCGATGAATCAGAAACTTATCTCGATGACTGGCTGAACAAAGGGTACCATGGGGATATGACATACATGGCCAATCACAAAGCCATGAGGCTGGACCCTACTTTGTTGGTCCCTGGTGCAAGATCCATCATTTCATTGGCCTATAATTACTATCGGCCTAGCGAGACTTCACCAGATGGATTGAAAGTATCCATATATGCCCAAGGTCACGACTATCACAAGATTTTAAAGAAAAAACTTAAGGGATTATGGAAGGAAATCAAATCAGCCATTGATCCTGAGGCCAAAGGAAGATTTTTCGTTGATTCGGCTCCTGTGATGGAGCGACAGTGGGCTGCACAGGCAGGGCTAGGATGGCAGGGCAAGAACACGTTGCTTATCCACCCAAGGTTAGGGTCATATTTTTTTCTAGCCGAGATTATTTGTGACATCGAGTTGGTGCCGGATACGCCTACTGAGGATCACTGCGGCACATGTACTCGATGTATTGAGGCGTGTCCTACTGATGCCATCGACGATCAGGGCTATCTGCTCAAGGCCAATCAATGTATATCCTACCTGACGATTGAAACCAAGGAGACTATTCCGGAGCCATTGAAGTCTAAAATGGATGGTTGGGTTTTTGGATGTGATATCTGCCAACAGGTCTGTCCATGGAATAAATTCAGTAAGCCCCATACGGAGCCCTTATTTTATAACAATCCTGTATATCAGAATTGGACGACAGAGCAATGGAGTCAATTGACAGAAGTTGAGTTTAATCAGGAATTTGGCGCTACTCCTTTAAAGCGAGCTGGGTACCAAAAATTCAAAGATTCTATCCGTGCAGTGCTTCATGAAAAAGAGTTTGGTTCGGCTTTAGAATAGTCAGTGATTTTCTTGAAGCGGGTGCCAAGCAGTATCTTGGCTGCTAAAATGATACTCGTATGTTATGGCACGCGGCCTGAAATCATCAAACTAGCTCCGGTAATTGATGAATTGAAAGCACGTGGCCTTCCATTCAAAACAGTATTTACTGGTCAGCATAAAGATTTATATCTACAGTTTAAAAATGCTGTACCAAAACCAGACTATTGCTTAGAGATGCAGGCATCCCGCACTTTAAGCGATACGATGGCCGCCATCATAGTGTATCTGGATCAGATTTTAGCTAAGGGTGAAGTAAAATTACTGATCGTGCAAGGGGATACCGCAAGTACTTTTGCATGTGCCCTTAGTGCATTCAATCAGAAAGTAGCTATAGGTCATGTGGAAGCAGGATTGCGTACATACAATCTGGCTAGTCCATTCCCCGAAGAGGGGTATCGCCAGATGATATCGCGCATCGCCACCTTGCATTGGGCACCGACTGATAACGCATTGACCAATCTTAAAAAAGAAGGAATGTCCCATGCACGCATGACCGGTAATACCGTGATGGACTCCTGTATGGCTACTCACTATCCGATCAGCTATTCCAATAAGGTATTGGTGACATTGCATCGGCGTGAAAACTTTGGGGAGCGGATGATTAAACTTTTTAATGAAATTGAAGAATTGGCCTATCGGCATCCTGAGTTGGAGGTTTTATTTCCTATGCATCCTAATCCTCAGGTCAGAATGCATAAAGACATCTTCAAAAAAGTACAGGTCATCGAACCTTTGGAGTATCTCGATACGTTAAAACTGATTAGCGAGGCCAAATTTATCATCAGTGATTCAGGAGGCTTACAAGAAGAATGTGTTGCATTTCGCAAAAAAATATTGATTTGTAGAGAAAATACAGAACGACCGGAAAGCATAGAAGTCGGTATCGGAAAAATAGTAAATACCGATATCTTAGCAAATTATCGATGGGCCTATGATGAACCGGAATGGATCGGGGTAAATCCATATGGGGAGGGCAATGCCAGAAAGGCGATAGTAAATCATATTGTGGAATACTTCGACCTTTGAGCTATGAGTAGGACGATTTACTTTATCCTTCCGATGTATAATGAAGCTGAAAATCTAAGCTCACTTTTGGATAAGATTAAAAACTTATCGCAGCCTGGGACTGAGGTTAAAGTAATTGCAGTAAATGATGGAAGTACGGATGATTCTGTGGAAAAATTGATGGAGTATAAAGACCAATTGCCGATACATCTGATCGATCATGTGGTGAATAAAGGGCTCGGTATCACATTGTTAGATGGCTTGACCTATGCAGCTAGTATTTCATCCAGTACAGATTTTATTGTCACAATGGATGCTGACGATACCCATGACCCTATGCAGGTGCAGCAGATGATGGCTAAGATGTTGACCGACCAGTTGGATTTGGTGATCGCTTCCCGATTCAGAGCCGGCGCCCAGATCTTTGGACTTAAACAATGGCG
>JANOWJ010000154.1:0-2378 GCA_031417835.1 Saprospiraceae bacterium | reverse complement strand
GCGCTATGTTTTATACACTTTGTTGGCGGCTGGCGACCGATTCCTACGAACGAATTAACGAGTCGTAATTGTGTAGTCAAACTCGACCGAAAATCGCTGAATGCCATTAACCGTTGTTGCAATTCGCCAATAAGTGTTCGGGTCCAATTTGGCCGGCTCCCGATGATTTAATTCAGTGAGCAGTGTCCAACTACCGTTAATAAACTCATAGAAAACAGCATTGTGAACCAACTTCCTTCCTTCAGGGTCAACTTGTTCAGACAAGAAGTACTTCACTCCAACGTTCCTGTCGCCCTCTAACGAGATCTTCTCGATAGAGTCCGAATTCGGTATAAGCGTTAGAGTTTTTACAGGGTTAAACTGAAATGATTTCCCATCAAGCAATATTTCTCTAACGTTCAAGACGATTGAATAATTAGTTTGCCTTTCACCATTAGTACATGACAAGAAAGGAAGGCTAACGAAAATTAGAAGTAACAGTTTTTCAGATCGCATACATTCATATTTAGTTGTAAGATGTCTTTATCCATTAGATGCCGAGCTTGCCGCCAACGCCTAGCTATAAGACGTATGCGTGTAAATACCTACATCTTTGTCCCACGTTGCTACCGAAATTTAATAGCACACACGTTAAGAACCTACAATACAGCATATGTATTATAGCTGATGTTGTGGCTCGTTTTTTCATTCTCGTAACTTTCTAAGTTCATTCTCTAAGTCCCACTTTAAATTCTGTACGCTCCACCTCATTCGATAGATTGGTATTCCAATTATAATAAAACCTATTGACAGAATTGTCAAGCCGCCAATAACTCCGTTAATCTCACTATTGGGTGATGAAAAGAACATTAGTCCGAGTCCTGGTATAAGAAAAAATAAGGATGTCAGACTAAAGCCAATCAAAACAAAGTGAGAATGCATTGAGTATATATCAACTTTTACAATTGTTTTATCATCTAACTTCTTAATTTCTCCAAACGCCTCTGCCCAGTGTTGTGACGATAGAAGAAACCATTTCCTTTTTTTTAATTCAAATTTCTCAGTCGTCACAAAACCTTTGTATTCTTTTTTGTCAAATGTGAATGAGTCAAATAAGTCCGGTTGATCACTGTCGGTAATTTTTGAAAAATTGTCAACAAGGGTTTGTGGAGAAACTTTTATCTCGGTTGTGAATGAGTCAAATAGTCCAATCCTTTTTAATAGTCGTTTCATCTGTCCGAAAAAATGAGCCACAACGTTTGTGTTTCTTCAGTGGTGCGCTTCCGAAGCCGCGTCCTGTCCCCGATACCAAACGTTGAACGAAGATATAAATTTTGGGCAACACCTCACCGCACCATTGAAGAAACATTTTGTTGGCAGTAGTAGGGCCTTCTCCTCACTTCATTCGTAGCCGTGTCATTCGTCCACGTTAATGTTACGCCAATCTTGATTCGTCAGACGTGCGCTGGGGCATTTTTCATTGACTACTTTCTCCACTTGTACTACACTGAGCACACTCTTTGGCTGGCTTTGGATGCGGGTAGGACGTGTGGCCTGCCAAAGTGTGTGCGATTTAATAAATAAATTTAACATGTTACTTATAGTCTTTGATTTATAGTCTACAAGTTTAAACTTTTGCACGGTGGATGTAAAGCTGAAAATTGGTCAAAGAATTAAGGAACTCCGCGAGGCGGCAAGTATGTCTCAAAAGGATTTGGCCTATACAGCTGACTTGGATCGAAGTTACATAGCAAGTATCGAGAATGGTCAAAGGAATGTGTCCATTGTCAATATAGAGAAAATTGCAGCTGCCCTAAACATAACCTTAAAAGAATTTTTTAACGATGCCGAATTCAATAAGCATACAAAAGGCAGTAAATAATTTCAAGGCCTTAATTGAAGATTCAATCAAAGAAGGTGGAGAAGAAGCCAAGCAGGCAATGATACGGTCATCAAGACCTATTTTGAATTTGCATGAAGCTGTTAAGAGTGAATTAATAAAAGCAGGTGTAGCCAAGGACTTTATTTTTCCTCCCCTTAACTCTAGGACTCCTGAATTAAAACTTGCGGGTTCACGGAAACAAAAAAACCAAGATGTTTGTATTGTTCCCAGTCATAAGAAAGCGGAAGAGATATTAAAGGATGGATTACTGCAGGATGTCGTAGATGAATTTGGTGAAAAGTTTACGGAAAGCACAATATCTATAAATGTCAGAAGTCAAATAAGCAGTATTCAGAAAAATTTTGACACGCTCTACGAAAGGACCACATCTGAAGCAATAAATCTTCATGACCGATGTCCTAAAATGTGTATGGGAGAAGTTTATATGATTGCTGTCCCTGAATATGATGACAAAGCAATTCGACAGAGCAAAGTTCTTTTTAAGAAGATAAGTCAA
>JANOWJ010000153.1:0-3111 GCA_031417835.1 Saprospiraceae bacterium | reverse complement strand
GGTCGTCAAACTCATCCAGATCTCCAGATTAGAAACGATCCTCAATTTAGTACCGACCGTGCAGGAATCGATAGAATTTGCCATGATGGAGGATCTGCAAAAAGAACTTGAGCACGGTAGTGAAGATTAGCACGGCGCAGTCCAATGGCTAGATTTGAAGTGCTTATTTTAGGTAATAGTTCGGCACTTCCTGCATATGGTCGACATCCTACGGCCCAATTGCTCAACATTCACGAGCAGTATCTCCTGATCGATTGTGGCGAAGGTACACAAGAGCGCATCGCTCAATATCAGGCTAAGTCACATAAGATAGATCATATCCTGATCTCCCACCTGCATGGGGATCATTATTTTGGACTTCCTGGATTGATCACCTCCATGAATCTGACAGGAAGGAAACACGCCTTACAGATCTATGCCCCGCCAGGGTTGGATCGATTGATATCTGATATCTTAAGCCTTGGAGGCGCGTCACTTAATTTTGAGATTCGTTGGACTTATTTGCAAGGCCACAATCGAATTTTACTTTTTGATGATCCTGTAAAATCTGCCTTTGCATTTCCCATAACTCATCGTATCAGTACCTATGGATTTAACATTAGCGAAAAATCTGGTCAGCGCGTATTTAATGCTGAGCAATGGGCAGGCCTGTTGCCACATCACGATGTCATCCGACGATTAAAAGCCGGCGAAGATGTAGTACAGCAAGATGGCAGTATCTTGAAAAGTGAGACCTACACTGAACTACCCCAGCCAGCTCGATCCTATTGTTATTGCAGCGATACGATCTATGAGCCAGCTATATTAAATCATATCCAATCATGTGACCTTCTTTATCATGAAGCTACTTATACTGACCAATACCAAGATAAAGCCAAAGCCAATTTTCATAGTACGGCTCGAGAAGCAGGCCGCATTGCGAGCAAAGCCAAGGTGAAAAAATTACTAATTGGACATTTTTCATCGAGGTATAAAATATTGGATGATTTGCTCCATGAGGCTCAAGAAGAGTTTGAAGCGACGCAGTTGGCTGAAGAGGGACAATGGTATAAAATATAAAGATCGGTGCGATCTACATTTTAAAAAAAAATTTAAAGAAGGGATTGCTTACAGAATTTGAAGCGACACAATTCTTAAAAAAAAATATAAACTAAGAAGTGCAGGTCAATGTAATTCTTTGACCAATGCCATTGTCAAAATCGGATACTCTTCAAAAGATTTTGGCATTTGGCCCATAGTGGTAAACCCCGATTGCTGGAATAAGGCATTTGCTGCTACTAACTTCGGATGACTTTGTAAAAAGATGGTACTTGCTCCCATTTCTTTTGAAGTAGAGATAGCTTTCTCGAGCATGCGGGTACCTACATAGCGCCGTCGGTGAGTGTCATCTACCCAGAGATGGATGATCTCACAATAATTGAAACTGCGTCGGATGATACATAGACATCCGATAATCTGATCGTGCCATTTTGCAAAAAAACAATCGCCTTGATTTCTGGTGATGATGGAGCGCATATCCTGCATGTATCGATCCAATTCAGCGATGTTAAAATATTTACTCTTAAACCCACTCCAAAAAGTTTGTAATAGGGTAGCGCCATCTTGAACAGCACTAAAGGGTATTAATTGTACATTTCGAAGGTCAGCTCTTTTCTTTTCTTTTTTGATTCTTTGAAAGAATGTCTTTTTCTCCAAGGAGTTGGTTAGTGCTTCAAAATTGAGCCAGAGGTCGGGTGCAATCTCTTTGACCCATTGATTGGTTGCGTCTTGTACAGCTTGCCAGGAAGGCTTTAATTCCTCAATTAAAATTTTGGCCTTGGGTGAGGGGCTTACGATTCGTTTTCTTCGGTCGGACTTGTCTGTTTCCTCTTTGATAAGATCATCTTTCTGCATTTGATTGATAGTATACACCACATCAGGATGAGTCTTATTTTGAATGTCTGCCAGATCTGTGATCGTAAGTACCTCTGTATATTCATCAAATATCTGGAGGATAGAATGCCATCGGTATGGTATTTCTATACCAATTTCATGATAGACGCGCATTTCTTCTTCGACCAGATAGTCGGAGAATTGCCTCATCCTGTGATGGAGCGAACTAATCTTTGGGGTCATAGACTTTTAAACTTGACTAAAGTTACAACTACTTAATGAAATTTATAAATCATTTAGAAACAACACAATGATTTAAATTTTAAAGCCAGCCTTGTGGACAAGACGATCTATAAATCTATAAAAAAAACCAGACTATATCTTGGCGAGCAGACCTTTGAATTGATACGCTTTTTTGGGCAATACCCAATACCACACTTTTATATCATCGTCTAATAATGATCCTTTGTATAAAAATCCATTTTTGATTAATAGGTGATTGGACTCATTGTGCTCCGCCAATGTATGCGCTGTGACTGCAGTGATGCCTGGAGATTGAAAAGCAATGTCTAACATGAAATGGATCACCTCTTGTGCAAATCCCTGGAGCCTATAGCCTAGAGTTATCTCATAACCTAGCTCAACCTGACCGAGATCATCGGGTTCGGATTTGAATCCGGCTTGACCTATATACGTGGATGAGGATATCAAAATAAGAGCATAGGAATGCCAGGGTGAACGAGATGGTGCATTCTGTAAAGATGAGATTGTATAAGCGATTGAATCGGGAAACTCTGTATAAGGCTCTGGAAGTGTATACGAAGTAGAGGCTTTGAAAAAGTCCGGGCCTTTTAACATGGATTCTAAAAAAGGGATAGTCATCGGAACTATTGTGAGCCGATTAGTTTGGTACGACATGTGATTCATAATGGAATATCTAAATGGCAGTGCAATTTAAATATAGTGGCGGGTAACTCCATATTTTTTTATTTGACTTGACATGTGGAAAAAAACCGATGCCTGCATGAGTCAGACATCGGCCATCAAGATATCACTCTACTGATGAATGAAAATTTCCAATAAAAAATAAAATGGGCTTAGGGTTCTATCTTTTCTGGGACTCTGATATATGTAAAATTATAATCAATAGTCCATGTGATGCCGCCATCTGATGAAGACTCAGATAGTTGTTGGACTTGATTGGCACCTTGATTCATAAAAGAAAAACGGCCCAAAGTG
>JANOWJ010000152.1:0-25146 GCA_031417835.1 Saprospiraceae bacterium | reverse complement strand
AAACTAGTATATTTGGCATCAGAACGGATCGCAGAAAAATGGACTATGCCTTTACAAAATTGGGCTCTTACAATTCAACAACTAAGTATTATGTTTGAAGGGAGGATGCGGTTGATCTAAAAAAAATTCCTACTCCACTTTGCCCTAGGGCAAAGTGGAGTAGGAAAGGCTCTGACACAGTCTAGTTTACATTCCCACAAAATAGACCACAATAACAAATTTTTGACATTCAATTAACATGTATTCAAGATATTATGAATTAAAAATTAAGTTGATATTACGATTCATCGTAATTTATAGGTCTTTGTAGGGTAGCTTGTAGGAGCTACTGTTGGGAATATTTTCTGGAAACTAAGAATTTTTTCAAAGATCCCATGAAAAATTTCCTATTTTATCAGTTTGCACATTTTGATTACCATCAAGCAAATCCCAAGATCCATCTCGCATCCATCTAAAACGGACTCGGCTTGCCCACATGAATTTTAATTTTTTGGCTACAACTTCAGGTTCCATCACAATATTTGAATAATTATACCCTGAAGGTACACTTGGATATATTATTCCATCCAGGACAACTTTGCTGCCCTTTGAGGATTCTAGCTCATTAAATCCTTTAATTCTTCCAAATGCCCTATCGGCAAAATAATTTGAAAGCATGTATTCTTTTTTATTGTCAGTTTTGGTTTTAGCAAAATGATCAGCGAAATACATTAGACACTTAAATGCTTCTTCATTATTAAGTCTTTTTTGTAAATTGACATTAAACCGTCTTGCATGTTCCAAGTCTTTATCAGGAATACCCAACTCGGGCAAGGCATCCATTAGTTCTTTTAAATATTTTTCAGACTTTGGTAAAGTGGCTAAGACTAAATCATCCTCTAACTTCCAGGTCCCCATAGTAAACCAAAATTCTTGATCATTATCGGGATCATGTTTAATACCCCTTGGTAACATTTCATAAACTGCAACATGCCATTCCGTAGAACAATAAAACATTGATTGTTTTGGTTTGTTAACGCGGCCATATTCTTTTATAAAATCAATTTTATGAGGTGGTATAAAGCTAATACTATTCAAATTACCCCATGGTTCCCTTAAATTACTTGCATTTCCTCTAACTCGATATAAGAAATTATACTCAGGATGAATGTTTTGTCTGAAGACATTGGGATGGTTTTTAATTGCAGTGATATCTACAGGGATACTTGGAAACAGATCATTCATTTCATTCACCAAATCATAGTATTCGTAAGTAGTCACAGTTCTCGTTATTTCATCAAGTTTTTGTTGGTTCATACTTTTTAAATGATCCTTGGTTCATAAAAATTATCACTAGTTGCTTCATTAATACTTATCTTTTTACTATACCTCGACCTAGCTGATATTTCACCGACAAACATTTTTTGCATTTCCGGTTCATCCTTTGTAAAGGTCATGGTATTAGTGATGGAAATCGAGGATGTAAATTTTTCCACATCGTGATCAGCTCCAATATAAGCAAAGGTCCACCGGTTCAATTTCAGCTCTTCTATCAATTTCTTGATATCGCATACGGAATACTCCTTTGAAGCATTTTCCTCCCAATCAGTCAATATCGTCACCATGACATTACAGACTATCTGCCTCTCCAGAACTAGCATGAGCTTGTAAATGCTGAATCCCATAACATCATACACTGGAATTGATGCACCAGGCTGGCTATACTTTGACATATGCCCTGCGATATTCATAATTTAAGTTTAAGAGTATTTTCCAGCTTTCCAACCTGGCAATGAGCCGGTCCCATTTGATTCCAAACCTAAAAAAGAAGTTCCTCATTGTTTATATAGACTTGTTTTATATGCTTTAGAACATTCGCTTTGGGCACCTTAAACCCTGGCATTATCTCACATCCTGGAATTTTAAAGGAAATATCCATATCCGGACCTGTCACGTGGAAATGGGCAGGAGGGTGTTCGTTAGGATAAATTTTAATCTTGTTGGATCCAATGCTGCCTACTTGTTTTCTCATTTCTATGGGTCTTCCCGATTGATCAAACCCAATTGCATTTAGGTGTCCCCAGAGTTCAAACTCTAGAATTTTTAGTTTGTCCATAATCTCTAAATAAAAGTGCGTGCTAAAATTCCATTTACATATTACAGAAATTTTTAATAGAAAGTTTCCTCACACGATAAAAAAAAGCTTCTTACAAGAATTTGAACTAACAATATACCTTTTGTGCTATATCTAACTTATTGATATTCAATACAATTTAGTTTTTTTTCTATGAAAATTAAGTACATATAATTAATTTTCAGGAAATTCCCGTTCAGTAACAGATTTTCACAATTAATAAGATGTTTTCATGAAGCAAGAGCTATCCGAAAGAGCAAAAACCAAAGAATTCAAAGCGCTCAATGCCGAAGAAATCAAATCCATAGAAAATAAATATCAGGAGATCTTGATGCCTTGAATGCTTAGGATCGATCGAAGGTGGATAAATTGTTGGGTCATTAGAAATGGGAAATTTCTTCAATATATGACAAATCAATTTATGCGCATAATTATAATTTATGCGTATCTTTGTATGAATGAAATCCAGAGTCAATCTCACCATAGACGAAGCCTTAATAGACAAAGTTAAATCTTATGCCGCCCTACAGCATACCAGCGTCTCAGAATTGGTCGAAACTTATTTTGAGCAGTTGACTAAACCTGTGGGCAGAAAAAACAT
The DNA here is from genome assembly GCA_031417835.1 of Saprospiraceae bacterium. Lineage (GTDB taxonomy): Bacteria > Bacteroidota > Bacteroidia > Chitinophagales > Saprospiraceae > JADJLQ01. The sequence goes on along the minus strand of JANOWJ010000152.1, from coordinate 22,432 downwards.
CCTGGAGCTGGTCGAGCAGTTACCCGGATACTCCATTGATGATAAGCTGGACCTAAAGAAACTTTATTACGAGGAAAAATCTAAATAAATGGCTACCAAAGTATTTCTGGATGCTAATGTATTGCTTGATTTTACGCTGAAAAGATCCGAATATGCTGTTTCCCGTAAAATTATTGAACTGGTGGTTGCAGGTCGTATACAAGCTTATATTACACCTTCGATAGTGCATATATTGGGCTATTGGCTCTCCAAAGCTTACGGTCGTGTCAAAGCAAAAGAAATATTATTGACTTTATTGATCGACATACAAGTCATCGATATAAGTCATAAAATCACGGTCAATGCTTTACACTCTAAAATCAAAAGTATAGAGGATGCTTTACAATACTATACAGCTATTCACCATCAGATGGACTATTTTATCACTCAAGACAAAGCATTAAAAAAAGAAACAACACCAAACTTACCTATCTATTCCTGTGAGGAATTTTTAAAGGTATAGTTTGAATTTGACAATATTTCTACTAAAAAAATCTCAAACAGGGTTATTTCCAGTTCCATTATAATCACTACTATTGTCAATGCTTAGAACGTTTTTTTTCTTTCTGTTTTTTTTCATTTCCAATACTATACTGGCGCAAGATGCTACGGTTTTTACACCTGACTCCATCAAAAGAAAAATCGAAGCTACTCGTATCTATTCTTATCTCAAAATAGATGGTCTGCTCAAAGACAGTGCATGGAGTCTTGCCAAACCTTATGATTCGTTTGTAGAGGTAGATCCACTACAAGGAGCTGTTCCGAAGCAGTACACCGTGGCTCGGGTATTATATAACAAACAATTTTTGTACATCGGTGCATTTTCAAAAGATTCATTAGGAAAAAAATCTACAAGAGTCATTGATTTTAAACGAGACTTTAATACCCGTACTGCTGACTATTTCGGTATGAGCATAGACGGATTTAATGACCACCGCAACTGCATGGTCTTTACTACTAATCCTCATGGAGTACAGCGCGACTTTTTGGCTTTTGATGCTACCTATGTTGATCTTGATTGGGATGGCCTTTGGAAAGTACGGACTACCAGGCATGACTCCGGCTGGGTGGCAGAGTTTGCCATTCCATGGAAGACACTACGATATGCAAAAAGCCAGGACTCCATGCAAAGCTGGGGGTTCAATATGAATCGTATGCGCCGAATCACCAATGAAAACTATGCGCTATCTCCATTTCCACGATCCTTCACCGTTTTACGAATGGACTATGCTGGTTTGATTACTAATCTACAGCCTCCGCCACCATCTACTAATATCCGATTTCAACCTTTTTTTCTTTCATCGTATGATCGATATAGAAATATTGAAAACAGAAAACCTGAAGAGACAAGTGCTAAATTAGGTGGAGAGATCAAATGGGCTATCAATTCTACATCGGTATTAGATCTTACACTTAATACGGATTTCGCACAAGTAGATGCTGACCGACAGGTAAATAATGTTACCAGGTTTTCAGTATTTTTTCCGGAAAGAAGACAGTTTTTCCTTGAGAATGCATCGCTATTTGGTGTTGGTATCGGGCCATCCCCTGATTTGTCTGGAGGTACTATGCGTATACAGCCATTTTTTAGTAGGCAGATAGGATTGGATAAAAGTGGGAATCCTATACCAATAGATGGTGGTGTGCGATTTGTACATAGATCTATCAAAAGTAATTATGGTGGTATGATTATTCGCCAGCGAGCTGTTGCCAATCAACCCTTGACCAATTTTTTTGTAGGTAGGTTTTCTCAAAATTTTGGAAAACAAAATCGTATCGGTGGGCTATTCACCATAAAAGACCATAGTCTAAACAGAAATTATATATCTACCCTAGATGGATTTTTTAGATTAAAGCAAGCTCATTCACTCAATTGGATTTTATCACACTCTTACGATACGAAAGGCAAACAAAATGGAATGGCGGGTTCCGCCCAGTATTATTACGCTAACAATCAATGGAAAATCTGGTGGACACAATCAGTGGTATCAAAAAATTATAATCCTGAAGTGGGTTTTGTATCCCGTAAAAATATAGTAGGCACTACTCCAGGTATATTTTGGTACAATCGGGACAAGCTGGTGCCATTTAAGAAAATATTCCGCCAATATGAGCCTAGTTTATTTGCTGAATGGTATCATCAAGCCAGCACAAGTAAGTTGATAGAGCGTTCTATTGGTATCAGCCCATTTTGGTTTACATTGCAAAACGGAGGTTACATCGGGCATGTATACACCCCGTATTATCAAAACCTTAGCGAAGTGTTTGCTCCACTCGGAGTAAAAATAAAAACCGGAGAATATAAATATAGTAGACATGCTATTTATTGGAGCACTGATGGTTCTAAAAAAATAAGTGCAAGGTGGACTGGAGACTATGGTAATTATTTTGATGGTAAGTTGAATACCACTGATTTTACATTGCAGTTTGCCCCTATACCACATATATCTGTGATCGGTCGATTTAATCGCAATCATTTTATCGGTGTAGGTGAAGATAATATTACAAAGACCGTAGATCTCTGGTCTGTTGAAAGTCGCTTAGCGCTCAATCCCAGATTTCAATTGATAGGATTTTATCAAAGAAATATAGATGCCAATGCCAACAATTACAATATCAGACTATCCTGGGAATATCAACCATTATCGTTTATTTATATCGTATTTAACAAAAGAGAGTTTCAATCGGCCACTAGACCAGGAATACAAAGTGTAGAGGATCATATAATAGGAAAGGTGAGTTTATTACGGCAATTGTGAGAAGGGGAATGACTCCCGGGAGTCATTTAAAATTGTGGAATTCTTTACGAATGAAATCAAATAATCTCCGAGGTTTCTTATTTAATATTAATTTTCAATTTTGATTCATCAAGTACTGCTCAAGATGGGCTATGCGTCTAATGGAAATAGTGAAGGAGAAAAACAACGATAAATGAATATAAACAGGGTAACAAATTTTCAAGACCTTATATCTACCCCATTTCGATCAGAGGTAAATGCGATTTGTTGGGCTCGCACCTTGAACGGTGATTTTGCAGAAATTGTTGAAAAGCTAAATCTAAATGGAAACATTAAAGAAATAGAAGAGGAGGAACTTCGTGACCTTCAATTGAGTGATCAGGGAGCCCTTGCCCGGGAGATTCTTTTAAATGATTTGAAACTTTTAAAGGACTATGGTGCATCGCCACTTCTCAATTTGATAAAGTATTACGATACGGATGATGCACTCCCATTTTTCCCTACCGATGTTTATTCTTTTCATGTAGATCGGTCGCCCATACCCATCGATACCCTTTTATGCACGTACTATGGTGATTCCAGTGAAATAATACCTAATTCCCAGGCGATTCAAAAAATGCTCTTACCGGAAATACGGAGTGAACTCAAAAAATTATATACTGGTACAGATGATGGCTTTGAATCTTTCTTGAGTGAAAATTTCTTTGATCTACATTATATACCTAAAGCCAATGCACGCCCAATACGTTTAGGTCTTGGCAACCTATGGAGATTAGCATGTGATCATCCTGAAAGTACTGTTCTTCCTTGTATTCACCGTGCTCCGAGAGAAAAATCAGGGGAGACTCGCTTGCTAATGATCTGTTGAGTAAAAACCAGAGAATTCAAAGAGCTGAATGCCGAAGAGGTAATTAAGTAAAAATGATTTACTTATCCACTAATTTATTCACCGTATAACAAATCAGCTTATTTTCAAGTTTTACTCCGCTGGATGAGGATAAATCACCCAAAGTAATTTCATAGATGTACCCTTCTTTCATCACTGGCATATCAATTTTCATTTTCATTCTATCCTCTGATAAATCAATATCGTTGATCGTGACAGACTGTAAATCATATTGATCTGATCCATATTTTAAGTGATAGTCATAATAATAATGTCTCACATGAATTATGCTCGAATCGGGTATCATACCATCTTGTATCGGCAATGTAAAGCCGATTTCGAAACCATTTTTGACTAAATGTATATTCGAGATATCCATGGGCACTCTACCTGTATAACTAATTTTTTGAATGCCAAGATCCCCGATAAAACCATGCTGAGTATGCCCCACCCAAAGACTCCCATCAGGAGCAAAGGCAAGTCGATTATTCCCTTTGAGCAATCCATGATTATCTATGAAAGGAATACAAGCCCCTTGCAACTGACCTTCCACTTCTTCCAATAGCACTCGTATGATTCTTTCCTGATTCATTTCGCCTATAAAAAATTGATTTGTAAATGGACCGAATTTTCCGTTGGTGTGATCTATCACGGGCTGACTAGGTGATGCAGCCATGATACCATGAGGAAATAATACTGCCCCTTTGGTACGAATAGAGTCTAATACTTTTATGGGCAATTTTGATGGATCGCCTTTATTCCAATCTTTCTGCCAAAGCAAAGAGGCTGGGTGACCATAAAACTTATTTTCTTGTACATGATACAATACTGATGTCCCCACCCAATCTCCCTGGTTGTCTGTGACAAAAAGTCGATCATGGTCATCTATGACTAATCCATTAGGCGATCGCAATCCACTTGCAAATGGATATATAGTACCATCAGGTGCTAGTTTTATGATCCAACCCCTAAAGGGTACAGGAGAAAATTTTTGCGGTGGTTTTCCTGGTACTAAAGTGGTATCCAATCGTCCTCTTATTTCTTTTTGAATAATGCCATACTCCGAAGAGGTATTAAGACCAATAAATAAATTTCCTTTCTGATCTTTTATGGGTCCATAATTCCATTCATGATAGTTGCCTGTGATGCCAAACTCATCTGTCACTGTTTCGAATAGATCTGCCATACCATCATGATCGGTATCAACTATCCTGGTAAGCTCTGGTCGCTGCATTACCATCATTTCGTGTTCATTTATGATATACAAACCAAGGGGTTCGTGCAATCCAGTTGCAAACAGGGACCAGGTTTTTTTTCTTGGATCATAGATCATTATTTCTCCTCTAAGAAAACAGGCGACTAGTTTACCATCGGGTAAAAAATCTATTGCACCTGTTTCACCTACCAAGCCATCAGGCAGTGCTATGTTTTCAATTCGATATGATGATTCAGCAGATGTAAATATTTTATCTTTTTTACAACCAATAAAGTATGTTAGAATAAAAATCAATGTCAATGAATTTCGTTTCATTGGTCTTTTCTTTTCATCGTGATAGAAAAAGCCTTGGCTTGTTTTGCATTTAATATTAATTCATGTTCATTCCATTGACCTTGATCTGATGTGTATTGAATTCTATCATACGGACTATGAATAAATCTTATCTCTACTTCGGATGTATTAAATTTAAATGCTCTTATAATACTCATTCCATTATCTATAGACAGGATTGATTCAAATACTTCAATGTCATCCATATAATAATGAAATTGTGGAAATCCATTGATCAATCGGTATCCTTTAAATCTAACTATTGGCGCTTTTTTGGAAGGAGAAATAATAAATGGAAAAACAGAAGAATCTCTATAAAACACTGAACCTAATATTTTTGCATGTAATTCTCCTTTTATCGTCCAGTAATCCGTGAGATCTAGAAATTCACCTGACCAGATATACCGCAATTTGCAAGAGCTAGCATCCCAACAATAGTTTATCTTATGAGGCAGGCAAACTGCTAATGATGCAGGGCTGGCATCAGGCATGAGTACTCTATATAGATAAGGTGGTTTCAATTTATAAGGGTGACCAGATGGTTGAATACTATCGAATGCAATAGAAGTAGTTTTTCTTCGAAGAGCAGGCACCGATACATCCGCTGTGATTTCAGGCATTATTCCATTTGTCACGTGCATCCCACCATACATTATATTACCATGCCCTGGGAATGTGCAAACATAGGGATATATCCCCGTGCTTCTAGGAGCACGGAATATCAGCGTATCCATTTCTCCGCTTTTCAATATTGGAAGTGACCATAGCACATCAGTAGATTTGGGGACATAACTTTTAATAGGTCCCTCTTTGCCCAAGTAAGCTGCAGCATCTACTATTCTTTGTCTGCTATCTTTTATACCTATAACCAGATTGTGCTCCATGTCGTCTCTATTTGAAAATATCAATCGAACATATTTTCCTGGCTTTACTGAAAATCTGGGGAGATCATATTGCATGCCGGAGATTGCATTAATAGCTATAAGTACTGTATCTATAGGTTGACACCTTAGAAGATTATATGTAAGAGTTGACAAAATGACCAACGCAACCAGCTTCATCTCACTTCTCTGTTTGAAGCATCTATCATACCTTGAATATATCCATATGCATGAGCGAATGCCTGATAGCCACGCGGATCATCAGGATGTGTGGGTACATGATCTGGACAGATAGACCAGGCGTACCCTGTATCACGTAATATGCGTATCACCTCTATGAAAGCAGCTTCACCTTCATCTATATATACTTCCTGAAAATTGTATAATCCACCTTTTATGTTGCGCATGTGTACCTGGTAGATTTTACTTTTTTCAGCAAAATATTTTACTATGGGTACTAATTCTGTTTTAGGATTTTTTAATCCTTCCATGATAGTACCAAGACATAATTGAAATCCGTTATATGGACTATCCACTATGGCTTCATATTTTTTAAGCGAATCGAATATCGAAGCAGGTGCACCATCCCAATTATCTACACCTTGATACCCGCGAGGCAGACCAGGAGGATCATATGGGTGGATAGCCATTCGTACATCGTATTCTTTGCAGACAGGGATTATATTTTTTAAAAAATAATTTATTCTATCCCAATATTCATCATAGTGTACGATCCCATTTGCTTCTGTGTTTAGATTTTGCCAATCGGCTTCTAATTTGAATGAATGATAGCTGGAGCCCCCTCTCCCAGGCGTGTGACCATTGCGTCGGATAGGTATCAGCGTCCAATGCATAGTGATTACTTTTACTCCTACTGCTGATGCTTTTTTAATATTTTCGATTACTTCGTTTAATTTTTTCTCCCGATCGGTTAAGGTCTTGGCATATATATAGCTTGAGTCCATTCTTATAGCTTCCCAGGCCATATTGAATTTATCCAGATCTTCTTTCCATTTTTTCATTTCATCCAGATTCCAATTGCCTTCCATACTATTAGTAAGATGTTTTACTCCATATCGAGATTGATATTGAAGATTTCGTGATTGAGTCCACATTTTTTGTCTATCACCATAGTTAAGGTTATCGTCGGCCATCACTACGTGGTAGTCACCACCCACATGCATCAGTGTATTTTTTAGTTGCTTAGGCTTTTGGTCTTTTTGACTTATAAATGTTAAAGGGGCCATACCAGATCCGAACAAACCTGTAGACAGCGTTTTGTGGAATTGTCTTCTTGAAAATTTATTATTAGATTCCATTTTATTGACTTTGAAGTATGGAATTTATGGAAATAAATTGGCAAGTATGGATTAGGGAAGATTTTTAATCATTTAAAATAATGTGCCCTAATAAACTATGACCTTAAGGATTTACAAAATGAAATTTTAGCTTAAGACTGGCTTCAGACCAGAAGCTAGAAAATGATATTCGTACATCCAGGCAATATTACTTCTCCGAAATGATTTTATCCAATAGGGCTTTGGTCAGTTTTATTCCTTCGTCCTCTGTATGCTTAGTTCCTTCATATTCAATGCCTATATTGCCCTTAAAGCCGGCATCTTTTACTATTTTCAATAGTCGTACATAATCCATTTCGGCTTCATTGCCTAAGGAATCAAATACATGGGTTTTTGCACTCACCCCTTTAGCAAAGGGCATGAGTTCTTCAGTACCTTTATATCTATCGTATTCTTTTTTGCAACCGGTAGCATCCCGTTCAATACAAAAATTTCCAAAATCGGGTAGTGTGCCTACATTGGGTTTATTCACTGCTTTCATCACCCCGGCCAGCCAGCTTCCATTGGATGAATAGGATCCATGATTTTCTACTACCACATTTATACCTTTTGTAGCTGCATACTCTCCTAACCTACTGAGGCCATCCACTGCATTTTTGGCTACTTCCTCGGCGGTACCTTCTCCACCGGCATTGACACGGATCGTGGGGGCACCTAAAGCCTGTGCTATATCTACCCAGGGATAATGGTTTTCGACCGCTTTCATGCGTGCCACCGAATCTGCATTGCCCATATCCCCTAAAGCATCACACATGATGAGTCCGACTTTCACACCAGCGACCTCACATTTCGTTTTGAAAGCAGCCCAATAGGCAGTGTCTTTGGCTTTACTAAAATAAAAGGTATTGACCAATTCTATGGTATTCACTCCATATCCGGCTGCGATCTGTGGGAAATTGTTAGGATCCAAAGTGCCTTTTAATAATGAATCAGGGCTTTCCATTAACATTTTTCCGAATTGAGCCCAATCTCCATTGAGTGTATTTCCAAAAAAACTTTTATGCAATGACCATTGTGCCAAAGAAATATTCCAGTCCGGATTAGCAGGCATCTTGGCTTCAGGTGTTTCCTTGGGTTTACAAGATATAATCATAGAGGTGAAGACCAAAAACCAGATTAATTTATTCATAATGGAGTTAAAAATACTTCTTATTTACCATTTTTAATACATTGCTGCCTCGAGTCAGCTTTCAGATAATTTGCCAAGTTATATGCGTGTCCTTCTTCCAAGGAGGTCGGGGTTGGAATTGCTTGGAACAAAAATTTTTATCTGCTAGACACAATTAAATTAAAACCTATAGAAAGGAAATCTGCCACACACCCTAATTCAGAAAAAATTAAACAAACCGCTAAGATTTAATAATTTAAGGTTTCAAATCCACTTTGTAATGTTTCATACACATAAATATCTGGCTAAAGTCTTAACTCTGGCTTTCTTGTTGTCTTTTACTGATCGCGCGTTAGGTCAGGATGGAACTATATATCCACTCCAAACCCCGGCTGAGCCAAATGCCATCCTTCTCGGTACAGGCGGTGTCGACAACCAACCTGCTTCGGAGACTTGGTTTCGACAGTGGGGAGATCCTATGGCCCGTAATATAACCGTTGCAACGCTCACTCCATTTTTGCCCGCACCCGGTAAGGCTAATGGTGCAGCTGTGATCGTGGCACCGGGAGGAGGCTTCAGATGGCTCTCTATGGGTAATGAAGGGTGGGAGGTGGCTGAGGCGCTGGCAAAGCAGGGAATTGCGGCTTTTGTGCTCAAATACCGGCTACAGCCCACTCCGGAGTCTCTCGATGATTTCAAGGCCTGGATGAATCGACCCCGAGCGGCTCCTGCTCCTGCCCCTGATTCCGTCAAACAACCGACAGCTCCGCGACCACAACAACCCGATCTTGCAAATCAGCTTGAAGATGCAGAAGCTGCTTATGCAATGATAATAAAACGAGCAAAGGAGTGGGGTATCGATACCAGCAGGATAGGTATGATTGGCTTTTCAGCAGGAGCTGGCCTCACCATGCATTCGACACTGCATTCCAAGACTATGAAACTGGCCTTTATTGGCCCGATCTATGGCGGTATGGGTCCTGTAGAAGTCCCTAAGAATGCTCCACCCATGTTCAATGTGATAGCCAGTGATGATTTTCTATTCAGGGGCCAGTTTGGTGTCATTGATTCCTGGTACAAAGCTGGGATTCCTGTTGAGTTTCATCTATACCAGACTGGCGGTCATGGCTTCGGCCTGGGAAATCCGAATAGAACCAGCAATCGTTGGTTTGATGCATTTGCACACTGGTTGGATGTCAATGGTTTTCTTAAAGCTAAGGCCGCTAAGAGCTAGGAGTCTACACCTGAAATATATATCTGTCATAATTTTGAGAATTTTTTGCTATGGGAATCTTTGAGTGAAGGCATTAAAATAGCACTAAGAGTCAATGGAAATGACATTCCATAAAACAATTGAATTGAAACTTTCACATAATATCTTCATTATCAGATATATAAATGATTTTATTCTAAATTATAAAGCCATATATATATTTGCATCAAATTTCATAATTACATGTAATAATGAATGATCACTTCATAATTACATGTAATAATGAATAATATCTTATACTTTTGTCGTTATAAAGAAGTCAATACATGTTCCAAAGAAATCAATTATTCCCCCATGTTGAAGGGCAAAGTTTTTTCTTTTGGGGTGCCAGACAGACAGGAAAAAGCACGTTATTGAAGGCTAGATATCACGACAGCATATATATAGATTTGTTATTAAGCCACGAGTATCGCCGGTATCTAAACTACCCTGAACAATTGCGAGAATCGCTTTTATTGTCTGTCCCTACCAAACCTGTAGTCATAGATGAAATTCAAAAATTGCCAATGCTATTGGACGAAATACATTGGCTTATAGAAAACAAGGGCTACCAATTTATATTATCTGGCTCGAGTCCCCGAAAACTGTTACGGTCAGGGGCCAATTTATTAGGTGGAAGAGCTTTGCGTTACGAACTTTATCCGCTATCGTATAGCGAGATACCAGAGTTTGACCTCATCAAAGCATTGAATCAGGGATTAATGCCTCGACACTATTTAGCAAAAAACTATAATCAGATGATCGAGGGATATATAGGCAGCTACCTTGAAGATGAAATAGTGGCTGAAACCAAAATTAGAAATGTAGAAGTATTTTCGAAATTCCTTGAAAAAGCTGCATTCTCCAATGGTGAGCTGGTAAACTACACCAATATCGCTACAGACTGTGCCATCAGTGCCAATACCGTAAAAGAGTATTTTGCCATTTTGCGAGATACATTATTAGGCAATTTTGTAGAGCCTTTCCAAAAGAAACCCAAGCGTCGTACCGTAAGCACACCTAAGTTTTATTTTTTTGATGTAGGCATAGCCAATTATTTACTCAAAAGAAAAAATATTGAACGAGGAAGTTTAGCGTTCGGATCAGCCTTTGAGCATTTTATTTATCATGAACTTAAAACATATAGTCAATATTCAGGTAAAAAATTTCCCATCTATTTTTGGCGTACCTCATCACAATTGGAGGTTGACTTTATATTAGGTGATCACGAAGTAGCCATCGAGATTAAAGCCGCAGACAATATATCAACCAAACATACTAAAGGCGTAAAAGCATTGATGGAAGAATACACGATACGTAAAAAAATAATAGTAAGCCTGGATACCTTACCCCGACTATTGGATCATGACATTCAAGCGCTACCATGGAATGTTTTTTTAGATAAACTATGGGCAGGAGAGATTATATGAAAGATGAATAGAATAAATCTCATCCACCGTCGTGATTCCTTAGTAGTAAAGAGGGCTGTATTTTGGAGAGGTGCTGCTCTTAATTAATGGTCAGGCCACGCAATATTGGTATTGCCTCAGTATACACCATAGCTATAGGCCTTAACTGTTAAAAAATAATAACCAGAATACTTAAAAAACTGTTAAATTAAAACAGTTAGCTTTAATTACGAACCGTTTATGCCTTTTATTGTCTGAGTAGTTTATTTTTTTTATTTTAGGCAGTAAGCTTATATTGCTGTCAAACTAGGTGTAGTCGGACCGACACAAACTGCCGCATTGGAATATTCTGCTCAAAACATTCAGGTAAATGCTGTGGGCCACGGCTTTACATATACACCCTTGCGAAATGCACTCTATGCAAAGAAGAAGTAGCTGAGTTGTTGCTCTGGTTAGGAAGTAGTAAATCTTCTTTTGTGGCTAGCAGCTATGATCCGATAGACTGCGGAAATTTAGCACGATAGATGGTATTACAAACTTCAAATAGGATATAAACATTATTTAGAGAATTTGTGCTAATCGGATACATCGAGACCATCAAATCATTAGCTCATACCTAGTACTTCTACCGCCACCTACTGACTTAAATATATTCAAATCAACCAAATGTTGCATATCCCTCGTGGCAGTCGCTTTAGAACAAGCAGTGATTCCTATATATTTAGCTGCGTTCATTCCTCCAATAAATCCAGCCGATCCAGCATCCATCATACGATAAATGACTTTGATTTGTCTTTCCTGTAATTGTTCGCGGAATCGATCAAAGAATTTTGTTTTCTTTAAAATAAAATTGATGTGATCTTCTGCATCTTGCTGGGCCAATAAAATGGTTTGGACAAAATAATTGATCCAAGCAGTGATGTGATTTGAATGTTGAGCCTGCTCCAAAGCATCATAGTACTCTTTTTTATTTGCCTCGATGATTTTTGATATGCTGAGTAAAATTGGATACCCCAAGGTCTGGGATAATGCTTTCTCCGCTAATGCTCTTCCGATACGACCATTACCATCTTCGAAGGGATGAATAGATTCAAAATAGAGATGACTGATTGAAGCCCGTAGTGGCGCTGACTGAATTTCATACTTACCACCAGGGCCAGTAGAATTAAACCATTCAATAAAATACTTCATTTCTTTTGGTACTAGTGAAGAAGGGGGTGCTTCAAAATGTACTTTCATTTTGCCAATAGGGCCTGAGATGACTTGCATAGGTTCGCTGTGTTTTCTCCATTGACCGATTAATATTCCTTTTGCATCAGCCATCACCATAGTGTGCCATTTGAACAAAGTTTCTTGAGAGAGGGCTTCACGATATGTTTGCCTTGCATGTACGATCAAATCACTTATACCTTGCGCCTTTTTATCCTTGATCGACCCAACCCTGCTTTGTAACCCCAGGTTTTGTTTAATGGACGACATCACATCTTTACGACTCATATACTCACCTTCAATTTCTGATGATTTTAGTGCCTCGGAGACAAGCACATCAACTATTGAATCTATTCTGGTTTGATCAGGTATACCTTTTAAGATGCCTGCGGTATATGCGGCAATGCGTTCAAATGTTTTCAATTCTTCCTTGATGGAAGCTTCATCAAATTTAAACTTTCGCCAGTCCTTATGTTGCCAATTATACATGAAATTTGTTTTCATTGTGAGCCCAATATACAATTTATTCGGCTCACTTTTTAACGAAATATGAGCCGATTATGAAACCTATTCGGCTCATAATACTTTTTTGAATTAAAAAATATTATATATTAGTGCTGGATAACCATTTTGCTTCTGCTATTTATACCAGGTCGTGAGGTTCGATGTCAGTGATTTAGTTGACCATCGATAACAATCAATTATTAAGACAACCCACCGACTGATTCCTTTGAAGTTTTGAAATTTGAGAATAAATTAGCTTTACTGCGTAACATTATGTTGCTTAGACACCATATGCAATTCAGGAATTATCCCCAATTGAATTTTGGAGATTTCGTCAAGGCTTTGGCGTGGAGTATTTATCCTGAATGTAACAGGAAATGTGGTGGCACCGGGCTTCATTGATCTCCGTGTACGTGGTATAACACCCAGTGCCCATGAATAACAGGTACTTGATGTTTATCCCGGTAAACCAGTTTTGGGCAAATACAGAAAGCAAGCTAAATGTAAGCGTCAACCCAATGCTCATTCACGCAGCACCTTATATATGCCTATCATTTCCTCTTTACCCCGCAGCGGGGTGTCGGCTATTTTCACAGTGGTAAAAGTGATGTGCTTAAATTGTCTGACGACCGACTCGGTGAGTAAGAGTTTTTCACCCAATTGGCGGCACATACCTTCTACGCGGGAGGTGGTATTCAGGACATCGCCATTAAATTTGATGGACTTTTTAATTTTTCCGATTTCTCCGATGATGACCTGGCCACTGTGGATAGCGACTTTGAATTCAGGCGTAACTCCATACTTTTTTTGGTAATGTGATGATCGCAACTGAATGACTTTTTCAAAATCGAAAATACATTCTACACAATTGCCGTGGAGTGACCCTTGTACAGGATTCCAACTCACGATGATCTGGTCCCCGACATACTCTACTACTTCGCCCCGATGACGCTCAATCACCGGTGCAATGTCATAGAAAAAATCATTGATCAATTCATAAAACTTTTCGTTGCCTAATTTTTCGGCCAGCATGGTGGAATGATTCAAGTCGAGGAATAGGATCACTTTTTCTTCTTGTTTTGGATGAAAATATCGACCCGACATCATTCTATTCAATTCTTGAACACTGAATCGTTCTGTCAATTGCAGAAAAAATGAACTAATCAGGATCAATACCATAAATGGAAGTATCGGATGCAATAAGGACTTAGAGGTAATAAATATTTTGGTCTTGGCTAGACCTATCGGATCTACTAAAGATCGTCCAGATAATGCGGTATTGTACAAATACGAAGTAAAGGCCATCAAGCACAATACAAAAACCCCGTAAAACAGGATCCTCAAAAATATAGCTTCCCAAAATCGAAATCGTTTAGAGATTTTTTGAAAATAGAGGAATTCAAATAAACAGTACACTAGACCACCGATACCCAAAGAAAAACAAGCGGCTATCAGATTGTTCCTAAAATTATAATCCACCATAGGTAGGGTATCTAATATGCCTGCATAATTAGATAAAAAGAAATATTCGTGGGCAGTGATCAGTAGACCTGAGATGGTCCATACCAATATGATTAAGAAGGATTTTGACGCTACCGTTCTATTAAACATCTGGCTGTGTTGATTTTTGGGTTTAGATAGTTGCACTAAAGGACTAAATTATATACCAAACGTTGCACCGGACCCTGTTGTGTAAAAATGGCAAAATGGTGAGAATTCTCAACAGATGCCCTGAAATAAGTTTTTGGCGGTTCTACTCACTCCAATGAATTTTTATGAACTTTGTATGCTAATTACAAATCCAAAACAATTCAAATCAGCTGCCTGTCCAAACTCGCTATGCCCCACTCTATTCTTAGTAAACGCGTCGCTCTAAGTGCTTTTTTTTTCATGTCCGGGTTTTGTTTCGCAACTTGGACATCCCGCATCCCGACCATCAAAAATCTATTTAGTCTGAATGATGCCCAACTTGGTAATCTTTTGTTGGCCATGCCGATCAGTTCATTGCTGGGACTGCCGGTCTCAGGCTGGTTGGTGTCTAGACTGGACAGTAGAGTGCCATTGAGTGTTGCATTTGTCTTTTATTGTATTGCCTTGATTTTTATAGGAATTTCAAGCACTCTGGTCATGTTGGTGGCATCCATATGCTTTTTTGCTTTTTGTATGCGTATCCTCAATATCGCGATGAATACTCAATCCATCATGTTACAAAAAGAGTATGATAAAAAGATCAATGGGTCCTTTCACGGATTGTGGAGTGTAGGTGGACTCATGGGTGTGTTGTGCACGACGGTCATGGTCAAATTTCAAATTACGATGCAGTGGCATTTTGTATGGATATCGGGTATTACATTACTCTTGGTCATATTGAGTTATCCATATTTACTCCGAAATGACCGCACTGCTTCAGGCAATACTTTGATATTGGGCAAGCCAGATCGATACATTTTACTATTAGGCATGATCGTGTTTTTATCCGCTATCTGTGAGGGAGGCATGTTTGATTGGAGTGGAGTGTACTTTCGGGATGTCGTGAAACAAGAAATTTTTACCCTTGGCTATTTAATATTTATGGTATTTATGGCAATTTCAAGGTTTTATTCAGATCGATTGATTGAGGTGATAGGCATGGCTAAAACATATGTGTTGAGTGCAACCCTTGTGGCTTCAGGAATCCTAATCGTGGTCCTCTTTCCCAAATTTTGGCCTGTGTTGCTTGGTTTTTCGATCACCGGGATAGGAGTAGCCTCTATCATCCCCATGACTTTTACATTAGCTGGCAAGTCTACTAAGTATTCTCCAGGCATGGCGATATCGCTGATAGCGACTTATGGCATCGTAGGTATGTTGATAGGTCCTTCCCTGATAGGGTATATTGCGTATTGGCTGGGTCTGAAATATTCGTTTATTTTATTTATTCTGGCGGGCTTGATTATGATCCCTGTATCACAAATGATCTTTGTGACCCTGGAGGAAAACAATAACAAATCCTAAATTTGATGCTACCCATTTTAGCAGCGGTAGATAACATTCCAATGGTTGCAATCTTCGGTGCTGACCTAAGTACTTAGCTTAATCGAATGCCTTCCTTCTCCAATAAAATCTTTTTCTGACGATACAAACCACCTACAGTCATTTTAAATGTTTTTTTACTCATACCAAAGACGGAATATATAGTATCCGGATCGGTTTTATCATGGTACGGTAAGTAACCTTCTTGTTCTTGCAGCATACGAAGTATTTTTTCAGCTTCATCTTCTACCCGTTTAAATCCCTGTCGACCGGCTACGACATCTATTTTATTGCCCGGTAATATACTTTTAATAAACCCTTTAAATCGATCCCCAATCTTAATCTCGCGGTAGATTTCATTTTGATGCAATAGGCCTTGATGTCTATTATTGATGATCATTTGATATCCGATTTGAGTTTTGCGATACACCAATAGATCGACTTGATCATTGGCTTTGACCGTCAACACCTCGTTATTTAAAAATGGATCTAGTCGCTCTGTGCCGACTAGTCTGCCAGATACATTATCCAGATAGATCATAATCAGATATTCAAGATCAGCGATCATGACATGGACCTGGTTGCTTTTTGGGATAAAAAGATCCTTCATCAATCCGTTGTCAAGGTAAGCGCCTTGAGGGGTAGATGTCACACATTTAAGTAAGACGAATTCACCTACAGTGCCTATTGGCCTCTGAGTGGTGGCTATAATTCGATTTTCTTTATCGTGATAAAGGTACACTTGTAGTTCATCCTCCACCTTGGTGCCTTCCGGTACAAATCGTTTAGGCAATAGGATGCCTTCCGCTCCATCATCCATGTACAAGCCGATGGAGGTTTCGCGCACGACTTTGAGTGTATTATACTCGCCGATTTTGATCATGGATCAAAGATACTCTTAAGTCCGTGGACACAATATCTAAGCTTGGCGATTATTTTAACACCCTAAAAATTTGAATTGATCTCAGGCCAATCACAAACCCTCATACATTCAATGAAAATAGTAGTATCAGGTTCAAATTAATCAGTCTAAGTATACCATCAAAAATCAAATCATTTGAGGAGTATTGATAATTTACAAAATCATAACCCTGTGTTCATCTACGCTTAATCTTGTTTATCTAAGTTTAGCCCGAGCTAAACCAATCTACCATGTCATTTGTAAGTCAATTATTACATACCGGAATAAAGTTTGTCCCTCAAGAGCCTCTGATCAAACTAAATCCAAAACAAAAGCAAATCCGAGTATTACAACGACTCCTTAAATATGCAAAAAACACCTCTTTTGGCAAACGATATGATTTTAATGACCTGATCAAACTCAAAGATCCCCGAAGTGAATTTAAAAAGTGGATGCCGGTCTACCAATATGAACACATGTATACCGAGTGGTGGCAACGGGCCCGAATGGATGAACCCAATGTGTCCTGGCCCGGTATCATCCCTTATTATGGGGTATCTAGCGGGAGTACTCAATCTGCCAGTAAGTATATCCCAGTCACCCATGAAAGTCTCTATGCGTGGAGTCGACTTTCTCAAAAATTATTTTCCTCGTTGGCTCAATATCCTGAGGTCACACCGGCTCTGCTGAGTAAACAAGCATTGATGGTAGGTGGCTCAACTAAACTAACCAGAGAGGGTCTACATTTCTATGGTGATAACAGTGGCATCATGGCTAAAAATAGACCGTACTGGCTTCATTCATTTTATAAACCCGGAGCTGTCATCCAGGACCTCCCAGACTGGGAAGATCGGATGGCCGCCATCGTACGTGAGGCCCCCTCTTGGGATATTGGATTTTTAGTGGGCAATGCAGCATGGACTCAACTGATCCTCGAACGAATCATAGCTCACTATGGCCTGGATCATATCCACCAGATTTGGCCTAATCTGCAACTACTCTTACACAGCGGAATATTTTTTAATCCATACAAAGAAACATTCGAACAAACGCTTAAACAACCACTCTTATATCTTGATGTGTATGCAGCCACAGAGGCATTCATGGCCTTCCAGGTCGACAAAGAGGATCGATCGATGAAGCTCGCCATGAATAATGGAGTCTATTATGAATTTATACCTTTTAATGAACGGCATTTTGATGAAAATGGAAAACTAATCTCAAAATTTCCGGCTACTGTATTGATTGAAGATGTTGAAGAACACACCCCCTATGCATTGTTGATCTCTACTACATCTGGTGCATGGCATTATATGATAGGTGATGTAATTTGTTTTACCGATAAAGAAAATTGTAAAATCAAGATTCTCGGGCGCACAAAACAATCACTCAACTTGACTGGCGAGCACCTCTCAGAAGACAATATCCATGGGGCAATCCAACACGTAAATAAACATTTTGGATTTAGAATCCGGGAATACACCGTGACCGGTGAGAACAGCGGGACTCATTTTGCACATCGATGGTATATAGGATCTGATTCCTGTGTCAATCCGGACGGGGTACGCCAGGCGATAGACCAATATCTCAAAATCAATAATGATGACTATGCTATACAACGGGTGGCTCTGTTACAAAATATTGAAATAGTGGTGATACCTACCACATGGTTTTTTGAATGGCTGGACTCCCGGGGCAAATTAAATGGCCAGGCTAAAGTGCCTAGAGTACTGTCTGAAGGATTAAAAGAGAAATGGCAAAGTTTCGTTGCGATAAAACAAAAATCGGTATAAATACATAATTAATACAAGATTAATACTGCATATTACTTCAGAATCCCCCCAACTGCTGAGCTTTACACCGAATCAACTATATCTCAGTATCATGAATCGACCGGTCATAAAGCTATGTGTATTTGACATGGCTGGTACACTTGTTTTAGATAATAATAATGTCCTGAAAATTTTTAGAAAGTCATTCCAAACCCAAGGTCTAACTGTCAAAGCGGATATTGTAAATGAGTATATGGGTTATGAAAAAAAATATGCTATCCAATCTATCCTGAAAGAAAGCGGAATTCAAAAAAATAAAACCAAGCTGACGGCTGCCATCTATAAGGCATTCAATCAAATGATGTTGGAACACTATGAATCTCATGTCAAGCCTGCACCCTATGCTAATACTGCCATGCAGAAAATAAGCGTTGCTGGAATAAAAATTGCTCTGAATACTGGCTTTGGCAAGACTATCATGAAAACCATAATTAACACATTAAAGTGGAATGAAGTCATCGACGCATGTATATCTTCTGACCAAGTCGTTTCAGGCAGGCCTTATCCGTACATGATCGATCACCTTATCAAAAAATTAAAAATATCAGATAGCAGTCAGGTAGCCAAAATTGGCGATACCCCCTCTGATTTGCTGGAAGGATTTAATGCAGAGTGTGGCTTAAATATTGGGATTTATTCTAAAAACTTTCCTAAAGAGGTGCTAAAAAAACATCCGCACACGCACTTAGTCAATAATCTTCGTGAAGCTACTGACATCATCTTATCGCATAAATGATTTAAATTTTTCTGGCTTTAAAATATACATGATGGTAAAAAATCAAGCTATAGTGGTAGGTGCAGGAGTAGTAGGTCTCGCCACGGCTTATACCTTGATTCAAAACGGTATAAAAGTAACTATACTGGAAAAAAACAGTACCCCTACTGGGGCTTCGATACGCAATTTTGGAATGATCTGGCCAATCGGCCAGCCATCAGGCCCTCGACTTGAATTGGCATTGGCGTCTAGAGCCATCTGGCTTGAAATGAGCAATCAAGTTGGTTTCCACCTCAATCCCAATGGATCATTACATCTGGCTTATCATCAAGATGAAAAAGATTTGTTAGTTGAATTTATAGAGGACCAACAGCATAATCGGAAAATAAAATGGCTGAATCCCGAACAAGCTGCTGAAAAATCGCAAGCCATCAACACACAAGGGTTATTGGGAGCTATGTACTCAGAAGAAGAAATGCTGATAGATCCTCGAGAAGCCATCTCAAAATTATTTAATTGGTTGGGATCACATCCTTCATGCACTCTGCTCTGCAATACTCCAATACTATCTATAGATGGAAATACGTGTTCGGGACCTACAGGCAAATGGACTGCCGATCAACTATTCATTTGCTCCGGTGCAGAAATAGAACTGCTATATCCCAACATCCTAAAAGAGCATGGTGTCCTCTGTGAATTACAAATGATGCGCACAGGAACTCAACCTAATAATTTTAAACTAGGCCCTTCTCTCTGCGGAGGTTTGACCTTATTACACTATCAAGCTTTCCATGGGCTTACTACATTAAAGAGTTTATCAAATCGGCTACAAGAAGAACACAACGATTTGCTGAACCTAGGTATACATGTGATGGCCGCTCAAAATCACTCTGGCGAGGTCACCATAGGAGACAGCCACCAATACGCTCCATCCTTCGAACCGTTCATCCAACAATCTATCAATCAAAAAATCCTCGACTATTTAGATCGCTTTTGTCGATTGCCGGATCCGGTGATACAATCTTATTGGAAAGGAGTCTATTTCAAATTAAATGACAACAAACCATATTTAATTCACAAGCTCGATGAACATTGTACTTTGGTAAACGGTTTTGGAGGGAATGGTATGACTTTAGCATTCGGTACTATGCAACGAGAGTTAGCTTCGATGTAACAATCAATGCAAATCTTTAATGCCACCTGATTTTATTAAACCATTTGGCCAGGTTAAATAAAAGGCGACTGTCCTTTGAAAATTTAAATTATCAGATGGATGACTTAACTCCTTTGGTAACTTACCACTAAAACGCAGCACCACTAGAATTCACCATAGAAAAAATCATTACGACGCCATCCGTTTCACAACTCACAATCAATAGATTCTTGCCGGAAGGACTATTTGTCGCAGGTACAAATACAACACCTTCTGGTCCAACAGCTGTATTGATCCATTGCAAAAAGTTTGGTTTAAGTGGATTGGTGACATCATAGATTACTACGGCATTAGCTCGTTCTAATCCAACGAACAATAAATTTTGGTTGCCTATCTTACCAAGTACTACGGTCTCCGGCTCAGTACCTTTCTCATCACTTCTGCTGTCTGGATATTTTCCAGCTTTAATGGCTTGTTGATCGAGGTCTCCAAAGCTATCATAGATCCAATCTCCTGATCTTCCATTCCAAATCGTAAATGATCGACCCCCATGCGTATAAATCTCATCAAAATCTCCATCTTTATCATAATCACCGATAGCTGTACTTACATTAAGTCGCCCGAGTGCTGTATTCGCTTTCATTGCTGCGCCAAATGGCATGGATGATGCATCGATTTTATACCCTGAACTTCCGAATCGAACATTTTCTACGTAGGTACTGTATTCTCTTGAATCCCCTTCATTCGCTGTAAATAAAAAAGGTTGGCCCTCGAAATCCATGACAGCAATGCCATCCGGCTCATACATCCCACGTACAGGAAAAGTCTTAATATTGGTCCCGCCGTCCTGATCACTGGCATCCATGGCATACGCTTGCAATTTGTGATTCTTAAATCCTAATGGAAATATCTGCGCAATTTCTTTGGCACGCACGTTGATTTGTGCAAATGCATTATTTTCCTGTAAGGTGACCCAAGCAGTTCTGGAATTGGAGGCCACCGTGATATATTCCGGCTCTATATCCTGAGCAAAACTAGCTTTAGGTCCAAAGATTCTAAATCCTTTCTCGGCCAGTTTATAATCAATGTTTTTAAATTTGCTGAAGTCAAGCGTAGTCACTGCATAATCTTGCGTGACATCGATGATAGACACACTTCCGATCGGATCAATCGAATAATCAGCATTGGGCTCTCCTTCGTTAGCACTTAACAGATACAAACCATCTGGAGTAAAAGTCACCATATCAGGTAGTGAACCTACTGTCACTTCTTTGATTACCTGCAGCGTGGTGGTATTAAAAATGACCACTTTGCCGGCACTTACTTTATCTACCGCTTCTATACTGGCTGCAACTCTACCGCCATGTACCGATACACTATTGACCAATCCACCAAAAGGAGCTATGACAATACTCGTCATCAATAATGGTATTGACGGATTGGAAAGATTTAATACATCAATGCGATTATTATTATTGGTATTATTGACCACAAAAAGTTTTTTAGTCATCGGATCATAGTCACTGATCTCCGCTGCTCCAGTAGGACCCAAGTCAATAGAGCCGGTCAGGGTAAATAAATTGGTTTCGCCTATGGCATTGGAAAGGTGTGATGAAGAAGGCTCACTTTCGATGGCAGGCGTTTGGATCTCCTGTGGAGCGCAAGATGAAATCAAGATGGTCAAAAAATAAACTAGGGCATTACAATTTTTCATGGTACATACTTTTTTTAAAACTTCGGTGAAGTACTACAATGAATGTTTACTGCACGCTAAGCCAGGATTAAGCGTGTGTTAATCTTTATTCAAATTTTTTTTCGAGCTTATTTCAACCGTAATCATGCATTAGAAAAAGAGTAAGGAGGCTTTATTCTTTCAAAATTTGTAA
>JANOWJ010000151.1:0-2295 GCA_031417835.1 Saprospiraceae bacterium | reverse complement strand
TTCATGTGCAACAGTTTTTGATCCATCTGGCGCTCCGAATGGATTTTTCTTAAACTCGCTTGCATTTACAAAAAGAACTTTGCCCGAATTGTCTGAAGATGTTCCATATCTAACTGTGCCTTCAGGGCTTTGAATATCTGAAAAGACTATCAAATGATCATTATCATTCACCTCATTCATATTATTAGCAACGCTAAAATTGAAACTTAAACTATAATCATAATTATCTATGTCTTCTCCTTTAAAAATTCCTTCAATCTCAGATGTCAAATAGGAAAGGATATCATTCATATCAAGTGTTGTTATAGAAGACATATTTATTACTTTTCCGGAAACTGTAATATTGATTAAGTCTCTACCATTTGATCCACCACCAGATACAGTATCAACGCCGACTTGATTTCCATCAATATCAATATACCTAGTGCTGCATCCGGTGAATGTCCTATGAATCAGCTGGTACATGGTTTGCCGTTGTAAGTCCATTTAAAAGGTTTTGCCAAAACGCGGTTAAAATATACTATAAACCGTTCTATCTGTTCTTTGAGGTCTTGCTTTGAAATGAAATTGCCCCTTCTCAAAAGTTTTTTGGTCAAAATAGAGAACCATATTTCAATTTGATTGAGCCAAGAACAATGTTTGGGCGTATAAATGAAATAAACCGGATGTAGTGGGTTGGTTAAATAAGCAGCCCGAGTGTCCATGTTTTTAAGGATACCCGACTTTCCTTTTTTGCCCAGTTCTTCTTCGGGGGTTCCTGCCAATTCCGATGCCCAATAGACCAACAGTTCTGATTTGTGTGTGTTGAGGTTGTCCAAGATGAAACACCATTTTTTTACCGCAGGGTTGCTGTTCACGGTTTGCTCCAGATGTTCTTGAAAATCAATTTCGTCGCGCGTATCTGCAATCGTCGGACTGATCACTTTGCCTTCCACAACATCCCAATTGGCCGTTAGACACCAAGTTCCATGTCGCGTGTATTCGTATTCTTGTTTGCGACATCGGCCCACCTGCACGGGTAAATCCGGAGCGTTTCTGGCCAATGCCTGAATCCCTGTTTTTTCATCCGTAGAGATTGTTTTTATACCCTCTTTTATCCATTTCTCTGGTGCTTGAAGGTAGGCTTCGCAAATTTTCCTACTCCCTTCCACCAATTCTTCTGCGGTGCATTTAGGGTTCAGCCAGCCTTTGGTTTTGTGCGGCTTCACCTCGCTTTCTTTTTAAAAAATCTCCCAAGTGGGAACGACTAATATGGCTCACAATGCCCCGCTTTTGAACCTCATCCACCAATTCGTCTAACGTCCATTGGCTGATGGGGCGACCACTGAGTTGGGGGAGTTCCAGCGAAACCCCCAATATTTGGCAGTACTGTTCCGCCGTAATCTTGCTCGGGCCCCCTGCTCGTGGCGCATCACAAAGGCATTCCCTTATCTTTTGCTCCAAGTCATGTTCCATGCCTTCTTTTTTCTCTCTACCCTCAACCTCTGAAAACACCGTTTCGTAACTTAGCCAGCGGTATCTCCATTGTTGAGCCTTTTCCCAACAGCACCCAACCGCTCTCTTTACTTGAAGGCTTGATTGGCCTTCCAATAATAACAGTATTATCTTTGATCGCTCAACCTCCCGAACACTTGACGTCGATTGACGCGATATTTTTATCAATAACTGCTTTTGGAGTGCCGTCGCTTGTATCCCAGGACTTTGCATGATTTTTTGGGCACTAAGATAGTGTTCCACTTCGATTCATAGGACATTCACCGGATGCAGCACTAGTTACTGCATTTGAAAAAGCTCAACATCTTTACTTAAAAAAAACACGCAAATTCTATTTTATTTATGTGATTATTCCCATAAAAAAAGAAAATACCTACAAGGGGTATCTGTTTAAAAAATCAATGTTCTTTTTTGGAGAATTAATTAAGGAAAATGGAGTAGTTATTCTTTCAAATGAAAATTCTGATTTTGAATTTAGGCAAGACTTTGAATCATGTAACATTTCTGAAGACATAGATTCCTCTTTAAGTCAGAACAACCCGTATGGAATTCTACTTTTAGACAAATCACTAAAGAAAGAGAAAAATAACGGAGCAAAACTGTTTCTTAATTTAAATCAAATATTAGCAAACCCTGACCTCCTAATAAAAGGACTCAGTATTCTAATTAATGACATTAACAGGAAAGAAAATTTATTTTCAAAGTATAGGAGCCCTAAAAATTTATTAGACATAACTGAACATTTCATTGAAACCCACTATCAGGAAGATTCAAAATTTAAACCTCAAGTAGTTCTAAAAT
>JANOWJ010000150.1:0-2580 GCA_031417835.1 Saprospiraceae bacterium | reverse complement strand
CCATTATGCGGTAATTCGTATAAAGTATTCCGTACCTGGTTGATTGCAGACTGGTGTACCGGCGAGGAGGAGTTCTGTTATCAATACATCAGTGTAGTCGATACGACAGATCCTGTCGTGACCAGTAAAATATTGCCAGATTATTCATCCACGCCACACGACTGTGGTCAGTATGTCAATCTGGATACCCTGGTGGTATCAGATTGTAATAAAGTAAAACAAACGTACTTCATAAATTATACAGAAGAAGGCAATGTGCGTGTACTTTCGGGAAGCTTGCCAGCTAGTAGAGTATGGTTACCCGTGGGAACATATACCATCGATGTACAATTGATCGATGCGTGTGACAATGAATCTCGCGGCACGATGCGGGTAAGGGTGATCGATAACACTCCACCCAATCCGGTATGTGATGAATTTACCCAAGTGACAGTACCTGCCCGTCCGGCAGGCGGGGATCCAGCCACGTGTTGGGCAGCAGTAGCAGCCAAAGATCTGGATAATGGCAGTAGAGATAATTGTGATAAACCATTACATTTTGCAGCGGCACTGATGTCAGATATCGAGAAAGCGCGCAAAGATTATGAAAAACGAATCGTAGATAGCTGCGGCTTTGCCGCATACTGGGCTGATAAAGTATATTTTGATGCAGAGATCGAGCGCTGGATCAATTGTTATGTATTCAAAGATTCCGTACAACTGGATGAATGTGGTACTCAACAAGTAGTGTTGCGCGTATATGAAGCAGATCAACTTCCTAGACTGGATCCACATCTGTGGGGTTGTGGAGCACATGCTTGGTTCTGTTACAATACAGATGCTAAGTATCGACTGACCCATAATTGGAATTTTTTCAGGACGAGTCCGACACCTACTTCTATTTGTAATACGCCTAGCCCTTGGTTATGTCAAGCTGCGTTAGATGCGTGGTTTGCGTCTCGATCGGCATTTGCACCTGCAGCAAGCGCCTATTATGGTGCCACACCTACAGCAGAATTGCGACGAAGACTTTACAACGACTGTATGATCAATGTCTTAGTAGATGATAAGCAAGCACCAGTAGTAGCCGGATTACAAGACATCACAATCTATTGCGACGGTGCTAATAGTAATTATAATTTGATAGGCGCACCTGGAGCTCCAGATTATGCATATGCACCTTTCTGTGAGGTTAGCGATATATATACGAGTGCCACCTGGCCACTAGATATTAAAGACAGCAAAGGAGTGATCCACGGTTATTATGGCGGAAGCAGTTTCTTAGACATACATGTAGCCGCAGGGGATCATGAAGATCCACAAGCCTGCCTACAAAGTTATGGTTGGGCACCGATCTATTGTAGATCGTGGTTATTGGTAGATTCTTTTGATCAGGCGGGTCATATCGATCCCAAACTATACTTTGACAAATTAGTTTTGTTTGATAAAACCAGACCGACCAAAGACTTGAAATCCTCAGAGTTTAGCATTACGGACAATTGTCGTCTAGATGATGCAAGTCTGAAAGTGACAGACAATGGTAATCTCAATAGTTGCAGCGAAGGTTGGATCCAACGGACCTGGACGATCAAAGATAAATGTGGTAATACCGTATCCGCAACACAAAAAATCATCGTGAAACATCGCAGTGATTTTGAAGTGATCTTCCCGCAAGATAAAGTAGTGACTTGTGATTTCCTCAATCGTACCGATACCAGTCAGAATGGCGCAGGCCGGCCAACCATATCCGACGACGAGTGTGAACAAATCGGAGTACGATATACCGATGAGATCTTTACCGTTGAAGACTCTGCATGTTATAAAATAGTGCGCACCTGGACATTAATCGACTGGTGCATTTACGATCCAAACCAACACCAGCATGAGCCCGATGTGATCGTAGACGACCGATTAAGAGCCAACAGTACCGATCGTGCATGTGTGTATCGAAATATTAAAGACAATAATGATGGCTTTATGCAATACATCCAGATCATCAAAGTGATCGACGAACTCGATCCTGTGGTGACCTGTTCAGATCAGACGGTCTGTATAAATAGTGGCTGCAGCACCTCAGTCAATATCCCATTGAATGGAAGTGACAACTGTGCAGATGAAGTGATCTTCAGAGTAGATATCACCAGACCTGATGGAACGCATGACTTAAGATCAAATATCAAAGCGATCACCGGAACCTATACCGAAGGCATTTACAAAATCAAGATCATCGGCCAAGATCGATGTGGCAATGAAGATACCTGCGACATGAATCTGACGATCAGAGATTGTAAAAAACCTACACCATATTGTATCAATGGAGTAGCCACCGTCGTGATGCCAAATACCGGAACAGTCACTGTATGGGCCAAAGATCTTAACCTGAACAGTGAAGACAATTGTACTCCAAAAGATCAGTTGCGCTACAGTTTCTCTGCAGATACAACGCAGCATAGCCGCAACTTTATCTGTGCAGATCTTAGCAGCAATGGTCAACTGCAGATCATACCCGTCGATATCTATGTGACAGACAATGCCGGCAATCAGGATCTATGTAAAACGTATATCCAATTGCAAGACAATGCGGATATAGCTGGAGGAAGA
>JANOWJ010000149.1:0-7504 GCA_031417835.1 Saprospiraceae bacterium | reverse complement strand
GCTGTAATTTCCTTGTCTGTATATTCAATATAAAGTTTACTCATTTCACCGATATATATTCTTACGGCTAAGCTAACTCAATAATTTGAATGGTATTTATCCTACTTAAATGATTTTCAATAGTTTGTAGATGTAGTTCCCTATTGACCGTCATTAGACAATTATCGTTCTAATGAACTTTCTGGGTTTAAATGTCAGCCCGACGACTCGACAAGACTCCGTCAGAGATTAACCTCTTACGAGTCTGATCCGACTATTGGAGTCATCAGACCTCACCAGTAATGGTTACCCATTACTTCGTCAGCTCCTATGCTTCGATTGGAGTCTGACCGAAAGCGTCAGACCCGTAGAGCAGTAATTGGATTCGGATCGAATTTTATGGGTTAAATTTCAAATGAATGATAGAATGACATCCCGGGTGGAACTGATCCAAATATTGCCCAAGTTGTTATTTTTAAAGATAAGGATTTTACTCATTGAACAATATTTAGGTATCAATTGCCTAACCACATAACAGTGAATCGACCACCGTAAAAATAACCTGTAAGATGGCTCATAGTAGGAAGAAGCATTGTATCAAAAAAGGGGTTATAATAAGGTTCAATGGATCAGCATTAAAAATTATACCAGTATATTATTTCCAAAAAAAATGGAGTTAATCTACCACGCGTATCAGCTAATCTACACCATGACAATAGACTTCACACAATAGATCTTTGTATCAACAAATAATACGAAAGCGTATTAATCACTAACAAGTCACCTACAAAATTTTTTATAACTATGAAAACATTATTTTCAATTTTACTAGCAGCTATTTTTGCTACTAGTGCTACAGCAAACGGCGATTTCACATTGACAGTCTTTGGCCAAGTCATTGAGTTGAATACTGCACAATGGAGCAAGTCAGACATTACCGTAAAGATCCTGGATGAAGAAGGCCACGTATTGGTTCAAAAAAATTATCCAGCGAATGTAAGCGTAAAGTCCAAACGCTTTAACGTATCAAAATTAACTGCAGGAAACTATGAATTTATCTTAAGCGACAACCAAAAAATCTCTAAACATTCATTTTCTGTAAAACCCGATGCAGTAGAAATAGCTCAGAACAGTGAAACATTCAATAAGCCGCACTTTGCCCTTTCAGGAACGGATTTAAAAATCAATTACCTTAATCTGGGTAATTTATCTAATATCAAAATCCTGAATAACATTAATGAAACGGTGTATGAGGCTTTTATCAATACACCGATATACAGCAAACAATTTGACCTTGCTTTGTTAGATAAAGGGGAAGTAACCGTAATCCTTACTCAAGGCAGTGAAATTTACACTCAAATCTTTAATATAAAATAACACAATAAGAGAGCACCCAACGAACTAATTCATATTCAAAGTGGCCAGACGACTGGCCCAAGTAGAGGTTTAAGTAAGGTTTTTATTAAATCACAACAGGGGGACAAAGGTTCCCCTTTTGTGATTTAGTACTTTTGGGTTAAATATATCGTTCATTGACATGAAATCTCTATATACAATTGGCTTGTTAGTGTTAAGCAATGCATTTATGACCATAGCCTGGTATGGTCATTTAAGGTTTGCTGACTTAAAATCAGGCACCAAAATGACTTTAATAGGTATCATACTATTAAGTTGGGGGATCGCTTTCTTCGAGTACTGCCTCATGATACCAGCCAATAGACTTGGCTACAAATCGTTTGGCGGGCCCTTTTCACTTGTTCAGCTTAAAGTGCTCCAGGAAGTCATCACGTTGATCATTTTTTCTCTTTTTACTGTCCTCGTATTCAAAAATGAAAGTTTTCGATGGAATCATTTTTGGGCTTTCTGCCTGTTGATCCTCGCTGTCTACCTGGTATTTAAAAAATAACCCATCCCACTATGAATCAGGCTTTTTTGCTTGGTCATACTTTCGTAAATTTGCTGCAATGGAAGAAGCCTGGCAGTTTGATTTTGAATGGCAACAACTGCGACATCGGATCAAAGATTTTCTTAAACTGGAAAAACCGCCGGATCTTAATGCTATTTTGTTATTCATAGGCGTCCAAGAATTGGGCAGGTGGCGATCTTCAAAGTTTAAAAAGGAGGAGAAACAAGATCTAATGCATATCGCGGTCTGTACACTCATGACTTCAGACGGCTATTATCAATGGGATGGACTAGATACGGAAGGATGGCCTCATTACAAAAAATTAAAGACTTTTGAAGTCAAAGGTGTAGATAGTCAGGAATATTATTTAAAAGAAAAAGCAATTCAATACTTTAGCGTACAAACCTTATAATTATTACCTATGAAATCATTATTGATCATACTCTTAGCCATAATGATAAGCTCGTGTACGAACTCCAAATCAGTGGATCAACATGCAGTGATCACCACTAAGTACGGTGATA
Source organism: Saprospiraceae bacterium (assembly GCA_031417835.1). Lineage (GTDB taxonomy): Bacteria > Bacteroidota > Bacteroidia > Chitinophagales > Saprospiraceae > JADJLQ01. The sequence continues at coordinate 5,095 of JANOWJ010000149.1, read as the reverse complement.
TCGAAGTCCTCTTATATAATGAAACTCCACTGCACAAGGAAAATTTTATCAAATTGGTGCAGGAAAAATTTTATGATGGCTTACTTTTTCATCGTGTGGTACCGGATTTTGTGATTCAAGGAGGAGACCCGTTATCCCGGACGGCGCAGCCTGAAGATTTTTTAGGTAGTGGCGGTCCGGGATATGAAATCAAAGCAGAGATAGGATCCCCTCATTTTAGAGGTGCTTTGGCGGCGGCCAGAAATCAAAATCCTGAAAAAAAATCTTCCGGCTCTCAGTTTTATATCGTCACAGGTGTAGGTGTCTCAGAGCTACAGCTGAATCAATGGGAGTCTCAACGGGGTATTAAATACAACCCTGCACAAAGAGCTAAGTACATAGCTAAAGGCGGATTACCATCTTTGGATACTGATTACACAGTATTCGGGGAAGTAGTCAGTGGGATGGATGTAGTCGATAAAATATCTGCCGCACATACCAATCCCACCAGCCGTCCGGTTGATAACATCACTATGAGCATTAAACTAAAATAAATTTTTTATTCAAACTTTACACTTTTAATATTCTTGAAGTCTATCGTATGAAGATCTTACATTCACTATTATTTTTAATCTTTTTTCAAATGGGCGAAGCACAAGACACTACATTTATTCAAATTGAAACTCCGGTTGGTATCCTAAAAGGGTACTTGTACAATCAAACTCCCTTGCATCGGGACAATTTTATAAAGTTGGTTCAAGATAAATACTATGATAGCTTATTGTTTCACAGGGTCATAGAAGGGTTTATGATCCAAGGCGGAGATCCGGACAGTCGAATTGCCAAGCCAGGTGCTCCACTCGGTATGGGAGGTCCTGGATATCAAGTACCTGCTGAAATGGTAGATTCGTTAGCCCATATCAAAGGGGCTATTGCAGCCGCTCGAAACAATAATCCCGAAAAAAAATCCTCCGGATCACAATTTTATATCGTAGCCGGCAGGCCTGTCTCTCCATCCGAACTCAGTATGCAGGAAAACAAACTTCGATTTAAGTATCCTGAACAGGTAAAGAGTGATTATGCTACTCATGGGGGTGTACCTTTTTTGGACGGTGATTACACTGTTTTTGGGCGAATTACTGAAGGTCTAGAGCTCATCGATTTCATCACAAAGTCTATGGCAGATAGCCGAAATCGACCACTGGATAATATCTGGATGAAAATATCTATCATTGAATAAACTATTGACAGCATGGCAAATTCGAAAACACAAATTCTGGGTATAGACATTGGGGGCACTGGCATCAAAGCCGGGCTAGTAGATATCACTAAAGGCACTTTAATCGGAGAAGTAATCAAGATAAAAACACCGAGCCCGTCTACTCCTGAGAATGTCTTTCTGGCAGTACAGCAAGTGGTCAAACAATTTAATTATTCTGGACCCGTGGGTTGTGGATTTCCTGCTATCGTTCATAATGCAGTGATCCAAAATGCAGCAAACATCGATAAAAAATGGGTAGGAACGAATGCTGAAAAATTATTCAATAAAATAAAGGGCTGCCAATTTCATGTGGCTAATGATGCAGATATGGCCGGAATGGCCGAGATGCACTTTGGCTTAGGTAAAAACACCATGGGTACTGTCATCCTCATCACGATAGGTACTGGACTTGGATCAGCTTTATTCAGAGATGGCATCCTCATCCCAAATACAGAATTTGGGCATCTCAATTTTAAAAATTCAGATTTTGAGTATTACGCCTCTAACACGGCCCGGGAGCGGAAAAGAATGTCCTGGAAGAGCTGGGGCACTCAGTTCAATCATTTCATGGAGCATTTAACCTTTATCTTTTCACCGGATCTCATATTATTGGGTGGTGGGTTGAGTAAACGATGGCTGGATTTTAAGAGCCAGATCGTGACGAAAACAAAAGTCAGGCCAGCCTCCTTACAAAATCATGCCGGTATCATCGGGGCAGCAGCATTTGCACAAACCATTGATTGAACCCAATTACCTACTTTTACCCCCATAATCCATAAATCAAACTCGTATGTTTCAAATTAAAACCTATTTGTCAGTTATAATATGTCTGACTGGTTTACTCCTATCCTGCAAAAATGAATCCAAGCCCACGGGTGCTGACCAGACTGGGGAAGCCAAAACTTCAAATGCAAATGCAGATGTGTCTACCATCGATGTATTAGATCATGATTTTAAAATCACTCCGGAAGGCAGTCGCTTTTTTTTCAAAGGGTTTTTTATCGATAAATTGATAGAAGGGGCCATCACAGTCAATGATGGGCTTTTGCACATTCAAAATGGTATCATTACAAAGGGTACCCTGACCTTAGATATGAATACCGTAGAAATGGTGGCTAATCGGGATCCAGCCATAGAAGAATATATGCGTGGTGAAAAATCATTTGATAGCAAAAAATATCCGACTGGTAGGTTCACCATCGAAGAATGCTCCAAGGTGATCAATGATCAACATGCAACTCATCTGCTTAAAGGAAAAATCGAGCTACATGGTAAAGAAAAACCATTCTCCATGCGGGCCAGAATAGATTACAAACCCGGTAATGTAACTATTACGACAGAGCCACTGATCATAAAAGGATCTGAGGTGGGTATTAAATTTGCCGAGCCATCACAAGAAAATATCTATTTTTCCATTTCTCTGGATGGTCGGATTCTGTAAAAAAATCTAGTGGATTAGGCTTAAGGAGTGGTCAATTTTCACCGCCCTCATGGAATGCCAATCAAACTTTAGAAATTAAGAGGACTGATTAACATCCAGCTGGATCGTATCTTAGAACATATATTTTACAGCTATGAAGTTTATTAAGGCATTAGGCTTAACGCCAATCAATCCTGCATATTATTCAGGAATAAAATCTGGTGGGAAGTCAAAATCCACCCTTGAGTCTTTTTCTCCGGTGGATGGAAAAAAGATCGCGGCAGTTAAACTAACGAGTCGGATCGAATACGATACATTGGTCCATCAGGCGGTAGTGGCGCAACGAGAATGGAGCAAAATTCCGGCGCCTAAACGAGGTGATTATGTACGACAAATGGGGGATGCTTTTAGGAGTAAAAAAGAAGATTTAGGTCGGTTGGTATCTTATGAAATGGGTAAAAGTCTTCAGGAGGGTCTTGGCGAGGTACAAGAAATGATTGACATCTGTGATTTTGCAGTAGGCCTTTCCAGGCAATTATACGGCCTGACGATGCACAGTGAGCGCCCTTCGCACCGCATGTATGAGCAGTGGCACCCCATTGGACTGGTAGGTATTATTTCTGCATTTAATTTTCCAGTGGCCGTATGGAGCTGGAATGCCATGATCGCCTTAGTATGTGGTGATGTGACGATCTGGAAGCCTTCAGAAAAAACTCCCTTAAGTGCTGCTGCCGTGATGAACATCATTAGACCTATTTTAAAAATTAATAACATCTCAGAGGGAGTCATCAATCTCATCCAAGGCGATTCTGTCCAAGGCCAGTGGCTGGCAGAAGATCATAGAATCCAACTAGTGAGTGCCACCGGCAGCTCTCGCATGGGGAAATCTGTAGGGATGGCCCTAGCTGCCAGGATGGGGCGAGCCTTATTGGAATTAGGCGGTAACAATGCCATTATTATCACACCCAGCGCAGATCTCAAGATCGTCATAGCAGGAGCCATATTCGGTGCGGTCGGGACTGCGGGACAGCGCTGCACAAGTACCAGAAGATTGATTATTCACGAATCTATCTATCCTAAAGTGATCGAGGCTTTAAAAAAAGCCTATTCACAGTTAAAAATAGGCAACCCATTGGATCCAAAAAATCATGTAGGACCATTGATCGATGCTCATGCCGTAGCGCTCTATCTCGATGCTATAGAACAAATTAAAAAAGAAGGAGGTCGATTCCTGACCGCCCGTGGCGTACTCAATGGAGCAGCACACAAAAGTGGCTGTTATGTAAAACCCTGCATTGTAGAAGTCTCATCCTCTATTCCAATGGTGAAACAAGAAACTTTTGCCCCTATCCTGTATGTCATGCAATACAAGGTATTGGATGAGGCCATACGGATGCAAAATGATGTGCCTCAAGGATTATCCTCAGCCATCATGACGAATGACCTCAAAGAAGCAGAGCTGTTTCTCTCAGCTCAAGGCTCTGACTGCGGTATAGCCAATGTCAACATAGGTACCAGCGGAGCAGAGATCGGTGGAGCTTTCGGAGGCGAAAAAGAAACCGGCGGAGGCAGAGAGAGCGGCTCCGATGCTTGGAAAGCTTATATGAGAAGACAAACCAACACAACAAATTGGGGTAGTAGTTTACCTTTGGCACAAGGGATTAAATTTGATTTTTAAAACTATTTTTTGCTCTGCAAAACTCTATAAAGGCTGGTAAAAAACAATCAACCCAAACTAACAAATGAGAATAATTTATTATTTGCTGATAGTAGTATTTTTTACTTCCTGTTTAAACACAAAACAAACTGTAAAAGATAAGGAATTAAGCAACGGTGCACAAAATATAAAGAACATAGGTATTGTTTACAGTTTTGAGGAGAAGCGTGATCAGTATATCAATTTTTACGATTCGACAATAAATGAGTTTATGACTGATTTTAATAAACAAAATCATTTATTTAAAATTAACCTACTACAGCCCAATGATAGTTTTGCTATTAGCATACAATTTATAAAAACAAGGTTTGCTACCCAAGGAACCATTACAACAAGTTACATTCTTACTGGATTAGGGCTAATTGCTTTACCAATGGTTACATACAATTCAAGTAACGGTAAATTCATTGCATTTGGCTGGTATTTGCCTAGAGACATTAGCGAGTTTGAGTTTAAACAATCAAAGTATTTAAGATTATATAGCAACCGATTAGGATACAGATTGATAAAATCTGGAGCGACATTTTCTACAGAGAAAAAGAGAGAACAAAATATTAAAAACGCATTCTATAATCAATTGAAAAGATACTTTGAAGGCATTGAAATTGATATTAAAATGAAAATCAAAAAATAATTAATTTTGTTACAACAATAAATACCCCTTTTCCCACAAAGCTCATCCTGTTAGCTGTCAGGTTATGATGACAACAAACCAAAG
>JANOWJ010000148.1:0-3087 GCA_031417835.1 Saprospiraceae bacterium | reverse complement strand
TAAGGATTTATACTTACGATTTTACCGGTCAATCTTTTTTGCAATTGAATCTGATCCAGAGTGCCCACACCGGCATTGCTGATCAGATCAGCTGCCGTGCCCGCGTTGATATCATCTTCATCTTTATAGATCGATGAGCCTCCGGGACTATAAGCACTTAATAGAATTTCATCATTTTTAAAATCTGTTTTCTTCAATACTACGGTCACTCCATTTTTTAAAACAAATTCTTTGGTGTCGACCTTATCATTTGATTTTTCGCTGATAATATCCACAGCGCTCAGATCTTTACTCAATAAGGGCTCAGTACTTACATTGTCTTCGTAGGGTTTAATGTCCATCGCTTTTACCTCAGCGAGTAGATTTAATATTTCTTGCTCAGTAGGGTAGGCAATACCTGTTTTTTCCGGTCCTGTGATTGAGATGACTCTTCCCTGCTCAATGAGCCACTTTTTTGGAAGTAGGTTGATTTCAATAATATCAATGGTCGGAATAAGTTTTTTAGCTAACTCTAATTCTTGTTCAGGACTTAAAATAAAACTTGCTTCGAGAAAATGACTAACCAGACTTTGGGCAATATTACCAGATTCTGTTTTATCTTTTTCTTTCACGGCCGACTCTAGTTTTCTTATGATATCTTCTTTTTGACGCTCAAACTCTGAACTATTAAATCCATGTCTAAATGCACGTTCATTTTCAATCAAAATGGCTTTCATGCCGTCTAAGGCTTTACCTTCAGCAGTCATAGCAAAACTTGAATAGGCGTTTAAATTAGCTAAGAAATCTCCAAATCCAGCATTGGCAAATGTATACGGAGGATTAGGCTTTTGAGCCAATTCATCCAATCGAACGGCCAACATTTCATTGTAAAATCTACTTAAAAGTCCATTTCTAAAATCTTGAATAGTAGTGGAGTGTTTTTTTTGATGCTTATTTATAATTTGGATTTGGGTAAATGCAGCTTCCTTATCTGTGGCGATGATTACTTTAGTGTCAGGATGCATAGGGACCTGGATGTCTTCTCGTTTTCTGACTCCACTACCGGAAGCAGGTATTTTCGCAAACCTTGTTTTTAATTCTAATTCCATTTTATCCAGATCGATATCCCCGATCGCCATAATCGCCATGAGTTCCGGGCGATACCAATCCTTATAAAATCTTTTAACAGCCTCATAGCTAGCCTTTTCTATAATTTCAGGTTTGCCGATGGGAAGCCGATTGGCATAATGAGAGTTAAAAAGCATCAAAGGGAGGATCTTCTGAAACATCCTTTGATCTGGACTCAATCCAGTACGCCATTCAGATACGACGACACCTCGTTCTTTATCTATTTCAGCTGGGTCGAATGCTACTCCGCTAGCCCAATCTTCCATCACCAATAACCCTTTTTGCAATTTATCCTGGTCATCTGAGCGGGCCTGCAACATATATACTGTCTCATCAAATCCCGTATACGCATTGAGGTCAGGACCAAATCGGGTGCCTACCGATTCTAAGTAGTCGACCAGTTCTTGTTTTTTAAAGTTTTTACTACCATTAAAAGCCATATGCTCAACAAAATGTGCTATACCGAGTTGATCTGCATCTTCGAGGATAGAACCGGCTTTGACTGCCAATCGCAGTTCCACTCTATTTTCAGGCTTACTGTTTTTTTTGATGTAAAAGGTCATCCCATTGGGTAATACACCAGAGCGAATGGTAGGGTCCTTAGGGACCTTTGAGCTCATATCGAGAGCCACATCAGATGCTGTAGCAGGTACAGCAGGGGAGGGCATCGGAGTGTCGGGGCTTTTTGCTTTCACTACTTCGTTGGATACAGGTTCTGCGCCTGTTGATTTTACTACTTTAGATCCCGTCTTAGGACCACAAGCGGACAGTATCATCAAAACAAGTATTAAAGTTTTGGCGATTATTTTCATAGTTTTATAAATTAGGATTTTAATAGAAGATGTGATTAGTTCATGCCGCGCATGTTTTGCATTTGTTTCATCATGTTACCCATGCCTTTGCCGCTCGTCATTTGTTGCATCATTTGTTTCATTTGATCAAATTGTTTAATAAAGGCAGTGACTTCATGCACTGTCTGGCCACAGCCTTTAGCAATTCTGGTTTTCCGATTCATGTTGAGCAATTCTGGATTGGCACGCTCTACTGGCGTCATTGATTGTATTATTGATTCTACTTTTTTAAAAGCACCGTCATTGATATCCACATCTTTCAATGCTTTTCCCATGCCTGGCATCATAGAGACAAGATTTTTCAAATCACCCATTTTCTTGATCTGATTGATCTGCTGAAGAAAATCATTAAAGTCAAATTTATTCTTACGAATTTTTTTCTCTAACTCTTTAGCTTCCTTTTCATCAAACTGTTCTTGTGCTTTTTCCACAAGGGTGACGATATCGCCCATACCAAGTATACGCTGGGCCATCCTGTCGGGATAAAACACATCTAGTGTATCCATTTTTTCTCCCATCGACACAAATTTGATCGGTTTCCCTACGGTGTATTTGATGGATAAAGCTGCACCTCCACGCGTGTCGCCGTCGAGCTTGGTTAAGACCACACCGTCGTAATTAATTGCCTCATTAAAGGCCGCGGCTGTGGTGACAGCATCTTGGCCAATCATGGAGTCTACGACGAATAATGATTCAGTCGGGTTGATCGCCGCTTTGATATTTTGGATTTCTGTCATCATGACTTCATCCAGAGTCGTGCGACCTGCGGTATCTATGATGACGACATCGTGACGATTTTGTTTGGCAAACGCCACAGCATGCATAGCTATTTCTACAGGGTTCTTATTTTCAATTTCTTTGAATATAGGTACGTTAATTTGCTCACCAAGGGTAGATAATTGATCAACAGCAGCAGGTCTGTAGACATCACATGCTACCAATAAGGGGTTTTTTCCTTTTTTTGTTTTTAGATAATTGGCAAGTTTTGCCGAAAAGGTGGTTTTTCCACTTCCTTGAAGCCCCGCCACTAAAATAATTCCTGGTTCACCTTTTATATTTATTCCAGCACTTTGCCCCCCCATTAAACTCGTAAGTTCATCAAATACGATTTTAATCATCAATTCACCAG
>JANOWJ010000147.1:0-10508 GCA_031417835.1 Saprospiraceae bacterium | reverse complement strand
ATCAAATATCACCATTATCCTACCAACTACTTCACTCCTTCGATTCTGTTCCAGGCAAAATAAGTGGATGCATACGAATGCTCAGAAAATGCTTTTAATTCATCAATAGCATGTTGATATTCTGACTGGGTCAAAAATCCTATTTCCTGTCTTCCGCACTTGCATGATTTTTTATGATAAGTATTTGATAATCAGATACCTTTTTTGAGAATTGGGTGTCCCGCCTTATTTTTAGGAGTGTTTATAAGACAAAAGAAGAATAAGTCTGGCAGTATTAGTGTTCAGATCATATCTAAAATTGGAGGCCGATATAAAGTTGCCAAGACGATTGGCAGTTCTGAGAGCGAAGATCAAGTAAAGCTTTTAGTTCAACAAGCAAAGGTAGACCTACTCAGCCTGGTTGGTCAATCAAGTTTATTCATTCCAGAACAAGATGTACAAGTTGAAAGTTATCTAAATACTATTGAAAATATTCAAATTAGGACCATAGGCCCTGAGTTGATTTTTGGAAGGATATACGACGCCATAGGCTATAATGCTATCGAAGAAGACATATTCCGACATTTAGTTATAGCCCGCTTAGCTTTCCCACTGAGCAAATTAAAAACAATAGAATACATGTACCGATACCAAGGGGTAACCATTGGTCTTGATCAAGTATATCGATTTCTAGATAAGTTAAATGCTAAATTAAAAGAACAGGTTGAGCAGATTTCATATCAACATACCTTAAAAACACTCGAAGGAGAGATAGGAATAGTATTTTATGATATGACTACTCTGTATTTCGAATCTAATGAAGAAGATGATTTTCGAATGACCGGATTTTCTAAGGATGGCAAACATCACCTGCCTCAAATTTATCTTGGGTTATTAGTAGGCCTGGGTGGGTATCCTATCGGCTATGATCTTTTTGAAGGAAAACTATTCGAAGGAGATACCTTAATTCCAGTTATTGACAAGCTGACTAAAAAATTCAATTTAGCAAGGCCAATCATAGTAGCCGATGCAGGATTATTAACTAAGGCAAATATTGATACGTTAGCAAGTCTTGGATATACTTATATCATAGGTGCAAGAGCTAAGTCCGAAAAAACAATAATCAAAAATGAAATTCTATCCTTAAAGTTGAATGATGGTGAAACTAAAGTAATTCACAAAACGGATGGCAATAGACTTATAATATCATACTCCGAAAAGAGGGCAAAAAAAGACGAACACAACCGGAAGCGAGGCTTATCACGTTTAGAAAAACAAGTAAAATCTGGAAAACTCACCAAGCAGAACATTAACAATAAAGGCTATAACAAATACTTGCGAATGAAAGGGCAAGTTGAGATTGAGATAGATTATGATAAGTATAATGCTGATAAACGGTGGGGCGGATTAAAGGGTTATATCACCAATACAGCTCTTAGCCCTTCGACAATACTCGAACAATACAAAAATCTTTGGCACATAGAAAAAGCCTTTAGAATGTCTAAAACCGACTTAAGAATAAGGCCGATTTATCACCGATTAAAAAGAAGAATTGAAGCCCATATATGCCTCTCATTTGCTGCTTATTCTATTTATAAAGAACTGGAAAGAATACTAAATGAGAATCATTCGTCAATATCTACATTACAAGCTGCCGAGTTAACTCATACAATGTATCAGTTGCAAATTAGCCTGCCAGAATCTAAAAAAAATAAAATGATCACCTTGAAAATGGATGACTTGCAAAAGGAATTGTGGAGTATTGTTTCATCAAATTACCCTTAAAATGATAACCTAGAGTCTAGGGTGTCCCATTGCGGAAAACGCGAAAAAATAGCCCGCTGATTTTCGCAAATCAATGATGTCATCAGTCTAAATAGGTCCTGTATTCATATTCTGCGTACATCTGCGCTATCTGCGGGACATTGTTCGGAAAAGCTAGTCAACTAAAACAATTGCTTTTTTCACAGAAGGATTTAAGGCAGTTCCGTCGACCTTAGTAGACAACTCTACAAAAAATTCTGATTTTGTCCTGTTTACCCACTTCACCATTTTAGTAAAACTCTGATGCAATTTTGATTTCTGACCAATAAGGTCGATGGATGAATGCTTGGATTTGATCGGCATCTTAAAATCTATAATTTTTTCGCCTTGAGCAGGGATAGTCAATGGTTCAGTCAAGTCAATACTGCCCCATATATAATCATTCGTTCGTTTATCCTTTCCTCGGCCTCGTTGATAGGTTTCTACTAGTTTCAAGCTCAAAAGCATCAAAGTCTGCTCCGTTTTTGTATGCAATCGGATGACTCCCACTATGGTATCATCCTTTGTAGAAAACGACTCAGGGATGTCCAGATCTGCTTTGAGTCCTTCAATCCCAAAAAACAATTTCACTTTATCGAGCATACTTTTTTTTCTAATTATTAAATAACCTTTTACCAAGCCAGCCTTCGGACAGTGGCTTTACCCACTCAGCCTCCAGATCGCCTTTTTCCTGGATCATCAGGTCAAAATATTCATCTTCTCGAGTCAAAGTACCGTTAGCAATTTGGTGTTTGATATCACCTAAATTAAGAAATCGGATCCCCTCCCCTTTTCGGATGCCTATTTGAGATTTCAATAATAACGGAATACCGAGTTCCTCTTCTTCGATTTGGATGAAGCGCATGAGTTTATCGATAGAACACCCACTGGCACCCTGATAGGACTCATCAAGCCCTACTACTGCAAATCTGTCATATATGATGGCCCCACTCCCTTTTAGGTCTTGATTGTGACTGGTCCATTCGTTGATAAAATCCTTCAGATGATGCTTAAAAAGGTCCAACTGACTCGCATTGGCTTCACCAGCTATTGGGAAAATCCACACCCGGGAATGATTTGATAATTGATTAAATTCTATCCACATCTGGAGGCAAAATTACCGATTATTTTGATCCAGTATGAGTTCTGCCAAGTCATAGACCATTACTTCTTGATGTTTTTCTTTTGCTTTGATCCCGTCAGTCAACATGGTGAGGCAGAATGGGCAGTTGCTGACAATTTTTTTTGCACCGGTGTTCAATGCTTCTTCGATCCGCTCTTCATTTATTCGTTTTGCGCCGGGTTCATCTTCTTTAAACATTTGCGCTCCTCCTGCGCCACAGCAAAGGCCATTGGCTTTGCTGCGATTCATCTCTTTGATTTCGATTTGAAATGCCTCAAGGACGGCCCTCGGTTGATCATATACGCCATTGGCCCGACCCAAATAACAGGAGTCGTGGTAGGTCACCGCTTCGGATGCTATTGGTTTTATCGACAATCTTCCTGTGGTAATCAAATCCTGGATAAACATAGTGTGATGAATGACTTCATACATCCCCCCTAGTGCTGGGTAATCATTTTTTAATGTATTAAAACAATGCGGGCATGTAGCCACTATTTTTTTTATCTGATATTGTTTGAAGGTCTCAATGTTTTGTAATGCGAGCAATTGAAATAAAAACTCATTACCCGCTCTTCGAGCTGGATCCCCACTGCATTTTTCTTCATCCCCCAGGATTGCGTACCGCACTCCGGCTAGCTGCATCAACGCTGCAAATGCTTTAGTTACTTTTTGTGCTCTGCCATCAAAGCTTCCGGCGCAACCTACCCAAAACAACACTTCTACTTCTTCTCCGGAAGCAAGGCATTCGGCCATCGTTTTTATCTTTTCCATTCCATTGTTTTTTAGCCCGTATCAAAAATTATTGGGTCCAAGCTGCTCGGCTTTCAGACATTGGCCATACACAGCCACTATTTTCAAGACTATTAAACATCGCAGTCCAATTGGCAGGACCTTTAGATTGGCTCAGGATCTCATTACGCCTCAACTCAAGGATCGGCTCCATAGGGTCTATCAAAATAGGACAAGCCTCTATACAAGCCTGACATGTGGTGCAAGCATGGATCTCTTCTGCTGAGATGTAAGAAAATAGCGTTTTGCCATCTTCATAAGTAGCCTTGGTCTGAATCCCTTTATCCAGGTTTTTTCCAATTTCTTCGCTTCGATCTCTGATATCCATCATGATCTTTCTGGGTGATAATTTCTTGCCAGTGATATTGGCTGGGCACACCGCGGTACATCTTCCGCACTCGGTACAACTGTAGGCACTCAGGATCACCCGCCTGGGTAGATCAAATACATCTTTGACCCCAAACTCGGGCAAATCTGTCGAGGTGGTTGGACTTGCTTCACTGCTTATACCCAGCATGGACTTTACTTCTTGCATGACGATTGGCATATTGGTCATTTCACCTCGAGGCTGTAGTTTGGCTCCATAAGTCGTCGGGAAGGCTAACAAAATGTGCAGATGCTTTGAATACGGCAGATAATTGATAAATCCCAATACAGCGATATAATGCAACCACCACCCTGCTCGTTCGAGTACATGCAATGTATCTATACTCAGACCACCCAATAATGAAGGACCTAAGATGCTGCTCACCAAAAAATGACCTGCATCGGTGTGATATGCAGCATCTTTTATTTTCAATGCCTGCTCAGCCCCATTCATGGTCAATATGGCCATCACAAGTAAGATCTCTCCGACCAGGATGATATTGGCATCTCGGGTTGGCCATTTTTTCATCTCCGGCTTAGTAAATCGAGGCAACTTGAGTACATTTCTTCGCCATAAAAAGATCACTGTGGCGATTAAAGCAAGCACCGATAAGATCTCTACAAAAGAAATTAAAACGGTATAAAAACCACCTAACGAAACCGCAAATACCCTGTGGCGATTGAGCAAACCATCTATTAAGATCTCTAAAAGCTCTATTTGGGTCAAAATAAACGCAACATATATAAATAAATGTAATATGGCTGGCTTCCACAGCTTAAACATTTTTTTCTGACCAAAGGCTATTAAGAGCAAATTTTTTAACCGAATGGAGTGTCGATCCAATGGCCCTTCTGCCTTACCCAACTGGATATTTCGAGCTATTTTTTTATAATTTTTATAGGCCAAGCCAAACCCGAAAGCTGAGAGTAAAACAAAAAATAGAATGGCTAACATAATCTTTAAAAATTCTAACTTGCATAAAATTACAACTTCAATCTGCCACGATTATGAAAATTTTGAACGAAAGTCAAATTAAACAAAAAATCAAAAGGTTGGCGATAGAGATTCTTGAAAAAAACTCAGATGCCAAAGAAATTATTTTGGCAGGTATTAACAATAAAGGGTATGCTTTTGCAGAATTTATAAAAAATGAAATCGCGCAATTTGGCTCTACCTCCATTATCCTTACGAGGATAAAATTAAATCCGGCCGCCCCTCTCTCCCAAGAGGTAAGTATCGCATTGGATGCCGCTCAATTAGATAAAAAGACAATCATCATCGTGGATGATGTGGCCAATACCGGACGCACATTATTTTATGCTATGAAACCCGTCCTTAGAGTGTTGCCCAAAAAGGTAGAGGTCGTGGTACTCGTCGACAGAATGCATAAATCCTTTCCGGTCCATGTAGATTATGTGGGCTTGACACTGTCTACGACAATGCAGGAAAACATTGAAGTCCACCTGGGTGATCAAGACTGGGCCGTCGAATTGAACTAATTTATAGAACACTTGGACTACTTAAGTGGTGTGTAAAAAATGAAATCATCCGATATAAAACAATACTGTGTATTACTCATAACATGTATACTCTATACCATGTTTTATTCTTGTCGACCAGTCACGCCTAAGGATGACCCTAACGAGTGGGCATACTATAATCATGACTTAGCCAATTCAAAATTTTCTGCACTGGAGAATGTCAACACAAGCAATGTAAGTCTGCTAAAAAAAATCTGGGAAGTTGAAGATTCTATAGACAATGGCTCTGGCCTATTCTTCAATCCTATAGTCGTACGAGGCAAAATGATCGTCTTATTACCATCCAATAAGCTGGCTGCTTTGGATCCTGCCTCAGGTGCCTATCTTTGGAAGTTCACACCTGATAGTAGCACTACATATAATTGGTCCAGGTCCATCAATTATTACAAGAGTACAAATAGTCGTTTGGATCTCATCTATTTTATTTTTGGATCTAATTTATATTGCCTACACGCGGAGACTGGCACATTGGTGGATCACTTTGGCACAAATGGTAAAGTCGATTTTTTTCAAGGCCTCGAGTATGATTCTACCAAAATGGATAAAATTTTTGTTACCAGCAATGCGCCTGGGGTCATCTATAAAGATCTCTTTATCGTAGGCAGTAAAGTCCCAGATGAGCTGCCTTCCATATCAGGTGACATCAGAGCTTTTAATAGAATTACGGGGAAACTTGTTTGGACTTTTCACACTATTCCAAAGCCAGGTGAGTACGGTGAGAATACCTGGGGTCCGGAACCACGAAGCAAAAATGGCGGGGCGAATTGCTGGGCTGGTTTAGCATTAGATGTTTCACGAGGTATAGTATATGTGCCCACTGGATCGCCTTCCTTTGATTTTTATGGGGCTGATCGACCGGGTCAAAATTTATTTGGCAATTGTCTGTTGGCATTGGATGCCAATACCGGCAAACGAATATGGCATTACCAAACTACTCACCATGATTTATGGGACCGGGATAATGGGTCACCGCCCAATCTTGTGACAGTGCATCAGAATGGCAGGGATATAGATGCAGTAGGTATTGTTACCAAAATGGGCTACTTGTTTCTATTCGATAGGCTCACTGGTGAACCCATATATGACATCCAAGAAGTACCCGTAGATACGATCAGCAGCATGCCTGGTGAAAGACCATGGCCTACCCAACCTTTTCCTGTAAAGCCGCCACCTTTCGTCAGACAAGGATTTAAGCCTGAATATATTAGCGATGCTACGCCAACCTCTACGGCATACATCAAATCTGAAATTAAAAAACACGGTTATAAAACTGGGATTTATGAACCCCCTGGTCTGATGGGTTCATTGTTAGTCCCTACTGCACATGGTGGTGGCAATTGGGGTGGTGCCTCCCTCAATCCGCTCAACAATACCCTATTCGTAAATGCCAATGATTTACCCTGGTATTTTAAGTTAATCGAAAATAAAAATCTTGTAAAAAACAATAATCTTTCAGGAGCTGCTCTTTTTAAAGTCTATTGCAGCAGCTGTCACGGCATGGATAAAAAAGGATCGGTTATTGCTCCAGATATTTCACAAAAGATACAAATCTACTCGGTGGATAAACTAGAAAATATCTTAAAAAAAGGGGTCGGTCTGATGCCTTCATTTAAACACGTACCGCAAAAACAAATTAATAATATCCTCGCCTATCTTAAAGGCACAATGGTGCAAGACAATCACCTTGTAGACCATGCAGTGGAAAGTGAAGAGCCTTATAGTTTTGCAGGCTACGATATATACACCGATTCTAGCTATATTTTCGCTATTAAGCCACCGTTTGGCACATTGACCGCTATAGATGTAGACAAAGGTGAAATCAAGTGGCAAGTACCGCTGGGTGAAAATGAGAAACTACTTAAACTAGGTATTAAAAATTCTGGTGATTTCAACAGAGGTGGTGGTATCGCCACATCGGGTGGACTATTATTTATAGCTAGTACCGGCGACAAAAAATTTCGGGCATTTGATCAGTCCAATGGTAATGTGTTGTGGGAATACTTGTTGCCAGGCATGGCTACTTCCATCCCTTCGACTTATGGATTGCACGGTCGTCAATATATCACGATTGCCGTCAGTCCTGATCAGCATACTAAATTCAAAGGAGGCTATATTACGTTTGCTTTGGAATGATTCTGAAGCAAGACGGGAAACTATATTTTTTTAGTTTGATCGTCCCTTGTCTTCAAGATTTCCCAAGTATGATCGGCCATTAATCGCACGCTAGCTAGATATTCATAGGGTTGCTTTCGTCCCCATTCAGATGGAGCAATCATAGAAAGGACCCAAGCCCCATCTACTTTTTTACTGTATAAGTGGTAAATATGGTTGATGACAGGGTCATAGCCTACGGCTGCTTGGTAGATCTGTTCTGATACCTGTATTCGCGATTGGATATTTTTACTTTGATGTATTAGCAGTTCGATTTGGTCCTTAATTTGCTGCATCTGGACATCAGTCTGTTGATACATAGCCGTCATGGCCAATCCACGGACCTTGCCAAGATCATCAGGTCTGATGACAGCAGATCCTGCGTGATGAGCATATGGGAGGCTGCCTGGATTCACAGCCACTAGTTTCTTGTCTATAGGGTTTATAAATTCTTCTTCCAACAGTATTTTTCTTTTAATTAATCAAATAAGGAGCCTCCGGCGTTAGGAGGGGTGATACCAAGATGTTTGTAGGCTTTGAGGGTTGTTTCACGCCCGCGTGGGGTCCGCTGTAGAAATCCTTCCATGATAAGGAATGGTTCATAGACTTCTTCGATAGTACCTGATTCTTCTCCGGTGGCGGTAGCTATAGTACTTAATCCAACAGGTCCACCTTTGAATTTTGTAATTATAGTGTTTAAAATCCTTTTATCCATTTCGTCTAATCCATATTCATCAATATTCAAAGCGTGCAGAGCCATTTTAGCTATAGATATAGTAATGGTACCATCACCTTTGACCATTGCAAAATCCCGGACTCGTCGCAAAAGTGCATTGGCAATACGGGGCGTGCCTCTACTTCTGCGAGCTATTTCATTGGCGGCATCGTCCAAAATTGGAATGTTTAAGATCGCTGCTGATCTCTTTACAATACCGATTAATGTATTCAGATCATAGTAATCTAGGTGACAGTTGATGCCAAATCGAGCTCGTAAGGGAGATGTGAGCAATCCCATTCGGGTGGTGGCACCGATCAGGGTAAATGGATTGAGATTGATCTGCACACTCCGCGCATTTGGCCCTGAATCTATCATGATGTCTATACGATAGTCTTCCATGGCACTATAAAGGTATTCCTCCACGACATTGTTCAGACGATGGATCTCATCTATAAATAGTACATCCCCGGTATTGAGATTCGTCAACAATCCTGCCAAATCTCCTGGCCGTTCAATGACCGGCCCTGAACTTAATTTTAGAGTAGATCCCAGCTCATTAGCTATGATATTTGCCAGTGTGGTTTTACCCAATCCCGGAGGGCCATGCAACAAAACATGATCTAATGCTTCACTGCGCATTTTTGCAGCTTCAATAAATACTTTTAAATTGTCTACTATTTTTCGTTGCCCACTAAACTCATCTAGAGCCGATGGTCGCAATGTTTTATCAATCAATTTCTCTTCAGGACTGATGGGCTGATTGGTGATTTCAAGGGGGTGATTAGCCATTGTACAGTAGGTTATTTTTGGACCCAGATGGATTTTAAAGCTTCCATATGCTGCAATTTGGCTAAGCAGGTAGATTTGGTATCACTGATCAAAGATTCACAAATTTCTGTACCCGTACAACTATAAACTGTGAGGTATACATTTCCATAGAAGGCATAAAAAGGCTGATCCCCTTGGTAGGCTTTTTTCACTTCGCTGACTTTGTTTCTTATGATGAGTTTATTCATCCATGATACAGTGAGAGGCACTTCTATTTCTTTACAGTCTCTTTTTAAAAACTCTTGGCCTGGTTTGGTGCCTGGTTTTAATTCTTGAATACAGGACACCTCTACCGGCATTGCGCTGGTCAGGCAAGCAGTGACTACATCCTTCATTGGCTTGTAATTAATTTTAATAGTTTGGCCCTCACTAAATAAAAAATCTTGGTTCACTAATTCTACTGGTATCAAGCGAGTTCCATCTTCAAGTTCCAGTAAAAACCGACAAGCATCTAATCCCGTATAATCTCTTACTGTGGCTAGGGTTCCGCAATCTTTGTCATCGCCGACGATAGTTTGCATTACTTTCTTACCTGTACAACCGTACATTACACATAGGAAGAGCAGATAGGAGCCTAGCCAGAGTTTCATGGTCTAGTCAACTTTAACTTAAGCCCGGCGTCAATAGCATCCAAAAACTCTTCAGTATAAAGATAATGTTCCCCATGATTCACTTTATTGCCATGCACGCAGACTGCAAGATCTTTCGTCATTTTACCTTGCTCTACAGTTTCAATGCACACTTGCTCTAGTTTATGACAAAAATCGATCAACGCAGTATTACCATCCTTTTTACCTCTAAATTCTAGACCTCGGGTCCAAGCAAATATGGAAGCGATCGGATTAGTACTTGTGGGCCTACCTGCTTGATACTCCCTAAAATGTCTGGTCACAGTGCCATGAGCGGCCTCTGCTTCCATAGTTTCGCCATCAGGGGTGATCAACACACTGGTCATAAGCCCCAACGATCCAAATCCCTGAGCGACCTGATCGCTTTGTACATCGCCATCATAATTTTTACAAGCCCAGACAAAATTGCCATTCCATTTGAGAGCAGATGCTACCATGTCATCGATCAATCGATGTTCATAGGTAATTCCTGCAGCTTCAAATTTGGATTTGTATTCTGCATTGTAAATTTCTTCGAAGATATCTTTGAAACGACCATCGTATTTTTTCAGGATGGTGTTTTTTGTAGAAAGATATAGCG
>JANOWJ010000146.1:0-61137 GCA_031417835.1 Saprospiraceae bacterium | reverse complement strand
AGTATCATGCACCCCACAAAGTTCTTGACTCGCCGGATCTTTAAACTTCCAACCTACCTTAAAGTCAATATATATATCTAGCCGTCCACTGCCCAATATAGTTCTTCCTGCTGCAAATTCTACCTTAACGATATACCATGGGTCTACTAATCCCATGGCTGCTGCAAATAGTATTTCCTGAGTCATGTTTTTGATGCTAAGTTAGAATTTACCCACTAAATATGGCAAAGAGCTGATTAAAGTGCTTTTTAAAAATCATACCATGTAGTTCCATAAAGTGGCAACACTCCTTCTACCATCATCTATATTTCTTGGGCAACTCCCAGGATTTATCAAACTCAAAATTAGAAATTTTGATATTTAGTTTATCAGGACCGGGATTGGTCCATGCAAGTGAATCTTTTTTATAATACATTTTATAAAGATTAAGGTCTAATTGGCCATGAACCGTGCTGGGTACATCATTTTTATAATAGTATAAGATAAATCAAGTTCAGATATTATTTCAACCGCTAAATTTGGTAAAGAACTAAAACTTTACATCCTAACTCTATTTTGTCAAATTAGCTCCCGCTCCAAATTTTTTCGATGTTGTACTTCTCCGAAGTATGAAAACTCAGAGTTGTGTCTATTACAAAGGTTGAGTTTCTCCGAAACTAAAGGATGCTTCTTATTGCTTCGGTAGAAGCATAACATTTGTAATCATTTCTTATTCGGTCCAATATACTTCGGAGAAGTACAACATTATGAATATATAGTAATTTAACAAAGTAGAGCTAGGTTGAATTAATGGAAAAAAGTTATCGATCCATCACCACAAAATTATCAACAACAGCGCATTGAAATCTAAAATCGAAATTTTAATAAACTACAATTCTCTCTGTTCCACACTATGGCGGATATACTTACCCCATGTGAGATTATCCCTCCCCGGTACATGAGCTTGTGCTCGTTCGATAGCATATAGTGCTGAGTGCTCTACGATCCAATCCCAGTTTTCTTTGCCGACTGAATGTAGATCTGCATCAGGAGCGGGATTGCAAAAATCTATAGCATATGGGATACCATCCCGTACGGCAAACTCCACGGTATTAAAATCATAGCCCAGATACTCATTCAGTTTGAGCACATATGATTTAATCAAAGCCATCAAACTATCCGAATTGGGAGGTACCTGTGCATCATAGCGCAGATGATGCGGATTGCGCGGTTCATACGGCATGATGTGTACATGTTTGCGCCCAAGACAATAACACCTAAAGTAACTGTCGAAAACGATTTCTTCCTGAAGCAGCATGACCAGCTGATTGGTCTCACCATATTTTTCAAAAAAATCATCCTGGTCTTTGATTTTGTATACATGTTTCCAACCACCACCGGAGAAGGGTTTCATATACGCAGGCCAGCCGATGTGCTCGAACATGCCCGGCCAGTCCATGGGGAAAGCCAGATTTCTGAAAGAAGACTCTTGGGTATCGGGAGGTCTTTCTTTGGATGGCAAGATCACGGTCTTTGGGACCGGTACCCCGATCTTCACCGCCAGGCAATTGTTAAAAAACTTATCATCCGCACTCCACCAAAATGGATTGTTGATGACGGCAGTACCTGTGATGGCAGCGTTTTTGAGTAGAGCCCGATAATATGGTACATCCTGAGAGATCCGATCGACGATCACATCATAGCCGAGAGAGACTCCTTGTATTACTTTATCGATGCGCACCGCTTCGGCTTTGACCCCGGGTACATTCATAGCATTGATCCTGTCAACAAAAGCAGGCGGAAAACTGTTTTCCATGCCATGAAGGATTCCTATCTTCTTCATATGTTTGTATTTTGGACCAAAATAATTAATTATTCTATCCTTGTATTCAGAACCTTATAAATTTATTTCCAACTCCCTCGACCGTATCGTAGATCTTAGTTTATTTAAGCTAGACTCCCAGTCTTATGCATATACCCACGTGATCATCATCAATGATGGGCAAGATCTGGCACATATGGATTTCGGGCAGATGCTTTTGCATTCCCATTCCTCGACCTTCAATCCACTGATCGTCGGCTGTGCGGCGGCTCCCGGAGAGCGGCGCAAAGATGAATATGGTGTCCAGTGGGCTGCTGACTATGCCGGTCGGGGATCGAAGGCCGGGTCGTACGCGCGATTTATTACTGAAGAACTTATACCCTGGATACCAACACATTATACATTAACTCAACAAGTAAAAACTTCCATAGCCGGATGGAGTCTTGGGGGCTTGAGTGCCATCGATATCGCCTGGCACTCGCCACACTTGTTTCAAAAAGCTGGAGTTTTTTCCGGCTCATTTTGGTGGCGCAACCCAAGTTTGATCAAAGATGATGTGCACCATCGATTGATGCATCATAAGGTCAGGCACACTAGTACCAGGCCGGATCTAAAATTTTGGTTTCAAGCCGGCACGGATGATGAAAAAGCAGATCGCAATAACAATGGCATTATAGACTCCATAGATGATACCCTTGATCTTATTTTAGAGTTAGAGGCTAAGGGGTATAATAAGGACAGCCATTTCCATTTTCACATCGAGGAAGGGGGCAAACACGATGTACAGACCTGGTCAAAGGTCATGCCGATGTTTATGAATTGGGTAAAACAATAACATCATCAAAGACTGATCCGATAACCTACCCAGGCGGCAGCAATACCGAATACTACACTGCTCACCGTATAGGTTATGGCTATTGTCATATGGCCATGTTCCAGCAAACGTAAGGTCTCCATTGAAAATGTTGAAAATGTGGTGAAACCTCCACAAAATCCTACGGTCCAAAACAATTTAGTCGATGTAGTCATGCCATGTCTCAGGCTGATAGCTAGGATAAGACCCAATAAAAATGAGCCCAATATATTAATCATAAACGTAGCAAACGGAAATCGTCCAGTATGGGTAACCATGGACTCCGATATGATGTATCGCACCACCCCACCGAATGCGGCGCCAATGCCTACTGATAAAATCGAAATAAAATTCATACAGATAAATTTACCTCTTGCAACGAATGTATTACTTTTAATAATACAAGCTTTAAAAATCCATATATCAAATGACCGTTGCAGAACTTCAAGCCAATGTAGATGAATGGATCAAAACCCATGGGGTGCGTTATTTTAGTGAGTTGACCAATACCGCTCTTTTGGCAGAAGAATGTGGGGAACTGGCCCGACTGATGGCTAGAATCTGCGGCGACCAATCCTTTAAGAGTGATGAAGAAAAAGCCAATGCCAAAAACTATCTAGCAGCAGAGATGGCTGATGTGCTTTTTGTACTGACTTGCCTGGCCAACCAATGTGGGGTCGATCTACAACAAGCTATCATTGAAAATTTAGAATTTAAAAAGAACAGAGATGCGGTCCGCCATCAGAGCAATCCCAAGTTGAGGTGAGTATTTTGTAGGAGATTTTCCCGCAGATAGCGCAGATTTACGCAGATTATGAGTAAAATATAGAAGGAGTATTTTGAGTTCATAGCATAAATGAATACTTTTTAAATTTTCTAGATACTACAAAGCTAAAATTTTCATTATTAAACGCTGAGGTGCCTACGCTCCGCTGTGTTTAACAGGTGATTAAAAGTACGTAAAAATGCGATGAACCTTATTTTGCAGATCACTCAGATAAATGCAGATTATAAGTTAATTATAAATCAGTAAACTATTCAGATCAGCTAAAACCTGCGCTATCTGCGGGACATTTTTCCAAAAACCAGCGGGAGATTTCTGCATTTTACTTACAGGATGATGAAAATGGGATGAATAAAGAACTGGAGTATCTTTGTCTATTGTACGTATCGGGCTTTGACTTTACGGTTTTCTCCCGGACATCGAACTTTTACTTTATGATCAAATCCACATGATCCGGTTTATATTTTACCGATTAGTGATAGCTATCCCGGTATTATGGGTGATCAGTTTACTGGCATTTTACTTAAAAGAAATTGCTCAGGCTGATCAGCGCCTGTTGTCTACGGAGGATACCCGATTCAATCCTGTTTCGGGACCACAGACTTTTGAATCAGCTCCGAAGGCACAGCCGCAATTCTATCTGGCCATACGCCCGCATCGATTCCCGGATACGCTATATCGAATCAAGGACAACAGATTGGTGAAACGAGCGACAAGTTGGTTGCGTCAAGGTTATGCCTGGGATCAAGTGCAAGCATATCTTGGCGCAGAAGAAAAGATTTTTAATTCTACCATATATCAACCGTATCTACAGTCTTCTTTTATATCCAGGGCGGAGTCCGCGACTGATCTGAGTGCTTTAGCGGCCGTACTGCCTGATTCGGTGGAGTCATATCCAGCGGTGCAAGATTGGAAGGCCAGTATGATTGCGTTGACATCAAGTCGCAACAGGTGGGCTCTCCTTATACCTTCTATACATTGGTATGGCAGCGATAATGCGTATCATCAATGGATTCGAGAAATCCTGGTCGGACAATGGGGCCAGTCGACTATTGATAATCGACCAGTTTGGACAAAAATAGCTGAGGCAATATCCTGGACTTTATCTCTTAATTTTATCGTGTTGTGCGTCGTTTTTTTAAGTGCCATTTTTTTTGGGGAATACCTATTAAGGCATGAACATAAATCAAGAATGATCTGGTTGGAAGGGCTTTTATTTTTATTGCACAGCATTCCAAGGTTTTTTTTAGCCCTGATCATGATCTTAGCATTTGCGAGTGATACCATCCATCCGGCTTTACATTTTTTCCCGTCCCCTGGATTTATAGAAGGTGGCGAGGGAGCCTCTATATTCTATAAATGGTGGTTGCACGGATCGAGCATGATATTGCCACTCTTTTGTATGATTTTGCCTTCGCTCGCCTTTATCTCACGCATGTATTTTGTCAAATTAAAACATGAAAAAATAAAACCCTATGCATTTCATGCCTGGGCAGGCGGACTCGAAGATGAGCAGATCATCATACGCCATCTTAGACGCAATGCCTTGCTACCTATACTGGCATTGATCGGTATGGAGATACCGGCATTGATCGGAGGGTCAGTAGTGATCGAGGTTTTATTTAATATACCGGGTATGGGTCGACTAATGATGCAATCGATCGTGATGCAGGATTGGCCTGTCGTATTCGGGATCTTGTTTATGACCGGACTGCTGACCGTACTTGGAAAATTGTTGACAGATGTATTATTTAATCAATGGGACAGGCGAATATCATGGTCAAATCAACAATAACAAGGCATCCATTGGCTAGGCCAAGACGATCCTGGCAGCTGCGTGTAGCCAGATGGATCTTATGGAGTAGTATAGGGATTGCAGTGTTAGCCCCATTGATAGCCAATGATAGACCCTTGTTTTGTATATGTGATCGTCAATGGCATTGGCCTGCATTCCGATCTATAGCAGAGTCACTAGACTGGATCAATCCTTCATCCGTGAAGTACGACGATTGTATCGCTAAAGTCATGCCGATCATCCCTTTTGCTTCATCCACCTTGGATCCTACCAGTTCCGGCTATAATCCGCCAGGCACCCGATCGTCATCTGGTATGCATTGGCTCGGTACGGATGCCTTGGGCCGGGATGTGATGGCAGGGTTGATATATGGTACTCGATATGCCTGGATCATAGGTCTGGGAGCTACCCTACTGGCTGCCATGGGTGGCATTATGATCGGCATGATGGCGGGATACTGGAAAAATAATCTATTAAAAGCGACTGTCGCTCAATACATTGCCCTTTTTATCATGATCGCATTAGGTAGCTATTATTATATGATCATATCGTGGATGTGGGTGGGGTGGACTTGGCTATTGGTGATGATACTCTACGCATTAGTATGGGGCTTTATCCTATATTGGCTCTGGGTATTTTGTGCAGGGAGAGGCAGGCTGTTGCCTGTGCCTGTAGATCATGTCATCATGAGAGGCATAGATGTCTTTGAGTCATTTCCAAAGATGTTTTTGCTGATGGCATTGATGGTCATTTTTATACGCCCGTCTGCATTGGCTTTGGTAGGGATGATAGCGCTCATCCGCTGGCCATTATTTGTTCAGATAGCCCGAGCGGAGACTCTAAAAGAAAGTACAGCAGCCTATGTCATCTCCGCTCAAAATATAGGCGTGACCTGGTATCATATCATGTTCCGTCACATTTGGCCCAATATCAAACCTGCCCTGATCACTACGGCTATATTTTCTATCAGTGCTTCTGTATTGTTAGAGGCATCGCTTTCGTTTATCGGGCTTGGCTTACGATTGGAGCGTACGACCTGGGGCAGTCTGCTGAATGAAGGGCGTCAATATTTGCCCGGATGGTGGCTCGCCGTGTTTCCGGGATTAGCAATTTTTATTTTAATACTGGCATTAAACTGGGCTTATGTTTCTAAAGCGAACACTGAAAAATCGGTTGAGCAAATATGAATGCTATGATTAGGCATCATTCCTAAAAATATAGGTGCTAAAACGTTACTTCTACACATTTCACTTTTATATTTGTCGCTCTTACCTTTTCAAAAACACAATTTTACCCTAATGAACAAAGCTGATTTAATCGACGCGATGGCGCAGGAAGCATCTATCCACAAAGTCCAAGCTGAGGCAGCCTTAGGAGCCTTCATGGAAGCTATCCGCAAAGCATTAAAAAAAGGCGACAGGGTTCAATTGGTTGGTTTTGGGACTTTTTCAGTAACCAAACGGGCTGCACGCACCGGACGCAATCCTCAAACCGGCAAAGCCATAAAAATCGCCGCCCGGAAAGTAGCCAAATTTAAACCCGGGAAAGACTTGGCAGCGGCGGTGAAGTAGAGTTTAAAATTTTCCCGCAGATGGCGCAGATGTACGCAGATAATATGGACCACACCGATTTGAAGGCGTACTTAGTCGAAGCTTTTTTATAATCGGCTCATTTTTATGAGGTTCAATGAATTCTGGCTTTCTTTGCCCCTGAATTATGAAAAAAGACATTCAAGCATTAAAATCCATGGCCTCTCAGGTCAGGCGCGATATCGTGCGCATGGTCTACTATTGTCAAAGTGGCCATCCAGGGGGATCTCTCGGCTGCACTGATTTTTTTGTAGCGATATATGGAGAGCACTTAAATTATACGTTGCCTTTTGATATGGAAGGTAAAGGGGAAGATCATTTTTACCTATCCAATGGTCATATCTCACCGGTGTGGTACAGTGTACTAGCGAGATCAGGATTTTTCCCCATAGAAGAGCTGACTACATTTAGAAAATTAAATACTCGACTCCAAGGACATCCTACGACTCATGAAGGGTTGCCCGGAGTGCGGGTTGCATCTGGATCCTTAGGTCAGGGGCTTTCTGTGGCTATAGGGGTCGCATTGGCCAAAAGACTCAATGGAGATTCTGGGATCGTATATGCGCTTACGGGTGATGGCGAACTCGACGAAGGACAAAATTGGGAGGCCATCATGAGTGCCGCCCATCATAAAATAGATAACCTGATCGTCACGGTAGACTGGAATGGTCAGCAGATCGATGGGCCAACGGAAAAAGTAATGAATTTGGGTGATTTGCCTGGCAAATGGGCAGCTTTTGGTTGGGAAGTGTTGATTCTGGAAGAAGGGAATGATATGGAAAAAGTAGTCGCAGGTATCGCGCTCGCTAAATCAAAATTGCATCAAGGCAAGCCTATCGTGATCTTGATGAAGACCGGTATGGGTCATGGCGTTGACTTCATGATGAATAGTCATAAGTGGCATGGCGTGGCACCCAATGAAGAGCAGTGTAAGGCCGCCCTGGACCAACTGGAGGAAACGCTTGGTGATTATCCATTCAATGCACATTATAAAATCAATCAATAGTCCTAATATCATGATCAGTATACATAATTTAGTAGTCAATGGTAAAAAAGCGACCCGCGATGGGTTTGGAGTAGGACTGTTAGAAGCAGGGCGGATCAATACAAATGTTTTAGCATTGACTGCAGACTTGCTCGGCTCTTTAAAGATGGATGACTTCAAAAAAGAATTTCCGGAGCGTTTTTTTCAAATGGGTATAGCCGAAGCGAATATGATGGGTGTGGCCGCTGGTATGGCAATTGCCGGCAAAATCCCATTTACAGGCACCTTTGCTAATTTTTCCACGGGAAGAGTCTATGATCAGATTCGCCAATCTATAGCGTACTCGCATAAAAATGTAAAAATTTGTGCATCTCATGCAGGGCTTACTTTAGGCGAGGATGGAGCTACTCACCAGATCCTTGAAGATATCGGGATGATGCGCATGTTGCCCGGTATGACGGTCGTAGTGCCATGTGATGCACATCAGACTAAGATGGCCACCATGGCTATCGCCGAGCATTATGGCCCGGTATATTTAAGATTTGGTCGTCCGGCTTGGCCTGTATTTACTGAAAACATTGCATTCGAATTGGGTAAAGCTCAAGTCTTAAATGAGGGCTCGGATGTTACGCTCATCGGCACCGGTCATCTCGTATGGCATTGTATAGAAGCGGCTAAGACTCTAGCAAATCAAGGCATCACCTGTGATGTCATCAATATCCATACGATCAAACCGCTGGATCAGACGACTATCCTGGATAGTGTGAGTAAGACCCGATGTGTAGTCACTGCTGAAGAGCATCAGATCTACGGCGGCCTTGGTGATCTGGTAGCGGGACTATTAGCACGCCAATTACCCACCCCGCAGGAATATGTCGCTGTCAATGATAGTTTTGGCGAAAGTGGAAAGCCCGACGAACTGTTAGCTAAATATGGACTCGGTGCTCAGGATATCGTGCAGGCTGCATTAAAAGCATTGACAAGAAAAAAATAAAACTACTTTTTTGTGATGCTATCTTGTCGCGATAAAAACAATGCAATAGGTCTGGTGGTCCGTTGAATATGCACAAGCCATTGAATAAGAATCTCCTAATCCTTTTTTGCTGGCTGCTGATGTCGGTAGGGCTACAGGCTCAAGCCTTCAAAGCAGAGATCGACCGATTCAAACAAGAAGATCTGATCGCACCTAAGCCTCCGGGTCAGATCGTATTTGTAGGAAGCTCTTCTTTTAGGATGTGGCACGATCTACAACAAGATTTTCCGGAATACCCTATCATCAATCGAGGATTTGGTGGGTCAACTCTTTTGGATGTCATCCGGTATGCCGATGATATCATAATCCCCTATCGGCCTAAGCAAGTAGTGATCTATTGTGGTGAAAATGATTTGGCCGTTGATTCCACATTGACCGGTAAAGATGTATTTAATCGATTTAAACAGTTGGTGAAGCTTATCCGCCAGGATGATAAAAAGCGAGCAATATTATTTGTTTCGCTCAAGCCTAGCCCATCTAGGGCCAAGCTCTTCGATAAAATGATAAATACCAATGCGCGAATTCAGAAATATTGCTCAGCCAAGACCAACATGACTTTTGCCAACGTATTTGACCCGATGCTAGACCAGGATCAAAAGCCAAAGCGGAATTTGTTTATATCAGATCAGCTCCATATGACTCGGGCGGGATATGAAATATGGAAGGAGGTGATTCGGCCGTATCTCTTGAAATGAAATCGTGCCTTAAGGCAGGGGTATAGGTAGTATATTGTTTACTTGGCTTTAGTATAGAACCAATTTATACCACACAGAATATTTAGGCAAATGTCACGGCTAAAGCCATGGTATTAGACAGTCTTAACCCGAGCCTTAAGACTGGGTTTAAGACTGTATTTTGTTTGTTAAGCAGATATGTACAATTTTAAAATAATAAGATAATTAAACCTCTAGTGGCATTGTGTTGGAGGCTAGTGTGGGCTAAGCGGCCTGGAAAATCGTACTTCATCCAGGAGAGATTATCTATTTGCTGATGCCCAAAACACGATTTGACCTATTAATATCAAAGATCCTGAGATGCTCAGGCTTTGTTTATATCTTTTCTTTCTTTATGAAACCAATCACTTAAAATTTGAATTTTAATTGCTGGCTTGGCCTAAAATCGTCATCAAAATCATTCATATTTTCTTTTACAACTATAAAACCTAATGAGTCGTAGATAACAAAAATTGGTCCATCACAGCCAATATATTTTTGATTATGATCAAATGGTTTAAGGTCTTCAAGTCCTATACTTATAAACAAACTACGGTTATTCACTTGAGTTACTAGCAAATTATTTTCATGGATATTCATTTTTTTTATAGGCCTTACATTAAACCGAAATGTTTGTTGTAAATAACTTCTGTCTAATTAGACGAGTATTGAACACGAATCGCTTATGTTTGAAATATACTTTGACAAGGAGTCTGTGATATTTTGATTGAATTTAATATGATTTTTTTCAAGAATTAGATCTTGGTTCTTAATTCTTTGATCTATATTTCTGCATCCTAAAAAAAATAAAAATCCAATAATCAGATTAGCAACAAATAAACTACTATTGTCTTGCATACTTTGGAAATTTTTGCCTACCTGAAATTAATCTGTTAACTGTTAAATAATTTTTATCTAAATGATCAGACGGTTTAATTACATTATATACCATAATACATAGAAACTTGAGCATTGCTTGCTCCGATTACGAACCCACTGGTAATCATAAGTTGTAGGAGTAGTTTATGCGTTTGTTTTACCCTCATATTTAATCCTTTTTGAAGCCAATTCTTTTACGATTGGCCTGAGTTTCTCTTGTTTCTTTGTCTTCCATTAATTTCTTGAGATATTCAAAGATTACTTTGATTTCAGCTCCTTGGCCTTCTGTCTCTCTTTCTATCTTTTCGATTTTCAATAGCATGTCTTTATAGGAGATTAGCATTTCGCGAAGCTTGACGAAGATTTGTATAATCTTAATACTCATCTCTATTGCTCTACCACTTTTTAGAACATTGGCCAACATTAATACCCCATGTTCAGTAAATGCATATGGCCGACTGCCTCCTAAAGATTGTTTTGATGGTATCGCATTTTGCGATACCATCAATCTTATTTCTTGTTCGTTGAGTTGAAACATAAAGGATTCCGGAAATCTATTTAAGTTTCTTTTGACCTGCTCCCTTA
Organism: Saprospiraceae bacterium; assembly: GCA_031417835.1. GTDB lineage: Bacteria > Bacteroidota > Bacteroidia > Chitinophagales > Saprospiraceae > JADJLQ01. The sequence goes on along the minus strand of JANOWJ010000146.1, from coordinate 50,120 downwards.
GTCTTATTGATTTTACATCGTATAAGAGAGCCAGATCTCTATCGAGCATGATTTTCTCACCCCTGAGCACAAATATCTTATTCATAACTACTTCTGATGGTACCAGATTAGATTTTGCTTTTTTCATATCACAAATTTGGAAATTTTATTCGATTCTGCTTAAATGGATTATATTGCTTTAATGCTTCCTTCAAGTCTCTTTTGTATATAAAAAAAAGTAAACCATTGATCTCCAAAGTTAGTTTTTCTACTAAAACCACTTTTTAGATTTAGAATATTTAAAGCCCGTATCTTCCATCTTTGCAGAAGCAATAAAAAAAATTGCCTTTGATGATTTTACTGGTCTTACTCAATTCTTAATTTGGCTTGTCCTAATTAAGTTTACACAGGGTAGCGGTATTTTAATACCTTCTGAAAAATCAATAGCTTCTCTTTTTTTTATTTTAAAAAACCTATTACCATACAAATTTATCTATCGGGTAGATTCCAATCCCCATCTACCACCGACTAGCCCTCTTTTATCACATTCAGATACAATTCTCTTAATTGGCTGTCCTCTAAGCTAGAAGGTGCATCAATCATCATGTCTCTACCCATATTGTTTTTAGGGAAGGCGATATAATCTCGGATGGAGGTTTGACCTTGCATCACGGCACATAATCGATCAAAACCGAATGCAATGCCACCATGCGGAGGAGCCCCAAATTCAAAGGCATTCAATAAAAAACCAAATTGCTCCTGAGCTTTTTCAGGAGTAAAGCCTAAGAGTGCAAAATTTTTAGATTGAAGCTCGCGGTCATGAATCCGGATAGATCCACCACCGATCTCCGTACCATTGATGACCAGATCATAAGCATCAGCACGTATACTGCCGAGCACCTCTCGATCATCGCTCGACATTTTTGTGATGTCATTTGCCTTAGGTGATGTGAATGGATGGTGCATAGCAAAATATCGGTTGGTCTGCTCATCCCATTCCAACAATGGAAAGTCTAAGACCCACAATGGCTTGAACACTCCAGGCTGAATCAAGCCATGCCTGCGGCCAAGCTCCAATCGCAATTCACCTAATTGTTTACGAGTTTTTTCTTCTTCACCACATAAGATAAATAAGATATCCCCAGGTATAGCTCCCGTAGCATCTGCCCAGCTTTTGAGGTCGTCCTGACTATAAAACTTATCTACACTCGACTTGAATGTGCCGTCAATGTTATATTTTACTTGTACGAGGCCTTTAGCACCTATCTGCGGCCGTTGCACCCACTCCGTGAGTTCTTTAACTTCTTTATTGGAATAGCCCTCTGCTTTGCCTGCTAATACTAACGTGCCAATGTATGGCATAGCATCGAAAATAGAAAATCCTTTACCCTTTGCTTTTTCATTGAGTTCATGGATCGGCATCTCAAATCTCAAGTCGGGTTTGTCTATACCATATAGTCGCATGGCATCGTCATAACTCATGCGCGGGAACGTGCCAAGGTCTAGACCCAACATTTCTTTGAATAAACTCAAAGTAAGTCCTTCAAACATCTGGAGTATATCCTCCCGGTGTACAAAAGACATTTCACAATCGATCTGGGTAAACTCCGGTTGTCGATCTGCTCTCAGGTCTTCATCTCGAAAACATTTCACGATCTGAAAGTATTTATCCATTCCGGCTACCATCAAGATTTGTTTGAAAGTCTGCGGAGACTGGGGTAAGGCATAAAACTGACCAGCATTCATTCGGCTAGGTACCACAAAATCTCTAGCCCCTTCAGGAGTGCTTTTGATTAAAAACGGAGTTTCAATTTCTATGAAGCCCTGCGCCGACATATACTTTCTGGTCTCGAGTCCGAGTTTGGAACGGAATATAATCTTTGACTGCACAGGATGTCTGCGGATGTCGAGGTAGCGATATTTCATGCGGATATCATCGCCTCCGTCGGTATCATCTGTGATAGTGAATGGCGGGGTCTTAGATGCATTGAGTACTTGTAATGATTTGGCGACGATTTCTATGTCACCTGTGGGCCGTTTTGGATTTTTAGCGCTTCGTTCCCGGACTTCGCCTATGATTTGGATCACATATTCCCGACCAAGTTTTCTGGCAGAGGTACAAAGATCCGGATCCGCATCCATGTTAAACACCAGTTGGGTAATCCCATATCGATCTCTCATATCCATAAAAGTCATGCCCCCAAAATCTCTGCTGGCATCTACCCAACCACTCAACGTGACGGATTGACCGATATGGTCCATTCTCAATTCACCACAATTATGCGTACGATACATAGACTTTTTTTTTCTAAAATTGGTCGCAAAGGTAACGTAAAAGGATTGATTTGAGGATAAGGGGAGTGTCCTGTGATCAGAGTTGTTGAGCCGAAATCTTACGTAGTCCTTTTTTGTTAAAACTTTTTTACGATGACGATTTTTTCAGCTTGTTTATTCATGACCAGGTCATAAAACTGTCGGAGACTGCCATGATTTTCTGGCAAAAACATGGCTTTATGGATAGAAAAAGAAGATTTAATACTAATCGTGCCGGGATCGACGATCTGTGTGAGTATGGTATACTTAGAAGATTTGTCATCGGATTGGATCAGCGCTGCTTTGGGCAGTTGGGCTATGCTATAAGATTCGGGTATTTTTATTTCTGCATCCACGATAGTCATCCAGGGAAAGTCGTATTCGATGGGTAGCAGTCTGGATGAAGCCTTGAAAGGATTGCTCATGATGCGCTCGAGATAAACCGGTAATATCCTGATCGTATCTCCGATCTCTTGATACCACAATCGGGTCTTTATAGCTGCTCCGATGATCAGATTTTGCTCGGGGTCCTGCATATTCATGACATAGGCTCCTTTTAATCCCAGGCCCAAAAACTTCTGTTGCAAATGATCTATATAGTTCGATAAGCCTGTCGAATCCGCCAAGTCTTTGCGCATTTGGTAGCCAGCATAATTAAAGTTTTGCTCCTCATAGGTGCCTGTGAATCCATCATAGGGGTCCAACTTCAAGGTATACCTAACTTTAACCTGCGCCAGCCTATTTTGTTTTAATTCGTGCCATTGACTTTGTCCGGGTATCATGATTCGTAGCAATCCATGTTGGCATTTGGGAGGTAGCATTTGATAGGCGACATACGGATCTGAAGCATCTAAGAAGAGGGTCCTATCGTCAGATCGCACGCTGGCCAACACATAATTGGCCTGGGCTAGGCTTGGAAAATCTGGAATTAATAAGCCCACTTCAGCAGTACTTAAGATGGCCGGTGAACTATTAAATCCTAATGTTTTTAATAACAGAATCAATGATAAATTGATATCGGCTACATTGCCAGTATGCTGTGCAATACCTCGTGATAGCGGGCCGCTGGCATAAAGCCCGGTAGCATTCGTCCGGTGTATTGTTTTTTTGATGTAGTGATATGCTGCTGATAATAAATCTTCGGGATGAGTGTAAAGTCTTTTTAACGAGTCTGCTATGGTAGTGAATAATAAGGAGTCCCTTAATGCACCGCCAAAATAAGGGTGTCTCCATAAGGTACTATCCAGGTACTCCCATGAATATGCATAAGGTTTGAAGCCGCTTTCAAAGCGAGTGCACGCTAACTCATATTCGATGCGGGAGCCATGCAGTGATGGATTTAAGACGAATGGTTCCTCTTTAATAGCCGGTGAATTTTGTATTTCGTAGTAGTTGATCGTTTCATCCGTTCCTAATAGATAATTCGTGCTGTTCAATCGGGTGGTCGAGACCGAGAGATGACCCCACAGTTGCTCATGATATTCGAAATAAGATGGGATATGAGTGGTAAAGGAAGATACTAACGTGGGCATCTCATGTTGAAAGTCCCAGGGCTGAAACTTTGTCAGATAATCAGATAGTACCGTGTATTTAACTTCCAGGATAGATCCCGCTTTTGCATCAGGCATTCTGAATTCTATAATATCTTGACCCGTATGTACACTCGTCCTGGAGATGGATTTTTTATCTAGCTTGGATGGTACAACCTTGTCTTGGATGATATTATAGGTCGTAGCTCTAAGATCGGTGATTTCATCCTTCATACCGTCATCACCATATTGCAATGGGATCTTGATATTGCGGACATAGATATGTGATCTGTCTTTGATTTTTATTCTAAAATGACGAGTGAATTGAAGCTTAAGAATATTGGCTGAAGATATAATTGAAGCTTGACCTGCATCAAAAACATACCAAGCACCGGCTTGGCTATCGATCGGACAGTGGATCGGGACAAAGTCTTTTTTAGATATTTTACCGAAGGCGTGGACTTGATAAGGGCCTTGAGCAAAAAGTGGGCAGAGAGCCATTTGCAGTAGAGTACAGAGAAATATTGCTTTCATTTTATTGTTTGCCATCCAGATCTGTGACATCAGCTTGATTTAAATGATCCTCAAACTAACCAAAGTCTATCCTGCTAAAAATAATAAAAAAGAAATTATAAACAAAGCCAAGACCTATTGTTTTGAATATTTAAATCTAAAACTCAGTTTGAATACAGCATGACAAACTGACTGGTACATACTCAATGATTAAGGGATGATTTTCTTCAATACGATTTTAGAACGTGTGGATTTATATGCTGCATCTAATAATGTGGAAAGCTCAGGGTAGGCACTTTTGTCCAGATTGTTTTTGAGTAAGGTAAATTCGTTTACGATCAAGAGTTTATTGTTTTTCAATTCAACGGCCAAGTGTGTCGACCCAAATTTTGTTTGAATTGAGATCGATTTAGGCATACTTTCTACCACATAGCCTGGTGGAATCTCTATAGCCAACGAGTCAATCTCGGTCAATGCATTTGGAATGTCTATGCCTGATAATCTAGAAGTGTCGGAGATCGATGTTTCGAAGCGTTGGATCAATACTAATGGGATAAAAATACGGGATCCAGATATTGATGCAAATTTTCTGATTGAGACATTCTCTTTGAGATTAAAGACAGGTATAGTGGTAAAGTCATAACTGTAGATGAACGAATCTATAGTATAATCTAGTTCATCATGCAGTTCGAGCAAATCGTCATTTTGTTCTTTGCTTTTTTTAATTCCAAAGCTAGAATAAGCTTCATAATATTCACCTTTGAATGTGGAGACCATCTGCGCAGAGGCATTCCCATTAGCCAATAAGTTGATCTCAGACTTTATGACCCGCTTATTGACTTGATGATCATACGTTGGCATTCTGATCAATTTTCCACCCATTGGACTGCTCATCAATGCATAACGATCCGAATTGGAGCTGCCTACATACCCAGGCGGATAAAATTGACTGGTACATTCTAGATGAGTCGTATCACCAGGTAATGGCACGGTGAGGATAGCATGATTCATTTGACTGAAGCTGACAAATTCGGGATATTTAATTTCTGTACGCCCATTTCCTATAATCGTATAATGCGATTCAATTCCTACGCAGTTGAGCATTGCTCTCATATAGTTGGCCAATGCTTTGCAATCGCCATAGCCCCCTTTTGATACTTCGGAGGCTGTCATAGGTTGCCAACCTCCGATACCTAGCTGTACACTTACGTATCGGGTATTATTTTGCAAGTATTTATAGAGAATTTCAATTTTTGATTTTATACTGGGGGATTCTGCTACTAAATTTTTTATTTTAAGTTGATCTTCGGCTCCAAGTATTGCTCGATGATCATTCAATGAATTGATCCAATGCCCGTATGCATTCCAATCCTTTAAAGATCCTTTGTAACCATCAATGTCTATTTCTAGTGGACTCAATAAAACAACAGGAAACTGATCATTTGCAGAAAAGGGTTCTCTTTTAATAGCTGAAAGCGAGTCAAGTTGCCAAGTTTGGGTCCCTTCATGTTCAGTTTTTTTTCCATTAAAGCGAAGCTCTTTGATCGCCACTATATTTGGAATTTGGCTTTTCAAAGACAAAGTGGCTGACTGCACCTCCGCATGATAATGGGGTATGGGATACCAAGCTCCAAGACCTAAAATTGTTTTGTGTTTTATTGTGTAGCTATATTCAATCGTGATGGGATATTCTGCTACTGCTCCTTTAAAAACCTTCATCCTATTGTCGGAAAAAAGTGAAAAACCATCCTGTAGGACCTGATCGCTAAAATCCTTAAGTTTATACTTCTTCACAGATAATCCGAGCGAAGAAGTAAATTGTATTTCGGCATCGGTGATTTTTGAAAATTTGTCATACGGGATAACCAGCGTAGCCTCACTTTCCGCTTTAGGAGAGTGCAGCGTAAGTTTTTTGTACACTCGTTCTTCTAGGTCGTTTATATTTATTATAGAATACTCTTGTGTATATTTATGTACAGTTACATAGACCTCAATCTGAGCCAATACAGCCACGGGAATGTTTAAGAGGGCATACCAAATCAGACAGAAGGAATACTTCATGTTTTTTTTCTTAAAACTATTTGCTCTGCATGTTTCGCAACGATGTGACTAAAAAAGTCTTTAATCCCTTCATATTCATCCGAGTTAAGTTTGGCCTTATTGAAAAAAATCATAGAATTTACTTTAATCATGGTTGGCTTTGGCACTTCGATTATAAACGTAAATTTGGCCGATTTTTCAGCATTTTGATACGATGCTGATTTAGGCATACTTTCAATCGTATAGGTATCGGGTATAGTGATTTCGATGGAGGCGTTGACTATCCAGGGATAATCGAATTCGATCGGCAATATGCGAGTAGCTGATTTGAATGGATTTTCAAGATAACGTTCCATCTGGATCGGATTAAAATAAATTAATTCATCCGTAGTTTCAAATCCCGACTTTGAGCTGAATTTCGCCTCAAGTACGAGCTCCCGATTTACATCATTGAAAAAACTCACCTTAGGGTCTTCAAAGTGTAAATCTTTAAATTTTTCATTTAACTTTTGCAGATATCGTTTCGATCCGATTGAATCTTTTAAATCTGTGCGCATCTTAAGGCCTGCATAATTGTAATTTTTCTCTATGTAATGACCCGTGAGGCCTTTTTCTGGATCTATCGTCGCCACATAATTAACCAAACTTTGAAATACGCGGCTCGCGGTGAGATCCACCCAACTACCGGCTTCCTCATTTACTAATCTACCAAAGCCATTAAGGCATTTTGCAGGGAGCATCGTAGTAGTGGCAAATGGATCAGATGCGTCTAACAACATTTTTTTATCCCCTACCAAGACTGCGGCTATTACATAATTGAACTTGGTCAACGTGGGGAACGTTTTTAAAATAATACCATGATCTGATGTACTTAAAACTACAGGATAAGCAGGTATGTCTAGCTCTCTCAGCATGGATACCAAAGCAAGATTGATATCCGCTACATTGCCAATCCTATTGTCAAATGATTTTTTAATGCTGCCTGTAGTGTATATACTTTCTACTCCATTCCACTTTATCCTATTTTTTATAAGTTGGTAGGCCGAGTTGATCTTTTCAAGTTGTGATAGCGGGCTACTTTTAATGGGTTCGACCTCGTCTTTGAAGTAGCCTGATCTATTCAATTGTTTTCCAAAATTGTCGTCCTCCAGCAGCAAATTGTTCAAGGTGGTCCAAGTCAACGTATATTCTTTATAACCGCTAGAAAAGTTAGTGGATGCGAGTTCAAATTCAATCCTGGATCGATAATTGGATTTATTGATGACAAATGGTTCATCCGGAAATGCAGGTATGTCCTTGGCAGTATAGGAGGTGATTTTTTCAAAAAAATCAAAATTTGGTTTTTTTACATCAGTGGATGCAACATTGACATCGATATACCCCCAAAAATGTGGATTGTACTTTAGTAAATCGGGTACCGAAGTGAGGTATTCACTTTCCAGGACCGGAATATCGTGCTGAATAATCCAACCTTGAAAATTGAAAATAAAATTGGAATGGGTCACATATTTTACCTCCAGGATACTTCCTTCTTTAATATTTGGCAAAGTAAATTTGACTGTATTCAAATTTTTAGATGTCTCTTCGCGGAAGATAGATGATTTTTCAAGTTTAGTCTCTACCATTTCGCCGTTTTCAAGGTTGTAGGTGATCGCTTTAAGTTCAACTAATTCCTCTTCCTTCAGCTCACTTAAATGATATAGCGGTATGGTAAATGTACCTTGATCAAAAGCAGATTTGTCTAATATTTTGATTCGAAAATGTCTTTCAAATACTATTTTTAATTCTTCAGTTGTGCTTAGAAAATTGGATTGACCATGATCGAATACATAAAAGGCATGAGCAGCACTATCTATAGGGCATGATTTGCTGCTTAATTCTAACGGGTTTAATTTTCCAAATCTTGTAGATTTATCTACCTTCTGGCCTGCTGCGATAGTCCAAGTAGAGATGGTGATGACCCATAATATGAGTGCTTTCATGATATTGTGTTTATACTCTAATATTTTACAAGTTAGATGCAATGCCTTATAAAGAATGCTTATGTATGGACCAATCTAATATTAAATATAGGGAAATATTATATCTTCAAATAACTAACACTACCTCCAGCTACAAATTGTTTACCAATGATTCTAAATCGTTGCAAAGTATGTTGGGTTATAATTAATGTAGTCATGGCAATCCGCCCTTCGTCAGTAAAAATTTCTATAGAATATCTATCTAAGTAGATTTTTAAAGATAACGTATGACCCATCGCCACAACAGCACAGTCAAAGGAATTAAAATGTGGATCAAAGCCAAATGCTTTACTCGTCCGGTCTACACAAATCTGATGCTTGACGACATCCCAATGTACCAAAAGTTTTGTTTTACTGCCAAAATCAAACTCAAGGGTACACCCTTTATGCGAATCCAATTTCAGATCAAATACCATAGCTACTTGAAGATCGATATCCCACTCGGTTTCATTGGCTATCGTCGATTTGGTCAACTCTTTTTTGTTCAACAGCAAAGTGTGCCATTCCTCCGGCAGTTGTTGGACAATCCGATAAGAACCGTCAAGGACTTTGGCCAAACTGAGTTCGCGAGGCAAAGTCAACATGCCTCGCCATCCATCAAATGGTAGCACGGGCTGATAAGCTAGATTACCCATCCATGCTTGTACTAATAATCGATGATCAGGGGCCTGACCACATGGAATACATCCAAAAAAATCTTTGCCATGATCTATAGACAGTACCAGGTCGAGTGCATGATCACATTGGAACCCTTTGCCATCAAAATTTCCTACAAAATAACGGGTAGTGGCATGTTGATCTTCTGTATTGACGATTAATATCCATTTATAGACATGCTTTTGATGAAGTACTGGCACAGTAACTAGCGAGGCTTGCACCCATTTTTTTTTGAACGACGGGTGACCTCCAAAATCATTGATTTGGTCCCATCGAATGAGGTTTTTAGAAGTATAAAATTGGACTTTGTATTCTTGAGGTACACAGACGGTCATGACCCATCTTGAGCTGGGTTCATGCCAAAATATATGTGGATCTCTGAACTCCTTTTTACGGGCATCCAGGATTGGATTTTTAGTATACACTGACCATTTAATACCGCCATCGGTGCTATAGGCCAGATACAATGCTTGGCTCCCCTGATGTTCTGCTGTATAGATGATGATGAGAGGAGGCTTGGAGGAAGATCCCAGTAGACTGGTGTTTTTAGGGTCCTGTACGATGGTCCCCGAAAAAATACGATGTTGCCCATCACTCAATAAGATATCCGGACTATCGGTCCAGTGAATTAAATTTTTACTATGTATATGACCCCAGCCTTGGATTGGCGTATCCCTATCTGTATCCGTGTAGAGATAATAAAGATGGTACTCGCCTTTATAATAAAACCAAGTCGTGGGTACGATCAAATCACGATGCATGGCAGCCACGTGATATGCCGGTAGAGGGGTGATCTGGGTTTCGGTTTTTAACTTAGACATAGGTCTTCCTTATAACTAGCCAGGTGAGCTCGAAGTATTCTAAAGTCAAAACGTATTGCGAAAATATTGTTTATTACCAATAGCAGCCGTTTATTTTTTTTATCCAAATCCTTATCAAGGTTTTTTATGGCTTAAATCAAGATATTGAGGTTATTATTTACATTTGAATCATCTAAAAAATAGCTATAAATATGCCAAAATTAAATCTTGTATTCTTGTTACTGATTTGGTCTGCTTGCGCAACAACAAAAAACAACAATGCTGTTGCTAAAAGCCCCCAGGCTGGAATAAAATCTGGAAATACGATCTCGTCTGCGCCTTCTACAGGGGAGGTGAGGACAGATTCTATCAAAGCTAAATCAGATAGTACTAAACTGCCGACCTCCAAACCAGAGGTAAAGACAGGTGCAAAACCATTTCATGAAGTCATCACCAGTAAAGCCATTTCCAGAATGGGGATGTTTAATGTACATAAAGTCGAAGAAAAATATTACTTCGAGCTACCGATGGCGATGTTGGGTAAAGATATGATGGCGATCACCCGATACATCAAGACTCCTACCTCTGCAGGATATGGAGGCGAATTGGTCAACAGGCAAATGGTGCGATTTGAGCGGGGTACAGAGTTGAAAGTATTTCTCCGGGCCAAAGCATTGGTCAATGTCAGTACAGATACCACCTCACCGATGTATAAAGCTGTCTTAAACAGCAATGTCGATCCCATAGCTGCCGCATTTGAAATCAAAGCAATACGCAAAGACACCAGCTTGGTGATCGATATGACCGACTATTTAGCAGGTGACGCACAAGTCGTAGGACTGACCACCAATATGAAGACTTTATATCGATTGGGCGGCTTACAAAGTGACCGATCCTATATACAGACGATCAAGCCTTTTCCAATCAATATAGAGATCAAGACAGTCAAGACTTACTCGGTAGCTCCACCTCCGAGCGGGCCTACTCCCCCTGGTGCTCCTCAAACCGTGACTTTACCCGGAGGGATAGCTTCTGGCTTTGCTACGTTGGAGCTCAATACCTCTCTGATCATGTTACCCGAAAAACCGATGCAGAAAAGATTGTTTGACCCCAGAGTAGGATATTTTGCTACCGGCTACACCGTATTTGATGAGGGGGGTCAACGGACTGAAAATCCAACATATGCCGTCCGATGGAGACTTGAACCCAAAAACGAAGCCGATGCCATAAGGCAGAAAAATGGGGAAATTATAGAACCCGCCAAGCCAATCGTGTATTACATAGACCCAGCTACTCCTGTTAAATGGCGTAAATATCTCATACAAGGTGTCAATGACTGGCAGGCGGCTTTCGAAGGCGCAGGCTGGAAAAATGCCATCAGAGCTGAAGAATTTCCTGAGAACGATACGACCATGTCTTTAGAAGATGCTCGATTTTCTGCGATCAGATATTTTGCTTCACCTATAGAAAATGCGTATGGGCCCAATGTCAATGATCCTCGTACCGGCGAGATACTGGAAAGCCATATTGGCTGGTATCATAATGTCATGAAGCTATTACAAAATTGGTATCGTACGCAGGCAGGTGCATCTGATCCAAGAGCTAGGCCTAATTCATTTGATGATGAATTGATGGGGCAGCTCATCCGTTTCGTCTCATCACATGAAGTAGGACATACTATAGGCTTGCGTCACAATTTTGGTGCCTCCAGCGCTACTCCTGTCTCTAAACTTAGAGATAAAAATTTTATAGAAAAATACGGCCATACCTCATCCATCATGGACTATGCCCGATTTAATTATGTAGCTCAGCCAGAAGATGGGGTGACCGACTTTTTCCCTCGTATCGGCGACTATGATCATTGGGCTATTGAGTGGGGCTACAAGCCGATCTTTGGCACAAAAGATGAAAAGGCTGATCAGCTGGTGCTCAATAAGTGGTATAAAGAAAAAGCCTATCCCAATCGTAGACTTTGGTTTTTGACAGAGATCAACCCGTATGATCCCCGATCCCAAAATGAAGACCTTGGCGACAATGCGATGCAAGCCTCCACATTGGGCTTAAAAAATTTAAAACGTATCATCACTCAGCTACCAGAGTGGACCAAAGATGAAGCTCAGGACTTTGATTATCTCAAAGAAGGCTATGATAATATAGTAGATCAATTTAGACGCTATCTGGGCCATGTAGGCAAAAACATAGGGGGTATCTATGAAACCCCAAAGACTTATGATCAAAATAGTCCGGTGTACGAACCCACTCCTGCTGCAATACAGCGAGAAGCAATGGACTTTTTACATAAAAATATCTTTACTACTCCTACCTGGATCATTGAGCCATCTATCTTGAATAAAATACATCCTGGCCAGGGAGTTGAAAACATCAGAGCCCTTCAAGAGCCGGTGATCAATGGTATGTTTAATGAAGATCGTATCCAGCGGATGTTAGAAACCAATTCAAAATTTCCTAATTCGTATGGAGTATTGGAGTTTTTTAAAGACATGCAGGCAGGAGTATGGAGTGATCTGACCGGCTCTAAAGAAATCGATATCTTTAGACGCAATCTTCAAAAGATATATATAGAGCGATTAACCTCCATGTTGACTAATCCTGCCGGACCATCAAATTCAATATCCGTATTCGGCACCACGATACCCGGCCGTACTGATCCTAAGAAAAACGATGTCCTGAGTTTGGTAAGAGGACATCTCAAATCACTCAGACCATTGATCACTGCTGGGGTCAATCGAAGAGGAAATACACTGACCAGGATGCATCTCGATGACCTTGCAGGTCGTATAGAGCGTGCTCTGGATCCTAAATAGTTTGGGGCGACAGCTATCATTTTTAAAAACAAAGGGATTATTGTGGCAATAGTCCCTTTGTTTTGAGTTATAAACCACTTGCTCTTATCGAACGGTTATATAATTGAGTTTAATTATCTTTTACACATCGTACTTTTTTTTAATGAGTAAATAAATGAGCTTTAATGAGCTTAAACATTATAGGGAAAAATATGAGTTAAATCATCGTTGAATTATATCGTTTCGGGGTTTTTGGCAAGGAATATGCATTATCATTGTCGAAGGGTTAATCCATAATAAGATGAACTCTTTATGAGGTCGGTTCGCTGGGGGGTAAGAGCCGATCTCTTTTTTTTGTTTTCCCCTATCAGTCAATCCAGATTTTCTGCATCTTTAAAAACTGTATTTTTGTCAGTGGGATGTACAAAGCTCTACTGATCTTATGTGTGTTTATTTTACCCACGCGGGTGAACAGTCAGATCATTTTTACCCGATCTTTTACTCAAAAGTTGTTGAATGTAGGTGCTGTCGTTTCTTTAAAAGAAGACCATTGGTTTAAAGTTGCTCTACCTAATCCTGATCATTTGGTCACATACGATCTCAGTCTGGACAATGAGAGAGACTCGGCTGAATTAAAATATATCCTTTGGGAAAGTAAAAAAGCAGATCGAATGATGTATCCTGAGCCCTATGTGATCAGCACTGTGGCTAATCTGGCTACAAATGAAAAAGGCTATTGGATCAGTACAACACCGATCTCCGACAAACTATTGAGTGAGCGATACCATGCGGACTGGGCAGCAGAAATGAGTTTTGTCCCAAAAGCGTCGATCACCAATAAAAAATACGGCAAGGCGTTGGCACTGTATCGACAGGATTATGGTATGATCTATACTATCTTGTTTTATAATCAGGAGTATCCGGGATTTAATAACCATTTGCGATCGATTCATTTTGTTGCATCATCCACACATTAGATGCCAAGATATGTTTATCTATAATATCACCTTAAATATGGACTCCGGCGTAGAACTCGCGGTACAAGCTTGGATTAAAGAAGAGTTTATCCCAAGTGTGATGCAGGATGGCAAGTTTCATGAATTCCAATTGTGCAAGCTTAAATTTATAGATCAGGAGACCCCTGCATATGCTATTCAATTTTATTGCTCAACCGGGCAACAGCAAGATCTGTTATTAGATCCATTGGATTCTAAATATCTTCATTGGGTTACAGAGCGATGGCACCTTGAGGTCGTAGCATTTGCTTCCATATTGGATATCCTAGAACCTGCTTATCTTTCGTTTATACATCGTAACTAGACATCAAAAGAAAAATACATTGGATTACCTTCAACTTTCTGACATTCAGCGATCTGCTCAAGAGATTGCGCTTGACTTTGCTCAAAAAATACTTTTGCCGGGCGTCATCGATCGAGATAAGAACATGCATTTTCCGGACGATCTGGTGCAAGCTATGGGCGAACTTGGGTTATTGGGCATGATGGTCGGTCCCGAGTATGGGGGTGGAGGTATGGATACGATGTCATATGTGTTGGCAATAGAAGAAATCGCAAAAGTAGATGCGTCAGCCGCAGTGATCATGTCAGTCAATAATTCATTGGTGTGTCATGGCATTCAATTGTATGGCACGCAAGAGCAAAAACAACACTACCTGCCCGATCTGGCCTCGGGTAAGCACATCGGATCATTCTGTTTATCTGAGCCGGAGGCAGGCAGCGACGCCACCCATCAGAGCACACAAGCTATAGCACAAGATGACCACTACATCCTGAGCGGTATAAAAAACTGGATTACAAATGGTCAACGATCGCAGATCCATATCGTCATGGCTCAAAGCCACCCTACGCTAGGGCATAAAGGAATCAATACATTGATCGTAGAAAGAATATGGCCGGGCATCACAATAGGTCCCAAAGAAGATAAAATGGGGATCAGGGCAAGTGACACTACCTCTATCATGTATGATGAAGTTAAAGTGCCTATCGCCAATCGAATCGGTCCGGATGGTTTTGGATTTAAATATGCCTTGAATACACTAGATGGTGGCCGCATAGGCATCGCTGCACAAGCTGTAGGTATTGCTACAGGTGCTTATGAGCGTGCTCTGCAATACGCCAAAGAACGGAAGACTTTTGGCAAAGTGATATTTGATCATCAAGCTATAGCCTTCAAACTGGCCGACATGGCTACAGAGATCGAGGGAGCACGACTTCTGGTGCATCGCGCGGCTTGGTTGAAAGATCAAGGGCGGGATTACACCACTGCAGCATCTCTGGCCAAATACACGGCATCTGAAGTTGCGATGCGGCACACAACACAAGCTGTTCAAATCCTGGGCGGATACGGTTATGTACGGGAATATCATGTAGAGCGGATGATGCGAGATGCTAAAATCACTCAGATCTACGAAGGCACCTCTGAAATCCAACAACTGGTCTTGTCCAGGGATATCCTCAAGGGCAATCTTTACCCAGCCATATTCTGATGTTCGATACCGGTACCATTCAAATCGCCAAAATAGCAGGTATACCGATACGATTGCATTGGAGTTTTATATTGATCTTTTTTTGGGTGGGGTACAATGCCTGGCGTGAAGACCAATCTTTTGAGGGATTTATATTTATGCAATTATAC
Source organism: Saprospiraceae bacterium (assembly GCA_031417835.1). GTDB lineage: Bacteria > Bacteroidota > Bacteroidia > Chitinophagales > Saprospiraceae > JADJLQ01. The sequence continues at coordinate 34,809 of JANOWJ010000146.1, read as the reverse complement.
GTGCTGATCTTATTCGCTTGCGTGGTCATGCATGAATATGGTCATGCTTTGATGGCCCGGCACTATGGACATAAGACAAGGGATATCGTACTCACTCCTATCGGCGGTATAGCCAGGCTGGAAAGTCTAAGTGAGCAGCCAAAACAAGAGTTTTGGATTGCTATAGCAGGTCCTTTAGTCAATGTCTTTATCGCTGTGATGATCATGATTTTTTTATACTTGACTGGCCATAGGGATCTGACCAGCCTTAGTTATCGACCTGGGTATGAATCCTATTTCTATGATTTTTTGCCCCTGATGATGATTTCAAATTTTCTGCTCGCAATTTTCAACTTATTACCAGCATTTCCAATGGATGGCGGTCGAATATTGCGAGCGCTATTGTCTTTTAAATGGTCTCGACTCCGTGCTACCCTCATAGCTGCCCGCATAGGCCAATTGTTTGCAATTGGTTTTTTAATATTTGCTATTTATCATGGTCAATGGATGCTTTGTCTCGTCAGTATCTTTGTATTAATCACCGCCGGCAATGAACTTAAACAAGTCAGATGGGAGTCCGTGTTGGACAGAAAAACAGCCCGAGAACTTGTAAATCCTGCTTATAATCGATTGCAACTCACAGACTCCCTGGACGGTGCTATATCTTCAGCTGAAAAAGGCTTAGAGAAAAATTATCTGGTATTTGATGGAGATCGTCTTGTCGGATATTTACCGCATGGGTATCTTATATTTTTATTAAAAAATCAATCCGCAGATCGCACCATGCACCAGTCGATGCGTATTGATCATCAAGTCATCGGAGTAGATTATCCATTAAAAGCCATATATCACAAGCTATTGTCGACAGGCATGCCTATTGTCCCAATCTCTGACGGGGATGTTATACTCGGCGCTATCGAAGAGTCTCAGATTAGAAAATATATAGACATTAAACTCGAAACTAATTAATTTTGATACCATAAGACCTAAAAAGTTATTAACTCGGATATCCTTATTAAATCCTTTTCGGTTCTTGGTGCAGTTGTTGACATATCACTTATTATTTCTAAATCAAAATTTTACTTGTCATGGAGACCTATGGTAAAATATTACTGATTGCTATGCCTGCTTTTTTAGTCCTCGTATTATTAGAAGCATTATACAGCTATATTAAAGGCATAGATACTGTGCGCAATTTGGATATGGTGTCTTCTCTGAGTTCAGGGGTGACGAATGTCGTCAAAGATGTATTGGGCTTGAGTATCGCCATCATCAGTTATAGTTGGATGGTTGATCATTTTGCGATCATGCACGTACAGCAAACCATCGTCGTATATGTTGTTGCATTTATAGCTCTCGATTTTTCAGGATATTGGGTCCATCGCATTGCACATGAATACAATTTTTTTTGGAATAATCATATCGTACATCACAGCAGTGAGGAGTTTAATCTCTCTTGCGCCTTACGCCAAAGTATCTCTGTATTTGTACGCTTGTTTACCTTCTTTTTATTGCCTGCTGCTCTGCTGGGTGTACCTACCACGGTGATCGCTGTGATTGGGCCTATTCATTTATTTGCACAGTTTTGGTATCATACGCAACTTATTGGTAAGATGGGGTTTTTAGAAAACATCATTGTGACTCCATCCCATCACAGAGTCCATCATGCGATCAACCCCGTATACCTGGATAAAAACTATGGTCAAATCTTTATCTTTTGGGACAAATGGTTCGGTACTTATCAGCCAGAATTGCCCACAGTGCCTCCTGTCTATGGGATCACCAGACCGGTGAGTACCTGGAATCCCATTAAAATCAATTTTCAACATCTTTGGTTATTGATCAAAGATGCCTGGCGTGCGCAAGATGTAAAAGATAAATTGCGTATTTGGGTCATGCCCACAGGATGGCGGCCTGCAGATGTAGAACAAAAGTATAGTGTCCATAAAATCCAGGATGTGTATCATTTTGACAAATACGAAACGAGAGCATCGATAGCGCTGCATATCTGGAGTTGGGTGCAGTTGCTGGCATTACTACTCTTTGCAAGTTATTTGTTTGCTTATATTTCGGTGATCCATAATGACAACCCATATCATATCTATGTCTATGGACTTTTTATTTTTATTCATGTGTATGCATTTACTGACCTTATGGATCGAAATTCCACAAGCTGGATCAGCGAAGGCTTTAAAACATTGTTGGGTTTATATTTTTTGTGGAGTCAGGGATCTTGGTTTGGCTCAAGCTCTTGGATTACAAATACCATCGTCGTCTATCTCTTGGCATCGTTGACCGTCACACTTTATTTTGTATCCCGGCATATCAAGGAGGATCGGGTGTCGACTATATTGGCTTAACATCAAAAACCCCCATTTACTTTAAGAGGATCCTATGGGGTATTATAGGTAGTACTTCATCCTTTCCAACTAAATTACCTCATTTCCCTCAATTACTTTTTTATACCACCATGCGCTTGCTTTTGGTATTCTTTGCAGTTTTTCATCTACATAGACGATGCCGAACCGTTTATCATAGCCTAGTGCCCATTCAAAATTGTCCATCAGAGACCATATGAAGTAACCTTTTACCCGAGCACCCTGCTGAATCGCCTCTTGAATCGCTGATAGATACCCTTGAAAAAATGCTATTCGATCTGCATCATCTACATCGCTGTCGATCAGTGTTTCGTTAAATGCGCAACCATTTTCTGTGATGATGATCTCCGGGTGATCATAGCGCTCACTGATCCACAACAATAGTTTTCTACAACCCCAGGGTACGATAGCCCATTGCATACTGGTCATCTTCCAGTCGGGAGCTACACTTAGATTGACATCCTGATCTTCGGAGAGCCCGCCATTACCATACACACTGCCTACTTCGCGGTTATTTGTCGCATCTGCTGCGTACATCGTCGTATAATGATTGAGCCCAAAGAAATCAGATGATCCTTTGATCAAAAGTTTATCTTCTTCTGAGAAGGAGGGCAACCTGGCACCCAAGCGCAGCTTCATAGACTCCGGATAGTCCCCTTTGTAGATTGGATCTGCAAACCATGCCAGAAAAAATTCCAAGGCTCGTTCTGCAGCTGCATGATCATCAGGACTATTGGTCAAAGGCTCGCGCCAATCACAATTATTAGTAATACCGATTTTACCCCCTTGTATTGTTTGAAATTTATGGCGATAGCACGCTACTGCTTTACCATGAGCCTTCAATAGATTGTGACCGACCAGATATGGATAGTCCATCGATTTTTTACCAGGCGCAAATACGCCAAGACCATAACCAAGTATAGCTACTACCCAGGATTCATTGATCGTGATCCAATGTTTTACCCGATCGCCAAAGGCATCGAAACATACATTGGCATACGCGGCAAATACATCGCTGATCTCTTCTCCCAGCCAACCTCCTAGTTCAAACTCTAGAGCAGCTGGCAGGTCCCAATGATATAAAGTCACCCATGGGGTAATATCATTTGCGATTAATGCATTGATCAGTTTATTGTAAAAATCAATTCCTTTCGTATTGACCTTGCCGCGTCCAGAAGGTAATATTCTAGGCCAAGAGATAGAAAAACGATACGCTTTAAGCCCTAGTTTTTTCATCAACGCTACATCCTCTTCGATCTTATGGTAATGATCACAGGCGATATTTCCATTCTCAAATTGATTAACCTTGCCGGGTATCATAGTAAATACATCCCAGATAGAAGGACCTTTACCATCTATATTCCAGGCTCCTTCGATCTGATATGATGAGGTCGCTCCGCCCCAGATAAAGTCAATAGGAAATTGTTTATTCATAATGTCGTGATCAGATTAAAGCATGGAAGTGGCTGCAAAATACTAATCCCATTCGAACTAAATGCAGGTACTATTTTATCTTTTTTTGAAATAAAAGCAAAAAGAGTTTAAAAATCATTTAAACTCATTAAGTTTGATTTTCAATCTGTTATTCCTAGGCAGGGGTTAAAATAATGTATTGAAATTAGATTAATAAAAAACCTTATACAATCATGTACCAATTATCGACCATCGATTTACTGATTATACTCGCCTATTTTGCGATGATGGTGGTCATCGGCTGGTACATGAAAAATCAGGCTAAAAAAAGCAAAGATGCTTATCTCATGGGTGGCAAGACCTTGCCTTGGTATATGCTAGGCCTGAGCGATGCCAGCGATATGTTTGACATTAGCGGTACGATGCTCCTCGTGAGCATGGCCTTTCTATATGGATTTAAGAGTGTATTTATTCCCTGGCTCTGGCCGGTTTTTAATCAGATTTTTTTGATGGTATTTCTCAGTCGCTGGTTGCGTAGGAGCAATGCTACGACCGGCGCGGAATGGCTCAAAACAAGATTTGGAGCGGGTGATAAAAGTGCAAAACAAACTCATATGGTAGTGGTAGCATTCGCCTTGATCTTATGTATAGGTTACATGGCGTATGCATTCGTAGGGGTTGGGGAATTTTTACAAATATTTCTGCCTTATGAGCGTATCCAAAGTATATTCCCTTTCCTCAGCCATGGCGAAAGTGCGTTTGCCATCGGATCAGCAGAATACGATACCGCCTTACAAATATCCAAACACAGTACTGCACAATTTTACGGGATACTCATCTGCCTGGTCGCCACTCTATACAGCATCATAGGTGGTATGCATGGGATCGTATTGGCTGACTTTATCAAATATATGATCATGATCGTATGCTCTATATGTGTAGGAGTCATCGCGATGAATCATCTGGCAGGATCTAATGTCAAGGTGTTGGCCAATGTACCTAGCGGTTGGGACAGTCCATTTTTTGGCAAAGAATTAAATCTCGATTGGTCCAATCTTTTGAATGATGCCAAAGTCAAGCTCGAGCAAGACGGTTATCGACTGTTCTCCGCCATCATGGGCATGATGTTTATGAGTGGGATTATGAAAGCATTGGCTGGTCCGGCGCCTAACTACGATTGTCAAAAGATATTGAGTACTCGCAATCCGGAAGACGCAAGCAAGATGAGTGGTTTTATTTCAGTGATCCTGATGCCCGTGCGCTATTTTATGACAATGGGGCTGTGTGTATTGGGGATCCTGTATTTTAAAGATCTCAATCTCCATGCAGGTGCCGATGGGATCGTTAATTTTGAAAATATCATGCCCGCCGTGATCAGTAAGTATTTACCAGTCGGTCTCATAGGTTTGGTATTGGCCGGTTTTTTAGGGGCCTTTATGAGCAATTTTAGTGGTACGCTCAATGCCGGCCAGGCTTACCTCGTCAATGATGTCTATCTCAAATATTTTAAGCCAAATGCGGATCGCAAGTCGATCATCAATATGAGTTATCTCAGCGGCTTGGTATTGGTCATATTTGGTATCAGCCTTGGCACTCTGATCAAAGATGTCAATATGATTTTTAATATTATCACGGCAGGACTATATGGTGGCTTTGTATGCGCCAATGTACTGAAGTGGTATTGGTGGCGCTTTAATGCTACAGGATATTTTTATGGTATGCTAGCCGGGATCGCGGCCAGTGCTATCCCACCGGCTTTGTCCGTGAGTGGCGTAACTAACTATTTTGACGGTACCAGGATGTTATACTTTTTTCCCGTATTCATTATCATCCAATTGATCGCGTGTATCATCGGGACCTATAGCGCTCCTGCCACCAATTCGGAGACTCTACTCTCCTTTTACAAAACGGTGCGACCATGGGGATTTTGGAAGCCTGTCCATGAAATAGCTGTTGCTTCTGACCCTGGATTTGAACGCAACAAAAATTTTGCAGTCAATATGCTCAACCTTGCATTGGGTATCACCGGCCAAATCCTGCTGATGCTCTTACCCATGTATTTAATATTAAATAAATGGACGGGGCTAGGCATAGTGGTAGCGGCATTAGCCGTAATCTTTGTCGTGATGAAGCGCACATGGTGGGATCGATTAAGGGATTTTTGATGAACTGTGTTTGATGGGCTTTTACCCCAATCATGATTTTGAATTCTTTTGGATTACTTATTAAAAGACGAAGCAGTAATGCAAAAAAAGGTGGGAGAAACCTTTTGCCCAACAAACCGACAAGAGTGGAGACTTTGGCTAAAAGAAAATCATACATCCAAACAATCTATTTGGCTAGTTTACTATAAAAAAAAGACCAATGTACCAAGCATAACCTATAGTGATGCGGTAGACGAAGCACTTTGTTTTGGGTGGATAGACAGCACCACAAAATCTCAAAATGATGAGTCGTTTATGCAATTTTTTTGCGTGCGAAAACCAAAAAGCACGTGGTCAAAAGTAAATAAAGCAAAAATAAAGCTCTTGATTGATTCAGGCCTGATGACACAAGCGGGATTGGATAGTATCGAAAAAGCAAAACAAAATGGCTCATGGACCATTCTAGACGAGGTAGAAGAATTAATTATACCCATAGATTTGGAAAAAAAATTTAAATCAAATCCAGGTTCAAAAAAGTTTTTTCTAAGTTTAAGCAAGTCCACGAGAAAAGCCATTTTGCAATGGCTTGTCCTTGCCAAACTGCCCGAAACCAGAGAAAAACGAAGAAGTGAAATATCTGAACTTGCTGCGCAAAATTTGAAACCCAAACAATTTAGATGAAAAGCAGAATCTATTAATTGTTGACAGCTATTATGACCAAAAGCTAAGCGTAACCATTAAATTCGATTGATTTGAGAGTCCAGCGCCAGGAATACCCGATTCAGCTGGACTAACTGTCCTATGCAAACTGATCAGATTATGTAGCAGCTAGAACGTAAAACGTTGTAAGATCTACAAATGACCCAAAAGGACTAATCGCAATTAATATATTCTGATAATCCTCTCTAGAATCCATACCAAACCGATGTGCTTCGATGAGGAATGATTCATTTCTATAAAATGCATTATTTTTACTGGAACTACAGCATCTCCGATTCCAAATTTAAATTTAACAACAGAATAATGAAATTAAAATTTTTCCTTCTGACATTCCTGCTTCTCTTTGCAAGAGGTTGTGACTTTTATTCTACAAGTCTTTGGTTTTTTCAACCAGATGGTCCGAGTGGGGAAACAAATCCATTGGTCCGTATTTTTGGTTTTGGATTTACCGGATTGGTTGTTACGAATATCATTATCGTAGGGCTCATGATCTATGCATTCTATTATTATTCGTTTAAATACACCACACCCAAAGTGCCAACAAAACCCACTCGACTTAGCGACTTTATTTCTGAATTGTACTTTAATGAAAAAGGGCGGTTTTATGATGTTTTTTACAAAACACCTAAAAACAAAAAAGTACTTTTAGCGCATACAGGGTATGTCTTAGTGCGAGTAGTGATTTTGGGCAGTTTCCTGGCTACCATTCACAACCTCTGCCAATTTTACAATGTCTCCTTCTACAATACTTACAGAGCAATAGTTGGACGACCACTATTTGTGATCTACGGACTTATTCTTTTATCCTTTTTATATTTCACATTCAAACTATGGCGTAAAGAATTTGAATTAAACAAAATTTGATAGAATGAACATCAATAATACTAGATTATGAAACTTCGTGTCGTTGTGCTTGGTGCCGGATTTGGAGGCCTTGAACTCAGCACTATCCTTTCAGAAAAATTCGGTGACGATCTTGACCTAACTTTAATAGACAAAAACGATTCGTTTTTTTTCGGGTTTTCAAAGTTTGAGGTGATGTTCGGACATAAAACATCTGAGGCAGTAAAGGTTTATTATAACAACATCCAAAAGCCTGGGATAAGATTTATCCGTGATAAGATAACTTCCATAGACCCCGATACAAAAATAGTGACAACGCAACATGGCACCTATGGGGCCGATATATTGGTCATAGCGTTAGGTGCAGATTACGATATCCAAGCCACCCCTGGATTAGCCGAAAGTGGGAATGAATTTTATTCGTTTGCCGGCGTAGAGCAATTGCGTGAGGTACTTCCTACATTTTCAAAAGGCAAGGTAATCATCGGGGTGTGCTCTACCCCATTCAAATGTCCTCCAGCACCTAGCGAAGCCGCCTTACTCATGCATGATTATCTTATAAAGCGAGGTATCCGCGATGACTGTAACATAAGTATCGTCATGCCCTTTGGACTACCTATTCCTCCATCTCCGGATACTTCTAAAGCATTGCTTGCTGCATTCGCAGAGCGGAATATTAATTTTATTCCTAAACACATTGTGAAGTTCCTGGATGGATCTCGTCACGTGGCTGTGCTGGACGATGGTACAGAAATGCCTTACGATCTATTCCTGGGTATTCCAAAACATCGGGTACCAGATGTGGTAGAAGATAGTGGTATGACCGTCAACGGATGGATCCCGGTAGACAAAACAAATCTAAAAACTAACTATCCAGGGGTTTATGCTATAGGTGATGTGACAAGTGTAGGCACTCCAAAGGCTGGTGTATTTGCTGAAGGCGCTGCAAGAGTAGCGGCGGCATCTATCATTGCAGAATTTGAACAAGGGGAGCAGCCGTCGCCATATAAAGGTAATGGCATTTGTTATGTAGAGTTTGGCGATGGCCTAGTCGGGCAAGTACATGTGGACTTCTTTTCAGGCCCTGCACCTTCCGGAACATATACGGCAGCTTCCACTGAGCTCGTAGCTGATAAAGAATATTTTGGATCAAGCCGATTAGCACGTTGGTTTAGGTCAGCGGGCTGAACATCAATTAACTATTTTAGTATTCTAGTCAAATCTTCAGCCTCTATTGAGTGCGCAGAAAAGCCAAAAGAGTATCTTATTTCCGTCCTATTACTTTTTATTCATGCTAGAAAAAACTAAATCTTTTAGAAATAATGTTATTTCAGATTCCACTTTATTCTTACCAAAATCAGTCAATGAAGGCAGGTTATACATAAAAAAATTCTGAAAATGTGCCATTTCAATTATGGTCGAAGCTAGCGACTTTGGGTGACCGATGACAGCACAAAGATCCTTATGAGGTTTGAAAAACTGCTGCTTATTATCTTTCCCAACTTGCTTCGTTAAGTATGCTATAGATCCTTCAGAGATTATGATTTTATGCAACAAACTTTCGTTTAAATCACTTGTCTGTTTATCATCCTCTACAGCCATCGAAAGCAATTTTATGACCATTTTTAACTTAACTTTCGGATCCTTGACATTATTAGTATGAAAACTAATTTGAAATTCCAGCCAAGCCCAATACCAAGCTAATAAATATACCAGCAATTTATGCTTGTTTTCAAAATAACGGTAGATGCCTGCTTCAGTCGTACCAATATCTTCTGCAAGTTTTTTAAATGTAAAAGCCTCATAACCAGTCTTATATATCATCTAAACACTGTGCTTTAGGATATTCTTGCCCAATTCCGAATTATCAGGATTACGTAGAAACAAGGCCGCATTCATTTTTATTTGTACCTGTAGCTTCATAATTGGTCAGTTTTTATGGACCTAAATGCTCCGACAAATGTACAAATAAATATTAATACAACTATTTTTGATAGTTTTACTATCTTATTAAATATTATCACTATCTTTGCTGTATTAAATTAAAATAACTGATAATGGAAATAAAAAATCTATTTAAGAAAATAAAAAGCGATCTCCCAGCGAGTATTGTCGTTTTTTTTGTGGCTGTTCCTCTATGTCTAGGTATAGCCCTAGCTTCCGGTGCCCCGCTATTTGCAGGCATTATTGCCGGTATTGTGGGGGGTATTGTGGTAGGAGTTGCCAGCGGCTCACCACTTGGGGTTAGCGGCCCCGCTGCCGGTTTAGCAGTAATTGTACTAACCTCCATCGCTGCAATTGGTTCATGGCCTGCTTTTTTATTAGCGGTTGTACTGGCTGGAGTTTTACAGCTTATTATGGGCTTTGCCAAAGCAGGTTTTATTGCCTACTTCTTTCCGTCATCCGTAATCAAAGGAATGCTTACCGGGATCGGGCTGCTGATTATTTTAAAACAGATACCTCATGCCTTAGGCTATGATAAGGATGCTGAAGGAGACCTCTCTTTCTTTCAAAATGATGGCGAAACCACCTTTTCAGCAATTACAAAAGCATTTGATGTTTTAACTCCGGGAGCTGCTCTGATAGCCGCTATTTCAATAGCCCTCCTGATATTATGGGATAAAGTACTTACAAAAAAACACAAAATATTTCAATTGATACAAGGGCCAATTGTTGTAGTAATTCTTGGTATTGTAATGAATTACCTTTTTAAAAGCGGCTCTTTGAATTTCAGTTTGGCAGAAGACCAGGTAGTTCGGCTTCCGGTTGCAAATAATTTAACTGATTTTTTCAGCTTTTTCACTTTACCTGATTTTTCTGCAATTACCAATCTAAAAGTTTGGGAAGTAGCTATTGTCTTAGCCATTGTTGCCAGTTTAGAAACATTACTATGTGTTGAAGCTACCGACAAAATGGACTCCCAAAAAAGGGTTACACCTACTAACAGGGAGTTAAAAGCACAGGGCTTGGGAAATATTGTTTCGGGATTTATAGGTGGTTTGCCTATTACACAGGTAATTGTCCGCAGTACTGCAAACATTTCATTTGGTGGCAAAACCAAAATGTCAGCTATACTCCATGGAGTTTTCCTATTAATCAGTGCCATTACCATTGCAGGTTTGTTGAACATGATTCCTCTTGCAAGTTTAGCAGCTATTTTGATTATAGTAGGCTATAAATTAGCCAAACCTGTTTTATTTAAGCAGATGTACAAATTAGGTTGGGAGCAATTTGTGCCTTTTATAGTGACCATAGTTGCCATTTTATTAACTGATTTACTAAAAGGAATAACAGCAGGATTAATAGTGGGTGGCTTTTATGCTCTGCTCCACAGTTATCGCAATTCACACCACATGAAAGAAACTATTACGACACAAGATGGAATACAAACTTATCATCTTGTGTTGGCAGAGGAAGTTTCGTTCTTTAATAAAGCCAATGTGGTTAAGGAATTGGAAAAGATCCCGGCTAATTCAAACGTGATTATTGATTTCTCAAACTCTAAAAGTGTTGCATACGATGTACTTGAATTAATACGGGATTATGAGATTAATGCCAAAACCAAGAACATCTCCGTTGAGAAAATAAATTTTATTGAACCAGCTAATTCATAATTAAATTAACAACTAAAAACAATTAAATGAAAACATTAACTAAAGAAATGCAAGCCACATTGACATCGGTAATGGCGCTTGAAATCTTAAAAAAAGGTAATGAACGGTTTGTAAATAACCTGAAAGCTAACCGGAATCTTTTACAACAGGCAAACGAAACATCAGATGGACAACATCCTTTTGCGGTTATTTTAAGTTGCATAGATTCACGCACATCGGCAGAATTGATTTTTGATCAGGGATTGGGTGATGTATTTAGTGTTCGCATTGCAGGAAATATCATTAATGAAGATATTTTAGGCAGTATGGAGTTTGGCTGCAAAGTGGCCGGTGCAAAAATTATTGTCGTGTTGGGCCATACAAAATGCGGCGCAGTAAAAGGCGCTTGCGATCATGTGGAAATGGGTAACCTTACCGCTTTGTTATCTAAAAATACAACCAGCAGTTTATGATGAAAAAACTGTAACAGAAAATCGCAATTCAGGCAACAACGACTTTGTGGAAAAAGTGGCCACCATTAATGTAAAGAGAACGGTACACGCCATAATGGAACGTAGCCCCATTTTAAAGGAAATGATAGAATCAGGTGCGATTGGAATTGTTGGAGGTACACATGATATTACGAGCGGTGCAGTTAATTTTTACTCTGATACGCTAATTACTAAATGAGCCTGATTAAAACCATAGTATAGATGATTAATTAAAAGGTGTAAAAAAAATCATGAGCATAGATATTCAATCGCCGGGGCTTGCACCCAACCAGGAGCTTGAAAATTTCATTCATGAAGAAGTTGAAAAGTTCCTCCATTTATACAAAGAGATTATCAGAATTGAAGTATGTCTTAGCGTGGACAGTTCATCTACTAAAGAAAATAAGCTTTGCAGAATGAGATTGATTATTCCTGGAAACGACCTAATAGCAACTTTTAAGTGCAGATCTTTTGAAGAAGCTATGACCCGATCAGCCGCGGCATTGGAGAAACAAATAGTAAAGAGGAAAACAATATTGGAAGGTAGTCTAAAAAGGAATTTCACTAGTAAATAATAAAAAATCACTTTTGTCTGAACAAATAATATTAAACGCTCTTTCCTTAATAGAAGGTTATTGTGCGTTTCAATCCTAAAAAAAAGAAACGGGAGATGAGGTGAGCAAGCCTAGAAATAAATTTCACAATGACCAGGATGATTTATTTTTTTCAGCCCATTTTAAAGTAAGGGTCACTTCTTCTTTTAAATTCTCCATTGCTTCTTCACTCGTGTCACCACCTGCTGCAACATCCAGCGTGGGAACATATGCAATAAACTGTTCACATTCATACTACTGAATGGCCAATAATTACTGGACCAATATGAAATGCATATAAAAAATCATCAAGTGTATCATATTTGCTTCCATTATTTTATATATACGTTCTTCATATATTCTAACTATTCGGTACTACACTTAGCTAAGTGATGCGTATTAACTCTGCTTCTTCACGGTGTACATTTGCCGGATAAATTCAGAACTGTTAAATTTGATTTTAAATCATAATTTAATCAATAATATTAGCTTGTTCAGTAAACCATGGCGTATTTCAGTGGTCTTTGGGCCAAAAATATAAATGCTTTATCCTGGGTTAAAACAAACTCAACAACGGCATCCGGTCAATCGGGTCAGATTGGTTTTAGCTCTTTATGGGCATATGGTATCACCATGGCCGGTTTGCTTTTACTATTAAAATGGTTAGAGTGGCGTTTTGTCATAATAGATCACTCCATCGCGATTTATATCGGGCTCATCGCGTTGTTTTTTACTTTTTTCGGTATATGGGTAGCCAAACAACTTCTTGAAGTTAAAACCCAAACCATCGTCGTAGAAAAAGAAATATATGTACCCGTAACTCCGGAATTCGTTCTGAATGAAATCGAATTAAAAAAACTAAATCTGACCTCCAGAGAGTGGGATGTACTGCAATTGATCACGCAGGGTAAAAGCAATACAGAGATTGCTAGCGACTTGTACCTTTCCACCAGCACCATTAAGACTCATGTATCCAATATTTTATCAAAATTGGAGGTTAAAAGCAGAGCTCAAGTCATGGAAAAAGCTAAACGATTGAAAATCACTCCTTAACACATCTCCTACTTTAGGATGATTTCGGGAGAATCCACGAAAATGGTACTTAAGTATGAATGTATCGAAGGCCTTTGGATGTAGTTTTGTTAAAATTTAAAACCATACAAAGATGAAAAAAAGTATCTTAATTTATGGCTGTATCATCGGTGTGATCCTGGCGATCAATCTCGTGTTTATGGTTAACTTATTGTACAACAATCCCAACATGGAGAGTAACGATGTCGTAGGCTATGCGGCGATGATCATCGTATTTTCCCTGATCTTTTTTGGAGTTAGAAATTATAGGAATAAACAAGGTGAGGGGTTCATTTCATTTAAAGAAGCCTTTAAAATGGGTGCCGCTATCGCCTTTATTGCGGCCACTATGTATGTGATTTCATGGGTATTTTATTATTATCTATTCGTACCTGACTTCATGGATAAATATGCAGAGTATGTATTGAGCAGCTCAGAGAAAAAAGGAGCCACAGCTGCAACGTTAGCAGAACAGGCGAAGGACATGGAGTCATTCAAACATATGTATAAAAACCCATTGTTTGTAGTTTTAATCACCTATTCTGAGGTGTTACCAGTAGGTCTCATCACGGCCTTGATCAGCGCATTGATATTAAAAAAGAAAACATCAAACCAGCCAAACTGTCTAATCACAAATACATAAAATAATTTACCAATGAAACCAATACTCTAAAATAGTGTAGCAACTCTATCCGGACTGGTACTCGGCAATGTAGTCAATATGTGTATCATTCTGGTGAGCAGCTCAGTCGTCCCGCCACCAGAGGGAGCGGATATCACTACCATGGCAGGCTTAAAAGCAACGATGCATCTGTTCGAGCCGAAACACTTTATCATGCCCTTCTTAGCTCATGCCCTGGGCACATTGGTGGCGGTATTGGTCGCCGTATACTTTGCAGCCAGTCATCATTTTAAATTGGCAATGGTCATCGCCTGTTTATTTTTAATAGGTGGTATTGTGAATGTGTTTCTATTGCCCTCCCCGGTCTGGTTTTCTGTGGTTGACCTGATGGGAGCATATTTACCTATAGGCTATCTGGGCTATCGGTTAACTGCTAAATCGAAGTGATCAGCAATAAGTTATTGAGCATGAGGGCGACCTTCAGTCCTAGTTGAGGTCACAGGAATGTGCTGCTATAGATTGATGACCAGTGCCATTTGGTGTTAATAGACAATTGTAACATACAAGTTATAATTTGTTCGCTTCACGCCAATGGAATCTTAGGATATGGCCAATCTTTTGTATTGATATGCTCGCGGTGGTATATGCATGATTTTTTTAAACTGTTTGTTAAAATGTGAGAGGTTGTTGAAACCGCTTTCATACGCCACCTGACCTATAGTATATTCGTATTCGGACAATAATCTACAGGCATAACCTATTCGGACTTCAGTCAGATATTGAAAATAACTTTTGCGAGTGCGCGCTCGAAAATATCGGCAGAAAGCAGAAGTAGAGAGATTCGTAAGCTTTGCAATTTCATTCAATTCAATTGGTTTTCTAAAATGTTGGATCGTATATTCATATACTCTATTTATTTTCTGAGCATATTTTTCATGCGCTTCGCTGAGGTAATCGATGGAATTGATAAACTCAAATTCTTTTGATGTACTCAACATATCCAAAAGGGATAGTAATTCGAGGATTCGATTGGTACGATCCATTTGTTTCATTGCAATCAATTTTTCAGCGATCCGCTTAAGTATGGCACCATGAAATTTTATACCGCGTAGAGCATTCGAGAATAATTCGCCAATATGAGCGAACTCTTGAATCCTGAAAAAATATTCCCCCAAAAAATCCACTTTAAATTGAATCACAATGGATTCCGGTGATTCTTGGTGGTTAAGTTCATAAAAAAGTCGATCCCGCTGTCGGGTATGCGGTAGATTGCTCCCGAATAACAGGACTTCCCCCTCTTCAATACTATGGATCGCATTACCTACGAAATTGGTACCCTTGCCTTTAATACAATAAATTAACTCCAACTCCGGGTGATAATGCCAGGGGTTATCCCAGGCTATGGCATCCCCTTTCAATACAAAGGAAGCGCCTACAGGAGGTATGATTTTAAGTAAATGCGGCTTTTTCATGACTACACGATTGGGGTAGCTTATGCGCTATATTACTAAATTTTATGTGTAATTTGCAATTTTATGCCAAAAAAGCACCAGAATTGAGCCCGAATACATTAAAATTTACCTGACTATCCTTTCTATCTTTGAATAGTACAAGTATCAAATAAAAATTTCAAGTAATATTTAAACCCAATCAGCCATGTTAATAAAAAAATATTTGGTCCTTATCGTCATTAGTGCGATCAGCCTTTCACTCTTTGGTCAGTCTTTTAAAATCAGTGAAAACAAGCGCTACTTGCTTAAAAATGATAAACCATTTTTTTGGATGGGTGATACAGCTTGGGAGTTATTTCATAGACTTGATCGGGAAGACGCTGAGTACTATTTAAAGAAAAGGGCTCAACAGGGATTTTCAGTAGTGCAAGCTGTAGTCCTTGCAGAATTTGATGGACTTCAAGTACCTAATGTATACGGAGATAAACCGTTAATCGATAATGATCCAACGAAGCCCAATGAAGCGTACTTCAAACATGTGGATTATATAATTGATAAAGCTCATGAATATGGTATTACGATCGGATTATTGCCTACCTGGGGCGACAAATTAAACAAAGGCACGTGGGGAAAAGGACCAGAAGTATTTGAAGTGGCCAATGCTACCCCCTATGGCAAATGGCTCGGACTTCGATATAAAAATAAACTCAATATCATCTGGATCCTTGGTGGAGATAGAAATCCAAGACCTGGCACCAAGGATGTAGAAGTTTGGCGAGCTATGGCCTCAGGCATAGTCGATGGTGTAGGCCATCAAAATCAGGCATTGATCACGTACCATCCTCAACCCAATCGCGAAGGCTCGAGTGAATGGTTTCATCAGGAGGATTGGTTTGACTTTAACATGTTTCAAACAGGACACTGCCGGGATGCTGCAATCTATGATCTTATCCAATCCGCTTATCAGCGCAATCCTACGAAACCTGTGATCGACGGGGAGCCAATCTACGAAGATCATCCAGTATGCTTTAATGCAAATGATCTTGGCACCTCTAATGCTTACGATGTACGAAAATCAGCTTACCTTGATCTTTTTGCCGGAGCATTTGGTCATACCTATGGTTGTCATGATATCTGGCAGATGTATACTCCCAACAGGGAAGCAGTCAACGGACCCCATGTCTATTGGCAACAAGCCATAGAATTACCTGGGGCAAAACAAATGAGACATGTACGAAAATTGCTTGAATCCAGAAATGTGCTGGATCGTGTACCCGATCAAAGTTTGATCGTAGAAAATAATCTTTCAGCCCATGAACGGATACAAGCTACGAGAGGAAAAGATTATGCCTTCATATACAGTGCAATAGGTAAACCATTCACCTTATCTCTCGGTAAAATAAGCGGTACTGAGGTGAATACGCATTGGTATAATCCAAGGACCGGCAATACCGAGTTTGTGGAGAAAATCGAAAATAAGGGCAGCAGGATCTTTACACCGCCAGGCAAAGGCTACGGGCAAGACTGGGTGCTTATCCTGGATGATGCTTCAAAAAACTACTCCAAACCTTAACCCTTTTTAAATGCTCCTGTAATGCTCGCACTGAAAGCTGGAAATATCGAACTATTGTACGATCATGGTTTTTTGAGAACACTTCGATCTGATCAAAACGAAATCCTTCGGATGATCTATTTTGCAATCCGGGATGAAAATTGGCAAACTTTAACCCAACATATTGCTGATGAACAAATAAATATCGGTGATAATTCCTTTTCAATAAGCTATACCGCCACGGTTGTTCAAAAAAATAAATCAATTTTCACATGGAGGGTGATCATCGAAGGTTCCCGAATGGGCGAGATTAGTTATGAGATCAAAGGAAAACCCCTTGAGCAAATAACAACGAATCGAGCGGGGTTCTGCGTTTTACATCCCATCCAAGGCCTAGCTGGACACTCTGTGCACATAAAACACGCGCACCAGTCTGATCAAGAATATTACTTTCCAGTGATGGTCGATCCCTATCAGCCTTTTGTGGATATCATCGGCATGCAATGGCAATCATATGATCAGAGCTTTTCATTAGCATTTGAAGGTGATATCTTCGAAACGGAGGACCAACGAAATTGGGGTGATGCGTCGTTTAAAACGTATTGTACTCCACTCCATATACCCTTTCCTCGTACGCTATCGATCGATGAAGAGGTTCATCAAAAAATAATTTTTAAGTCGCTTGCCGTTTCTAAGCCAAGTATAAAACAAGTCCCATTAATTCATACAAACCCAGCGCGATTTGATTTGGGTGTGAATGAATCGACAGATATTCTAAATCTATCTGCCGCATGTGTTCAAAAATTAAAAGAAATTAATTTTTCTTTTTATGGGATAGAAGTACACGCGTACGAGGCAGTTTGGATTCAAAAATTAGGAAGCCAGATCGAGCAAGGGTTGAATCTGGAGATACCGTTTAAAATTGATCTTATCGTAAGTGATTTATATATACAGGAAATTGAAATCTTCTTATCTAAAATTAAACTTTTACCAATTTCTATTAAATACATTACACTCTTTCTTCAGTCCTCATTAGTCACCAGACAAGATATCATCAATGTAATCCCATATCTAAAAACTAATTTACCAAATACAAAAATCGGAGTGGGTACAAATTATAATTTTACAGAGCTCAATCGAAATAGATTTGATCCCCTCTACGCAGATTATATTAGTTTCTCATACAACCCTCAAGAGCATGCCACGGACGATCTTACCATCATGGAAAATATAGAGACCCTCAGTTCGTTGGTCCAAAGTGCTCAACATTTGTATCATAAGCCGATCCACATCTCGCCGATCACTTTAAAACGAAGATACAATCCATACGCCACAGATCCTGCGGCTCTCACAGTCACATTGGACCAACAATATGATCCTAGAATTAAGCAACCGTTTATGGCGCAATGGGCGGATCAATTACTCCATTCACTTCTATATACGAATGTGGCAGCTATTACTTTATTAGCTACAGTAGGCTCTTTAGGATTGATGGATGAAAAGGGGAATGAATATCCGCTATATCCCGAGGTGAAACAATTTTGCAATCATAATGTCACTACACCATTTACTTAGAAAAATCTTAAATCAAAAGTTTAACTAGTATAGGTTCGACAGCATATAATTTTTTAATCATGTACTTAGGGCTCGGCAGTTATACATATGGGTGGAATATTGGCATACCGGGTAATATACCTGCTGTACCCATGTCAGAACTGGAACTTGTCGGCAAAGCACACGATAACAAGGTCTCTATCCTTCAGATCGGTGATAATCTACCATTACATCTTTTTACAGCAGCAAGAAAATCACATTTTAAGGCTGCTTTGGAGCGAAATCACCTCACACTGGAAATTGGTGCAAAAACATTGAATGCAATAAATATCGCCACCTATATCGATCTAGCCCAGTATTTCAAATCCACACTATTGCGCTTTATCATCGATGGTGACGACTATCGGCCTGACCTCCCGGATATCGCAGCCAGTATAAAAGATTTCCTTCCTGAATTAAAAAATAATCAGATCCGTCTTGCCATAGAAAATCATGACCGACTGCGAGCCAAAGATTTTGCGTGGATCATGGATTCAGTAGGCAGTGATCAGGTTGGCATTTGTTTAGATTGTGCAAATTCATTAGGCGCAGGCGAAGGCTTGGAGCAGGTAGTGCATATTTTGGCACCCTATATCATCAACCTGCACATCAAAGACTATCAAATAAAACGATTACCGCATAAAATGGGCTTTATAGTAGAAGGTGTAAAAATGGGCGACGGAATATTGGACTTAGCTTGGCTGCTAGATTGCCTGAGCCAGCATGGTCGATGTCACACAGCCATCTTGGAGCAATGGGTACCTCCTGAGAAAGACTTAGATCAATCGTGTTCTAAAGAACGGCTTTGGGCTGATGAAAGTTTTTTTTATTTAAAGTCCAATTTTAATTTTTCATAATCTTTTGATTCAAAAAACATAAAATAGTACAGCATGACTAAAATAGCATTGATCGGTGCTGGTGGCAAGATGGGTTGCCGCTTGACAGATAACTTTTTAAAAATACCATCTTACTCGGTCACCTACCATGAAGTAGCAGAACAAGGAATTAAAAATTTAGCCGAGAGAGGTGTGCAGGTTAGTTCAGAAGATCACATCCAAGAGGCAGATGTGGTGATCCTTGCTTTACCTGATGTCGCTTTAGCTGCACTATCTGCAGAGATTATACCCATGATAAAATCTGATGCGGTGGTCCTCACTCTAGATCCTGCCGCTCCTTTGGATGGCGTGATTGCTCATCGGGATGATCTTGGCTATGTCATAGCACATCCATGCCATCCTTCGATATTCAATTGGGAACCCAATGAAAAAGATTTTAGAGATTTCTATGGTGGCATTTCAGCTAAACAGTCTATAGTAGTAGCACTGATGTACGGCAGTGAAAAACATTACGAATTAGGCATGCAGGTCGCTAAAGACATGTATCAGCCTATTGATAAAGTGCATCGGATCACGTTGGAGCAGATGGCTATGTTAGAGCCCGCTATGGTAGAGACGCTTGCGCAAACGTGTATGGAAGTCGTAAAAGAAGGTTTTGACAAAATCATACAACTGGGTGTCCCCGAGGCTGCTGCCAGAGATTTTGTACTCGGACATCTACGCATACAGATTGCTGTACTATTTAAAGAAGTCAACGGTACCTTTTCAGATGCCGCCTACAAAATATCCAAACGAGCCAAACCGATTCTATTCAATCCGGGCTGGCAAAAAATCTTTGAAATGGATGATATTCGAGAACAAGTACGGGACATTACAAAAAAATGAGTCAAATCAATAATCAATATCCCATTGTCCTTAAAGCAACTGTAATCATCCGAATATGAAATCTCTGCGTTGTGCTATCATAGGTACCGGATATTGGGCCAACTATCAACTCCCAGCATGGCTCGAGCTCAAAGGTATTGAGATCGTCGCTTTGTACAATCGAAGTTTGTCTAAAGCTCAAAAACTCGCTGAACAATATCACATCCCAGGTTGCTATGATGATATCGACCGCATGTTGCATAAGGAAATGCTAGATGTGGTAGATATCATCACCGATGTGGATACACACAGTATGTTCGTCACCAAAGCAGCTGCCAAAGGTATTCATGTCATATGTCAGAAACCCATGGCTCCTGATGTACAACTGGCTCGCAACATGGTGAAGACTTGCAAAGATGCCTCTGTTCATTTTTTTGTTCATGAGAATTTTAGATGGCAAGCTCCAATCCGAAAATTAAATCAGGCGTTACAATCAGGCATCATTGGCGAGCCGTTCAAAGCCAGAATTACCTTTTGTTCGGCGTTCCCTGTATTTGAAAATCAACCTTTTTTAGCTACCATCCGGCAGTTTATACTTACCGACATAGGGTCACATGTATTGGACATTTGTCGATTTTTATTTGGTGAGGCAGATTCTCTTTATTGTCAAACCGCTACGGTAAACCCAATGATCAAAGGGGAGGATGTGGCCAATGTGTTGATCAAAATGAATTCCGGAGTGCATTGTTATGTGGAAATGTCCTACGCTTCCATCCTGGAAAAAGAAGTATTTCCACAAACACTGATTCTGATAGAAGGCACCCATGGATCTATATCTTTAGGGCCAAATTATGTAATGACCAGCGTCACTAGGCTACAAACGCAGATCGATATCATACCATTGCCGATGTACGAGTGGGTAGACCCAGCTTACGCTCTGGTTCAATCCAGTATCGTAGCTTGCAATCGAGATATTCTACATGGATTGCAAGGTGATACCTGTGAAATGACTGGTGAGGATAATCTCAAAACCGTAGAGCTGGTGCATGCGTGCTACGATTCTGCTCGTATGAATACATCTATTAATATAAATAGTCATTGATCCTCGCCCTCACTCATATTGCAAAGTCATATGGAAGTATAAAAGCTTTACATGATGTACGTTTCGATTTATATGCAGGAGAAATACATGCTATCTGTGGTGAAAATGGTGCCGGCAAAAGCACCCTGATGCATATCCTGTCAGGGGATGTGTCTCCCGATGCTGGCCAAATTATGTTAAGAGGTCAACTGATCAAATTGGAAAATCAACAACAAGCCATTCAATACGGTATTGCGATAGTACACCAACATCTTAGCCTTTTTGAAAACCTGAGTGTTGCTGAGAATATTTTTGTTCATCATTTCCCAAAAAACAAATGGAATCTCATAGACTATAAAGGCTTAGCTCAAAAAACAAAACAATTATTGCAAGAATTAAAGATCGATCCCACTATTCAACCCGAAACCATATTGTCCAGACTTTCACCGGGACAAAAACAAATGGTGGAGATCGCTAAGGCCATGGCAAAAAATCCATCTATTTTGATTCTGGATGAGCCCACTGCGTCGATCTCAGAAAGTGATAGTAAAAATTTATTTAAATTATTAATAGATTTTAAACTCAAAGGAACTGCTATCATATATATCTCTCATCGGATGGAAGAAATATTTCAAGTAGCAGATCGTATCACCGTACTTAAGGATGGCAAATATATCGCAACACATCCTGCTGCAGACATGTCACGCGCCCAATTAATCCATCTCATGGTAGGGCGATCATTGAATATATCTCATAAGGCCCATTCAACCCAACCAGAAGTCTTGTTCGAAGCAGTACAATTACAAAATGATGATATAAAAGACATCAGCTTTACACTATATAAGGGAGAGATCCTGGCTATGGCAGGTTTAGTGGGGGCTGGACGAACAGAGATTGGCAAAACCATTTATGGTGCACTTAAAAAAGACAGTGGTCGTTTGTTTCTTCATAAAAAACAAATCACGATCGACCATCCCTCCGACGCTCTGCGGCATAAGATTGTTTATTTGCCCGAAGATAGAAAAGCACTTGGGCTATTTCCTGAGATGTCTGTGGCTGAAAACATATCATCCACAAATTTTACGGAATCGGCTGCGCTATTTTATAACTATAAAAATTCGACCACCATCGCCCAAAAGTATAGTGACACCTTAAATATAAAAGCTCCATCGATCCATACACCAGTCAATATACTGAGCGGAGGCAATCAACAAAAAGTAGTTTTTGCCAAGTGGCTTGCTACTGAACCTGATGTAATGATCATCGATGAGCCGACGGCCGGCATTGACATTGGTGCAAAATTTGAAATTTATGAATTACTAAGACAGCTCGCCGCAAAAGGTAAAAGTATTCTGTTGATATCAAGCGACCTACAGGAGATCTTAACGATCTCAGATCGTATACTAGTCATTAATAAAGGTAGGATCACAAAGACCCTGAGCACGGCCCAGACCTCTGAAGCTGAAATCGTAAAATATGCTGTATAAAATAGACGAATCAAATGTTGGATAAAATACTAAAAGAACGCATTTATACCTTGACGATCACCATTTTGATTATGGTGGTCTTAGCATCTATATGTTTTCCTAATCAATTTCCTACATTCCAAAATTTCAGTCAGATTTTACTCAACCTCTCTATTGAGACGATTGTAGCCGTCGGCATGATGGTATTGATGATATCTGGTTCTTTTGATTTGTCAGTAGGGTCAGTAGTAGCTTTTGTAGGCTGCGGCGTAGCTTATCTTATGTTTTTTATGCACTTACCGGTACCCGTAGCTGTGATGATGGGATTGATTAGTGCACTTTTGATCGGTCTATTTAATGGGTATCTTATTGCCTACCAAGGAGTCAATCCTATGATTCAAACCTTAGCAGCTATGGGTATCGTCAGAGGCTTGGCCTTGATGGTGAGTGGGAGCGGTATACAAGGTCTTCCCTACTGGTTTAATGCAATAGGACAGTCCAAGTTGCTGGGTATTCAGATGCCGATATGGTATATGTTATGTATCGTTGCACTCTTTATGTTTTTAACCCGAAAAACAACTTTTTTTAAGCGCTATTTTTATATCGGAGGCAATGAGCGTGCGGCTTATCTATCCGGTATCGATGTAAAAAAGATGAAGCTCTACTCTTATGTACTGATCTCAGGGTTGGCGGGTATAGCCGGTATATTATTGGCTTCAAGATTGGGTGCGGCACTACCGACTGCCGGACGAGGTATGGAGCTTAAAGTGATCACGGCAGTGATACTCGGTGGAGCCAGTCTGGCAGGAGGCACAGGCAAAATAATTGGAGCATTATTAGGAGCATTGTTTATGGGTTTGATAGGCAATATCATGGTGATCTCGAGGATATCGGGCTATTGGCAAGAAATTATACTCGGGATTATCCTTATTCTCGCAGTTTGGATCGATCGATTAATCCAGAAAAAGCATACTATCATTTAATTTGTTTTTCTACACCGTACCAAAATCAGAAATGTAACCTAAAACAAAATGAAAAAACACTTTTCCTTGATCGTCGTAATCATTTTTATGATGTCTTGCGAACTACCGTTGCGCGAGAAAACTGAGCGGACTGCTCAGACACAGCAGACCCATCATACTACCCAGCAAGAAGAGTATGTCATGATCACTACCGCAGTATCTATGCCGATGTATGTCAATCATGACCAAGCGGCCTTCAAAAAATGGGGCAAAAATAAAGGAGTAAAGATTTCTATTTTAGGACCGGCTGATTGGGATGTACCCGCTCAAATCAGTACAATAGAGGAGACCATTGGAACCCGACCGAGTGGACTACTGATCAATGGCACTGACCCTGCCATCGCTCAAGCGATCAATAAAGCTGTCGAAGCCGGTATTCCCACTGTAGTATATGACTCTGACATCATCCATTCTAAGCGACATGCTTTTTTAGGGACTGATTGGTATGAGATAGGCCAAATGCAAGGCCTTGAAATGGTCAAATTAATAAAAGGAAAAGGGAAGGTTGCCTACATGGGTATCTTGGGGCTGGCCAATATGGAAGATGGATTTCGAGGCCTGCTGGATGTTTTAAAAAAATATCCAGAAATCATCATCGTCGGAAAATATGATGACAAAGCGAATGTAGAAGAAGCTGCTAGAATCACAGCCAATTTGATCTCAGCACATCCAGATCTAGCTGGCATCTGTGGTTTTGATTCCAACTCTGGACCAGGCATTGCACTATCGGTCAAAGAAGCCGGGAAAGCAGGTATTATAAAAATAACCACGGTAGACTGGGAACCGGAACACCTTAAGTTAGTAGCAGAAGGAGTCATCCAATTATTAGCCGGACAGAAACGGGAACTGTTTACCTGGTATGGCGCTGAATTTTTATACGATATGGTACATCAAACCAATAAACTCTCCAATAATGATGCCCAGGCCGGAATTATCAATTTACCGCACACTGTCAATACTGGCTTAATAAAAATAACTAAGGAAAATGTGGCTTTGTTTTTAAAATAAGACATGAGCTTAATTCAATAATTTATGAATCCATTTAAATTAATAACCATCCTAGTTTTACTTAGTTGCATGGCGGAGGTATTACAAGGTCAAACGATCAACCGCCCAAGGGCCAGAGACCTGAACATTCCATTTGATGGCACCCCTGGTGTTTACAATTCGATCACTGATGTACCTGGTATCGAAGTAGGTTATACGACTTTGATCAGTGGTACAGGTAAGCTAGTCTACGGTCAAGGCCCGGTGCGGACGGGGGTCACCGTGATCCTACCCAAAGGAAAGTCAGATCTTAGTTACCCAGCTGCATGGTTTTCACTCAATGGCGACGGAGAGATGACTGGCCTCCCATATATTGAAGATTTTGGCCTTGGTTCAGGTCCTATTGGTATCACGAATACCAATAGTGTCGGCATTGTACGAGACGCCATTGGCGAATGGAGTTTTCAAAAATTTTCTAAAGGTTCGTTTATTGATTATTCCTTTGGACTTCCTGTAGTCGGCGAGACCTACGATGGTATGCTCAACGATATTAATAGCTATCATGTAAAAAAAGAACACGTATGGACTGCTCTCCATAGTGCCACCGGCGGCGCTATAGCTGAAGGCAATGTCGGTGGAGGGACCGGTATGGCTTGTTATGGGTTTAAAGGAGGAAGTGGGACAGCTTCCAGAAAAATTACGATTGACTCAGTAGCTTATACTTTAGGCGTTTTTGTGCAAGCTAATTTTGGTAGAAGAGATGAGTTGACTATCTCTGGTGTACCAGTCGGAAAAGAAATACAAGAATTGAAAGCAATAGTAAATCAATCCCAGCGAAAAGATGGTTCTATCATAGCTATCGTCGCTACAGATGCCCCCTTATTGCCTAATCAACTTAAATTAATCGCCAAACGAGTGACTCATGGCGTGGCCCGTACAGGTACCTTCTCACACAATGGATCAGGAGAAATCTTTTTAGCCATCAGTACAGCCATCCCAAAGTACAATGAGGCATCCACTAGCGAAACCTGGACTGTCATCCCAAAATGGAATTTAGACCCCTTATTCAAAGCTACTGTCGAAGCCACCGAAGAGGCTATCATCAACGCCTTGATCGCTGCTAAAGATATGGAAGGCATCAATGGCAACAAATGGTTTGCCCTACCCCATCAACGCCTGAAAGCCGTTATGAAAAAATATAATCGTTGACCTATAGCGTCATCATCGGAAGGTTGTCATTTAGAAAATGTGCAACATAATTTAATGGCAAAGCTTATGAATTTACCGTCGCTCATTTTATTGCTTAATAAATTTATATCTATAGTACTAACATCTTGAGCGCTTGTACATATCGCCCATCATATTGTAGCCTCATGAAGTACATCCCAGGTGTCAGATGAGCAGTCTTGTAATACACTTCATGATCTCCCGTCATTTGAATGCCATAATTTATTTGCTCGATATCCTGACCGAGTGCATTATGGATGCTGAGATGCACAAAACCTTTTTGATGAAGTCGATATGAAATAGTGGTATAGCCGTTGTTTACGGGGTTAGGATAATTCTGGTGAAGGCTAAAATATTTTATGGATTCATCTTTGGTTATCGTAAATACACTATTGGCCTTGCCCGGAGTTCCATTTTTAGAAGATGCTCGCCAACTCGTTGCACTCGTATTATCAAGTGCCCAATTTATTAATTCTAGGGTAGGGCCATCGCCATCCGCAGGTTCGGCCCATGGTCTTTTATCTAAATAATTGACAGAGTCAACCAATTCCTTGGCCATTGTGTATAACTTGATCACTTCTCCACTGTTGCTAAGCTTGAAGGTAAGCCCGCCTAATCTATTATAAAGGTTGGGATGAATGGCATCAAATAAAAAAACAGATTCACAGATCACGAGATAACCATTGCCCTCTATAAATGTATTTGGTTTAAATATAAAAGCATCATCTGTATCGGCATCCGATAGGCGCCATCCGGAAATATCGACTTTTGTACCATTTGGATTATATAGCTCAAGCCAATCTCCTGCGTCCGGGCTCGCCGGAGAATTGTAATTGATCTCATTGATCACGATCGCTTTTTCTTGAATTGCATTGGGCAAAAAATGCGCTACTATTGATGCTTTTTTTGTAGGCGTAAATTCTAATATCTCATTGGTCAACTTATTGCCATCTACGATCCAATGCGAAAATAAGTATCCTTTACGCGCAAAAGGGTAAAGCTTTATCGGGATACCATTAAAAAATCTTCCTTTATAATTTGCTTGCAATTTCTTTTCAAACAGCTTGACTTCACCAGCATCCATACTATTGGCTACAATAGTGAGCTCTGATCGTTCTCCAAGATTAAACATAGATTTCAAATGATCTACGGCAGGTACTTCCCTTTTGGCATTAAAGGATCTGATATCCCGAATATGGCCTTCCCAAGCTGCCACAGAATTGAATGTCGGGCTCGGCCAAGTTTCGGATTTGTCCCGATCTAACTGCCCTCCCCATTTGGAGATGTGTCTTGGGATTTCAGCTGCTATGCCTTGTTTGAACTGGTCTAATATATTATTTAACCGTGTTGAATCGAAAGTTGCAGACATATGATGAGCATAGGTCTGAATAAATCTTTGTTTAAAAGCTGAATTGGTCAATAATCGTCTTAAAATTAATGTAGACCATGGGGGGTTAGGCCACGAAGGTCCATTGGTGGCTGAAGCCAGCGCGAGTGCATTGGTAGTCACCCTATTGGGTAAAAAAGTTTGATCCCGGTCGAATAAGATCCATCGCCACTTATCATATTGCGAATTGGGCGCATTCCAAAACTTGATATTATTGCCCGGCCAATCTACTTCCGCAAGATGAATATTGGCCACCTCGTAATCTATAAATTGATTGAAATCCATTAATTTGGAAATGATTTCAAGATTTGATGCCAGACTCATATCTCTATTGTTCAATACACTGAGCATGGCATCATAACCATCATTATTGCCTATAAACTCTGAGGAATTGCGCTCCAATAAATTGACATATTCTTCAGGTACGTTGTAGTTTGATTCCAGAAAATGCTCGTTGATCTTTTCCCGCACATTGTGAATACCCCAATATTGGCCATTGATATAAACAACGGAAGGCCTGTACGCCATATAATCAATGTCCATTTCATCTTTAAGCGCATAAGCTGTATAAGCATCTCTAAAAAAAGTTCTTACCTGATCATCTCCGGCGCTACGCAACAAAAAAGATTCAAATTTTTGGATTGGTTTATCCGGAAAGATTTGATAATCAAAACTTCCGTGACCGTATGATTGTCGAGCAAATAGAGCAAATGATTTCTGAGGAAATCGAGTTCTCGAACAACCTCCAAAAATTTTTATTCCAGCTATTTGATTAAACGCTAGTGTTCCACTTTTTTCATACATTTCTATATTTACTGGTCGTTCCCAATCTTGGTTAAGATTTCGAATGACCGGATCACATGCCCCTCGGATCCCGTTTTTTCCAGTGACATAGATGCCTGTCTGATCACTGAACAAATGAACCGGATCGGTCACTAATGAAATCACTGCCAAATGAATCGGTTCATTGATAAAATAGGTTTGTGTCACTACTATACTTGCTGGCTCATTAGTTCGTATGGCTATAGCCCGCACCGGCGTCGTGATCTTTAACGATAGAGGGCTACCATATAATGCAGATTTGTCCGTAGGCACAGTACCATCAGTAGTATAATAGATACGATGATCCTCTGCTGCACTTAGGGATACAATGGTCGCGCCTTGATAGAAACCACCGGATATGGAAAAAACCGGAGGACTTGGCATAGCCACTACACTCAGAGAAAAAAGTATAAGTTTTGTTAACCATATCCATCGTGAATACAGAATTTTTATCATCATATCGCAATAAAGGTAATCATACATACCATATCTTTACGGTAGGATAGCTTCACAATTTTTTGGTACTTGTCATTACATCATGAAATATTATTTGATACTCTTCATTTTCGTTGGAATGTATACTATACTTGACGCCCAGCTCACCCCTATCCGTATGGGCATTGCCGGGATGACGCATGACCATGTCAATGGTATACTTCAAAATCCCAAGCATGAAGGCATGTTATTGGTTGGTTTTGCCGAACCCAATAAAGAACTCGCCTTACGCCTTCTTAAAAAAAATAATTTATCGGAAAGCCTTTGGTATCCAAGTCTTGATTCATTGATCGCTCATACCAATCCGCAAGCTATCTGTGATTTCCGGAGCACTTTTGAGCATCTGGAGACCGTGGAAAAATGTGCCCCACTCCATATCCATGTGATGGTCGAAAAACCTTTGGCGGTCAATATGATTCATGCTCAAAAAATGGCAGCACTCGCTAAGAAATTCAATATACAACTGATCACCAATTACGAAACTACTTGGTATGGCAGCCATCATCAGGCTTTTGATATGATTCATAAGCAAGGCTTTGTCGGCGATCTCCGCAAGGTCGTGATCATGGATGGGCATAGCGGCCCAAAAGAAATAGGCTGCTCTAAGGAATTTCTCAGTTGGCTTACCGACCCTGTTAAAAATGGCGGGGGGGCGATTATGGACTTTGGCTGTTATGGTGCAGATCTCATGACCTGGCTTATGCAGGGTACTCGGCCCATATCTGTGACAGCATTTACCCAGACCCATAAGCCTGATGTCTATCCCCATGTAGACGATGAAGCCACTATAATCGTAAAGTATGCAAAAGCACAAGGTATATTTCAGGCCTCGTGGAATTGGCCGTTTGATAGAAAAGATACGGAGATCTATGGCCAAAAAGGGTATATCATGGCCGACAAATCCTTAAAAATGAGGACTAGAACCGGTGAACGAAATTCAAAAGAAGTGATCGTCGATGTCAAGCCATTGGTCACGCCTTATAATGACGCATTCAGTTATTTTGCCGCAGTCAGCCAAGGCACCATATCAGCCGCCAATAGCCTGGGATCTTTGAGTATAAATATGATTGCAATGGAGATCCTTGATGCCGCTGTACGGTCTGCTAAAACGAACAAAACAGTTTTTTTAAAGTAATAAGATTAAGGCTTATCCATCTGACATTTATTTTATCGAACTATTTCAACCCTCAGTTTTTTAAGGTGTTATTAAATATGTAGTTTCGTACTTTAAATCTCGTCTTCATCTATATAGTCCTTTAAGAACTGAGCATATATTTAAAATGATCAAATTAAAAACCAATGATAAACCAATCCGAATTTATAACAAAATTAGCTGTTGATAGTTGGCATACCCATCTGCAGCGATTGAGTCAATTTATTGATAATCTATCGGACGATCAATTAATGAAAAGAATAGCACCAAAAAAAAACCGGGGTATATATTTATTAGGTCATCTCACTACGGTGCACGACCGGATGCTGCCCATGATGTTTTTTGGTGACACCTTGTTTCCGGAATTAAATGAACTTTTTCTAATACAGCCAGACAATCCAGATGTAGAATATCCTCCTATACCTACGCTACGGGAGCACTGGTATATTGTAAATAAAACACTTAATCAACATATCGGCACTTTACCTATTGAAGGGTGGCTAGAACGACATAGTGCCGTATCTGAACAAGACTTTGTGAAAGAACCGCATCGTAATCGGCTCAATCTTTTACTCAACCGTACCAATCATCTTTCTAATCATTTTGGTCAATTGTTGTTATTGAAGGAAGGTGCTCTGGTTTAAATCATTGCATCAAATGGCTGTGCATTTTAATTGTTTTTATCAAGGCCTGACCCGTAAAATTACCGATCCCATCAAATTATACTTTCTATAGCGCCTTCCGATGAACTTACAGCCTGAACTTAAAAACGAATTCATTACACTCGTTCCACTCGGTACGGCAGATTTTGAAGAATTATATGC
Source organism: Saprospiraceae bacterium (assembly GCA_031417835.1). GTDB lineage: Bacteria > Bacteroidota > Bacteroidia > Chitinophagales > Saprospiraceae > JADJLQ01. The sequence continues at coordinate 4,202 of JANOWJ010000146.1, read as the reverse complement.
AGTTGCTTCTGATCCGCTGATCTGGGAGCAACATCCCAATAAAGATCGATACCAGAGACCTGTTTTCGAAAATTTTTTTAAAGGTGCGATCGAATCACTTGGTGCATTTAAAATCTACGACACCCAGACTGGTGCAATCATAGGGAGCACGAGATATTATGACTTAAATCTAGTGCCTGACTCAGTTTGTATAGGATATACTTTTTTGGCTAGGGATCATTGGGGCACGACTTACAATAAAGCTTTGAAGCACCTTATGATGGATTATGCTTTTTTATATATCGATACGATTATCTTCCACATCGGGGCCTTTAATATTAGGTCGCAGAAAGCGATAGAAAGATTAGGTGCTCATAAAATAAAGGAATTGGAAGTAGCTTATTACGGGGAGCCTCCAAAAATTAATTTTGAATATCATATTCGACGCGAAGCGTGGCTGACCAAAAAATGATCTCCTATAAACTTTCTGGATAAGGGCCACGAATGTCAAATTATTTACATAAGATGAGAAATCCATCTAAATGGAGTAAGGTGACAATTGGATCTTCTTCATGTTTAAATCTACTATATTGTAGGTTTAAAACAAAGCAGTATGAATCGCAAATCTTTTTTAAAATCCTCTGTCCTGGGTGGTAGCTCAATTTTATTACCTACAAATAGTGTGTTTAGTGAAGGCCTAAAACAAAGTGGTATGGATCGATTGACAGATGCCGCTGGCAATTTTGCGCTTCAACCATTACCGTATACCGAAAATTTTCTGGAACCAAATATGGATCAAGAGACCTTACATTTACATTATACTTTTCATCATGGTGATGCAGTAAAAGCAGCCAATAAGGACCTTCAAATGGTGCAAAAAGCAATGGATGACCAAAATCTCGAGACCGTAGATTATTGGACAAAAAAATTATCTTATCATCTTTCATCCCATATCTTACACACTATATTTTGGACCAATCTTACCAATAAAAAATCAAACCCAGGCGGAAGCTTATTGAAACAAATAGAAAAAGATTTTGGTACTTATGACCGTCTTAAAGCCCTGATCTCCAAGACGGCCAAAGGAGTGGATGGCAATGGTTGGGGTATACTTGGTTATCATCCTTCCACAGACAAGCTCACCATCATGCAATGTGAAAACCATGAGAAACTGACTCAATGGGGGGTAATCCCTATATTAGTCATCGATGTATGGGAACATTCTTATTACTTAAAGTATCGGAATCGTAGAGCAGAGTTTGTAGACAATCTGATTCCGATTATCAATTGGAATAATGTAGCCGAACGTTTTGATCTTGCTCAACGAATTAAGTAACCATAGAAAGTGTTGGCTATTTTCAACCACTCTCAACTATTCAATTTTAACTCAAGACTTTAGAGTAATGTCCTTTGCGACTAATCAAGTTGACGGGTCCACATAATCATACAAAATAATTTGGAGTGGACTGGTGATCCATTTAAATAATAAACTTCCTAATTTGCAGAATCATGGCTAATGAATTGGTGTATTGCAGTATGCAGCTCCAATAAGCCACATTTTTTATTTAACAAACGTTTCTATCATGTTAAGTTTTTTTAAAAAAAAACATAAAGAATAGAGTACGATATTAATAATTGGTTAATTTGTGCTATAATTTAATGCAAACGTTTGCGCAAATCGAAAATAATTGTGATTTATTATTTTCAGACAAACAGGAGTGTTAGATTTAAATTGTAACTATTTTTATTTTTTGAAATAAACCTTACTGAATATGAATAAAAAGTTTCTTAATGTTTTGATGTTGCTACTTGGGGTAATGATTTGCTCCAGTGCATACAGCCAACAGACCATCTCTGGTACTGTGGTGGACGGAGGATCAGAGCCTTTGCTCGGAGTCAGTATTCAAATAAAGAATACGGCGCGTGGTACTGTAACAGATGTGAATGGTAAATATTCATTGCAGGCTAGTTCCGGAGAGATCATGGTCTTTTCTTATACAGGTTTTACTACTAAAGAAGTGGCTGTCGGTGCTGAATCTATCATCGATATTGTATTATCTGAAGGATCTGCATTGGACGAAGTCGTAGTCGTTGCCTATGGTACTCAGAAAAAAGTAACGATCACCGGTGCCGTTGTGTCTCTACAGGGGGATAAACTTGTAAAATCGCCGGCTGTAGACATTACTAACTCATTGGCAGGGAGATTACCTGGTCTGGTGGTGATCCAACAAAGTGGTGAGCCAGGCTATGATGGCGCATCGATTTCCATCCGCGGTACAAATACATTAGGTAATAGTAGTCCACTGGTAGTCATCGATGGTATCCCTGATCGCGATGGTGGTCTTGGACGATTGAGTCCTCAAGATATCGAGTCTATCTCTGTATTGAAAGATGCATCTGCTGCTATATATGGAGCTCGTGCAGCTAATGGTGCTATCCTTGTTACAACCAAAAGGGGTAAAACAGGCAAACCGACGATATCGTATGACTTTAATAATGGTTGGGCCCAACCTACCAAGATACCAGATATGGCCAGCGCAGCACAATACGCAGGTATCATGAATGAATTGCCTATCTATAAAACCATTCCAGTCAATGAGTGGGGTGCAGCATGGAATGGTATCAAATCCACTGGTACTTATGACTCACCGACCAATGGCATAGCTACGTTGAATGCAAATTTCAGCCCTTCGGCTGTGGCAAAACATGCTGATGGGTCTGACCCATGGGGCTTTCCAAACACAGATTGGTTTGGCGATGCATTCAAGACCTGGTCACCACAAAACCGACACAATCTGCAAGTATCCGGAGGAACAGAATCTTTAAAATATCTAGCCTCTTTAGGATTTATTCATCAAGATGCTTACTACAAAAACTCTGCTACCAAGTACAATCAGTACAATATGCGGGTCAATCTCGATGCAAAAGCAAGCCCATACATCAATGTCAACATGGGTATACTAGCTCGTAGAGAAGATCGAAATTTCCCGACAGAATCCGCAGGTTCTATCTTCAGAATGTTGATGAGAGGTCGGCCAACAGAGCCAGAGGTATGGCCTAATGGCTTACCAGGACCAGATATCGAAAATGGCCAGAATCCATATGTGATCACAACCAATGCTACAGGCTATCAAGATAATCCTACCGATTTCTTGCAAGCTAATGGTGGGGTAGACATTACTAACCCTTGGATCAAAGGCTTGAAACTGACATTAAGTGGTGCAGTAGATAAAACTTCAGAAAGTAACAAAGTATGGCAGACGCCATGGACTTTATATTCTTGGGATAGGGTATCCAGAGAAGCTGATGGCACTCCGAAATTAGTAGGAGCAGTGCGGTCTAACTTTAAAGATCCACGATTGACTCAAGGGTCAGAGTCTGTCTTAAATACAAATCTTACAGCTTTACTTAATTATGATTTTAAATTAGGTGACAATAATTCGTTTAATTTCCTTGCCGGGGTCACTCGCGAACAATTTCAAGGTGAAAGTTATTTTGCATTCCGGAGAAACTATATCTCTGGTGCTGTAGATCAATTGTTTGCAGGAGGATCACTTCAACAAAATACCGGTGGTAGTGCTTATGAGCGAGCCAGACTAGGCTATTATGGTCGTGTAAATTATAACTTTAAAGAAAAGTACCTGGCCGAATTTATTTGGCGATATGACGGATCCTATATCTTTCCTAATTCTGGCCGTTTTGGGTTCTTCCCAGGGCTACTATTGGGCTGGAATATATCTCAGGAGCCCTTCTTTAATGTCACAGCCATAGATAATTTGAAATTGCGGGCATCATATGGTCAAATGGGAAATGATCAAGTGTTCTTTAACGGGCGTTTACAAGAATATGCTTATTTATCCACCTATGGTTTTGGAGCTTATCCAATCAATGGTGCCGTTCAGACTACATTGAATGAAACGATCCTTGCAAACCCTGATTTTACATGGGAGAGAGCAAATAATTTTAATTTTGGTTTAGATGCCACAGTGTTAAATGGTCGTTTTGATGTGACCCTAGAATATTTCTTGAATAAACGATCACAAATCTTGATTCAAAAGACCGGGTCTACGCCTGCGTCTTCAGGTATCAATGCCCTTTTACCTCCAGTAAATGCAGGAAAAGTAGATAATAAAGGGTTTGAGTTTAGTCTTGGCTATAATGGTAAGGCCTCTAAAGCTCTCCAGTTCCGAGCAGGCCTCAATGGAGGTTATGCTAAAAACCAA
>JANOWJ010000145.1:0-16326 GCA_031417835.1 Saprospiraceae bacterium | reverse complement strand
TTTGCTAGCGACTTCAGTATCTATAGTATTTATTGTATATAATTAGGATTGTTTTTGTTTTTTATCAAGAGTAATATTTGTAGGGTCGGTTTGAGTTATTTGATTTAAATTTTTATGTCGATAAAATGTCATGCGAAGCCTCGATGGACCGTACATGTTATTGGAGCTATTGTTTTCAGGTAAAAAATACATCGTAATCTTTTGCGTCCTGGATGCCAAGGTGTACATATATTTATAGTATGGCATACGGATATGTGCAGGAGTGACGAGTCGGACATAGAGCAGGCCACAGTTGACAATACATACAGGAATGATAACAATACATATCCACTTTCTAAATGGATTTTTTGCCCATATCGAGTGAACCCCTACTGAAATAAAAAACAAAAATGGGAAAAACATCGGAAATAAAAATCGCATTTCTTTATGTCCGACTATAGAGTGACCAATCACAAAAACGATCAAAGCCCACAATAAGGCATGTCGTCTATATATAAACATACCATATATAGCAAGTCCACAGGATATGATGTTTATGCCAGGTCCAAGTCTAAGGAAAAGTACTTTAAAATAGTACCACCATGGTTCGACTCCAAAGGTAGCTGCTTTGCCTTGGGTTATGTTTTTGGTAAAATAGTAGTATGAGGTTAGTTGCCAATTGCCATATAACCAATAGTCTGCCAGTAATCCGATCAAAACACCAGAGATAAGCCCAATGGTCATCAGTCCCCATTGGCGATAATAGGTTTTAAAATTAAACAGCATCCATAGTGCAAAGCCAACCATGGCGAATGCTATTTGATATCTAAACTGAAATGCTAAACTAAAGCAGAGCCCTGAAACAATCAACATCATAGCATTCTTCTTTGTAGAAGTCGAATCGCAGTGACTCCAAAATAAAAATCCGAGGATGAACGCTAAACCACTCCAGTTTTCAGAGGAGAATCTAACAAGAAGAAATGCGCTACACCAAAGAAAAAATGAGAAGGTCAGAAAAACTCGCTGTGCCATTTTGGAAGCAGTTAGTTTCAAAATGTAGTGACCCAGAGCTACGACCACGTAAAAACTAAAGAGGGCTGAAAACAATCGCAGGATAAATGCAATCATAAACGGGTCAGATATCCCGATCGATGTGAAGATCTCCAAAAATGCAAAGGCTATGAAGGGTTGTAGCCCCGGTCTGATTTGATCTTGGAATTCCCAGGCAAGTCCCTCTTTGGCAGCAAGACCAGATTTGTATTGGGCAAACTCCAATAACTGATAATGTTCATCCCAGTGATAATAGCCTTCACTTTGCCAAGCCATTAAGATAAACAATCCCAAACATGTCAAAAGAATAAATCGTTCGATATTCCACTGAATATATTTCAAATTGATTGGTCTAGGTTAAAGCGTTGATTAAAGGTAAAATCATTTCCTCAGCCGTTATATTAAACTTATTTCTAATTTCCTACCTTTGCCGCCATTGAAAGCATGGAGATCAAAAGGTATTTAATCACATCGGCATTACCCTATGCCAATGGGCCACTGCATATCGGTCATCTTACGGGAGCATATTTATCAGCAGATATCTATGTGCGGATGTTGCGACTCACGGGTAAGGAGGTCGTATGGGTGTGTGGATCAGACGAACATGGTGCGGCAATCACGGTAAAAGCTAGGAAAGAAAATACTACGCCAGGTGCTATAGTGGATAAGTATCATGATCAGATGAAGAACACTTTTGAACGAATAGGCATATCATTTGATCTGTATCATCGGACCTCAGCTCCATTGCATCACGAGACTAGCCAAGATTTTTTCAGGACTTTATATCAAAATGGCGAATTCCAAGAAATAGAAAGTCTTCAATATTATGATGAGACGGTTGAACAATTTTTAGCGGACCGATATATCACTGGCACGTGTCCTAAATGTGGCAATCCGTCAGCCTATGGAGATCAGTGTGAGCGCTGTGGGTCTACCTTGAGCCCAACTGATCTGATCCATCCTACCTCCACGTTGAGCGGCAGTATTCCTGTGAAAAAGCTGACCACCCATTGGTATTTACAACTCAACAAACATCAGGATTGGTTAAAAACCTGGATAGAAACAGGTAGGTTGGATGGAGTGGATCATCACAATCCGGAGGACTGGAAGCCGCATGTATTAGGCCAATGTAAGTCTTGGTTAGACAGTGGGCTCGAGCCTCGATCGATGACCCGAGATTTGGATTGGGGGGTAGATGTACCTCAAGAAATCCCTGGATCAAAAGGCAAAAAACTATACGTGTGGCTTGATGCGCCAATCGGGTATATTAGTGCTACCAAAGAATGGGCCCACATAAATGGGCAAGAATGGGAAAAATATTGGAAAGATCCTGAGTCAGCCATCATCCATTTTATTGGAAAAGATAATATCGTATTTCATTGTTTGATATTTCCGACGATACTTAAAGCCCACGGAGGCTACAATCTGCCTATCAATGTGCCGGCCAATCAATTTATGAATCTTGAAGGAGATAAAGTATCGACTTCACGCAATTGGGCCGTATGGATTCATGAATATCTCGATGAATGGCCTGGTCAAGAAGATGCTTTGCGCTACTATTTGATCAAATCCATGCCAGAGCAGCGTGACAGTGAGTTTACCTGGAAAGGATTTCAAGAAGCAAACAATAATGAGCTAGTCAATAATTTGGCTAATTTTTTTAATCGGGTGGTCGTATTAATTAATAAATACTATAATGGCCGTATACCCGATTTTGATCCTGATAAGGGGTTTGTAGGTACAGAAGACCCAGACTTTGATTCATTTCATGAAGTAGAGTTGCTAAATATATTTGATCGCATACAAGATATGAATCAAAGCATCCGGGAATTCAGATTTAGAGATGCTTTAAAAAGTGTGATGGATCTGTCGAGTACAGGCAATACTATCCTGCAGGCCAATGAGCCCTGGAAAAAAGAAAAAACAGATCCTAAGCTTGCAAAAGTGGTGCTCAATTATTGTGCTCAGTTAGCAGCAGCTCTCAGTATAGCAGTGAGACCATTTATGCCTTTTACCTCAGATAAAATGCGTCTCCAACTTGGGCTAGCCATCAGTAAAGACCAAAATGAATTGAATACAATGCTGGATGCTCTGGCAGAAGGTGAATTGTTATTGGCCGAAGGTCACCAGATACAGGAACCGGTCCATATATTTTCCAGAATTGATGATGGACTTATTCAGGCCCAGTTAGAAAAATTAAAACGAGGGAAAGCCCTTAGTGCACCGGTCCCGGTGGTCAGCGCTCCATTAAAAGAAGTGATCAGTATAGACGATTTCAACAAAATTGACTTGAGAGTAGGGACCATCGTGGCGGCAGAAAAAGTGGTAAAGGCTGATAAACTATTGCAACTTACTGTAGACTTGGGATTTGAGAAAAGGACAATCGTAAGCGGGATAGCTCAACAATTTGATCCGGCACAGCTACCTGGTCAACGAGTGGTCGTAGTAGCCAATCTGGCACCACGAAAGATGAAAGGCATAGACTCCAATGGTATGATCTTGCTTTCTGAAAATTCCGATGGTGTACTTAAATTTGTCGAGCCAGGGTCAGATGCGGAAAACGGAAGTGTGGCTAGATGATTTAATAGAGAATTATAAAATGTTTAACTCCGAGTCAAGTTGTGACTATTTATCAATATCTAAATTTGCTTTTTAATTAAATATGAAAAATAACTATTTCAAACCATTGAGCATGTTGACTCTTTTTTGGATTTTGATTTCCTTTTGTACACAGAATACAGGGACATCTACATTAGCTAAAGGTGCTACGACGGCCTCAAAAAAATGTATCATCGATCTTAAGATCACTGGCCTGCAACCAGGTGTGGTTCAATTTGCGGGTACCTATGCAGATCAAAATTTTTATATTGATACCTTTACGATTCATGCGGATGGGTCTATAAAAATAAAAAGGGATACTTTATTCAAGCCTGGGCTCTATTATGTTATTTTTCCCGGCAATCTGAACATCCAATTGTTGTTGGATAAGGATCAAGAATTTGAATTATCTGCCTCTATACAAGATTTGATTGGCACTATGACTGTAACCGGGTCACTAGATAATGATCTGTATTATCAGTCGCTCAAGCTCCAATTAAGTCAAGAAAAGGCGACTCTCCCGTTGCAAGCGAAAGCTCAAGGTAAGCCCGCCGGTGATCCGGACCTCGTAGCCTATCAAAAAGTAGTAGAAGAAAATAAAGTGGCCCGAAAAAATCAAACGGCTGATTTTTTAGCAAAACACCCGACTGCATTTGTGTCTTTGTTCAAAAAGGCGGGTCAAAATCCTGAAATTCGAGATATCCGTGCTGCCAATGGTGAAATGGATATGGTCAAACAAGCAAGTGTGTACCGTAGTGAATATTGGGATAATGTGGATCTAGCTGACCCTCGTATGTTATCCACTCCGGTCATCTCCAATAAATTAAAACAATATTTTGTAGATCTGATGCCGCAACATCAGGATTCGATAGTGAGTCACGCCAATAAACTTTTGCGCAAGACATTAGTTAATCCCGAACTGTTTAAATATGTCAGCAACTGGTTATTGCTCAAGTTCGAGCCGGGTAAAACAACGCTCATGGATGGAGAAGCAGTATTTGTACAGGTCGTTCAAAATTTTTTCAATAAAGAAAATGCCGTCTGGCTCACAGACGGTGATCTTCGTGCTATTCAACAGCGAGCCAACGAAATGAAAGGAAGCGTGCTTAACGTAAAAGGGCAGGATGTAATTGCAAAAAACCCGCAAGGTGAGTCTAAATCGATCTATGCCATACAAACGCCATATGTCATCGTATACCTTTATCACACTGACTGCGAACACTGTCAGGCGGAGACACCAAAACTCGCCAAAGCATATCCTCAGCTCAAAAGCAGAGGAGTCTCCGTGTTTACAATCGCCGTCAATACCACTGATGCCGAGTGGAAAAAATTTATACAAACGTATAACATGGGTGCGTTTACAAATGTATTTGACCCTACCAATGTATCGGTGTATGGTAAGTATTTTGTGGACAATACACCGGAAATATATGTATTGAACAAAGACCGTAAAATCATTGGTAAAAATCTTAAAGTGGAACAGATCAATGCGATATTAGATCGCGACGCCAAAGGCGAATTATAGCCTACCGATCAGCCTAAGTTTAAATCCTTTGTGCCTTGTATTTTATCACTTGATTACATCCTTCGCTGCCTCCGCATCCGCATCATAGCAGGATCGCCACCCATCATGTGTTTTTGTTGACCACGCTGCGCCATAGCTTTTTCAAATTGTTTGATTTGGTCCTTTATCATTGGTTCAGTGACTTTATACTCTTTGACCTCCTTCATATAGATCTGAGCTTGGTTCCATTTGTTTTTCATGGCTGCAAAATTGGCCAGTTGAAGGGTAACCATTGCTTTTTCATTACCGCTGGGGAGGCCGATCTCTTTAGACTTAATTAAATAGTGTTCAGCATTCTCATAATCTTTTAACTGAGCAGCTATGGATCCCTTGATCATGTAAAAATAGGATCGATTAGGTTTATATAACCATTGCGGGAAAAAAGTCAGATCCAGCCTTTTTTGACTACCGGCAAAATCAGTTTTTTCCATGAATTGGGCTGCAGATTGCACAGTACCTAACAGGATGTAACTAGTCAATAGGAGCAGTCCTATTAGAATAAATGGGAAGGCATACCAAAAACCAACAGTGAAGGCCATGACAGTACCTCCTAAAAGACAAACTGCGATAGAAGCGAATTTGAGATATATATTAAACGTAAACATGTGGCTGCAAAAGTAGGTAAAAAAAGGTTGTCCTGAGATCTAGAAGACCGCGACTTTGGCCCAATTCATTAAAACTCATTTTTTTAACAATCGACCGTCACTGACTAAAACCCAATTTACCTTGACATCTACAAAATCGGCGTGAGGGAAGACCTTGAGAAAGGTATTTTCAAAGAAATGCATATTATGAAGAATGTGCTCGTGTTCAATGGCTATGCGATTATATAGCAGCACCCCACCCGGCGAGAGGCAAGCGGCAAGTTTTTTGATAAAAAGCAAAGATTCAAAATGGGGTGGTACGACATCATCAATAAAGATATCAAAAAAGATCAGATCATACTTCAATCGATTTTGTATGATGAAGGCATGGGCATCTGCCTGAATATATTCGATCGGGGATCGAAATTGAACAGCAGTATATTTATGAATCAAATATAAAATCGCCGGATCTATCTCGACAGCTGTGAATGTAAGGGGGTGTTTATATTTTTTTTCAGCGATTTGAATTACTGAACCAAGGCCTACCCCGAGTACCAGGACATTATTGGGCTTAAACATAGCTGACCTTAGCTTATGGACCGTAATTCGAAAATTTTGATACAAATCCTCCCAACTATATATGACTTTGTCTGTAAATAGTTGGTACCGGCCTTTAACCATACTCACCGACAGCCCTTTGCTCAAGGTACTTTTGACAGATTCGATCGGTACTTCGGTTAAGAACGATTTGCTCCTGATTAACCAGTCTTTTTTTTTCAAAATTAAAGTATGAGAATGAAGCCAGAATAATTAGCCAAAATAGACAAGAGTAAGCGTGCCCAACACTGCTATGGCCGTAACCCCCAAACCTAATAATGTAAGAATACCTAATGCTTGAAGGTAATTTTTTAAATTATTAAATGAAGAATCTATCTCTTCCTCGTTATTCTGCAGAAGGCCATGGCGAACCTCTGAGCCAAATCGGAATACCCACCAGCTCATCAGAAAATAAAATGCAGCCAAAAGTAAATAGATCAAGCCATAAAAAATAAATTGTTTATTGTCTACCTCACTTCCAGTCGAGGTTGGCTTCAGAATAGCATTGATGGTCGGACCTCCTGACATTACGAGCACTGCGATCAAGGCGAGAATACCCGAAAATGCAAAGCCTGTCATGCCTACCAGCTTTCCCCACCAGCCGGCATCCAATAATTGATTTTTGCCATAGGGGCTCAGACCATTCAGTCGCGGTTCTTCTTCCATTTGAATAAAAATATGTCTTGAAAATAATTTCTTTTCTGCATATAGGCTTATAAATTGTGCTATTTCAACTCCGTTCAGATGTAATCGGCCGATTTGACAGAAAAAGCCGAATGGAAGAAGGACGGATTTTGGGAATAGCTTGAGGGTATAGGGTCAAGCATTCCTGGCTGACCTTAAGAGTATTTTCCGGAAGTTGGATCGAATCGGTACTATAAATTCGAATGGGTTAAGAGGCTTAAATTAAAAATCACAAGTTCCTTTTCTTTAATTCCTTGACCGCGTAATCTGCTGCACGGGCAGAAAAGGCCATATAAGATAGAGAGGGGTTTTGAGTAGAGGTAGATGTCATACTAGCCCCATCTGTGACAAAAACATTTTTGCAAGCATGAAGTTGATGCCATTTATTGAGCATCGAAGTCTTAGGATCATGACCCATACGTACACCTCCCATCTCATGAATATCTAGTCCTGCGGCTTGTTTGCTATCATCAGTACGGATATTGGTAAAGCCTGCTTTGGTATACATTTCACTGAATTGCTCAAAAAAATCTTTGATCATCTTTTCGTCATTGTCGTCGTAACCTACAGATATCTTGAGTTGAGGTATACCCCATTGATCTTTTTTGTCTTTATCTAACGCTACAAAATTTGATGCTTTGGGAATAGTTTCACCCATGATCCCCGAACCAACCCGCCAATTGCTCCACCTGGTTTTGTTCAAATTTTGTTTTAGTTCTTCACCTAAGCCATCATTATTACGAATCTCGCCCCGGTTTGCACTGAATCCTGCTGCATAACCACGCAGAAAATCGGTCTCTTGTTTGTATACATTTCTAAATCTGGGAATATAGCCCGAGCTGGGTTTGCGCCCTTCAGTCGTAGTATCAAGTTCTCCAACGTACTCTGCAGAAATGCGCGCTCGATAATTATGAAATGCAACATATTTACCCAATACACCACTATCATTGCCCAGGCCATTCGGAAATCTGTTGGAAGTAGAGTTTAATAAGAGTAGATTGCTGTTGAGAGCAGCGGCATTGACGAATATTATTTTTGCAAAAAAGTCAATTTCCTCTTTGGTATGCGTATCGATCACTCGTACACCGACGGCTTTTCCTTTGGCTTCATCATATAAAACTGAATGCACTACGGAATCTGGTCTTAGCGTCAACTTACCAGATTTAAGGGCCCATGGAATGGTAGAAGAATTGCTGCTGAAGTAACCACCATAAGGACAACCGCGTTCACAGATGGTACGGTTGACACATTTACCTCGACCTTGTTTGTAATGAATGTCCTGTGGTTGTGATAGATGCGCCGTGCGACCGCTGATGACATAGCGATCTTTATAATTTTTAGTTAATTGGTCTTTAAAATATTTTTCTACGCAAGAAAGCTCATAACCAGGCAAAAATTCTCCATCTGGTAAGGTGGCTAGCCCGTCTTTATGGCCAGCTATACCTGCAAATTTTTCAACATGACTATACCACGGGGCCATGTCGGCATATCGGATAGGCCAGTCGATGGCGTAACCATCTCGAGCCGGACCTTCATAATCATAATCACTCCAGCGTTGTGTCATTCGAGCCCACATAAGCGACTTCCCACCGACTTGATAGCCTCTAATCCAATCAAATGGTTTTTCCTGAACATAAGGATGTTCATCATCTTTAACAAAAAACTGCGTGGTACCCTCGTAAAACGCATAACACTTAGAAATGATTGGGTTGGCTTTTTTTACCTCCTGCAGTAGCTGCCGGCGATGCTCTAGCTCCCAAGGTTGTTTCATGGAAGTAGGGTAGTCTGTAATGTGCTTGACATCGCGTCCGCGCTCCAGCATGAGGGTTTTTAATCCACGGTCAGTTAATTCTTTAGCTGACCAACCACCACTGATACCAGACCCTATTACAATCGCATCATAGGTTCTTTTTTTTATTGATTCAATGTTGAGATTGCTCATCTATTTTTAATTAATTAAGTTTTAAGAATTCACTTTGTTTTTAATGAATCAGATCAAGATTAAGCCGGTTTTATGGGTACGCAGCCAAAAAATCGATTTGGGGCAAATTCGAATTTGACAATGTTGGTCATGGCATATTCAGTGCCCATATAACCATCGATGGTCATCCTTTTGATCATATTCAAAAAGTTTTTTTGATCAGGATACGCAGAAGTGGACATCTTTTTGAGGACCTCTAGGCGCTGATCTTTATTTAACGAAGCAAACGATTGGCCATATTCTGATATTGCTACAGCATCTAAAGTAACTAAACCCATGCTCAAGTTATTTTGCGCTGCCTGATCATAACAATCTTTAAACATTTTTTCAATAAATTGTGGCACACCTAGTTCATTGGCACCTGGGGTATCTGTTTTGGGGATTATGGTATCGGTGATAGCTGCTAATGTTATCTCATTGCTTACGGATAAAAACGAATAATTTTTAAGATGAGCCATGTTCCAACCAGTCGCCCAAGCTGGCAGGCTGGCTAAAGTGCCAAAGCCGGCTGCTATACTCGTCAAGGCCGATCGTCTTTTAATCATTTTTAATAAATTTTTGATTTTAAAGTTTAAAATTATAGACTTTTAGCCATCAGGTAATATAAAAGAATACTACAGAATTATCCGTTGTTTGAATAAACTGATAGAATGAAGCAATAGACAATTCGCAGTATCAACTGTATTCCGGATTAAGTAGAATTTTACTTTCCTTTTAGATAAACAATGCTTTGAGGTACTTGAGTCCAAGAGTTATCGTTTTCGTCCTCGATATAAAAATGTTCGATAGATGATTTTTTGGCTGCTTTTAATACCTTTTTTAGGTCTATCTGCCCTGTACCCAACGTGACATCGTTTTCCACTGGAGTTTTACCGCTTAGGTCTCCTACTATACCAAGTTTTAGATCTTTTAAATGCATGAGCTTGAATCGGTTGGAGTATTTTTTAATAAGCTTTGCAGGATCTTGACCAGGATGTTTTACCCATAGGATGTCGATCTCATAGGAGACATATTCTGGATTGGTTTCTGCCATTAATACATCATATAGTGTGCCATCGGCATGTGGCTGAAACTCATAACCATGATTGTGGTAACAGAATATGAGTCCTTGCTCTTTGAGTGCTTTGCCGATTTCGTTAAAATGTGCTGCGGTTTGTTTGGTAAATGTCAGATCCCACGGCTTATCATTTGGCACCCATGCTATACGTACATAATTCGCGCCTAATATTTTTGCATTTTCAATCACAGTAGATCTTTTTTTCATGATATCATCCCACGACACTCCAAAGCTAGTACACCGGATACCACGACGATCTAACATCACCTTGATATCATGGGCATTTTGGCCAAATAAATTGGAAAATTCAATATTGTCTATACCTAATGACTTGATGTAATCCAAAGTGGCCGGCATATCGGTAGCAAATGATTTTCTAAAGGTATAGGAGACAATGCCAGGATTGGGTTTGAGCATTTTGCTAAATGACTGGCTGTCAGTTTCAACTATGCTGATCAAACTGCATATAATTAAAACAATAAATTTATTCATAATATAGGTATTTAATCCATGTGGCTCATTGAACAACGGGTGAGACAGGAAGCAGTCGGAAAATAAAACCTGGATCTTCAACTCCTACGTAAACAAAGCCATCAGGGCCCATCTCTACAAATCGTACTCGTCCTATATTTTTGAGTAATGCCTCTTGTTCGCCTGGTACATTACCATTAAGATCTACACGATTCAGGTATTTAAATCGCATAGAACCCATCAGCAGATCACCTTTCCAAGCAGGGTACTTATCACCCGTGACCACGGTCAGTCCACTCGGGCCTAGAGAGGGCACCCACTTCACCAAGGGTTGCTCCATGCCATCTCGGATGGTATAGGGCGTCAGTATTTTGCCATCATAATTGATGCCGTAACTGATAATGGGCCAGCCATAATTTTTAGCTTTTTGGATGATGTTTAATTCATCGCCACCTCGTGGACCATGCTCAGTCGACCAGATCACGCCAGTCTCTGGATGGATGATCATGCCCTGAGGATTGCGGTGACCTATTGTCCAGATCGTAGGTCGGGCACCGGGTACCTCAATATATGGGTTGTCTTTAGGGGCAGATCCGTCATCCATCAGACGATGGACTTTGCCCATGTCATTATCCAGTTTTTGAGGCAATGTATCGAGGTGTTTGAATCGATCAGCCACCGTTAGAAAAATGTAGCCATCTTTATCAAACTCGATGCGACTACCATAATGAATTTTGGTAGTCTGATACGGCATTGCTACGAAAATGTCCTTTTGTTCTGTCAATGTATTACCTACTAATTTGGCTCGCATCAAGGCCGTAGTAGACATTGTATCCTTAATTTTAGAGTAGGTAATATATAGGTATTGATTAGTCTCAAATTGAGGATGTAACTCAAGATCTAACAAGCCACCTTGACCTTCGTTCAATACTTTAGGTGTGCCTTTGACTAAGGATTGTTTGCCTTTTGATTGACGATAGAGATTGCCATTTCGGTCGGAATAAACATAATCGCCATTTGGAAGAAAGACCATCCCCCACGGATTACCAAGGCCTTTAGCGATGGTATCCAATTTTACCGTCATAGATTTATGAACGAATATATTTGATTTGATACTGTCGGTAAAGTCAAACATTTTTCTTTTTTCGATTGCTACAGCTAAGTAATCAGCGAGGTTTGAAATCTCATCTGGTTTGAGGGCAACATTCCATGCTGGCATACCAAGATCAACGAATCCATTGGTAATGCTATGGATGAGAGAGTCTTTGACAGTCCCATGTTTCCATCGTCTGTCTACAAATACATCTCCATTGTCCCCATGACAAGTGGAACAGTATTTTTTAAAAGTAACTTCTGCGGAAGCCAAATCATTTGATATTTTTGGCATATCCTGGACTGCGATTTCCTTGTTTTTACAATGCATGAGCACCATGGTCATACAAATCATTATTAAAAAAAGATATTTCATTTGTTGAGAAATTTTTATTGAATAGTAAGAAAGTTGATTCGAGGATTTATTTGAGTTCGACCATGACAATACTTTTAGCAGGCAAGGTCAAAGCTAGAGTATTCGTTTCTTTTTTTACAGTGGTCAGTGGTTTGATGGTGATTTTGTTTTTGTTTTCAAATGAATTGAAATCTGTAAAATTGGGAGAAGAGATCACTGTGGCAGTTGCGGTATTATACTTTAGGTCATAAAGATCCAGATTCAACGCAAACGATTTGACAGGATCGATATTTACAAGGGAGATATGAATGACATTCGTAGAATCTTTGGAGGCAGAGATATTAATGGACGGAATTTTTTTATTTTCAAAGTTATAATCCGGAGATTGAAAATGAGTGGGTAAGTATTGAGCATCCATATGTGCTTTGTACATATCAAATACATGATAAGTCGGAGTCAATATAAATTGACTTCCTTTAGTTAAGATCAGGGCTTGAAGTACATTTATAGTCTGAGCCAGATTAGCCATACGGACCCTATCACTATGATTATTAAAGATGTTTAAAGTCATTCCAGCTACTAATGCATCCCGAAGGCTATTTTGCTGATATAAAAATCCCGGATTAGTGCCGGGCTCGACATCGGTCCATACTCCCCATTCATCCACCACCAAGGCTACCCGTTTTGCCAAATCATATCTGTCCATGATGGTAGAGTGGCGAGTGACTAACTCATCCATAAACCAGGCATTTTTTAATACACCAAAATATTCGGCTTCTTGAAAGTTTGTTGCTGATCCTTTCTTAGACCAATCACCAGTAGGAAGAGAATAGTGATGTAAAGTGGTGCCCCACATTCTATTGGGCCCTACGTTTTTCATCAATACTTCAGTCCAATTATAATCAGCTACGTTAGATCCACTCGCTATCCTATGAATGGGGGCACCTGGATAGTTTCTCACATAAGTAGCATACCGCTTATATTCGTCTGCGTAGTAGTCTACCGTCATATTCCCACCACAGCCCCAAGTTTCGTTTCCTACTCCCCAAAATTTTACTTTATAGGCTGCGGCGTGGCCATTTTGTTTACGTTGATCAGACAGAGCGCTTCCACCAGGATGATTCAGGTATTCGACCCAATCCGACATTTCCTGTACTGTGCCACTACCCACATTGCCTGCGATATATGGCTCTGCCCCGATTAAGCCACACAATTCTAAAAACTCATGAGTACCAAAACTATTATCTTCTACGATATTACCCCAATGCGTATTTACCATTTTGGGTCTAGTAGCGCGTGGGCCGACGCCATCGCGCCAATGATATTCATCAGCAAAGCACCCACCAGGCCATCGGAGATTGGGCACTTTTATTTTTTTCAATGCTTCTACAATGTCTAATCGGATACGATCTTTTTTGGCGACAGTCATCGTGTCATTGACCCAAAAACCATCGTAAATGCAGCGGCCCAAATGCTCTGAAAAATGACCATAAATATGCCGACTAATCGTGTGAGTGGAAAGCGAGCCATCGACCATCACTTTTATTGGCTGTTGTGCCATGGTATTTTGGCTATGCAGCAGCACAAAATATACCAGGAGTAGCTTAAATAAGTAATTCATAGTCAACTGTGGTGAAGTAATCTGCAATATAGTTAGTAATCTAAATGAGGAGCTATTTTCTAGTAAAAAAAATATCCAGAATGGCTTAGAATTAAATAATGATTGACGATAACTTATTACTTTTAGCGCACAAATGGTCATGGAGATATTGAATTCGAAAATGGTGGGTAACAGTTTTGAACATGGAGCAGCGAGTCATGACCAGATAAAAGTAGTTCAGTTTGGCACCGGTGTTCTTTTAAGAGGTCTTGTAGATTACATTTTTCAAAAGGCTATAAATCAAGGCTTGTATCACGGATCGATTGCCATGGTAAAATCGACTTCATCGGATGTTTCCGTTTTTAAAGGGCAAGATAACTTGTACACCGTAGTTGAGACAGGACTGGACCAAAATATGCAACCCGTTGTAGCCAAGACCATCATAAGTTGTATAAAAGAGGTTTGGAGTGCAGAGTTAGATTGGGATGCTTTAAAGGCATTGTTTTGCTCAGCATCTTTAGAAGTGGTAGTCTCCAATACTACAGAAGTGGGGCTTGCATACGACGCTGATGGAAATTCACAGAAGATACCAACAAGTTTCCCGGGAAAACTAGCCAGACTTTTAAATGCGCGCTACCTCGCCGGACTTGAAGATAGCAGTCTTGTGATCATACCTACAGAATTGATCGTAGGCAATGGTGAATTATTACATCAACTGGTTGTGCGGCATTCCGAGGCTATGGGTTTTGGCGAATCTTTTTTGTCCTGGCTTGAAAGTTCATGTTCATTTTGTGATTCGCTCGTGGATCGTATAGTGCCGGGAGCTTTTAAGGCAGACCCTAACCATGAGACTTTAAGTCTTTCCTATATCGATTATCTTGCTATCCAGACCGAGCCTTATCATCTTTGGGCGATCCAAGGCGGTGAACGATTAAAGTCGGCTTTTCCATTTTACACTTCTATGCAAGGATTAGTCATTACAGAAGATATTAATGCTTTTCGAGAGCAAAAATTGAGGTTGTTAAATGGAACTCATACTATAATGGCTTCTATGGCTTTTGGGCATGGTTGTCACACAGTAGAAGATATGATGCATGACGCCAGGCTTCGAACCTTTATGGATAACGTGTGTGAGGAGGAAATCCTACCTACTTTATTATCTATAGCTCCTGATGCAGGAGCTTTTTATCAGCAAATGAAATCACGATGGGCCAATCCATTCATCCGACACGAATGGAAAAGCATCCTGACTCAGACCACGACCAAAATGCAAGCAAGAAATGGCGAGACTATAATGAGATACTATACTCAGTTTTTGAAATTGCCTCCACTGCTTACATTTGGATTTGCGTACTACCTGTATTTATTTAGGCCAAATGCATATCGGGGTGGTAAGTATTATGCAGTACATCATTCAGACTTAGAATTTGAAATCATAGATCAGAAAGCGCCTGCATTGTATAACCATTGGGTACCTTATTTTGTAGGATCTGGAATTTCAGTTGGTGCTACCATTAAAGCAATCTTGCAGGATAAACAATTATTTGATCATGCTTTTATTGAATTACCTGGATTTATAGATCAAGTCCAAAATATGTATCAAGAAATTATCATGAATTCACTCGATATACTCCTGCCAAAAATTTTGGAGTCAACCAAGAGCGAGCGCACCATAGCCTCCTAAATAATAAGTACATGGAAAAAGAATTTCTTTCGGACGATTTTATATTGCATTCTGAACCGGCCAAAAGGCTCTATCATGAGTATGCTAAAGATATGCCCATCATAGACTATCATTGCCATCTTCCCCCAGATGAAATCGCAGATGATAAAATATTTAATTCGATGACTGAAATTTGGCTCAAAGGGGATCATTATAAATGGCGAGCTATGCGAGCATTGGGCATAGACGAATCCTATATCACCGGTACTAAGTCAGATAAAGATAAATTCATGAAATGGGCTTCCATTGTGCCACAAGTAATGCGAAATCCGCTCTATCATTGGACCCATATGGAATTAAAGAATCCATTTGGAATACACCACATTCTCTCCGACAAAAATGCCGAGGAAGTATACGAACGAGGAAACGGTAAACTTAACGAGTTGAGCACTAACACGCTCCTGAGGCACTTCAAAGTCGAAGTGGTCGGTACTACAGATGATCCGATCGATAATCTAGAGCACCATAAAAGAATAGCCTCTGCTGACATTGGCGTTAAAGTGGTCCCAAGCTTTAGACCAGATCTTGTACTTGGGATCGACCAACTAGAAGCATTCAATGCTTACATTGATTTATTGGAAAAAGCGTTGGGCAAAAACATTGAGTCTTTGGATCAATTGTATGCGGCGCTAAAAAGTCGTCATGATGCGTTTGATTCTATAGGATGTAGAGCATCGGACCATGGCCAAATTTATTTATACGCTGACGACTATTCTGAGAGTGAGGTTCGATCATTATTTGCTAAAGGCAGACTAGGTATAATGTTATCACCCGAAGAAGCCTTAAAATATAAATCAGCAGTCCAATATCAATTAGCATTGATGGATCATGCAAAAGGATGGGTTCAGCAGTTCCATGTTGGTGCGATCCGAGATAATAATCGCAGATTGCTTACTGCACTTGGCAAGAATACAGGATTTGACAGCATTGGTGATTATCCTCAGATCGAAGTCATGTCAAAATTTTTTAACCGATTGGACAGTAGTAATCA
>JANOWJ010000144.1:0-39698 GCA_031417835.1 Saprospiraceae bacterium | reverse complement strand
ACAAAAAGACTTTTTTTTTTTGGCCAAAAACGCTGCAGGTGTATACTCTGTATCTTCTTCGTTTACGACCAATGAAAATTATAAAAATGCGGAGTCTTATTTTTCTCAAGCCACGACTCTAGATCTAAAAAATTCTGATGGTCACTATGGCCTTGGCGCATTTTATTATAATGCTGCGGCCCGGATGACGAATATCCTGAACAAACTTGCTGATGATTATTCTAAAGAAGGAACCAAAAAATACGATGCTGTGAAAGCTGAAGTTTTTGAAATGTTTGATAAAAGTCTACCTTCTTTCAAAATGGCTGAAGCTCTAAACGCAAACGATCGAAATACCTTGATAGCTCTCAAAGAAATTTATGCTCGTAAAAACGAGTTTGACCTTTCGAATGAATATAAAAAAAGATTAGAGGTCATTGAAGCTGGAGGTAAAAATGAAATGAGTTATAATAAAGCAAATTAGCTACCAGTTCTTATGAAATTATCGAGGCGCATCACTCAGACTGGTGCGCCTTTTTCATTCTATTTTTGACCCATAATTTTTCCAGTTTGTCTGCTCCAATTCCGTTAATTTTGTACCCAGAATTATATATTAATCAATGAATTATACTATTGAGCGATTGATAGAAGACACTAAGAGTGAAACCATCTGGGGAAAAGTAAAAAATCGAACCCGAATCAACGAGGCGGATGCCTTATTTTTATATGAGTCGGCAGACTTGGGTTTGGTGACGGCAATGGCCAATTGGGTCCGAGAGCAAAAACACGGTGATACCACTTACTTTAATCGAAACATTCACATTGAGCCGACCAACGTTTGCATTTATACGTGTAAATTTTGCTCCTATTCCCGATTGATTAAAGAACGAAAAGAGGGTTGGGAATATACCAAAGATGATATGCTCCGCATCCTTGAAAAACAGACAGAGAAACAAATCACCGAAGTACATATAGTAGGTGGTGTATTACCGCAATATGATTTAGCTTTTTATTGCGATCTTTTTTCATCCATCAAATCGTTGTATCCGAATGTACATATCAAATCGTTGACTCCGGTCGAACTATATTATGTTTTTAAAAAAGCAAAAGTAACCACAGTAGAAGGTCTGACTCGGTTAAAAGAAGCTGGACTTGGATCTTTGCCTGGTGGTGGAGCCGAGATCTTTGACGAGAGTGTACGTAGTCAAATATGCCCTGATAAGTGTGGCACCGAAGACTGGCTCCTTATCCACAAGACATGGCATGAGCTAGGCGGCAGATCAAATGCAACCATGTTGTATGGCCATATCGAACATTATAGTCACCGGGTTGATCACATGAGCCGATTGCGAGATTTACAAGACCAGACCGGAGGATTCCAGACCTTTATCCCGCTCAAATTTAGAAATCAGGATAATGAAATGTCCTATTTGCCTGAAGTGACGGCACTCGAGGATATGAAGAATTATGCGGTGAGCAGACTTTATCTGGATAATTTTGAGCACATCAAAAGTTATTGGCCCATGCTGGGCAGAGATATGGCTCAGCTGTCCTTAGCATATGGGGTAGACGATATAGACGGGACTATTGACGATTCTACCAAAATATATTCTATGGCTGGATCGGAAGAACAAAACCCAGCTATGAATACGGATGAATTGGTTTCTTTGATTCAAAAAGCCGGTCGAAAAGCTGTGGAGCGTGATACGTTATATCATGTCATCAAAGAATATCATGAAGCTTTAAATTTGAGCAAAGTAAAATCATATTTCTCTTTACCGGTGATCAATAATTGATGGTTAAATCCAAAATAAAAGTTGCGATAGTCGACTATCTCAATACTAAGCCGTTTATTCATGGCATTCAAACATCTGTTTTGGCCAATGAAATCGAATTGATTGAAACCAGCCCTGCTCAATGTGCTGCGCTTTTTTTGGATAAGTCCGTTGATCTGTCGCTAGTGCCTGTTGGGGCATTATTACATCAAACTTTTGAGCGGATCAGTGATTTTGCTATAGGTAGTGATGGTGCGGTCTCTAGCGTTTGCATTTATTCAGATGTACCTATTGAGGATATAGAAAAAGTATATCTGGATTATCAGTCTCGCACATCAGTATTGCTCACCAAAGTGTTGTTTAAAAAATATTGGCTATTAAATCCTGTTTTTGTTGCGGCTGAAATCGGCTATGAAAACAAAATATCAGGCACTACTGCTGGATTGGTCATTGGGGATAGAGCGTTGAATCTTATCGGGCATCACCCGTATTCGTATGACCTAGGATTAGCTTGGCAGATATATAGCCAATTGCCATTTACCTACGCAGTATGGTGCTCAACAAAGGGATTGCCTGCTGACTTTATCGTGGCTTTTAATCAAGCGTTGCGTGATGGTCTCGCAAGTATACCTACGATCGTGCAAAAACTTCAGCCGGATACTTTGATAGATCTTGCGACTTATTATCGAGACCATATCCACTATCTGATGGATGAACGAAACGTAGCCGGCATAGCTACATTTTTGAACGAAGCAGGTCTACTGGAACAATCCAATGCCCCGAATCAAATTTTAGCTACCTTATCTACTTAATCTCGTAAAGTTCATTTGAATTTTCAATGAACAATACGATCGAATTTTATAGGTTAATAATTTTTCTTATCCAATCGCCAGCCTACTCGGATACTCATAAATAATCCGCTGTACAAGTCCATTTTAGCTGTACCCGGATTTAAGAAAAGCGCACGCCAATCCAACGCTTCCGATACCTGATAATTTACGGAAGGGGACACCGTTAATAAATCAGATATTCCGATATCAATACCAGCACCAGCCCGGCCGAAAACCAGAAACTCATGGATAGAACCTACTTGGGTCTGTTTTCCAGTCAATGCACTATAGGCGACGCCTGGCGCTAGGGTTATAAAAAAGCCTTTTTTAAAAAACTCGCCTTGTTTAGAAAACGTAGGGCAATTGCAATCGTTTTTAAAATCTAAAGGATAGAATTGGACACCGGGTACAAACTCTGTGATCAACCAAGTTAACTGCCCGGAGGTAGATTGATCCAATTGAATACGTTCATGAGCATACTGAGCGTGCAAAGCCGGTAAAAACTCAAGTCTATAATTTTTTAATCTAAACCAATAGTCTACCCCCACGCCCAGCAGAGTAGGAAAAAGTTTATTATTGGTAACTGTCTCAGCTATGCGTTGTTGAGGCCAGGTATTGACTGCTTTAAAGCCAAATTGGGCTGAAATTTGTGTCGACCAGCAAATCAAAAAAAGCACTACGTAACGATACATAAACCAAAAGATTAACGACGGAAATTTATTTAGAATTGCCTTTTCTAAGCCTTACTTTTGCATAAATTTAATACAATCACGTGAGATCGAAGGGACTTCAACAGAATAAGGTACATGTCATCACCCTGGGATGTTCTAAAAATACGGTGGATAGTGAAAATCTCATCACACAACTCAAGCACAATAAATTTGAAGTAGAGCATGATGCCTCGAACAATAAGGCCAATATCGTGATTATCAATACCTGTGGATTTATTGAAATGGCTAAAAAAGAATCTATCGATACCATATTGCAATACGCTGAAGCTAAAAATGATGGTCGATTGGATAGATTGTTGGTCACTGGATGCCTATCGCAACGATATCGGGAAGAGTTGAAAATCGAAATTCCGGAAGTAGATGGATGGTTTGGTACCATGGATATGCCAGCATTATTAGGGTCACTTCAAGCAGATTATAAAAAAGAATTAATCGGGGAGCGATTGATCACAACTCCTTCACATTTTGCATATTTAAAAATATCTGAAGGGTGTAACCGTACGTGTAGTTTTTGTGCTATACCATTGATGCGAGGTAAGCATGTGAGCAGGACTATTGAAAGCCTGGTACATGAAGCTGAGTTTTTGGCAGATCATGGTGTAAAAGAGTTGATGCTCATAGCCCAGGAATTGACTTATTATGGTCTGGATATTTATAAAAAAAGAAAACTTCCTGAGTTATTGCAGAAGCTCAGCGAAGTAAATGGTATCGAGTGGCTGAGGTTACATTATGCATATCCCAGTAAATTTCCACTAGAGATACTCGATGAGATCGCACGGAATCCCAAAGTGTGCAAATATCTGGATATGCCATTACAACACGCCAGTGACCGCATGTTAGCTGCTATGAAAAGGCAAATTACGAAGGCAGAGACGATAGCATTGATAGAGTTGATTCGAACTAAAATACCATCGATCAGTCTACGCACGACCATGTTGGTGGGATTTCCCGGGGAGTCTGAAGCGGATTTTGAAGAATTATGTGATTTCGTATGGTTGATGCAATTTGATCGATTAGGCGTATTTACATATTCTCATGAAGAGGATACATCTGCGTATAAACTCGACGATAATATACCGGAAAATGTCAAGGTGTCACGGCAAAATAAGTTGATGGAAATTCAACGGGGTATATCGAGTGAAAAGAATCAACGAATGATAGGTCGATCGATACGCATTATTATTGATCGTAAAGAAAAGGCAGGTTGGGTAGGTCGGTCTGAAGCTGATAGTCCTGAAGTAGATCAAGAGATTCACATTTTGAATCCGTCACTTAAGTTTACAGCTGGACAATTAGTCTATACTACGATTATAGATGCTGATGATTATGATTTGATCGGACAAATAGATCCTGTATGATAAATAAGTTCACCAAAATAGCCTCTAATCCATTTATTCAAGCATTTGGGGTATGGTTACTTTATCTTATTGTCATGAGTATCAGCTTTATCCTCAAAGTAATGGGAATGGATATAGAAGCTCGGTCGCCGTGGACTTTGGCTATCGCATTTATATTGTTGTACATGTTATACAATGTGATAATCGGCTTGATATCAGATCGTATGGCTAGATATTGGCTTTATTCTCTCATGGCTTTTATGCTGCTGATGTTGTTGAGTGCGTTTACTGCCGGATGGGTGAGTGGGGTAGGCATGGATGAAGCTGGTACCTATCGTTGGTTGTTTTTTATATTCTGTCCGGTATATTTACTTTTTATAGGCATGATCAGTGCGATTAAAAAAATTGTTGAACTTGCTAAAGATGATGACAATCGATATGATAATCAAAACCAAAATTGAATCCAAAAAAACTATGAAATTAATTTTTACTTTTTTGTTATTCGGTGCTATTTATCTTTCTTCCGCTTATAATATCGTCCACGATATTCGGGTACCCTCGTTGAGTTTAGTGGGCATAACCGATCAGGACACCATTAAAAAAATATCTAAATCAGAGGCTGTATGGAAACAAGAGCTCAATGCTGAAGAATATAATGTGTTACGACAAAAGGGAACTGAGCGACCATTCACCGGCGATCTATGGGATCATCATGATAAAGGCACCTATACGTGCAGAGGTTGCCAATTACCATTATTCAGTTCTGATACTAAATTTGATTCCGGTACAGGGTGGCCAAGTTTTTACCAACCCATTTATAAAGAAAATTTGGCCGATCATCGAGACGATGGACATGGTATGAGCCGTACAGAAGTAGTCTGTGCGCGTTGTGGTGGGCACTTAGGTCATGTATTCGCTGATGGACCCAAACCTACCGGCTTAAGATACTGTATGAATAGTGCTGCCCTTGATTTTGTCAAGAAAAATAAAATAAAATGAAAGTATTTTTTGTGGTAATGATCTATTGCTTAAATATATCAATCACAGCAGGTCAAATCAATTATACTGGACAATTTGAAGGTGTGGTCAATGGGGATCCGACGACTCTTATTTTAAAGCAGATTGGGTCAGACATTAGTGGACTATATCAAGAGACCGTCAATGCATATGATATTAAAGGTATTGTAATAGCTGATAAATTTAATGGTGAGTTACTTATATCAGGTACCACGACGCCACTGGCTACTTTTATAGCCTTTTTGACTAAAGCAGGGTTGCACATGGATCTTGAATTGTTGGGGATCACTCCATTTTCCATTGATTTTATTCGAACTACCAATGGATCAAGCCCAAACACATCCAAATCAAGCCAGGGAAATAAAGTGGTTAATCCGATTCCAGGGACGCAAGATAAATTTAAAAGGGACCCTGCGGTAGTCGGCCAATGGATCAAGGAAGAAATTATTAATTCTGGGGTCGGAGCTGAAGGTGCAAGCCTGGTGACAGTCTTTCACTTGAATATCAAGGCTGATGGTACATTTGTACAAGAAAAATCTAGCGCTAGCGGGGGTAGTACCTGGAGCTCAACCTCTCGGCGGGAAGTGGATGCATCCGGGGCATGGTATACACAAGACCAAGTATTCTATGTCAAGCCTCAAGGTTATACTGACTTTGTAAAACTTAATCGATATCTTTTTCACGAAGGTGCTTTAGTATTTAAAACTGATCAAGGCAAATACTTGATTTGGAATAGATCTAATTAAATTCATTTTCCACTTAAAGGCTCAATTAAGTTTTATTTCAATACCCCCAATTCCTTGCCGACTTTAGTAAATGCGGTTATGGCTTTATCCATGTGAGCCACATCATGTGCTGCAGAGATCTGCACTCTTATCCTGGCTTTGCCTTTAGGTACCACAGGAAAGAAAAAGCCAACGACATAGATTCCTTCTGCTAATAACTTGGCAGCAAATTCCTGAGCAACTCCGGCCTCATACAACATAATAGGGATGATAGGGTGTGTTCCAGGCAGAATATCAAAACCTGCCGCGGCAATGCCCTTGCGAAAATATTGGGTATTGAATTCTAATTTGTCTCGTAGCTCTGTCGAAGCACTCAGTAAATCCATCACTTTGATCGATGCTCCGGTGATAGACGGAGCCAGCGTATTTGAAAACAGATAAGGTCTTGACCGTTGACGCAAGAGTTCCACTATTTCCTTCTTGGCGGATGTAAAGCCTCCACTTGCACCACCCAATGCTTTTCCAAATGTACCTGTGATAATATCGATTCTACCCATCACATCACGATATTCATGTGTGCCTCTTCCTGTTTTACCGATGAATCCAGTAGCATGACACTCATCGATCATGACCATAGCATGATATTGATCAGCCAGGTCGCAGATCTTATCGAGTTGAGCGATAGTGCCATCCATAGAGAAAGCTCCATCTGTGACAATCAATATTCTTCTAAAACCGGCAGCTGCCTGTAGCTGGACTTCCAGATCAGCCATGTCATTGTGTTTGTATCTGAATCGATTGGCCTTACATAATCGTACTCCATCTATGATGCTTGCGTGATTGAGTTCGTCAGATATGATCGCATCATGCTCTGTCAGCAAGGGTTCGAATATGCCCCCATTGGCATCAAATGCAGCCGCATAAAGAATCGCATCTTCCATGCCTAAAAAGTCAGCAATTTTATGTTCCAATATTTTGTGGATATTCTGAGTGCCGCAAATAAATCGGACTGAAGACATGCCATACCCATGACTATCGATCGTATCTTTTGCTGCCTGGATGATGTCTGGATGACTGGAAAGCCCAAGATAATTATTTGCACAGAAGTTGATGACTTCACCTGCTTCTTGAGTATGGATGGCAGCCCCCTGGGGGCTGGTGATGATTCTCTCTTTTTTATAGAGGTTGCCATCTTTGAGCTGCTGGAGCTCAGTCTGGAGTTCGGCGATGATCTTATGATTCATAGGGACTATCGAATTTAAATACTTAAATTGAAATAGGATGTATGATGTTATTTAAGTGGTTTAAATTAATTTTAAAAATCAGAATAGAGTTTTATTAGTACATTTTGTACTGGCCCTTAGAATATCAAGATCAATTTTTAAATCAATTTTACCTTTAAAAAGGATTAATTTTTTCATCTTTTCTTGTTGTATACTATTGATGAAGCTTTTTTGATTGCCTCTATTATAGTTTTAGATGATGTAGCTATCATAGCCTCTGCAATGAGTTCGTCCGGTAAATCGATAAAAGTCTTCATGGTATATGATTTAGCAATAACAAAGATACAAAATGATATAGGACATGAAAACTCTTCAAATCTCAAGATTTAGGTTTCTTGCTTTTAGTACCGGGATATTTTACATTATTTTCTAACCACGCATCCATTTCATAAAGGGTATGTAATACACTTTCTTTGGCAGCATAGCCATGACTCTCGTAAGGCAACAATACCAAGCGCGATGTACCTCCGTTGCCCTTGATAGCACTGTACAAGCGTTCACTTTGGATAGGAAATGTACCCGAATTATTATCAGCTTCACCATGGATTAATAATAATGGCTCATTGATTTTATTGGCATGCATAAAAGGCGACATGGCATTGTATATTTCCGGTGCATCCCAGTATGATCGCTGCTCCGCTTGAAATCCAAAAGGTGTCAAAGTGCGATTGTAGGCTCCAGAACGTGCAATACCTGCTTTAAACAAATCACAATGGGCTAATAGATTGGCAGTCATAAATGCGCCATAGGAATGCCCACCTACACCTATACGATTTCGATCGCCTACACCCATTTCTACTACTTTATGGACTGCAGCTTCTGCATTTTGCACGAGCTGAGGAATGTACGTATCATTGGGCTCTGCATCTCCTGCACCTACTATAGGCATCTCCGTCTGATCCATCACTGCATAACCTCTGAGTACCCAAAACAAAGGTGAACCGGAGGTCACTCGGGTAAATTGATATTTGGAGCCTCTAACTTGAGCTGCGTCTGCGGCTGATTTAAATTCTCTGGGATAAGCCCACATCATGACCGGTAGAGGACCATCTTTAGATTGATCATAGCCTTTTGGGGTATAAAGCATCGCGGTCAGATTAATACCATCAGCACGGGTGTATTGAATTTTTTCTTTTTTGACTCCTAACATTTGAGGTTGCGGGTTTGGAAAATTTGTAAGTGCTGATGGTGTAAGTCCTTTAAAATTGCGCAAAAAATAATTAGGCGATTCAGTTATTGATTCTTTCGTAGTGATAAATGTACCTGATTGAATATCGATGATCTGCACAGGCATTTCATAAAAAGGAGCCTTACATCTCCAAAGTATATCTTGCTTTTTTTGTTTTAGATCATATGAAGCTACGTATGGCATGTTGCCTTCATCAGAAGCTCCCTGGCTGATCGTGTAAATTTTTGATTTTAAACCGTCTGTCAATATTACATCCCGGTGATATTCATTTTTGGTCATTACCAGATTGCCTGGGTCGTTGTAGGCATCATCAGCAGAAAAATTAAACACAGTATCGATTTTTACATCCGGAATCATCGGATTAAACTTTTTCATCAAAGTCTGTCTTGTGCTAAACAGCCCTTCTTCTGCAATCGCAAATTGACTATCACCCCAAGAGATATTCCTAAGCCTTAAAGTGGATTTATAAATTATGGCTGGATTGCCGCTGAATGGCTCTTGCAGCTGCATGACGGCATCCTTATGTGGTACTACTTTCTTTGGATCTCCTTCGTCTAATGACTGTATCCAGACCACAGTCGATGATTGATCGTTGCGCCATTGAAATCCTCTTGGATATTTAGTTGTAGCATCAAAGCCTTTTGGTCTTACCTCGTCCAATGGATTGTCTACTAAAGTTCGAGTCGATTTACCATTCAAGTCTATGATCTCATACTGCGACGCAAATCTACTGTATGGTACTAAAAATGAATACGGTTTTTTTACCTTATTCAATAAGATGAATCGGTGATCGGGTGATAAATCAAAATTATTTATAATCAAGTTGGTGGCAATGGGCACGGCAGTAGTCTTCGATATTTTTACAAGATCACTGGTACAATAAAATTCAAATTGCCGGACATCGTTAGCGTTTTTTAATAGGTCTTGATACGTTGCCGCCGGGGCGGCCACTCCTTCTGTTTCCTGAATCGTTGGCCCAGAAGGGACATTGCTGATGACTGGTGGAGCGAGAGATTTACGCACCGACTTGGCCAAGATCAAATCATCGTGTACCCATACGTAAGGATTGCCCAATGTGGAGTTTAATGTAACACTAGACCATCTGCTTGCGATGCGCGTAGTTAGATCGATGACCCAAAGTTGATTTCCTTCTTTGTCTTGATGTATAAAAGCAGCTTTTTTCTCCGAAGGTGAAAAACGAATGTAGGAAAGTTTTGGATTGGCAGGCATGCCTGTCACAAGATGCTCTGAACCAGATCTGGCATTTTTGATCTTAATGGCTACAATAAATGGGATTCTACTTTGGGCATATGCACCAGGATTGATTCGTACACCAGCCAGCTTTAGTTCCGGTTGCGCAAGATCGACTATGTCTATAAAAGAATTACGTTGTAAAATCAACATTAAATCTACCTTCTGCGTAAAAAGCACGGTTGGTGTCGGTGGAGCAGTTGCCAAATCAAGAATGTCTTTGGGCGGTAGTTGATATGTAGTGGCAAGATCTTGTGCATAACTGAGCATAGAAATGCTCATCCATACAATTATATAAAGGATTCGTTTCATTTGATTGTGATTAGTGTGATTTAAAAATTTGATTATGTATACATTGGTTTTAAATGTGCTATCATATCTTCGGTCATCTTGGTGATATCATATTCTTCATTCCATGCCCAATCATTTCGTGCCGGACTATCATCTATACTCTCGGTCCATGAGTCCGCTATGTTTTGCCTAAAGTCGATGTCGTAATCAATTTTAAATGCGGGGATATGTTTTTTGATTTCTTGATATAAATGGTCTGGACTAATACTGAGACCAGCAAGATTGTAACTGGTGCGGATTGTGATTTTTTCCTCAGGAGCTTCCATGAGCTCGATGGTAGCGCGGATAGCATCATCCATGTATAACATCGGTAGAGTAGTGCCCGCTTTAAGATAACAAGTGTAGGAGCCGGATTTTAATGCTTGATGAAAAATATCGACTGCATAATCTGTGGTACCTCCGCCGGGATGACTTTGCCAACCGATGATGCCTGGATACCGTAGACTTCTGACATCTACGCCATAGCGTTGATGATAATATTGACACCACAGTTCTCCAGCTAGTTTACTCATACCATATACCGTAGTGGGCTCAGCGGCAGTGTGTTGTGGAGTGTTAATTTTTGGAGTGGTGGCTCCAAAGACAGCTATCGTACTTGGAAAAAATACTTTATCCATTTGATACTGTTGGGCAAGTTCTAGGATACTCAGTTGACCATTCAGGTTGACATTCCATGTTTTTTTAGGGTTCCATTCCCCATTGGCACTGAGGATGGCTGCGAGGTGATATACTTGTGTGATGTGGTGGTCTTCTATGACTTCAGCCATACGCTGCACATTGAGTATATCCAGCATTTCAAAAGGGCCATGTTCGGCTCTAGGTTTTCTGATATCAGTACACAACACTTTTTCAGTGCCATATTTTGTCCTTAAGGCTGCTGCCAGTGCGGTGCCTACTTGGCCATTGGCACCGGTGATTAATATTTTAGTAGGTCGCATTTTGTAAAGTTAGGAAACCAAATTGACTTGGGAATCACTACAAGTCCCTGAAAAAAAGATTGCTTTGATCTTTAATAAATGGCAAGCTAACTGGCACATCATCAGTAAATTATCGGTTTTTATTCAAAAATAATTTTATGCTTTAATTGCCGGACAAACCATCGACCCGTGGCTTCACTACATATTGAAGTGTTAATTAACATGTTGACTATGGGTATTGCGTAGGGTCATGTGCCATCTTCGTTGTTTTCTATAGACCGATACTTACCGGCGATTCCTTTTTCAAAAACCAAGTATTCAAATCCATTGACTACTACTAGTTGTTTTGCATCCAGGGCTTGATTATAGCGTACCACTTGTGAGATTACTTTTTGATCCAGTTTTACATCAGGCGATTTACATTCGATGATCATCGATGGTATGTGATCGGCATTATAGACGATGATATCACATCGTTTAATTTTTTTATCGAGGCGTACTTCTTTTTCTACGGCGATGAGTCCAGCAGAGATTCCTTTTTGCTCGATGAGATATAATACTGTTAATTGTCTGACCATCTCCTCCGGAGTATATGGTACCCATTTTTTACGAATGATATCCCAGATCACTCTGCCTCCTGACCCCGGCTGTATTTTTAATCTATGGATATGGTCAAGTAGATTGAGCTGCATTATTTATTTACTATTCCGCCACTGATTTTTTTGCCTTGTCGATATTTTTCTTCGACTTGCAGGGTACCGTTTTCGCTGTAAAATCGAAAGATACCTTCCTGAATATCATCTTTATATTCTATCTCCCGCTGCACTCCACCCCCATGATAGTATTTCTTGAGGATTCCATGTTTAAGTCCATGTTTAAACTCAAATTGTTCATCCAATCGGCCATAAAGATATCTGGTGAATGCTCCGTGCAAAAGATCATCCACATAAGATCCTTGCTCTGCAATGCGATTATCATTGCTCATTTTGATATATGGTCCATTTTTTTTATCATCGACATAGTTGATGATGGTTTGGATTTGACCTCCCGGCATATAATTTATCCAAACCCCGTTTTTTTTGCCCCCAATTACATTTCCTTCGATGATTTTGTTGCCAAGACTATCGTATTTAAAAATAGTCTTGATATCCGTGCCCTTAATCTCAATGGCATCGAAGTCGGTCATGTCTGGTTTGCCTTTTAGTTCTTTACAACCTGACACTAAAATGGATAGAAGTACGTATAGGCTAAAACAGTAAATAGCAATCCGTGTCATAGGTTTTTTAGAAATGGTCATCAATACATGATTATAAGCTATCAAAGTTCATCTTTATTTTAATTCCGGGGTGTTAGCTTGATGTTTGACAGCAAAGGAAATTAATTCCTCCTGGGACAACCCGGCCCGCTGGGCAGCATCGGCAATGTCTTCTCGGGATACTTGTGCAGCAAATGTCTTATCCTTGAGTCTTTTGAGCACGCCTTTTACTTCCATACCATCATAACCATTGGGTCGCATCAGTGAATAAGCATGTAAAAAACCAGATAACTCGTCAAACGCATATAGCATTTTGTCCAATTTGTTTTCCGGAATTACACCAAAATGTTTAGGTCCATGCGATGCAATGGCATGGATGACCTCTGGATCAACCTGACGCATCTCCAGTTCTTCGATGATCTTTTGACAGTGCTGGTCTGGCCATTGGTCCCAATCTGCATCATGTAGCCAGCCGGTCAATTGCCATTTCCATTGATCGATTTCGCTCAGGTTTTCTATCTCTTGCGCCCAACATTTTAAAAGATAACCCACCTGATACATATGATTTCGGAGTTTTTCGTTGGGTACCCAAGATTGGAGGAGAGCTATTGCATCATGGACAGAAAGGAGTTTACCTTTATTTTCGATATTGCCAAAAGTCTGACGGGATAAGAGTCTAGTCATGGGTTGAAATTAGCAAAAAAATGTAGATGCTCAACTGTACAATGCACAGTGAGGTTATGATCAATGAAAGAATACTCCATGATAGAATGTTCAATTGTAAAATGCTCATTGAATACAATGCTTAACTGTACAATGCTCAATGAAAAAATGCTTACCGAAAAATCCTCTATTTTACCTTGTTTTTCTTGGCGGTAGCAATGCTTTTGCCGATAATAGCATTTAGCGCTTCAGTTTCTGAATAAACAGGATCAGAAACAAAAAAAGGTCATGCCCTCCGATCCGCGACGAAACAAAAGCAGGGTCAATAAAAAGGATGTTCAAGTACTGTTTGTCGGGATAGGTGTTCCTGCCCATTTTTTAGTTTTCTACTGCGTAGAAACAAAAAAAAGGTCATGCCCCCCGATCCGCGACGAAACAAAAGCAGAGTCAATAAAAGGATGTTCAAGTACTGCTTGTCGGGATAGGTGTTCCTGCCCATTTTTTAGTTTTCTACTTTGTAGAAATAAAAAAAGGTCATGCCCCCCGACATGACCTTTATAATAATTTATTGATACTAGGTTCAATAATTACGGCGTGAAGATAAGATATATTTGTGAATTTGTAATGTATTCATTGTCAATATATTCGCTTACGAATTCGGCTTTTAATCAATTTTAAAAGCACCAAAAAAAGGGTCATGCCCCCCAATCCACGACGAAACAAAGTAGTGTCCATAAAATGAAGTTCAAATAGTGTTTATCGGGATCGGAGTTCCGTCCCCTTTTTTTATTTTTCTACTGCGTAGAAATAAAAAAAGGGTCATGCCCCCCGACATGACCCTTGGATAATTTATTGATTTTCTAGGTTCAATAATTATTTATCTTAAATATAGGGTTAGTTAAAAATATAACGAGCTCCTAATTGGATTTGCCATAAATCTACTAATCTACTTCCATCTCTGTAGACGGTAGTTGGTAACACTGTACTTGTAATTTCAGTTAATCTATATACTGGTTGGTTATTGGCATTTCTACTTCTCCATTGTAAAGGATTGGTAGTGATCGGCACAGTACCGACACCCCACTTATCATTGACCATATTACCAGCGTTGACAAGGTCTAATCGAAATTGAATTGTGTTTTTCTGACCTGCTACTCTAAAATTAATATCTTGTGTCACGCTAGCATCGACAGTGGTCAACCATGGCAATAATGCTCCATTTCGCTCAGCATAGCCACCTCGAATCGAATTCAAGTATGGGCTGCTTGTAATATAAGCTTCTAAAGCTGCTCTTTGAGCATCTACTGTGACTGTTCGTGCGGTAGCACCAGTTCCAACAGTATATTGCTCAAGAACAATATCACTTGCATTTTTAGGTACGAACATCAGGTCATTAAACGTAATGCCATCCCCATTAGCATCACCATTGATGGTATAACTTAATCGACCTTGATTTCCGGCTTGAAGTCCAAAATTAAAACCTGTGGCGCCCCATTTACCCCAATATTTTTTATAGAATACTCCAGCTATAATTCGATGTCTTTGATCATTATCACTGAAGGCAAGTTGTTGATTATTATTTCCAAATACACTTGGATTACCAGTCCAAGAGGAGAACGCTATCGATCCCGCTGTCATTAGGTCTTTTGCCTCTGCAAAATTATATGCGGTTGTAAAAAAGAAGTTTCTACTAAATTGTTTTTGAAGTTGGGCTGTAAGTGAATACGTATAACCTTTGTTCGTATTGGTCAATAAGATAGCATCAGTGATCTTATCCACTATTCTTAAAGCATTGTTTTGTGTAGGCGTAGTCGAAGATGATAACCCTAGCCCTGGAAAAGTTGGTCTATTATCTACGCCGCTGTATGTAGCGGTAGAAGGCTCAAGATTAGCATTGATGTAGTATACTTGATTCAGGTTTTTACTAAAAATGGCCTCCAAAGTACCGACCATACCTAAAGGCAATTTCATATCCATACCAATATTGGTTCTCAATAGTTGAGGGAATTTGAAATTTGGGTCAGTGACTGCAATAGCATAGGAAGCCGGAGTGGTTGCATTCTCAGGAATATGTTTAGTCACCTCAGGTGAAAATGGATAATTTTTCGTGCCATTAAAATTAAGTGATCCGGTCAGAATTCCATTATTCCCTACTTGATTAGAGATCCATACAAAGGCAGGTCTGCCTGAAAATACACCCGTTCCGCCTCTTAATTGGATAGATCGGTCTCCGGTGACATCGAGGTTGAATCCTATTCTGGGTGAGAACAATACTTTTGGTGAAGGCAATTTGGAAGTGTTTAGTTTCAGCGGACTGCCGTCAGCATCTTTAAAAGTAAAACCCTGAACTTCTTTGTTATCGAGAGCAGTTTTTCCAAATATTGGCATATCCGCTCTTAATCCAAAAGTAAGTTTGA
The DNA here is from genome assembly GCA_031417835.1 of Saprospiraceae bacterium. Classification (GTDB taxonomy): domain Bacteria; phylum Bacteroidota; class Bacteroidia; order Chitinophagales; family Saprospiraceae; genus JADJLQ01. The sequence goes on along the minus strand of JANOWJ010000144.1, from coordinate 23,978 downwards.
GCCGATCTTTCATGAGGTCAATTTTATCTTGGAGATATACGCCAGGTTGATAAGCTCTAGTCGTAGCCGTAGGAAGTGCCTTATTAGGCAATGCCGAATAAGTCAAGACATACCTATTCGCTGTGATCGTAGCATCTCCATTAGCAGCTTTATAAAAATCATCTAATGAACTGTATACATATTGACCATAATAGGTTGGAGTAAAGGTGTTGTCAAATTTGAAGGATTCTACATTTACACCAGCAGTGATCGTATGTTTACCTTTGTACATCGTAAGGTCATCTTTAAACTGCCAGGTGTCGGTATTTAAAGCATTATTAGGAGTAAATGGCTCATAGCCAAAAGTGGTATACGTGGTACCGTCTTTTAAAATATCTACTAAAGGAAAAACACCACCTCCACTGCTTCGGTAATCTCTATTGGCAGTAAACCCAATTTGAATATTATTCGAAAGTTTAGTGCTGATCACCGAATTGAGTTCTACAATACCAGAATAAAGATCATTATTAATGATATAATTTGAATTTGCAAAATTCAAAGCACCGATGACATTGCTTCTATTCCCGGATACTACGCCACTATTGCTGGCAGGTACATCTCGTTTAGATTTTAAATAATTGAACCGGACAGAAAGTCTATTTCCTTTGTTGATATTGTAATCAATTTTAGCAAGGCCTTTGGAGCTCTCTGTTGCCAACGAATAATTCTCATATGGTCCGGCGTCATAGTTGAATTTAGTTTTTAAAAATGTTGATAAAGCATCAAGTTCAGAAGCGAGAACTCTCGTCACATTATTGCCAGAGGTTCCTCTATTTGCAAGCCATGATGTGGCAGGATCTGTTCTTCGTTCTTGTTCATAATTGATAAAATAAAACAATTTATTTTTTATAATAGCCCCGCCAAGTCGTCCACCAAGCTGCCTTACATCAAATTTGGCGGTGACTACTTTGGTGCCTGCAGCTTTAGTACCAACAAAATTTTCGTCTCGACCGGCATAAAATATTGAACCTTGAGTTTTATTTGTTCCGGATCGGGTGACAGCATTCACACCCGCACCGGTGAACCCCCCTTGGCGTACATCATAAGGAGCAAGACTCACTTGAATCTCTTCAATAGCATCTAGGGATATGGGTGTAGAATTTGTTTGCCCCCCAGGACCACTTGCCAATCCAAAACTGTTGTTAAACAATGTACCATCTATAGTGAGATTATTAAATCGACTGTCTTGACCAGCAAAAGAAGTACCAGAGCCTGCAGTGGATGCAACAGAGGATGATCTGGACTGAGGAACAAATCTTAGAAAATCTCCCATACTCCGACTGATCGTTGGCATTGATTCCAGGACACCTTTTTTGATATTTTGTCCAGCCCCAGTACGCTCTGAGCTTAAAACACTTCCTTTATCACTAGTGACTACTATCTCTTCTATCATTGCATTGGACTCCTTCAGTTTAGCATTAAATTGTAGAGTCTGACCTAGGGACATGGTAATGTTATTTTCTTCGTAATCTTTGAAACCTACATAAGATACAGTGATTGTATACGGCCCACCTACGCGCAGACCAGATATATTAAATCGGCCGTCTTCACGGGTTGCTGTTCCATATTGGGATCCAGATGGAACATGGATCGCGACTACTGTAGCCCCTATCAATGGCTCGCCATTGACATCGGAGATGAGACCAGATATTTCAGAGGAAGTAACGCCTTGAGTAAAGGCTAAGACAGTAAAACAAGAAAATACTAAAGTGTTTAATACTTTCCGAATGAGAGCATTTGTTGATTTCATTGAGTCTAGTTATAATTTGATTTCGGGGCCGAAATTACGACGATCATATTAAGAATATATGAATTCATCATCTAAATTCATATATAATTTTAGGCAATATGACTTTTCCGGCGGCTAAAAAAATATTGCAGCGACATGTTGAAAATTTGCAATTTTGTCTTTTGCATTGAATTAAATGAATCTCTTATAAATGAGTGCTTTAGGCGAAGAAATTAGAAACTTACTGGAGGAGCATCAAATCTTAAAAAAGGCCAATTCCCGGCTTAATGAAATCGTGCCTGATATCGAAAAACTCAAAAGGGAACTGATCCCATTGGAGCGTCAGATGCAAAAAGAGTTTGAAGATGTAGAAAAACTCGAAAAAATTGGGATGAGAGCATTATTCCACAAAGTCCTGGGTAATCAGGAGGCTCAGATGGAAAAAGAGCGTCAGGAGTATTTGCAAGCCTCGTTAAAATACGATCAAGTGCGAAAATCACTTGAATTGCTGGAATTTGAAAAAAACATTCTTCAAAAAAAGGCTGGGAGTATTGGAGCCATCGAAAAAAGACTTGCCGAACTCAGTGCGACGCAAGAAAAGGAGCTCATCAATATGTCCGGCCCTGCCTCTTTGGAATTGAAAAAAATCTATGCTCAGGTAGAGACATTACAACGGTTAAAAATAGATATCAACGAGGCTATCAAGGCTGGCTTGAAAGCATTGGAATGTATAGATGCTGTCGTCGCAGGATTACAGCAAGCACACAATTGGGGGCAGTGGGATATGAGTGGTAGAAATCCAATGAGCAATCACCTAAAGTATTCTGCCATAGATAAAGCAAAAGATTGGGCGTATGAAGCCAATCGTCAGTTGAAAGTTTTTGAAAAAGAGTTGCTCGATGTGTATCGGCAAATTCCGGAGGATTTTCAGCTTCATATTGATTCCTTCAACCGATTTATCGATGTGTTTTTTGATAATCTGATCACGGATTGGATCATACAGCAAAAAATTTATAATGCTCTCAATAATACGTTGAATATCCGTGACAAAGTCGTGCGTATGATCAAAACATTAGAAGCTGAACACCCAAAAGTAGACCTTCAAATAGAAGATTGGGATGTCAAGAAGAAAGAGTATGTGCTGAATGCTCGAGCAAATTTGTAATCTGCAAACCCCTTTTCTGAAGGAGTGATATTTCCTCCATTTTACGATACCACTTGGAAAAAACCATGGAAGTAGACCAAGTCTACTCTTCGGTGCCGCCCGTTTTTGCAATATATTTATCTACATCGGTCGCTTCCGGAGAAAGCGGGTATTGTTTTTTTAATGTAGTAAATTGACTCAAGGCGTTCGCATCATCTTTTTGATATAGATATAATTGAGCTAACTTTTTAATATAGTAAGGAGTCAATAATTCATTATTCCCTGCTCCAATCGCCCGCTTGTAGTAGGAAATCGCATTGTCCATGTCTTTTTTCTCAGAATAAGCATCACCTATAGTCCCTAATCTGGTGATCGGGGTGATAGCGTCATTAGCCTTGAAATCTTTGATATAATCTAAAGCTGCATCGTATTGACCAAGGTGTAGATAACATAATCCAGCATAGTATTTGGCCAGATTAGCAGTTTTGGTGCCACTATAAGACTCTATGATATCCAAAAATCCTGAATATCCGCCTCCCGGATTGGTAAGGGCAAGTCGAAAAGAGTCCTTTTCAAACTGCTGTTGAGCCAGCATCATTTGTTCTACCGCTCTGATCTGTCTCGGCTGTTGATACATAAAGATATAAGCCAAAAACCCTGCTAATGCCAACAATAGTCCTCCGCCTATCAGAGATACTTTCTGTTGATTATGTGCCCAAAAATCTTTGGTCCTATGTTGTACTTCTACAAGATCTAAAAGCTTTTCGTCCGCGTTCTTGGAATTCGATTTAGTTTTTGCCATGCTATGGTTCTAAAAAATTTGCGCAAAGATAAACAAAATGCACATCCTTGCAAATCATTGATTTATTTAAATAAATATTTATTACTCATTCACTATCAATCATGTATAAGAATACCAACCATTTTAAGTAAATAAGTTAACCATTTTCTGTCTCCTGGCTTGAGCTGATGGACCGCTATTATTGAATAAAAGGATAGTCGGTCTGAGTATAATTATCAGTATACAATTCGGAAGGTTCAGGAAAAGGGGATTGTTCTGCAAATCGTACTGCCTCATCAATTTCAGCTTTGATCGCATCTTTAATGGCTAAAAGCTCTTGCTCAGTCACCATTTGATCCGCTTGCATTTTTTCTTCAAGATTGGTGATAGGATCTTGATCCATATAGTGATGCAGCTCTTCTTTGCTCCTATAATTGGCCGGATCACTTACGGAGTGACCCTTGTACCGATAGGTCATTATTTCTAAAAAAACTGGTCCTTTACCTGCGCGAATATGTACTGCGGCCTCACTGATCGCTTCATGCACTGCTTCGACATTCATGCCATCTACTTGTCGGGATGGCATATCAAATGCCGAACCTATCTTATAAAGTTCTGTGACATTACTTGTTCTTTCGACAGAGGTGCCCATTGCATAGCCATTATTTTCACAGATATATAATATCGGCAATTTCCAGGTCATGGCCATATTAAAGGTCTCGAATAGAATGCCCTGTCGAGCAGCTCCATCGCCAAACATGGTGACGCAGAGATTATCAGTCCCTTTATATTTTTCTGCAAAGCCAATACCTGTACCTATCCCAATCTGAGCTCCTACAATGCCATTTCCCCCAAAAAAACGATGTTTATCAGAAAAGAAATGCATCGAGCCCCCTTTTCCTTTTACACATCCAGTTTGTTTACCAAACAACTCTGCCATACAGGATGACGCACTAAGACCTTTCATCAAGGCAATGCCATGTTGTCGATAGCCTGTGACTAGTGGATCATCTTGCCTCAAAGCACTGGATATACCACCAGCGATAGCTTCTTGACCTATGTAGACATGACAAAATCCTCTTATCTTTTGCTGGCTATACATCAATAGCGTCCGCTCTTCAAATCTTCTTATCCGCAACATGGTTTCGTACCATTTGAGATAAGTAGATTTATCGTATTTTTTAGAAGCTGTACTGACCGATTGTTCTATAACATGCATGGGCAGGATATTTTGAACAAAGATATAAACTATCATAATTATCATGGAGTCAAAATTTTAAAAAGATCGACTTTCTGTCATCCTGATCATGGCTGGATAATCCATAGCCACGGACATATCTGATTAGATTTTGACGATCTTTGGAGGTTCAATCTCATTCGTATTCAACTTCGATCTCTGATATTGACACATTTTAAAAATTATACCGAGCAACATATCGAGTTGTCATCGGGGTTCAATCTTTTGTATGGCTCTAATGGTAGCGGCAAAACCAATGTGCTCGATGCGATCCATTATCTTGCATTAGCCAAAAGTCATTTTGTACCGCAGGATCGAATGGCCATACGGCATGGTAGTGATTTTTTTAGAATAGAAGGCCATTTTAAGTCTGACGCAGCCTTGAATGAGAAAGTTGTGCTCAAATATCAGTTGAAAAACAAAAGACTAGAGTGGAATGATAAACAGGTAGATCGTATTGTAGATCATATCGGTAGAATAGGGCTAGTCATGATCGCTCCGGATGATCTGGAAGTAATCGATGGTGTAAGTGGCATTCGTCGAAGATTCATGGATATCACTTTGGTTCAGACCGATGCTGAATATCTTCATCAACTATCCATCTATCGAAAACTATTAGATCAACGGAACGCATATTTGAAACAAAATGTACACCCTGACCCAGTATTGCTGCAGGTATTGAATGAAAAAATGAATGAGCCGGCTCGATATTTATATCAGTCTCGTAAGGCGTTTATAGAAGAATATAGACCTTATTTTTTAAAGTATTACAAAGCTATTAGCGGCTCCCAAGAAGCGGTATCTATACAATATGAGTCCGATCTTAATGGAAGTGACCTGTGCCAACTTTTTGCCAAAAGTTATGATCATGATCTTCGAATCCGATACACTTCAAAAGGAAGTCATAAAGACGAGTTGATCATGACAATCAATAATCATGAAGTAAAATATCATGCCTCACAAGGCCAAAAAAAAACATTTTTAGTGAGTTTGTTTTTGGCACAAGCGGAATTTATGTCTAAGATTATGCCTTCACCTCCAATCGTATTATTAGATGATATCTTTGATAAATTAGACCCTCTAAGGATGAGATATCTCATGCAGCTGTTATGGAATATGTCACTGCCGCAAATCATCATGACGGATACATCGCAAGAAAGGATCAAAACCATATTAAATGAAATGGGGTCCACCGGAAATTATATCTATGTCGAGAATGGCACCATTCAATCCCTAAAATGAAATAAATTTACAAGCATGAAAAGGCATAATGATCAACCGATATCGGAAATCCTAAAGACCTGGAAACAAACCTCTAAGTTCAAACCGATGCTCATTCAACAGAAAATCGAAGCGGAGTGGGAGAATTGGTTTGGTAAAATCATAGCTAAGAACACTGAAAAACTGTTGGTCAAGGAAAATAAGCTATACATTTATCTCAAGTCAGCGCCATTAAAATATGAACTTCATCTGGGCCGGATAAAAATAATGGGGATTATCAATGAAAAATTGGGTGAAAACTATTTTGAAGAGATTATTATTCATTAAAATTTAAGGATGGAATTGTACAAATAATTAAGAAAATACATATATTTCCACCTCTAAACCATACATATATCCAAAGATGAAAATAGTCTGTTTTATCAGGCACGCTAAGTCGAGTTGGGATCAGGCAGGTCTCGCTGACATCGATCGCCCCCTCAACCTGCGAGGCATCGAAACAGCGCCGATCATGGCTACCATATTGCAAGAAAAAGGGCTCAAACCGGACCTGGTGATTTCATCGCCAGCCAAAAGAGCAAGGCAGACTGCCAAATACTTTAGAAAAAAATATGGAATAAAGAAAGAACAACTACAAATAGAGCCAGCAATATATGGAGGCGATGAACAAGTGGTATTGGATGTATTGCGCAAATTGGATGACACCGTCGGCACCGTATTTTTATTTGGCCATAATCCCACGATGAACTACCTCGCGGCTCTATTCTCAGAAGACCGGATCCATGTGCCTACCTGTGGCATACTCAAAGTACATTTAAACATCACCCAATGGAAAGATGTACAACCGGATCGTACCGGTTTGCAAGAATTCATATACCCTAAACAATTTATCCCGGAGGAAGGTGAAGATTAAAAACTCAGGATTGATTTGTTTTTTGATATGGTTAGGCTTTATATCCTGTACCAGTGCACCAAAATTATCGAAAGAACAATATTGTGATATCATCCTGGACCTTCAGGTAGCAGAGACGATCATCGTGGGTCATGCTGCTGGCATCAATAAAGATAGTCTGCGAAGAGCAGTTCACCTTCGGATCGCTGAAATCTACGGGTTCAAAGATATATGGGCGTTAAAATCTGTGTTAGAGCCATTGGAGACCAAACCGGAACTGATGTTGGAAATAACCAAGCTCATCAGTCAAAAATTAGATAGGCTGGCTGATTCGGCTATTACTTCTCCTCAGTGATCACTTATTTAATATTAACTTAATGTGACATACGACTGCCTTTCATTTGATTAGTGGTTTATTTACATTTGTAATCACACATTTGAAAAGTATGGATCAAAAGTTCAAAGTCCTGGTAGTAGATGATGAACCTGATATTACCGAATTTCTGTCGTATAATTTGGCAAAAAATGGGTATGAAGTCCGCTCGGCATCCAATGCAGAGGAGGCTCTAGCTATCGCAAAGTCGTTTCATCCGCACCTTTTTGTATTAGATATCATGATGCCTGGTAAGTCAGGTATTGAATTATGTAGGGATATTCGAGCTGATCCAGAATTAAAGGATTCTATGGTAGCTATTTTGACAGCCCGCCAGGAGGACCAGATCCAAATCGACGCGCTCAATGTAGGTGCAGATGACTATATCACTAAACCACTCAAACCTTCAGTTTTCCTAAGCCGAATTCAGGCCATTTTGCGGCGAAGTGATGCTCCCAAATCCCAGGCATTAGATTTTGGCAATCTTGTGATTGATCCTGTTAATTTTATAATTACTCTGGATAAAAAATCGATCGACTTGCCCAAAAAGGAATTCGAAATAATCTATTTGTTGGCTTCTAAACCGGGTAAAGTCTTTAATAGAACTGAGATTTTGAGCAAAATATGGGGTAGGGAGGTGATCGTAGGCGATCGGACCATCGATGTCCACATCCGCAAGCTTAGAGAAAAGATAGGAGATAAATATGTCCAAACAATTAAAGGAGTTGGATATAAATTTGTCTTCTAATTCTTTGCATGTTTAAAAGCACTCCTCGTAATATCGCCATCCTGGCCTCGGCTGTCATGATATGTACTGCCTACATCTGTTTTTGGTTTTTTTCCGTCTTATTATTCAATGAGAGCCATCATGTCATCCGACTGGTAGCTTCATTGACCAGTGGCATGGTAGCGTATTTCTTTACGCGTCGGGTCATCAGTGGATTTCTGGTCGATCGAATAAAACATATCTATCAGCTGATTTACAAACAGGATGAACCCAGATTAGAAAATCTAAAATTTGATCCGGATAAGCCATTGCTTCAGCAAGTGGCGTCTGAAGTTTCATTATTCGTCAAGTCCCAAAAACAGGAGATGAATACACTAAGAGACCTCGAGCGATATCGGCAAGACTTTGTGGGCAATGTAGCACACGAGCTCAAAACGCCACTTTTCAACATTCAAGGTTATGTACACACCTTAAAAGAAGGGGCGATGGACGATCCTGAAGTGAACAGCATGTACCTACAGCGGACGATCGATAATGTAGATCGGTTGATCAAAATAGTCGAAGATCTAGACTCGATCTACAAAATGGAGTCCAACCAACTAAAACTAGATTGGCAGCCAATCGATCTGCACAAATTTATAGAATCAATGATCGAAGAACTCGGATTAATGGCAAAGGAAAAGTCGATCCAATTAGACCTAGATTCAGATATAGAAGGTGTGGTATGGATCCAGGCAGATGCAGACTACCTCCGACAAGTATTTGTCAATCTGATTGAAAACTCGATCAAATATGGAAAAACAGGTGGTGAAACAAAGGTAAAAGTGTCGGATTTGGGTACGCAAGTCCTGATAGAGATCAAAGACAATGGAGCTGGCATAGAAGCCAAACACTTACGCCATATTTTTGATCGGTTTTATAGAGTCGATAAAGCCCGGTCGCGGCAAGCGGGTGGAAGTGGCTTGGGTCTTTCAATCGTGAAACACATTATCGAAGCACATGGCCAGAATATTCAAATCAGGTCGACATATGGTAGTGGGAGCACATTCAGTTTTACCCTAGATAAATCTAATGCAGATGAGTGATCAGATATAAGGGAAAATGTGTAAGGGATAAGGGTTGAGGCTTATACCTTATCCCTTAAAACTTACAAGTGAGGTTGGACTACATCGCAAGTATCTTTGACGGAGAATGGAGTAAGAAGTGATTCCGTAGTACCATACTTTAAGTGATCTACTATGATATCTCTATACTTCATAAACGCTGGTAGTTCAGCTTTAGGCATTGGATCAGGGTCAGGAAAATTTTCTTTAAGATGATTTACCTGCTTACCATTTTTCCAAAATCTAAAACAAACATGAGGTCCAGTGGCTAATCCGGACATGCCCACATAACCAATCGTCTGCCCCTGGCTCACTTTCGAGCCCGACCGGATGCCGGTACCCAGGCGAGACATATGAAGATATTGAGTTTCGTATGTCTTATCGTGGCGAATCTTGACATACAAGCCATTGCCACCTTTTCGCTGAGCTTCTTGCACCGATCCAGCAGCTACTGCTCGGATGGGTGAGCCATGTCTAGCGGCATAATCTGTACCAAGATGAGGGCGTCTAAATCGTAAAATAGGATGTAGTCGATTCATATTAAATCTGGAAGAGATATAGCCTATCTCCACAGGTGATTTTAAAAACGATTTTTTGGTCGGGGCTCCTTTAAGATCATAGTACCCTTTTTGTTTTTCGGTTTCGTAATATATAGCGTAATGTGATTTGCCTTCATTTTTAAAATAAGCGCCGATCAATCTTCCTATGTCAACTACTTGATCATCGATTGATTTGGTTTCGTAGATCAATCTAAAGGAATCACCCTGTTGTACATGATAAAAATCAATCTGACTACCCAAAGCATTTTCCATTAATGAAATCAATGGCAGGGTCGCCCCTTTATTTGCCATTGCGTCCCACAAAGAGGATTCAATATGACCCTCTTCAAATATAATTTTTGTTTGGATGGGTCGAGTTACGACTTTAGCTTTCGGATCTTCTCCTAAGGTGTATACCACATAGGACCAGGGATTGGGCTCGTAGACAAAATAATTTGGTTTATCACAAGCCACGTTTGAAACAAATGCAAATTTTTTACCAACTTGAAATTTGTTAACGGAAAAAACATTTTTTGACTTTTCAGATAGAGTCATGATAGATTCAAGATCTACACCACAGTTAGATAAAATCTTACCAAGAAAGTCATTCTTTAAGATTTTACCTTCTTGAATATAAAACATGTCTGAATCAAATCCATATTTAATGATTGGGTCTATACAAGGCAGCACAGGAGATGGAGATGATGCAGCCGAAAGTTTGGATTTAAAGCTGTTGGCAGGAATTATAAAAAACGAGCAAAACAACAAAAAACTACAGAACAGGAAAAGGCTATATCGAGGGTTGGTAGTCGCAACAAATGGTGCGGAATCTTGACGATGACTTATTTTCACGGTCAGTACAAGTTTTTAGTTAATTAATTAATTCGTTACAACGATGAGAACATGGTTGTAACGTGCATTGGGCTAAAAGTATGCCAATTTTGGTAAAAAACCTATACTTTAACATATTGTAAAATAATGTGGTTCACACCATTGTGTATAAAAATCCGATCTTGGCACTCTGATGTCACAGAGCCCATTTTATTACCCAAATACGATTGTTTTTGGAAATTCAGTTTCGACCCTAACTACTCCCATGGTGATGGGCATCATCAATATTACTGATGACTCTTTTTATGCCGGATCCAGGGCTGTCGATGCTGACCACATCCTCCAACTAGCGCGCCGACATCAATCAGAGGGCGCATCTATCATAGATCTTGGTGCTGTGTCCTCCAGGCCAGGGGCAATACCATTGTCTATAGCCACGGAGACAGAACGACTTATTAAAGCTTGTGACCTCATCAGGAGTGATATGCCGGACATAAATATATCCATAGATACCAATAGATCTAAGGTCTTACAAGCGCTCGAACCTTATAATATCAATATGGTCAATGATATCAGTGGTGGGCAAGAAGACGAGGAGATTTGGGACTGGGCGGCACAACATAGGGTCCCCTATGTATTGATGCATATGCGGGGTACTTCTGCCACTATGCCACACCTAGCCCAATATCAAGATATAACAAAAGATATATTGGATTTTTTTATTGAACGAATACCTAGAATAAAGGACAAAGGTGTTCATGACATTATTATTGATATCGGTATTGGGTTTGCTAAAACAATAGAACAAAATTTTTATTTGCTCAAACATTTACAAGTATTTCACATGTTGGAACTGCCTATTTTGATTGGAGTATCGCGTAAATCACTGGTCTGGAAAACGTTGAATATTACGCCGGCAGAGGCACTAAATGGCACGACAGCCCTTCATATGCATTGCCTTACACAAGGTGTCAGCATCTTACGGGTACACGATGTGCAAGCCGCTATCCAGACGATCAACCTGTGGCAGAAACTACAAGGTTGAATGAACAATACTTAAAATTGATTAGATTCATCATCCATATAATAAGTTAATTATGAAAATGAAATTCATCATGCTCAGTTGGTTAGTGGTTTTGTGCTCAGGGCCCATGCTTTCGCAAAAAACATACCTCCATTGTGGCCAAATGATCGATGTGATAAAGGAGGTAATTCTTAAAAACAAAACGATCATCATAGATCGCAATATCATAGTAGATATCTTGGACGGTTATGCTCAGGCTCCGGCAGGTGCACTTGTCATTGATCTCAAAAAACATACGATCATGCCCGGTTGGATAGATATGCACGTACATATCGAATCGGTCATAGAAAAAGGTTCCTATATCAATCGATTTACACTCAATGAGGCTGATGTAGCCTACATGACAGCAGCTTATGGTATGCAGACCTTGCTGGCCGGATTTACTGCGGTCAGAGATCTGGGCGGAACCGGAGTAAATAATTCGTATAAAAACGCAGTCAACAAAGGATTGGCTACCGGACCTAGAGTTTACACATCTGTAAAACCAATAGCCAGCACTGGCGGGCATGGTGATTATACTGCCGGCGCTAAAAAAGGCTTATATAGCTATCCCGGACCTGAAGCTGGGGTGGCAGATGGGGTCGAAGAATGTAAAAAAGTGGTTAGGCAAATGATCAAAGACGGTGCGGATGTCATCAAAGTGACCGCGACCGGAGGTGTGACGAGCTTGACCCGTGATGGTAGTAAACCTCAGTTTAGCCAAGAGGAACTGAATGCAATCGTAGAAACCGCAAAAGACTATGGTATAAAGGTAGCTGCCCATGCTCATGGCGATGAGGGCATCAGAAGGTCTATCTTAGCCGGAGTGACGACTATAGAGCATGGTTCCCAAATGACTCCTGCTACCATGGATCTCATGATTGAAAAAGGAACATTTTATGTGCCTACATTGACTGCAGGGATTTCGGTGACCGACTCTGCCAATGTGCCGGGTTATTTTCCAGAGATCGTCAGGATCAAGGCCATAGAAACCGGTAAAAACATTAAATCAGTATTCAGTCAATTGATCAAGAAAGGGGGTAAAATTGCATTTGGAACAGATGCCGGCGTGTTTCCTCATGGCAAAAATGCCCTTGAGTTTAAATACATGCACGATCTGGGTATGAATCCAATGGAATGTATCAAATCTGCGACTATCGTAAATGCACAAATCCTGGAGGCTCATGATAAAATAGGCAGTATCGAACTGGGTAAATGGGCTGATATCATCGCTGTGCCAGGTGACCCCTTCACAGATTTTAGCGTTATGCAAAAAGTCAATTTTGTCATGAAAGATGGTAAAATCTATAAACAATAATGCACTATTACGTTAACATAGCTATAATCCCTCCTGTCCAGGTAACTATACTGAATTTTATTGCGTTTACGTAGCAGTCATTATGAAGTTCGAAACAGGAGGAATATATCAATCAACATTGTTGGGTAAAATTGCCCGTAGGTTGTTGCTGGTAATATCTCTTTTATTGATTTTAGGTATTCTGCTCACCTTGATCATTCAAATTCCCGCGGTTCAGAATTATGTTAGAAAAAAAACGGTTAGCTATCTTCAAACCAAAATCGGACATCCAGTACGGATAGGTAGAGTAAAACTAGATCGACTGAGTAACCTGGGATTGGACCATTTTTATATTGAAGGTGCGCACCAAGATACGGTGATGTATGCCGGACATGCCTCCGTCAGTATAGACATGAGCATCATCGATGTACTGCAAGGCAAAGTCTCTATCCATGATATAGCTCTAGAACATTTAACAGTCAATAATGTGCTTCATACAGGAGACAGCCTCAGTAGTCTAGATCTGGTGCTTCGCAAATTGTTTCCACCACGTACGACAGAAAGGCCTGACTCAAGAATAGAACTCGACTTAAAAAATATTGCTTTACAAGACATTCGATATCTGGCTCAATCCGCTGGATCTGCGACATCGCTTTACTTGGCTTCTGGTTTGATCGAAGTCAACCAGTTACAATTAGACAAAAAAATCTACGACTTCAAAGGCATACGGCTTGATCGACCCATCATCTCCTTTTATCAAAAGACATTAAAAGCTAACCAGGCTACGCCAAATGAAGTCGGTGGCTTATATCCTTTGACCGACACGACGCGCGTCTTATATATAGACCAGCTCGACATCATCAATGGCACATTTTCGATGCAGGGGCCCCCCCCAACTTCTAACTTAGATACATGGTTAAAGAATATTCAAGATATCCAGGTAGGCCTGGACAATTTAAAATTGGAAAAGGGCCAATTGAAAATGGGTGTGCACCAACTGCAAGTCGTCAATAGTGAACACCAAGGTATTCATGATTTTAAAGCTAGCCACATTGTAGTCAGTGATAAATCGATTCAATTAATTGATTTCGATTTAAAGACCGTATCGAGTAGGATCGCGGACACCATTGTATTATCGTATAATTCGTTTGACGATTTTAATCGATTTGAGGATCTTGTCGGCATGGACCTTAGGCTGGATAATTCTATTCTATCTTTAAATGAGCTCATGTATTTTTTTCCGGGGTTGCAAAAAAATACTTTCCTCAAAAGTCACCAGCAAGAGCATTTGTCGATCGATGGAAGGATCTCCGGTTCGCTCAATGACTTGAAAAGTGGTGGTATCAAACTAAGCCTTGGGCAAGGCATTCAGTTTGTGGGTAAAATAGAAGCAATCAATCTTACCAAGCCCGAAGAACTATTTTTAACCTTGCGTATAAATAATCTAGCTGCCAGCTCTACGATATTAAAAGAAATAGTACAGGGACTTGGGAGGCTTAAAAACTTCGAGCGTCTAGGTACTATTCGGTTTAGAGGAAATTTTGATGGATCTTTTAAAGATTTTGTAGCCTATGGCATTTTGAATACGGACTTAGGAGCTTCTAAATTAGATATGCGATTAAATACTAAAAATGGATTGGATCGGGCTAGATATAGTGGGGAAATCGAATTGAATGATTTTGACCTTCAACGATGGAGTGGAGTAGAAGCATTGGGTAAAGTCTCACTTAAAGCTATAGTCACTGAAGGTATAGGGCTCGAAGCAAATAATGCATCCGCTAAACTCCAAGCTACTATAAAAAAATTAGAATATAAAGGTTATACCTATTCGAACGCAGTGTATCAAGGTCAGCTCAATCAAAAACTCCTGGATGGGTCACTGGTGATCAATGATCCCCATGCAGATTTAGACTTTAATGGTAAACTTGACTTTACGCAGCAGATACCATCCTATGATTTTGTTGCGAGGGTGCGCCAATTGGATCTCGCCATGTTGAATTTGACGAAGTTTCCGCTGAAGTTATCCGGTGATGTTGATCTGGCTATCCAAGGAAGAAGAATAGAGGAGCTAATAGGACGGGTCAATCTAAGCAATATTAAAATTGTAAAAGATTCGCAACTCGTAGTTTTAAAAAGTCTACATCTTGAGGCCAGCTCTTTGGGCAGTGATATTCAAAAAATGGTTATTCAATCGGATTGGCTTGATGGTGAAATCAAGGGTATCTATACGATTAAAGAAATATGGCCGTCTTTAAAAAATCAATTGATGAGCCAATTTCCCGAGTTTGTAACCAGTTTCAACCTCAACAAAGGAGTTAAAGTTAAAGTGGATACTACCACTAAACAAAATTACCAATTCAATTTCCAAGTAAAGGATATCAATGCCATCAGTACTTTAATCAATCAAAAAATTTCGGCACAAAACCCTTTTCGTATTGAAGGAGCGATACAGGATCGAGGGAAATATGTATTGGCGAATTGGAACATACCTGATCTTCAAATCAATGATTTGAAGCTTTACAACTCTGTCGGACGATTTGAAGCCAAGGGTGCGATAGCCTATACTTCTAGTTATACCGACTCTACGACCAAAGGTGATTTTCACATGCCACATATGGTACTTACAGCGGACCTATCCAGCAATAAAATGAATTTTTCTATCACGACTCCAAAAGTGACTAACCTGGTCAATAATGTGGCACTCAATGGGACTATGCGCCTTGTGGATTCGACCTGGTACTTGCAATTTGCGACCTCGCAAGTTTCTTTTTTAGATCGAAAATGGGATATTTTACCCAATAATGAAATCGTGTTTAGACCCGGTTTTCTCCAAACTAAAAATCTGCGATTTGTAAATGGTAATGAAAAAATAGAATTTACAAGCGTGAATAATCAAGGCTTGAAAGTAGATATCAATCAATTAGATATAGGATTTGCCAATCACCTGCTCAAACTAAGGGGATGGATCTTAAAAGGAAAGTTAAATTTGAATGCAGAGGTAGATAATTTATTTGCGTTAAAAGGATTAAAAGTATCTGGTCAAGTTGATTCTTTGATGATCAATGACTCGTTCTTCGGATTGCTGGATCTAAATGCACATACGCCTAATTTAGATCAGCCGATCAATATGAGTATGGCCTTACTCGATGGCAATAATCAATTGATGGGTGAAGGCTTTTATGATGTTTCCGGTAAATTCTCTGGAGGAAATAAAAACAATTATCAATTCAAATTTTTATTTAAAGACTATCCATTGAGAATATTTGAGTTTTTGATTGATGATATCATTGATAATACCCAAGGCACCATCATTGGATCACTTCTTATCAAAAAGATCAACGATAAGGCTGATTTTGCTGGTAAGATTCAAATAAAGAATGGTAGTCTGAAAATTAATTATTTAGGTACCAACTATCAAATCGGCAATCAACCAGTCCAGATCTCAAACGGAAAGATCGATGCCACCGGGGTGTCACTCAAAGACGAACTAGGCAATACAGCGTCCATCACTGGAGGGTTTCTCCATGATCGATTTGGTGCCTTCAGAATCAATGCGGGTATTTCATCCAATAGATTTTTAGTATTGAAGACGACAAAAGACGAAAACCCAGATTATTATGGTACTATGATTGGTAATATCGTAGCCAAATTCGTAGGCCCATTCAATCGCATAGATATCGATGTAAAGGGCACTACTGCAAGGCCTACGGAATTAAATATTCCTATCAGTCAGGCTACGGTCACCACAAAAGACCGTATCGTACAATATCGGCCGAAAGTACAGAATACAGCAGGGGAATCGATTAAACCCAAACGTATCCTTGCGGCTAAAGGTATCTCTGTTGGTATAGATCTTACGATTAACGATAATGCCGAAATAGCCTTAATATTTGATGAAAAGCTTGGTGATATCTTGAAAGGTCGAGGCAATGGAGATATCCAAATGCGTTTTGATCGCAATGGTGAGATGACCATGTTTGGTAACTACGAAGTCGTCCAGGGAGAATATCTATTTACCTTGCTGAGAGTATTTAATAAACCATTCGCTATCAAACAAGGGGGCACGATCAGGTGGGATGGGGATCCGCTAGGTGCTGAAATTAGTCTAGATGCAGAATATAAAGGATTGACATCGAGCTTGATCAATCTTTTGCCTGAGTATGAAAACAGCTTACAAAGTTCAGAATTGCGTGCACAATCCTCTGTAGATCTAAGTATGCATTTATTTGGAGAATTAGCTAAGCCTGAAATATCATTTAATCTCGAAATCCCTAATCTCACCGGCAATTTGCGAAGCGCAGTCGATAGTAAACTTAGTCTGCTTAAATCGGATCAAAATGCACTCAATCAGCAGATCCTCGGGCTCATGGTATGGGGTAGTTTTTTGCCTCCTAATCAATTGGTAGCGTCGAGTGGAGTCATAGGATCTACCATCAATAATCTTTCCCAATTTTTGAGCAGCCAGCTTTCTTTACTGGTAGAAAATGCATTGAAAGAATTGGTCGCAGATAATGATGTGATATCCGGTTTTGATTTTGATGTAAACTATTATAACAATAACAATGCAGTAGATATCAACAACGTTTCGGTATTTGATGAATTAAATATTAATCTTGGCCCAAAGTTTTTTCAAGACCGTTTGAGCGTGGGTGTCGGGGCCAATTTTGTCAATAGCACTCTTTTTGATCGATTGATTACACCGCATTTTGAAGTGGAGTATTCACTTACTAAAGATCGCAGATTAAAAATCAAAGCATATGCGCGCAAAGATGACATCAGTCAAGGTCAATTAAAGGATCGGATTGGTGGTGGTATTTCATGGCGAAAAGAATTTGACTCTATATCTGATTTTAAAAGGCAATTAAAGGAAGATTTAGACCGACGCGCAGGTGCTGCCCAAAGTCTTCAATAATAAAAATACTCAATCACAGGATTGCTTCCCATAATATATCGATAGGATGTATAGCTTGTTTTTTTGTGCCATCGGCTATTTGATGTCTGCAGCTGGTGCCCGCCGCCACTATTCTTACGTGGTCGTTAGCTTGTCGCACTGCCGGAAACAATACTAACTCCCCGATCTTCATACTGAGGTCATAATGTTCAGCTTCATAACCAAAGCTGCCCGCCATACCACAGCAGCCGCTTGCAATCGTGGATACCATGTGGCCAGAGGGTAATCCTAAAACAAAAGAACTATGATTTACATTGGATAACGCTTTTTGATGACAATGTCCATGGATTATAATTTCTCTTGGGGTGTTATCAAATAATTCGGAGGTGATCTGTCCGGACTGGATTTCACGATATAAGAATTCTTCTATGGTGTAGGTACGATGAGCTATATCGGTTGCATGATCCCGATCCTTACCTCGCAACAGTTTTGGATATTCGTCTTTAAAACTGAGTATGGCCGACGGCTCCAGCCCGACCAACACATGATCATTTATCCACGGAAGGATAACATTGACATTATGAGAAGCCAATTTTTGCGCTTCCGGTAGCATGCCTTTGGACAATAAGGCTCTACCGCTTGATTTATGATCCGTAAAGTGAATTTGATAGCCTAATTTATCTAAAAATTTTATAGCCTTGATGCCGAGCAGTACATCATAGTGATTCGTAAATTCGTCTATAAAAAATAAAATTTTTTGTTTGTCCGTTGAGCTTGTGGATTTAAATTGAGAGGTCCATTGTCTCAGCGTGTACGCATGCAGCTTGGGCAAGGAACGATTGGTATGGATACCCAACAATAATTTTACGGCCTTTAGATTTTGCCCCCAATTGCTCAACTTCGGAACCCTACTGGCCCATTGATTGATACGATCTATTTCTCCAAACAATCGAGAGCGCAGGGCTAGCCCATTTTTCAATCGATATTGGTGCATAAATTCTGACTTAAGCAGGGTCATATCCACATTGGAAGGGCACTCATTATGACAGCCTTTGCAGGAGAGACATAGGTCAAGGATTTCTTTGACTTCCTCCATATCCTGGATAGAGGCTAGATCTTGCCTGCTATAAAATTCTCTCAAAGCATTGGCTCTAGCTCGTGTGGTATCTTTTTCATCTTGTGTTGCCATAAAACTTGGACACATGGTGCCGCCCAGACTCGCCGGTTTGCGACAATCGGCACTACCCGAACAACGAGATGCTGCCTGATAAAAACCACCCACACCATCAAAATCCAGCACCGTATCTATTGTATGGTCATGTTTTATTTCATGATCATGTCTGATATCTTCATCCAGTTTCGGCGCATCTACTATTTTGCCGGGATTAAATATATTCTTAGGATCCCAAGCGGCTTTTATTCGTTTGAGCAATTCATAATTTTTTTGCCCAAGCACTAAAGGGATCAATTCGCCGCGCAATCTTCCATCCCCATGTTCACCGCTCAGCGACCCGCCAAATTTTTTCACCAGTTTTGCACTTTCGATGCAGATGGATCTAAAAGCTTTTCGATCATCAACATCATGCATGTTAAGGACTGGCCTCAAATGCAATTCACCAGCACCTGCATGTGCATAATACAATGGTTTTTGCCCATAACCATCCATCATTTTAGTAAACGCTTTGATATATTCCGGTAGATCTTCCAAAGCCACTGCGGTATCTTCGATACATTCAATCGCTTTTTTATCGCCTTCCATATTGGCTAGTAGTCCCAATCCGGCTCGCCGCAAATCCCATATTTTTTTAATGTCTTGTTGCGCTATCATTGGGTAGGCATAGCCTAAACCCGCCATTCTAAGATCTTGCTCCACAGCCTTTATTTTATTTCTAGCGATCCCTACATCATCATCTCTAAATTCTATCATCAATAATGCTGCAGGATCCCCGACTACAAAAAATTTGTATTGTCTAAACACTTCATGACCTTCCGTACATTGTAAAATCACCCGATCCATCATCTCGCACGTATAGGGCGCGTGTCGCATGACGATCAATACGGCAGCCATACAGTCATCGATACTTGCAAAATGTGGGCATATCATCACGGAGTGCCTTGGAGGAGGATCCACCAGCCTCAGGGTGATCTCCGTGGTGATAGCCAGAGTGCCTTCGGACCCACAGATCAATTTGGTAAGATCAAAGAGACCTTGTTCTACACCATCCAGCACAAGATCCACGGCATAGCCAGTATTGCGTCTGTGAATAGATTTTTTTGGATATTCTGTTCTAATCTCGTGGCATATTTCTCCAGATTCTAATTCATGAAGCAGGGTATTGGTCACGTGATGGAGCAATGTATTGTGAGCAGGTTTAACGTTTAATGCGTGTGGTTGGATAACTACCTCCGTACCATCACTAAGAATGACATTTAATGCAGTCACATAATCCCTGGTAGATCCGTAGACGATAGAGTTAGCGCCACACGAATTGTTACCGACCATACCACCTATCATAGCTCTGCTGGCAGTGGCCGTCTCCGGTGGAAAAAACAAATTTTCTTTAGCTAATATTTGATTGAGCTGATCCCGGACTACACCGGGTTGTACACGGACCCACTTTTCGTCAGTATTGATTTCAAGGATCCTATTCATATATCTTGAAGTATCCAGGACGATGCCTTCGCCGACACATTGCCCGGCCAGCGAGGTACCTGCAGTGCGTGGTATGATGCTGGTATGATGTTGGGTTGCAAAAGCTACTACCAACTTTATGTCGTCCGCATCTCTGGGGTGGATGACGGCCGCCGGTATCTTGCGATATACTGAAGCGTCTGTAGCATAGATCGCTTTATGCATATCATCCCAATACACCTCGCCTTTCAATTTTGACTGTAGGGATTTTAATACATCGATCGCGATCATAATACAATTTAGATAAGTTGTAAAAATAGCTTTTCGCATTCAGATCAGGAGCCTCTTATATTGATTTCTAACTTTGTTTAGGTTTGTGAAAATGTAGATTTTAAACCCCAGGCTTGATAGGGTCTTGCCTGATTTCCAGTGCTCCACACATTTCATTTATATCTAAGATTTCCTAAACATGGTAAGGCAATTCCACCTCCTGCCACCTCCGAAGGGGGAAAGCTTGCGTTTCGTAGCGGTACAGCAGCCTTAATCATATACTTTCTTCGTCTTTAAAGATGGTGTATTTGTCGGGACTAAAAACTAGGCTTTCATAGCTTCGGAAAAGCCTAACCTTCGTAAATACCAAATTCAAGCGTATAACGCTTCAGAGAAGCTCAACCTTTGTAAAACCCAAAGCCAAGAGTATCACGGCTTAAGAGAAGCCCTACCTGTAAAACCTAAAGACAAGAGTACGACGCAAAGCTAGAGTATCATAGCTTCGGAGAAGCCCAACCTTTGTAAAGACGAAAGACAATGCTATCACGGCTTCGGAGAAGCCCAACCTTTGCGAAGCACATATGCCAGAATACCATTCATATGGAGAAGCTCAATATCCCTATTGAATATAAGTTTTTAATAGTACCATCTACCACGGCCCTTTTTATACCTTCCGGGTTATTCTTTTTATTCTCCATAGATTTGTTGTAAGCTAAAATTCGATACATTATGACCACATCTAAAAATATTTTTATAGCTGGCGCAGGCGGCATCGGTCGGGCAGTGGCCTTGATGTTGTGTGATTATTTTAAAGACCAGTTAGGTATCACACTGGGTGATATTAACCTTGGCGCAGCTGAACACGCACTGCGATGGATCCGGTCTGGATCAGAAGCTGCCGAGGCAGTGCAAATCCTTCAGATGCCCACTTCTGGATCTTCGGCACAGATGGACGACATCTTGCAATCTTGTCAAATCGTTTTAGATTGTCTGCCAGGCACCCAGGCTCCGCGCATCGCCAGACTGGCAAAACAATTTAATCTGCATTATGTCAACCTCACAGAATATGTAAAAGAAACCGAAGAGATTGTGGATTTGGCCAGGGATGCTAAGACTGCATTCGTCCTACAAACCGGCCTGGCGCCAGGTTTTATTAATATCCTAGCCCATCGATTGTATCTCGATCTATTTAAAGAATTTCCTGTCGAAAAAGCTGATAGTGTGATTATGAGGGTAGGGGCGCTGCCACTAAACTGTAAGTCACCTCATTTTTATGGATTTACCTGGAGTCCGGTAGGTGTGGCCACAGAATATCTGGAAGATTGTATTGTCGTTCGCAATGGCCAAAAAACGACGGTGCCAGCACTTTCAGCTCGAGAAAAATTGATCATCGACGGAGTTCATTTCGAAGCTGATCTTACATCAGGAGGGGCAGCTGATCTTCCCGATTATTTTAGTGGCAAAGTGCCGGAGGTCGACTACAAGACCTTGAGATATCCGGGCCATTACGATTGGGTCAAGATAGCTGCTTCGACCATTCCACAGAGCAGGGATAAGATCGAAGAATTGCAACGCATCATGCTCGAAAATATCCCGATGGTAGAAGAAGATTTTGTGGTGATCTATTCTGCCGCACAAGGCCGGGACAAAAACAATACCCTATGGCTCAATGAAAAATCATATTGGATCGATCAAGTGCAATGGGGCCCGGTCCGACTCAAGGCCATTCAGGCTACTACGGCTGCACCCATGGCGGAGGTAGTCAGACTTCTATATGAAGAAAATTGGAAAGGAGTGATCCATCAGAGTCAGATCGACCCCTATAAGTTTATGAGTGGACCTTTTGTGGCTAGAGTGTATGGACCGAATAATGAATATTTGGGAAAGACTAAAAGGTGAGGTGGTAGGGTTTAAATAAATCATGACATCTTTTACAACAATATCATCTATGATTTGAGAAATGTTATATTTCGCTGATGATTCCATTAGCATGTAACAGATGATTTGAAACTCTAAAAAGTGCCGAAGGCGGGACTCGAATGAATAAACACACCTAAACAATAATAATCATATATAACTGTATATTAATATATTATAAATATATTAGTTTTATATTTGTTCAAAAAAGTTCGTATTTGGTTAACATTTGGTCGACAAATAGTCGACAAATTTCAAATTGTCGACATTACCTTTGTGATCAAATGTATGCAAGACCCATCATTAGAATAAACGCAGTTGGTAAACGCGGCGTACCACTTAGAATAGAATTCAGGTATAAAGACTTGAAAAAGGAATGGACCATTGCCAAGATAAACGCTGACAGGTGGAATCCACTTAAAAATGAAGTACGTGGAGACAAGATGCCTAATCTAAGAATCCAAGATGTGATTACAAGGTTCAACGCAGCGGTAAATCAAAAGCTCAATAACCAAGAACCAGTTGATGTAGTACTATTATCCTCCGAAATTATAGGAAAAGATTCTGGGTACAAAAGTTTAAAACTTCTAGACTACCTGGTACAGACAATTGCTGATAGCAGCTGGTCCTACGGTACTTTAAAAACATACAATGCTCTAAAGATACGATTACAAGATTTTGATCCACAAATAAGGTTGGATAAAATAGATCATAAATGGGTAGAAAAATTTGAGGTCTACCTAAAGAAAATGGGTAATGAACCAGGTACGATTTGGACCAGGAAAAAAGTACTTAAGACGATCCTGAATAAAGCCGTAGCAGAAAAATACCTGAAATCGAATCCTTTGGATGGTATAAGGAACAAACAAGAATCCAAAATACCGCAATATTTGACCTTAGAAGAGTTTAAAGGCCTGACACAATACAAACCTTTATCACGGCAGGAAAGTCTTGCCAAAGACCTGTATTGCTTCGGAGTATATACGGGACTGAGATTTTCAGATATTTTCTTTTTAGACAGTACCAAAATAGTCTCAGATGGGAATGACTCGTACAGATTGGTCATGAAGGAAGTAAAGACCAGGAATAAAATTTCCAATAGATTATCTGTCCCAGCCATTACAATTCTAAAAAAACATGGATTTCCAAAAGAAGGTGTTATTTTTCCTATGTTTAACCCTTCAGATCCGATGAATAATCATATTTACAATAAACAAAAGGAGACATGGAATGCATATACCAACAAATTAATCTATGGGATATGTGCCATTCTAGGGATACGAAGAATGGGA
>JANOWJ010000143.1:0-2366 GCA_031417835.1 Saprospiraceae bacterium | reverse complement strand
GTGGGACAAAACGCAGCAGGTCGCTAAAGCCATTCCTTCGTCATTTGGCTTTAGCTCCTATTCCGCGCTACGTTTTATACACAAACGTTGCCGGCAAGCCACCCATCTCCGTGGACAGGGACGTTGAAACCGATTAAGATTCGGCAAAAAGGACATTTTTTAAAGTTTCACTTTCGGACAACTTTTCTTATATTTGCCACGTGGACAATAAGAAGAAACATCGGACGATTATTTTCTATAAAAGCTATTTTGACGACTTCTTCAGCGAACAAAAGCAAAAGGTAAAGGATAAAATTATCTGGACTTTTGATTTAATTGAAGAACTGCAAAGAGTTCCTGAAACCTATTTGAAGCATCTTGAGAACACGGACGGACTGTTTGAAATCCGTATTCAACAGGGAAGCGACATTTTTCGAATATTCTGTTTCTTCGACCAAGGACAGTTGGTCGTTTTAGCCAATGGATTTCAAAAGAAAACACAAAAGACGCCCAAAAAGGAAATTGAGAAAGCACTTAAAATTAAGGAAGAGTATGAAAACCAAAAAAAGTAACATCACATCACTTGACCAATTTAAGGACAAGCATTACGGAAAAAAAGGAACAGTCAAACGTGACAAGCTTGAAGCAGGTTATGAGAACTTTAAAATCGGAGTCCTTCTGCATGAAGCTCGACTTGAAAAGGGATTGACTCAAGAAGAGCTTGCGGAGAAAGTTGGGACAACGAAATCATATATTTCAAAGATTGAGAATAATATCAAAGAAGCACGAATCTCGACACTTCAAAAGATAATCGAACTTGGACTCGGTGGACATTTGGAATTATCCATTAAGCTTTGACTTGTTGACAATAATTAAGTAAGGTGGCCAGCCGGCAACATTGTATATAAGAAATGGCGCTGATAAGGAGGATATTTTTTTTATTTTTGCTCAGCGCCACTTCTTATATACAGGTCGTTGTGTGTAATTTTTTTTGGGACGAGGGAGAACTGAGAACGATATGAAAAAACACTTTATACTATTTTTGTTGACATTAACGACATCTGTGACAAATTACACTTTAAGTCAGGACATGGAATTTTCCATGCAGATAAACTCGGGAGCATTTTTCTACGGTGGACAATCCACAAGGTCGACAAGCACAGATATTTCATATCCGCCTTACTCGGTTAAGAACCCATATGGTCGGACTCCGAGCTTTTCGTTTGGTGTTTCCAGTCAATTTCAAAAAATTACTGACAATAAATTCATTTATGGACTTGGCATTGGATATGAATCATTATCAAGTAAAGTGAATTTAAAAGACGTCTGGAGTGAAGAGCCCGTTTATCCTTGGGTTACTTCAGAATGTTTTGCGACTCTTACCAACCAGTTTATTAATTTAAATCCTTACGTTGGACACAGAATCGTTAAGAGTAAAGTGACTTTTGACATTGTTATTGGGACAGACCTTGGCATTGGTTTGAAAAGTCAAGCTAAACTGAATCTATTAAACTCCAGAGGTGATAGTCCAATAGTTAGATTTGATATTGACAAGACCATTCTTGATTTCAGACCTCGAATTGGGATAACGAGTTTTTACAAAAAATTGGGACTCTCAATTAGTTACTCACATGGATTAAGTAACTACGCGAAAGACAACGAATCGGTAGACGGCAAGATTTATTCGAGATACTTTAGATTCGGACTACAATATAGATTGAGGACATAAAAAAAACTACACACAACAGAGTGTATAAAACATAGCGCTGGTTCGGTGTTGCATTGTAGTTTTCGTTTCTTAATTTCGTTCAAACACGTGGGACAGAACGGAGCAGGTCGCTAAAGCCATTCCTTCGTCATTTGGCTTTAGCTCCTAAACCGCGCTACGTTTCATACACGCACGTTGTGGGCAAGGCCGTTTGACGATTTAGGAGTAATTTAAAAAGCGTAAATTGGGAGATGATTCAAAGGATTTATATTGACACTTCAGTGGTTGGAGGGATTTACGATAGCGAATTTGACGTCTTTACAAAGATGTTTTTTGACAAAGCATTTCGGGGAGAAATTAGATTAATAATTTCCGAATTACTTGAAGAAGAACTAATTAATGCACCTGGACAAGTAAAGGACTTCTTTAGGACTCTTCCGACTAATCAATTAGAATTAGTAAAACTGACCAAGGAGGCTATTGAATTAGCCGAAATGTATATTGACGAGAAAGTTGTTGGAGAAACAAGCAGAGCTGACTGTCGACATATTGCTTTAGCGACATTGAATACTGCTGACGTATTAGTTAGTTGGAACTTTCAACACATTGTTAACCTTAAAAGAATTAGAGGTTATAATTCTGTTAACCTGCGAGAAGGACTTCACACACTTGAAATTAG
>JANOWJ010000142.1:0-12743 GCA_031417835.1 Saprospiraceae bacterium | reverse complement strand
GGAATCAACAAAAATATCATAGATCAAGGTCGCCTGAAGGATGATTCTTTATACATCAAGATTATGTTCACCGACGGGGATGGCGATATCGGTGACCAAACGAATAAAGCGAACATCTTTATGATAGATGATCGGGATAATCAAGTGGTCACC
The DNA here is from genome assembly GCA_031417835.1 of Saprospiraceae bacterium. Taxonomy (GTDB): domain Bacteria; phylum Bacteroidota; class Bacteroidia; order Chitinophagales; family Saprospiraceae; genus JADJLQ01. The sequence continues at coordinate 12,590 of JANOWJ010000142.1, read as the reverse complement.
TACAGCATGCCTGTAATCCCGCAGAAAGGCATCGCTAATGGAGTCGCAGGCACCATCACTATTCTTCATAATACCCTTAATAATGTCTGTTGTTATTATTCCAATGCTGATCCCTGTGCTATACCAGCAAAAGCTACTGTAGATACCGTCACCTATAAGTTATACATTGAAGATCGAAAAGGCAATAAAAGCAATCAAGTGACGCTACAGCCAATCTTCATAAATTGCAAATAACCTCTCAGAACAATAAAAAAAGGCTTTGATATCCTCAAAGCCCTTAGCAATTTTGGTAAATAAATAGATTTAATTGGCCCTGCCTAAACCAATCAAATGAAACTACAGGTAGTAGATTTTTATCTCTCTTAGTATTAAATCCTCTTCGTCTGTCACAATAGCAACGTATAGATATCAAACAAGGAGGACCGTCAAAAAATTCAAAAAATGACTTAAAATCTATCTAATTATCCCCTCCTGGCCCGCCAATATATAAAAACTTGCTTTTACTAAGTTGAAAAAGTTAATTAAAAGTTAACTTTTGGGAAGGAATACAAATAAATTATTTTTATTGAATTCAAGACTGGATGATTATTTTGCCCGCATATTCTACAAAATGATACAAAAAAGATGAAGAATTTAATTGAAAAATATGGATCTCCCCTGTATATATATGACGAGAATGTCATAATTAACCAAATAAATAAATTAAAAAATGCTGTTTCATACCGTAATGTGCTATTTTGTTATGCTATGAAAGCTAATAGCAATTTGACTTTATTAGAGACGATCAAGTATCAAGGGCTAGGGATTGATTGTGTCTCTCAGGGTGAGCTCATATTAGCCCTCAAAGCAGGATTCTCCCCTTCTACTATTAGATTCACGCCCACGTTTTCATCTACAGAAGAGATATCGTATGCCATTGCTGCAGGAGTACAAATCTCAATAGATAACCTTCAAATTTTGGAGTGGCTTGTAGAAAAACATCCCGAGCAACCCATAGGACTTAGAATCAATCCTTCTGTCATGGCCGGTGCTTATGAGAAGACTTCAGTCGGTCATGCAAAGGCAAAATTCGGAATCGGATTAGAACATCTACCTTATCTGGAACAACTTATTATAAATAGTGGCCTGAAAGTAAATGGTCTTCATATCCATAGTGGAAGTGATATCCTCGAAATCAGCCAATTTATGGAAGCCGTCGAAGTTTTACTCAAAGTGGCACCCAACTTCAAAAATCTAGAATATATTGATCTAGGTAGTGGATTTAAAGTACCATATTTTGATGGAGATAAGGAGACAAATATCGACGCCTTTGGCAGTCTGATCTCAGCTCGATTTATTGCCTTTTGTTCAGATTATGGTAAAGAATTGAAACTCATATTTGAGCCTGGCAAATATTTAGTGAGTGAAGCTGGTAGGTTTCTAGTGACTTGTACGGGGATAAAAGTAAATGGCGGAATTACGTTTGCTGGAGTGGACAGTGGATTTAATCATCTGATCAGACCTATGTTTTATGGAGCATTCCATAGTATTCAAAACCTGACTAACCCTAATGGTCCCCTAGTATCGTATGATATCGTCGGAAATATCTGTGAGACAGATACGTTTGCATCGCATCGTGCGGTCGCAGAAATCAGATTGGGTGACATCCTCTGTTTTAATAATGCAGGAGCTTATTGTTATTCTATGGCATCCTCATACAATTCCAGACCTAGGCCAGCTGAGGTATATCTTCGATCAAATGGGGACGATCAGATCATCAGACGACGCGAGACCATCGATGATATTATCGCTTTTCAGGTAGGATTAAGATAGTCGAACCGGTGTATCCTAAATTTGAGAGAACCTAGGTGACATAAAAAAGCCCTTTATGATTCCAAAAAGGGCTTTTTATAGTAAAAAATGGTCGTCGGTTTTATTAAATATTACAGTTCATTTATTCTATTAGTATCAATTTCTTGCTAGCAGTGAAATTATCTGTCTCTAGGGTATAATAAAACACTCCAGACCCTACCAGATCCATTCGGTTTATTGTAAGCTGGTTATACCCTTTAAGACCCTCAGCATTAAATGTCCGTACTATTTTTCCAGTCACATCGGTCACCTTCAAGCTGATTTTTTCAGCTTTTGCCAGTTCAAAGCTGATTATCGTCGATGTCTTGAATGGATTAGGGGTGTTTTGGTGTAAAGTATAGCCATTCATCGATTTATAACCTACTTCTAATCCAATATCCAAGATGTTATGGCCGTCGTATGCCTCTGCTCTAGTGTATTTGGAGTTAATTGCAAGGTGATCGCTTAACAATAGATCTTTTATTGCTCTGACTTTAATGCTAAAGAGTACTTCATTCTTAGCTACGGTGATGCCTTGATCTGAACCTGTCGCATCATTCCAAGACGAGGTAATAAATCCTTCGTTCAACCTTCTCCTTCCGAAATTTGATTCAGTAAGATTGAGTTTTCCCGGGAGTATAGATTTGACTTCCAGATCTTGTACTTTTAGAGTAAACTGGTATCCCGATATATTATTAAAATTTTCAGCAGTAAATTCAATCACGGCTTCTTCACCAGTTTTGAGTAATCGATCTTCAGCAACAAATCTCAACAAATGACCGGGAGATCGAGACTCTTGACCGCTCAAGCTATGAGGCACAACCGAACCATTGATATCCCCAATTTTAATACCTACAAAATCTTTGTTGATTTCTGTTGTACTCAATTTTGAAAATTCCATTGATTCTACAAATCCCCAAGGGACATCCAAAGAATTAAACTGATAAGATTTTGGAACAAATCTCCATGAAGTATTATTCGGAAATTGATCATAGAGCGTGAGAATCAATTTTCTTAATTCTACTAAATCAAATACAGTGATCGCATCATTCTTATCTACATCTGCAGCTATTATTTTATATGGACTTGTAAGCCGCTCCAGACCTAATATATGCTTTTGGATCAAGACCAAATCTAATGTACTAACCCCATTAAGCACATTATCTTCTCGCTTTGGCACAATTGAAATATCGCTGTTGATTTTCAAACCTTCAAAAGCGTATGTTCCTTTAGCATCTGTATTGTAGGAAGTGCTTAAAGAGTTGGATTTAGATGTGAGGGTGACATGTTCTACTGGTTCTGCACGTTCTGTCGTAATGGTACCAATCACGGCCGCGGCAGCCACTCCAGGTGGATCTGGACAAAAATTACCTGAGCCGTCCTGTATCGATAGGTAGGTCCTACATACATCTACATTGCCTGCTTTATCCCATACATAAATATCGACTTCATTGGATGCTGCAATGCCATTGGCGATGTCGGTACAGGTAAAGGTCCTGCTGGCAGTACCAATAGCATCAAAACTATATCGGAGTGAATCCTTTTTGGTACAATTGTCATAACTCCCCGCATTCAAATCGGAAGCCCACACTGTGACACTACCAACACTAGGCATGATGACCGTCGCTACACCATTATAACAATACGGGGTAGGTCGCTTACAATCCCGTACCGTGATCAGACAAGAAGTCGTTCCTTCATTGCCACAATTATCTTCAGCGATGACTATCAGTTTATGTGTCCCTACGGTGAGGGTGTTGGAAGTAAACCTTTTTTGATTGGGCCCGCTTTTGATTAAATCTTTACCATCATTATTCAGATCCAACTCCCATCTAAAACTTAATAAGCCAGCAGCTGTACAATTATCTGTCCCCGCAAAATCAACACTGGTATAAGAAGGAACTTTACAAAGTGGATCGACTTCTAGCCCGGTACCGTTGTAGCCATTTAAGATACAAACTGTATCGTTTGGACAAGAAGCAACTTCAGGTATTTTAGTATCGATCACTTTAATGATTTGAGTATAAGTGACTATACCATCACCATCATCCTTTAAGTTGCGATATACGCAATATCGATTAGCAGGATCAGCGACTAAACGATCATCTACGATTACTTCCGGATTTCGGTCATGCGCATTAGGATCATACCTACACCAATCTATTGCTTTCCAGGTCCGCACGATTTTGTAACAAGCATCTTGGACCACTGTGAATACTTCGTCCTCATAATTGATCCCTACCAATTCACATTCATCATCCATCACCATTGGGATACCTGACAGACTCGGAGTTAAATCCACTACATTATTACAATCAACGGTCTTATCTCCCGGGAATGTTATTTCAAAATCAGATCTGTGGCTTGTGATGATTTTTTGATCACAGGTCACTGTAGATCCACACTTGTCCTTAGCAGTCCATGTTCGTTTTAACCAACCATTTCCACATTTATCTACAAATCGTTCATCTTTTGTCACCAAAGTCGTATCAAGCCAGCAATTATCCCATATAATAAATTGATTGGCTTCTACAGCTTCGCCTCTTCCGGCACTTCTCAATACTGGCTTAAAAAATGCGGTAGCCGCATCCACTTTACCCGCAGCATCAAATCGATCCAGGCATAACCAACTGTGACAATATATTGGGGCCCAACTATTAAGGCCTGCTATTGGAGTTTCATCGAGTTGCACAAATTCATTTTGGGTCGAAATCGGACATTCGGGTATCGCATCGCCATGTTCATCCACGTGACCCACCGTACCATAGATATTACAACCATACCAGCCAAATACTTTTCCTGTAGGATCTACATAGTCAACCAAATTATTATCCTCCACGGCACATTCGATTTCATAATAGGGTATATTATTTTGGTCTTGACAACTATAATCTTTAAAATTTTCAGTTGAATAACTCAGATCTAGACAGGTCGTCTGAGCATATTCATATTCAACTGAGAATAATGGAGTTTTGCCACCTACATTATCACAATACCAATATACATCTTGCGGATCCTCACATACCGGAGGGGTTTTGTCATCGACTAAGATATTGATCATACAATCATTGCTGATGGATTGGCAGAAGGCCAATACAAAAGGAACATAGCCAGATCGGGCTTCGGCTTCAGTAATGTCGTCCGCATGATTCCGGTCACTCAAAAACTGATTCATTTGAGTTTGATTAAAGCTATAATTGATGTTAAACTCCGGTAGGCAAGCCCCTGTACTGAGATAATCTTGTAAATTTTGACTTTCTCTGATAATATCAAATAGCTCATTTAATAAGTCCAAAGTAGGGTCATTACTCAAGGATGTAGATGCCGGAAAATGTTGGCGAATCGCTACCCTAATCAATTCAGCCATTTTCCTTGTGATGAAAAATGCACAATCTGCCTGTTTTATGAAATTCCTACGGAAAAAATTTAAATACCCGATATCTGTAAAATTCAACAGACTTTCAAGAGCACGAAGGCCGGAAAAAGTGGGATCTTGCACCGTATAATTGATTGGGTATAGCCCGTATATTTGAGCTACATACCATTGATGTGCAGTCAATGAAGTAATGTGAGGATCATATTTGGCAGTATTACAATTGTCGTAAACTCTTAGAATGATTTGGTCAGCACCACACTCGGTGAGGTCTATATATTCTTTAAAATCATACAGACTCAATAATTGTTCTACGACGATATCTATTGAAAATTTTTGTTTAATGTACTCATCCCAGCCGCACACTTTTTTGATATGATCCAAATAAGCCTTTCGATGGACTTCTAGTGAATCCATTCTGGCGACTGCATAATGCAAGTTGGTACAACAATTATCCTTACTTCCATTATCAAGATCTTTGGCATATACGCGAGCCCAACAAGTCGCAGGATCCACTGTGGCTTGCGTTATTTCATTGCAGACCGGATTAGGTGGAGTGATATCTTCGATGAGTATAAGTAATGGAAAATTACACGTATTCCAACATGCGTCTATGAATTGCATGACAGCTGTATGTCTGCCAGAAGGAAGTTTCACTGTCAACCCTTTAGCGCTCAATTTATCATTGATGACCAACACTTTGGCAGAGTCTGTAGGGTCGATATAGGTCAGATTAAACGTTTGATCTACCTTGCTACAATCCCATACATTCAATGGGTTGATATTGAATGTCGAATAACAATCATGAGGGTTCACTGTTCTAAAATAAGTCACGGTGTCTTTTAAACTGGGTACAGCCGAGGAAAATGGACCTGTAGCTCCAGTCTTTCCTGCAAAAACTGGACTTGGAGCATCATGATCTTCAATCTTGATATATTGGATGCAAGTGGTATCTCTGCCAGTGCACCAATCTGCGATCGTCCAGGCTCTACGTATTTTGAAGCCCGCTCCACATATAGGTAGTATTTCATCTCTATAGGATACTGTCAACTTACAAAATCCACCTAAATTGGGATACATTGGGGTCTTGCCTTCTATCTCTCGACAATAATTAGGGTTTGCAACCTCGAAGAATTGATATCGAATTGTGCTGTTCAACTCAGAAATCTGATCATATGTAATCCCAATATCACCACCTTTGATCGTCGCCCGAATATCCAACAGCGAGTCGCCAATAAATGGGACAACTAAACTATCTGGATTGATACACGCAAAATCATCTGAATATGCTAGGTCCGGCAACAGAGTGACCCGGTTAGGTAAAACTATATTGTTAAATAATACTTTTGTGCCTTTTAATCGAAATGGGAATCCCATTTTGATCAACGGATCATCTTTACCTTGCAGTTTTAATAAAAATTCTGGAGTAGGATAATTTGCGCTTGAAGGGTTTTGAGAAAACTCTACCAAGTCCCAATTTGCAGAATTGGTCAAGTCTCCTACTTTGATCGGACCACTGATATTATAATTTTTAATTAGCTTTTCTCCATTTAAACAATACATTCGACATGGGAGGGTGATAAGACTGGCACAGCATACATCCTGCAGCTGATCTTTTCTGATCGTCAACGTATCATTGCATGTATTGCTGTTACCCCATATATCTGAAGCCAAAACTGTACGAATGACTCTACCTATAGTGTTTACGCTGTCGCATCGATAGTCCTGCCATTTTAAATGAGTGATCACTTTACTTCCTTTGTCCGAACAAGCATCCACTGTTTCGCGAGTGACTTGATCGATCGCAGCGATCTGAAAACAACTGACTGTGGCATTCTTGCAAGGGACCGGAGGTCCTGCTTTGTCTTGCACGGTGAGATAACCCCAACAACCATTTCCAGAATATGGCTCAAATACTCTATATCTCATGGTATAGCCCAAATGAGACTGGTCAACCTGGTATCCTAAAAGACTTTGATTGGTCCCAAATGGATGGGTTATGATTATATCTAAAGGGTTGCCGCATGTCACACTTTGATCTGTTTCGCGTCTGAAATTTTCGAGTACATCCTCCAAGTCTAAAGACTTAAAGCAGATGTTTGACGGCATGGACACATATACATGGTCATTGCACGTAAACTGACAAGGAGAGGGTACCGTTGGACCAGGCAATTGCCCCAAAGCAAAATAACCCATCAGACTAAAAATACCAATTTTAATTGCTCTTTTCATGATCCTATTTTTTGAAATAGCTTAGTTAATATTAAATGTAAATATATCTATTGATCTGAATTTGATCAGATTACATCAATAAAATATCTAATATTTATTTTAAATATCTGTATTCTATTGTAAATCAATAAATAACACTAGCGTGATTATTGTAATAATTTAATATTTAATACATATAAAGCATGAATTACGTTAAAGTAATGTATTACCATTAATACATAAGTGCTTGGAATAAGGGCACGTATGTAGTATAATATTTTATAAATCTATCGGATGGCAAAATCACCATTCAATCAAAAAGTCCGAGTTGAGAGCCCGGCCTACAAAATTTGCTACAATCGAGTGAAGTTTTAAATTTGTTAGGAAGATTATACCTTTTCTTAGCTAATAATACTTGGTCTTTTATTATTTCAGCGATTTTTCCTTCGCCTTTCATGCGGGTCGTGAAGCGTTTATCACTCACGGTGCCACCATGACATTCCGCAGTTTGATTCAATACTTTCTGAGCTCGGTCCGGAATCATTTTAAATGCCCAGTCCTTAAAAATCTTTTCAACATCACCATTGAGTCTCAAAATAGTATAATAGAAATCCCAAGCCCCAGCTTGCTGACTGATCTTCACCAGATCAAATATTTCATGATCAGTCAACCCTGGGATCAATGGCGCCATCATCACACTGACCGGTATATGCTGCTCATTCAGCGCTGTTACAATCCCTAGCCTTTTGGTGATCGTCGAAGTCCGAGGCTCTAATTTTAATCGCAAAGTCTCATCCAATGTAGTAATAGAGATAACCACTTGAATCAAGTTATCTTGAGCTAAAGCTTTTAAGATGTCTATGTCCCGAAGCAACAAAGCATTTTTGGTAATAATCCCCACCGGCTGTCTATATTCAAGACACACTTCCAACAATTTTCTAGTCAATTGATATGTTTTTTCGGCAGGTTGATAACAATCCGTATTGCCGGACAACATGATAGGCTGGCATTCATATTGTCTACGATCTAAAAATTTGCGAAGCAATGAAGGTGCCTCATGCTTGATTAATACAGTTTGCTCAAAATCCAAACCCGCACTATAACCCCAGTAGGGATGGGTATTCCTCGCATAACAATATACACAACCGTGCTCACACCCCTGATAAGGATTCATAGAGTAAGGCATATGAACATCTGGACTGGTCACCTTATTGACTATTGTCTTAGCATGTGTAATTAAAAATTTAGTATCTGAGGTATGGGAAAACGATTCATCTTTTATCAGATGACTAAAGGGGTTAGTTGGATTAAATTGGGCTCCACGACCTTTGACGATATTAGTTGGTTTTTCAGACATATATTAGTCGAATATACAGACATTTTATTTATTTTACCATGCTGGACTGTTATGATAACTTTTCTACGGCTCAGATAGGCCGTTTAAACAAGTGCCCAAAAAAAAAGTCCCGACTTTTCGGGACCAAAGCGTGGATATATTCTAAGTTTTGAATGTATTCGCAAGTTAGTATCAAGCAAATAGATAAAACCTCATTTAATAAAATTACATGTAAATGGTGCTGTAGCCTTAAATTGTCCAGACTTTAATAAAACATTAAGTCCACTGAATCCTCTAGATCAATAGCCTTGGCAGTGAGACAAACATAGCTATAGCAAGATGTTTAATGCCCTGATAAGCCCATGGCGTTTAACCCCTGATTGAATATAAGATCGATTGGAATATTAACTCTAGCCAAACCCGCAAGGTCTTTTTTTAGCTCATCGGACATGATGCATTTTTCTGCCATTAGTTGTGAAAGGGCTTCGTAATCGCCATCTCCTTGTAACTTAAGGATCAGTTGTGTCAACGAAACTGTGGCTCCATTGAATTTTTCAAAATTAACAGCATAAGTGCCATCAATTTTACGTTCTATTTCCCCTTTTTCTTTGAAATAATTAAAACGCACCAAATTTGCTTTTCCATGGGCACTTGAAGCCCCAAAGCGTATCGATCTAAATATGTTGGCAACAAAAGTTACGATATAATCATTGATTTCTCCTTCAATTTCACCTTGTTTATGTAGTTGTTGAATCATGTACAAACCAAGTACATCTGCTTTGCCTTCTTCCAACGCTGCATAATGTTCTTTGAGCGCAGTCCGCACTGTTCCTTTATTGTTGATCGTATTTTGAATACCCAGACCATGTGCCACTTCATGGAACATGACATTAGAAAAAAATGCCTCCCCTTTAATGTATTTTCTTTGCTCTAAGGTTATGAGTTTATCGGATATCTCCTTTAGAATCACATTAAATTTAGCGTGAATCACATTTTTAAGTTGCAGTCTTCGGGTGCCTTTCTTAGCCTGGACTCGCTCATCATTTGGCAAATTGATAGCAATTGTTTTACTACCACTATTACCATCCCCTGCATAATATATGACATCATAGGCATTCAAGTCTGATGCGGTGCCTGGCACCTCCTTTTTATACTTTAAGTCGACGGGAATCCCCTTCTGAAGTGACGGCAATAAACCGGCATATTTACTCAATCTTTTACTCCACTCTTGGTCTTTGACCAATATAAAGGCCTCATGTGCAGACCGATATCCATAAAGGCCATCTTCATAGGTCTCGATAGGGCCGACGACCAGATCTAAGGTATTGTCTTTCATATCCATCCAAGCCAAATCACTCGCCAGGTAATCATCGTTTAAAAGCGCAGCAGATCGGAGTGTTAGATATTTTTTTAAGCCAGGATCATCAGCTAAAGCGGCGGCTTTTAACAGTAATACGGAGGCCTTCTTAATATCCTCTTGAAAAAAAAGGTGATACGGTATACTTACAAGGTTTCCCTTTTCGTCTCTCCTAAGCACAGAATATTGGTTTTTCTTGTCTTTAAGAGTTGATTTTTCAAACTCAATTTTAGTCATATCTTGAGGATAAAATCCTGAACCATCGGGCTTGGCACCTATACCATTTATAAAAGGTTTATTGCCATTGAGCCGATCCCATGGACCATAATTAATCTTGGCATAGGCAATATACCGAGGATCTTTAAGTGAATCTAATAACCGATCTAATTCAGGGCATGCTTCTTTTTTAAAAATACCATCCATGATTTGGGCTATTTCAATCAAGATGGGTATCATCGATTTTTCATTGACCGTAAGATTGGTAAGATCGGTTGAAAGCTCCACACTGACATACTGCTCCAATAATTCTTGTATTGTATCTTTTTGCGTTTCAACCGATATGCTGTCTAAAGCAGGAGATGAACCCTTGGCGGTTTCGTCACCAGTATTCTTACATTGTATGGTCAGCACGCACAATGCACAAAAATGGAGATACCTTATCACCAATCTTTTTTTCATTTTCTTATACTTGAATCACTTTTATTGAAGTCGCTCAAAGTCTATCGGATCAAAATTTTTAAATGTGTTTTCCGGCAGTGAGGTCAGTGATTTTATCCCAGAAAATTGACGCCCTGATCCTCGATCACTAGATATAAATAAATTGCCATATCGAACATACCCATCCCATGGGTTTACAAACATTGCAGTACTGTCTGTTTTGTTTTTATAATATGCCCATTGGGCTACCAGACTACTGTTTTTACCTACCCAAATGTGATATTTATTTTCTGGTGTGACCCCAACACTGTCAAATGTAAGTTCAATCACATCAGATTCAATACCTAGTGCGGTGGTATCTTCTTTAAGATATTTTAAATGCACTCCCCCATCTTTGAATTTGAATGGGGCAACTAACCAATAAACATCATTGACCCACATTTTATATGCTGACTCCAGATATTTATTGAGCGTGTCTTGTTCTGTCCATTCTTTGCCATCTTTATATACTTTTCCGGTCCGTGTCTTGAGATCGAGGATCAGCTTGGTATCATTGGAAACATTTTCTATTCTTACTTTTTCATGCTCTTTGTCCCATAGCAGCCATCTTCTGCCAAAAAAATTAAATTTTAAGACCTTTAAACTATCCCATGCTTGAGCTCCACCACTGGCATCTATGACATCATCCGCTACGCGGATCGCTTCAGGATCAGATCCTTCCGGGTCGAATGCCATTAAATTAGCTTGAGTCATAGGCTCATTTACTTCATTTTTGCATTGGTAACCTATGCCAATAGCAAGAAACAAGAAAAAGGTCAATATTGATTTCATTATATTCAAGATTTAAAGTTTGTTAAAGGTACACCTCGTCACACTTGTGTCAAAGTTTTAATTTTGTTATCCTCCTATACTGCGTTTATATCTCGAACTGGTTCAGTTTATTTAGCCTATTTTTGCCAAAATAATAAGCCGAATTAAAACGTAAATACCATGTTTGAATCAATCCATGATAATCTTGAGAATGCCTTTAAATTTCTTAAAGGAGAAAATAAGATTACTGAGCTTAATATAGCAGACGCCATCAAAGAGATTCGTCGATCATTAGTAGCCGCAGATGTAAATTATAAGATTGCCAAAGAGTTTACAGATAGGGTTAAGGAAAAAGCACTGGGCGAAAAAGTATTGCTTGCGGTTAATCCCGGTCAGCAAATGATAAAAATTGTACAGGATGAACTTACCGAGCTGATGGGAGGAACAGAAACAGAATTTAATATCAGCGGTAGCCCGGCAATTATTTTAGTAGCAGGTTTACAGGGTAGTGGTAAAACAACATTTAGCGGTAAACTGGCCAACTATCTTAAAACAAAAAAAGGTAAATCGCCTTTGTTGGTGGCGGCAGATATTTACCGCCCTGCGGCGATTGATCAGTTGGAAGTTTTAGGCGGACAGATTGATGTGCCCGTTTACAGCGAAAGAGAAAATAAAGATGCAGTTTCCATTGTACAAAATGCCATCAAGGAAGCAAGAGCAAAAAATAAAAATGTAATCATTATTGATACCGCCGGCCGTTTGGCAGTTGATGAAGTGATGATGACCGAGGTTGCTAATATTAAAGCGGCCATCAACCCACAGGAAATTTTATTTGTGGTTGATAGTATGACCGGACAGGATGCAGTGAACACAGCTGCTGCATTTAATGAGCGTTTGGATTTTAGTGGTGTGGTGCTTACCAAGTTAGATGGTGACACAAGAGGTGGTGCGGCCTTGTCCATTAAATACACTGTAAACAAGCCCATAAAATTTGCCAGCAGTGGCGAAAAGATGGA